>CAURNJ010000001.1:0-289142 GCA_963526345.1 uncultured Porphyromonadaceae bacterium
CTGAGGGAAGGACGCCTTCTTGGAGCATCTCACCGAAGCTCTACGCCAAGATGACACCCAAACAAAGAGCTATCTTTGACCTCTGTAAACGCTCGCTGTGAGTATCGCACGAGACTGTAAACTCCATCTCGCTCTAATGAACCGAGTCTGTACCCCCATATCCTAACTTACCCGTCCCATTGTCAACTTTTCTCAGTACACCACACGCTGTTTCTGCAATGGAGAGAAAAGGTCTATCTTTTAGTTGCTCTATTGGCTTTTCTTGGATAGTTCTATCAGTCAAAGCCTCAGTAACCCTGATACGCTCTTTACGTTTATTCGCTTTGTAAGCTCTGCTATTGCAAGTATGACTGCAATACCGAGTTGTAACCTTCTGGGCATAGAAAACATTTCCGCACCACTCGCACACCTTCTTTATCAGCTCATTACTCTTTGCCATATCACATTTGATTGATTCTACTTCAAATTCATTTCGCCCGATATGATTATCCTATCTTATTCCATATTCAACTTTGTCCAGTATCTCGGTATATACGAGAGAGGCTGGAGGATTGGAGAGCTACGTGCGGTACAAATAAGGTACAAAAAACAGCGAAAGAACGGCAACAGATGATGCCTAACGAACAGAATGGGAAAAAGAAAAGGCTCTCATAATGAGCGCCTTTGTGATTTTTTGTGATGCTTGATTATCGTTGATAATCAGGAGTTATTTGCCGATGCAGAAGTGCGCGAATACGGTGTGAAGGACGGTGTCACTCGTGATGTCTTCGCCTGTAACCTCTCCAATAGAGGAGATCGCTCCACGAAGGTCGGGCGTGAGTAGATCCGTAGGAAGACCATCGGTCAGGCCTTGACGCACCGTCCTTAAGCTCTGGAGGGCAGTGGTAAGCAGTGCATGGTGGCGTGCGTTGCTCACTACAAGGTCGGTTGATGCAAGTTCGGGGAGGGCTAATGCCTGGCGTAGCTCAGAGCGAAGTGTCTCCATGCCATCACCTCGCTTGGCTGATATAGGCAGGATGAGAGGCTTGGTATCTGCCGGTAGATGCGTGGCAAGTAGGGTAGAGAGGACTTGCTGACAGGATGCTATAGTCTGCGACTCGAGGGCATCTATCTTATTGAGTAGGATGAGGAATGGCTTTTCTTTCAGTCGAGGAAGGAGCTGAATAAGTGCCGTGCGATAGTCCTCGTCCGATAACCTTAGGGCATCAATGAGCACGAGGATGAGGCTTGCTTTATCGATCTTCTCATAGCTACGATCAATGCCTAAGGCTTCGATCGTATCGCCTGTAGACCGTAGTCCAGCCGTGTCAATGAAGCGGAAGAGCACACCATCGATGTTGAGCACTTCCTCGACAGTGTCACGAGTCGTACCATGTATATCACTAACGATGGCACGTTCTTCGCCCAAGAGAGCATTGAGCAAAGTACTTTTCCCTACATTCGTTGCTCCAGCGATCGCCACAGGAATACCTCGCTTGATGGCATTTCCAAGACGGAAACTCTCGGTCAGGCCCACAATCTTCTCTGTGAGTTCGTCAAGGAGCTGCAGGAGTTGTGTGCGATCTGCGAAGGTGACATCTTCTTCGCTAAAGTCCAGCTCCAGCTCCATGAGGCTAGTTAGATATACCAGTCGCTCACGAAGCTGTGTAAATTCAGCACTATATCCTCCTCTCAATTGTGCCAGAGCCATGCGATGTTGCGCTTCGGATTCGGAGGCAATGAGGTCTGCCACAGCCTCTGCTCGACTCAGATCCATCTTGCCTTGTAGATAGGCTCGGCGCGTAAACTCCCCAGGGGCAGCAATGCGACATCCTTGGTCTGTAAGAGCTTCAAGAATCTTCTGCTGGATGAAGATAGATCCGTGGCATGAGATCTCTACGACATCTTCACCTGTATATGAGCGTGGAGATCGAAAGCAGGTGACCAGCCCTTCATCGATCATCGTTCCTTCATGGGTAAAGCGACCGAAGTAAGCCGTTCGATCCTTAGCACGCTCCAGGGTACGTACTTCCTTGCAGGAGAAGATTTGATCGACGATGCCTATAGCTTCGGAGCCAGATATGCGGATGACCGCAATCCCTCCCATGCCTGGAGCCGTAGCTACGGCACATATTGTATCACTGCCTATCAGCGAAGAAATCATAGATAATAGTAGCCAAATTCAAGGGTCAAAGAGGTGCGCGCGACTTAGTCTATCTGCCCGCGCTTGAGAATCGAATGGATATTCTCGACAAGGAGCGAAAGTGCCACAGGGTTCATTCCCCCTTCGGGAATAATGATGTCGGCATAGCGCTTGGAGGGCTCTACGAAGTCACGATGCATGGGCTTCACGGTCGAGAAGTATTGCTTCAGCACAGAGTTCATGTCACGGCCACGCTCCTGGACATCGCGCACCAGACGACGTGCTAAGCGGACATCATCATCGGTGTCAACGAAGACCTTGACATCCATCAGTTCGCGCAGTTCCTTATTCTCGAGAATCAAGATACCATCGAGGATCAAGACCTTGGCAGGCTGGACAAGCACCGTCTGTGGTAGGCGGTTGTGATCGGTGAAGGAGTAGACGGGACGCTGGATGCTTTGTCCTTGCTTGAGCTGGCGGATATGCTCAATCATCATGTCCGTGTCGAAGGAGTGCGGATGGTCATAGTTGAGTTGGGAGCGTTCTTCGAGGCTGAGGTCATCGTGCGCCTTGTAGTAGAAGTCGTGGCAGAGTGTCGTGACGTGCTCATCGACAAAGGCTTCTTGTAGCTTACGTACAAGGGTCGACTTGCCTGAAGCAGAGCCACCAGCGACTCCGATAATCGTGGTGGACGTAGGGTTTACTTGGCTCATAGTTGTAGCGAGAGGGGATAAAAAGATCAAGTATTATCTGGGCGTGGTGACACCGATCGCCTCGTAGACTAAGTCTTGGAGACGCTCGCGTAGTCGCTCACGTATGAGGATTTTGTTTTGACGTGTAGGGTAGGTGCGGTTGGACAGGAAGATGAAGATCAGGTCGTACTTAGGGTCTACCCAAAAGCATGTACCCGTGAAGCCCCGATGCCCATAAGTAGCGTCAGAGGCATAGACTCCTGTAGGACCGCCAGTCGAGCGAGGCTTGTCAAAGCCTAAGAAGCGGATGCCTGCCTCATCTGTAGTCTCGGTGAAGAGGCGGACTGCTTCACGAGGGATGATTTGTTTCCTTCCCCATGCACCATGTAGGAGTAATAGTTGACAGACCTTGGCCAGCTCTTGGGCTGAGCCAAAGAGTCCCGCATTGCCTGATACTCCACCAAGACAAGCAGCAGTCTCATCATCGACTGTGCCACGCAAGATCTCGCCACGCAAGAAGGTGTCATGCTGCGATGGGGCGATCTGATGAAGGCTTACTCCATGCTCCAAGGGATTAAAGTACAGGTGTGCTCTAAGGGGGCGATAGATATTCTTTTCTACGAACTGATCCAGCGATTTTCCCGTGATGCGCTCGATGACCTGCTGGAGCAGGAGGAAGTTGAGATCGCTGTAGCGGTAGCTCTTGTCAGCTGAGATGCGTGCCGTAAGTAGACGCTCCATCATCCGCTGCTTGAAGGTAGGGGAGAGATATCTCTTCGAACCAAAGTGTAGGGAATGCTCTTCGGTAGCCTTGTCTGAGATGTACTGCTCGAGGAAGCGGAAGTTAGGATTTCCCCAAGCCTTTCCCACTAAAGGAACAGCTCCATCGAAGGCTTTGTAGCGGATGAGTGATCCTTCGTAGCTTGTATCATCAATTAGGTCTCTGTAGAAGTTAATCCCTGCTGGCAGCCCTGATTGATGTAGAAGCAGCTGGCGAATAGTGACCATACCCAAGAGTGTATCTTTGGTCTCAGGGAGATAACTCAGAAGGGGACTATCAAGGTTGACCTTCTTCTCACCGACCAAGAGCATCAAGGCTGGAGTAGTGGCCACCGCCTTAGTGATAGAGGCTAAGTCGTAGATGCTTTGTGTAGATACGGGCTCAGCCTGCGATTCGCTGAGTGGCTCCAGCGATCCGTATGCTTTATTGATAATTACCTCACCACGATAGAAGACAAAGATCTGGCATCCTGGATATGCACCCATATGTACCCCTTCCTTAGCCAAACTGTCTATACGTAGTAGTGCAGATGGATCTATGGAATCAGGATCATGAGGATGGCTTACCGAAGTCGAATCAGGCATCATCCGCACTATCTCCATCTGAGTGCGCTGTGCTGTGAGCGTACCCAGATGGAGCAGTGATAGAGTAGAGAGAAGTGGCAGGAATAGACGATAGCCCATAGATCAACTTCTTAGCGACATGGCTTTGTCGGAGATTGTATCGCCTTCGTCTTTGCTGTAGGGTCATCTCCTTCTCCTGCCGATATGTTAGCCTGCCAAAGGCGAGTACGGAGTGCAGCTTCTTCGCTCGTCCAGATCATATTCTTCACCTCCTGAGGAGAGGCTTCTGGTGCTTTCTTCTTGATGATAAGCGCATACTTGAAGGATAAGATGCGACGGCACTTCTCCTCGATCTCAGACTCTTTCACCTCTCCGGTACGTAGAGCTTGGAGGATGGCATTACGTGCCTCTAATGGCTGAGATGGGCCAAGTAGGATGTCATTGCCTGCTTTGAATGCTTCGAGGGCAACAGAGCTGCCTGGCGGGACTTGCGCCCCACGCATCTCTAAGGCATCCGTGATGACTAGTCCCTTGAAGCGCATCTCTTGACGTAGTAAATCTGTCGTAATAGCTTTGCTCAGTGAGGCTGATCTGCCCGAAGGTTCATAGGCTGGGACACGTAGATGTGCTGTCATCACACCACCCAGTCCAGCATCTCGATAAGCTGCGAAGGGGTACAGCTCGATACGCTGTATCCGTTCACGAGTAGCTGCTACTGTAGGGAGTGTCTTATGAGAGTCCTCCGAAGTGTCGCCATGTCCAGGGAAATGCTTAGCTACAGAGAGCACACCACCAGACTCAAGTCCCTCGCCATAAGCTACTGCACAGCGAGCGACCAGCTCGGGATTATCTCCGAAGCTACGTGTCCCGATGACTGGGTTCTTCGGATTGATATTTACATCTACTACAGGCGCAAAGTTGATGTGGATCCCCATGAGTTGGCATTGACGAGCTACCTCAGCCCCATAGGATTTGATAAGCTTCATATCCCCAGCGATGCCGAGTCCCTTGCTACGTGGGTAGCGTGGTGCATCCTTGAGTCGCATGAAGAGCCCCCATTCTCCATCAAGGGCTATCAGAAGAGGAACGCGGCTGGCCGCTTGCAGACTTTGGGTCAACTCTCTCTGATCAGCGAGGAGACCTTTCTGGAATAGGATGCCTCCCCACTTCTCCGATTGCATACGCTTTAGTAGGGATATATTGTCCTCGACTCGAGGGTAAATGATCGGCATTATGAGTTGTCCCACGCGCTCTTCCCAGCTCAAGCTCTTATAGACACTATCGACCCAGCGCTGTTGTGCTACAGGATCGATGCCTCGAAAGATAAGGAGATGCTCTGTTCTACGCTCACTCATCGCCACAGGAATTTCCTTTGGTGTGGCAGAGACAGAGGTGCTAAGTGTGTAGCAGAGACTCAGCCCTAAGAGATATCGGTAAGGGGTAGAAAACATCATGATCTTCGATGAGGTGGTGATGTAAGTTGTGCTCAGGACTTCTCTTTGCGAAAGACCCAGAAGCGCTGCAGCGTATAGTTGAAGAGTACGGAGACGAAGAGGTCGCTAATCAGTTTGCCGATCTTGTAGTCAATATCTGCGTAATGCTCTAAAATATAAGTGCCTGAGTACTTGAGTAGAATACTGCCGAGGACCATAGTAGTGAACTTAATCAATTGGCTCACCAGACCACTGCTGTAGGCTATCCCTTTATCACGAAAGGTCCAGTAACGATTAAGCGAGAAGTTGACGATTGCTCCTACTATTCCGCCCAGGGCAAGTGCCCAAAATAGACTCCACCCCAAGAGCTCAACGGCGAATACCATCAATCCATAGTCGATGAGAGATCCCACTCCAGCTGAGATCTGGGCTTGAGTAAAGTTGAGGGCTAAGTGGCGAAGGCGCACAATCAAAGGCGTGTGGATTAGCTGGCTATTTGCCCCTCTTGCTGGTGCGCTCTATCACGCTCATTGGCTACAGTGAGGAGCTTGCGGAAGTCTACAACGAAGGAGAGGAGCAGTACGATCGATATACTCAGTCCCGACCAATGCATACTGCCTGGGATGAAGAACTCAGAGCAGAAAAGCAGGGATAAGATGATACGTACCTCCGTAGGCCCAAGAATACCTGAGTCTATGGAGTAGTGATCTGTGACCTTGTAGCGGAGCTGAGAGATGATCATCTCTGCGCCATAGAGGATAACAAAGATGAAGCCTACGACCTTCCACTCTGGCTGTACGTAGGTGTAATAGCCTAAGCCTATGGCTACGATCCCGATCCAGTCGACCATGATATCCAGACAGAAGCCAAACCACTTGCGTGGCTTCTTGCGATAGTATGCCAATCTGCCATCAAGGGAGTCTCCGAACCAGTTGATGAAGAATGCAAGTGGAGTAAGTAGAAGCAACCAAGCTCCCAGTATGGAGCTCAAGCACATGAGCACTGCGACCAGGAGGTTACCTGTTAACCCCAGCGCAGTAAGCATATTGGATGTCACCCAGTGAGGCATGCGCTCCACGAGGTAGGCAATGAAGGCAAGTTCTTGGCGATGAAGAATGTTCGTTCGCTTGCGATCTTGGCTTATCGTCTTTTTTGTTTCAGACATAACTCTGTATAATTCTATGGGAAGGAGAGGCTTTATGAAGCCACCTTCCATCTTTCAGATGAGGATGAAGCCTGCTGAAATAGCCTCAGAGCCCCCACCTGCTCAGTACCAACAACACGTCGGTGTCTTTAGCACAAAGTTAGCGTATATTTTTGTATGCTGTCAGCTAATTGCATCGAGGAGATCCCATGTGCAGTATTTCGCTTAGTGCGCCTCTACTGGATTAGTTTACTTATAGATACTTAGACGACTTTTCAGAGACTATTGCATCATACGGCACTCACTTCGTTGTTTGCGACATTCGGGCGTGTCATTTACAGGAGTAAACTCCCTACGCCCTCAGTCTTAATGCCTTGCGATTATCGCATGCTGCAAAGTCAAGCCAAATGCCAAGCTATGCTTGTCATTTTGGAGTCCGTGCAACGGTCTCTTTCATGGAATAAGGTACCCTTCTAATCGTAAATTCCTGTGCTTTTCTTTTGATCTAAAAGCGATTCAGCAGAGGATGAAGGTTACTTTCAGTATCGTTCGCTGACTGTTGCCGTTAGGCAGAGTATAGGTAAGCTGAGGCAAAGAGCCATGCGTGGATGCCCTATTTGCCAGTCATAGCCAGCAAAGAGACCCCAACGAGCTATATCTCCCCAGCCTATGGAATAGCCAACCTCGGAGAATACGCGCCCATCACTGGTGAATAACTGTCGAGCATGAAGCATCTCATCCATACGGAAGAAGCCCCCAAAACCTTTTGTCTTGGAGAGTAGGAAGTGCTTGGAGTAGAAGTTTGCTTCTTGGGTCGTCCAGTTCTTCCCTCCTGTAAATAAGGGCGGAAGTGTAGCCCAGCTGTCCTTGAATGGAGTACGCTCAATAGCAGAGATATGTGCAAAATACTTCTCGTCGCTGTGGGAAAGATAATCGCGCGATAAGTAAGCCCCTGCATTGACCTTCATATCAATTCGGTGCTCTTCTCCCAAGAGGAATGTTCCACGCATGAAGACTTCCAGTTGCTGAAAGCGACTATAAGGTACTTGCCCTGGTATAGCCTGTCTGCTACGTGGATCAAAAGCCTGCTTATAGACGAACCCGACTTCACGCCGATAACCTATGGGAATGGGGATACCAGACTCACTCTCATTCAGGAAGGAAGGCGCCCAGAGTAGCTGCCCCGAGGCAAGAAATAGACGATGATGCGTAGCCGAAAAGTCTGCCTGAGGCTTGCGATCTTCGAAAAGTAGAGAGGCTGAGAGATCAACCTCATCGGAGAGGCTAATGCGGTTGCGCACATGGAGGTAGTCTTTGGCGAACTCTGCTGTTGGGCTATTTGCCGCTGGGAGTGCTCCAAAGTATCCACGATAAATCTCTTCGGGAGTGAGATGGAATGTTCTCCTGGAAGTATGACCTCCTGAGAGCTGTAAGAGCCCATTGTGGCGAGGAGCATAATAGAAAAACAAATGCTGCTCATGGTACCAGTTTCGACTTCTCACCGCATAATTAATCGAGGTGCTGAACTGCAAAGTCTGACCAACGCCCAGCTCACGAGCCACGAAGAAACCATAGCCAAGCCATTGACCATCAATCGGATTGTTGTCGGCAAAGACATCGATGACACCATCGATGCCCCAGTACCACTTCGGTGCGTAATAGTTCTTACCAGCAGCAAGGGTAATGAGGCTATTGAAGAGCGATCCTTGAGCTCCATCCCCCTGCGCACTACCAAGCCGACTCCCTGCTACCGCATGAAGAAACTGGTAGCCTCGATCCTGATTGTATGGTGCTACAGGCTCGTACCGGAAGAGGCGATCAACTGATGGGACTCCATACTTGGGGAGTGCTTCATGAGCACGAACAAGCTCCCTGCGAAGTCGATCCAGGGAGTCTAAGTGCAAGCTATCTCTATGGCTTAGCACCGTCTGAGCATGCAGAGGTATCAGCGTGACGATACTCAGAGGAAGCGCATAGAGCCAAGGATGAAGCCGTGATGCCATAGAGAGATTAGCTAAGATAAGCCTACGCCTTGAGATGAAGTTCGCCGAAGAATTGTGGACGATGGAAGGCTGGTTGCTTCTCTTCAATAGGTGCCCAGCTGAGGTAGTGAGGGTGAGGAGTCTTATCTCCGCACTTATAGAGGTTGGCACGAAGAGAGGATGGTAGCACCCCTTCCTTATAGCCCATAGTTATCCATGGCAGGGCTATCGTGACTTCCCATGTGTGTGCTCCAGTCAGCTCTAAGCCGTGCTCACCAAGGTGAGTCGCCCAGCGTTCGATGGTAGCGAACTCGGCTGCGCTGAGTAATGTAGCTTCGGATGGAGATTGATGGTGTGCGGCATAGCAGACACCAGCAGCGTTGAACTCAAAATTGATATAGGCTTGTCCAGCCTCACGCTGCATGAAAAACTCAACACAGCTATCCTCATGGACATAGTTGCCATCTCCAGGTGAGAGCGTACGGAGGTCTTGACCATCTACCACATAGGTAATGTAGAGAGCCGTATCATCATAGCCTAAGTAGGCTGCCACCAGAGGGCGGTGCGGAAAATCAGCTCGCCAGTTCAAGGTGTCGATATAGAGGACTTCTCCCTGCTCTCGCAGTACGGACGTGAGATCAGCGAGCGTGCGCGATGCACGCTCAATACGTGGAATATATGCTTGCTTCATAAGAAATAAATGGAGAGAACAAGCCTCTAATGTGAGGCTATTCGAAGATGGAGGAGTAGATACCTACCAGTGCTATAGAGATGAGTACCACCGCTACGACCCTATTGATCCACTCAAGACTCTTCATCCCAAAGCGTGCTGAGAGCTTCTTGACGATATAAGTAAGGATCACCCACCACAGGATACAGCCGATGCCGATCCCCGCCATAGCTACAAAGAGCTCGATAAACTGAAGCTTCACAGCTCGGACGAACTCGAGGCGAGCATATAGGGGCAGGAAGAGTAGGATGATAAAGGGGTTGGAGAGTGTCAGTGCGAAAGCACCTGAGATTTTCTTGACACTATAGGCTGATTTGAGCCTATGTGGTGGAGCTGGAGTCTCCTCTTCATTAGTCGTCACATGACGAGTCAAGAGGATGATGCAGAAGCCTAAGATAAAGATACTTCCCCCAAGACGAAGCGAGCTACTATACTGATCCAGGAGATTGAGTACGATACCTACGCCCCAGTAAGCTATAAGACCATAGACCAAATCACTGAGCGTAGCCCCCAGACCGACCAGCATACCATCGCGTCGGCTTCCTCGTGTCGTTTCCCTCAAGCACAGCAGTCCAGTAGGACCCATAGGGGCGGAGACTAAGATACCGATGAGTATGCCTTTGGCGAAGGTTAAGAGTAACTCAAAGAGAAGCATAGGTAAAGATACTAATAGGAAGGTGTGCCACTACGCTGTAGCGAACTAAGCAATTCGGAGAGATCGCTGTTACTTTTAGCTGGTGGTAATGTAGAAAGAGCTTCACAAAGATAGTGAAGGAGGAAATCCAGAGTGGCTTGCTGTGACTCTTGTAGTGGGGCGGAAAGAAGAAGAGCTGCGGTGCGAAGCTGAGGAAATACCTTCATCAACTCGGCTCGCCCCAGTGGAGTGATGGAGACCAAAACGCTCCGTCTATCTCGCTCATCGGGGCGCTCTTCGGCCAAGCCCTTGGCTACTAAGCGGCGAATAATCTCCGCTCCCGAAGTCTTTTCCATCGCATTGAGTGCGTTCAGCTCCGTCTTGGTCTGGGGCTTACCACTCATCAGACTTGCCAGATAAGAGTATTCTTCTTCGCTCTGAAGCAGGGTAGAAGCTGTGAGCGCACGCTTGATATAGCCCTTAGAATAGCGGTGTAAGAGACTCAAGTGACGAGCGATCGATACTTCACGCTGCTGTTGCCCCATGGTAGCTGGGCGTAGCGATGGCTCAGTAGGAATAGCATTTCCCTCCTGCATCGTCTGTGCGAAGATGAGGAAGCTCTTCAGCGTGAGTTCTTCCTCCGATGGGAAGGATTGCTCAAAGAGCTCTATGTAATCCAGCAGTTCGGTCAGTAGATGCTTACTCTTCATCTCGGGCATTTAAGTAATTGGCGATCTGAGGAATGGAGGCATTGCGAAGGAGAACGGTCTTCTTCGCATCTAAGAGGTAAAGGGCGCTTCCTCGACTTAAGTCGTAGCGTCGCTGACTGAGAATGAGCTGTGCGGAATCTCTGGCCAGTGTCCCCCCCGCCCACAGAGCACGCTCTGTCGAGTCTGGATATCGATCACCTGTATAGAGCACTAAGGGGCGTAACGTCCGTAGCTCTATCATGCGTGTCAGGGCTTTGCGCTGGCGGAGATCCTTAGCCCATCGGATAGATTTTTGGTCGGAGTCGACAGATAATACCAAGAGGGTATAGGGTGCACTGAAGCGAGAGAGGCGATGCGCCCCCTGATGAGTCGTATCACTCGTATAGTAGATGAAGTCCTGCGCTGAGTGTCCTACGGCATTGTTCTGGAGGCGAACTTGCTGCAGGAAAGCCGCTGTTCGGCGAGCCGAATCGACCTTCATCGAACGTTGCTCCCAAGCTAAGACCAAGCGATAAGCCGCTTCATTATAATGGGGACTCTCTGTCGTATAGAGCATCTTGGCGTATGTCTCAAGGGCGGTATATAGGGCCTCTCCCGAGAGCGCATCAAGCGGACGTATGATAGTACGGCGCACCTGATCGAGCGACGCACCGTGTATGAGGGCACAGAAATCCTCTATCTGATGAGCGAGCATTGATCGGTTGGTGTCGGGCTGTGCCTCTATCTTATCCCAGTAGTGAGCTACGAGGTAGTCGCGCTGCTGGTGTGGTGAAGTTAGGTGCTCTGGTAAGTACACTTCTCCCAGCGATACCGTCTGCATCTTAGGACGACAGGAGTGCGTACAGAGTGGGAGGGATAGGAGTGCCCCCCAGAGAGGTATATAGCGACTCAGCCCTCTACTCATAGAAATTATCTTTGAAGGCGATGAACTCCCGACGACGTAGGATATACTTCCCCCACCAAGCACGTAGGAAGCCCGAGCCATATCCCCACAGCTGTATGAAGCATGCAGGCACGGCAAGCAAGGCCACTTCAAACGAGTGTCCTGCTCGGCGATAAGCATCAACAAAGAGGATAAATGCCAGGGTAATCAGCCCGCACTGCCCTATGAGAAAGAAGAGGGATATCGCAGAGAGAATAGTAAAGAGAGCAGGGAGAAGGTGCACCAGACGCGTACTGCCTGGATGGCGTGTCTCGAGGTGGATACGAGCAATCCCAGAGTTATGTACCTGCTTGAAGAACTTCCTAAAGTCCACTCTTCGCTTATGGAAGACAAAGGCCTTGGAAATAAGAGCTGTGCGGTATCCGCCTTCGATGAGTCGCAGACTGAAGTCGATATCTTCGCCGAAGCGAAGCGTCTCATTGAAGCCTCCAAGCTGACGATACACTGAGCTACGACAGCCGAGATTGAAGCTACGAGGCTTGAACTTCTCCATCCCATTAGCACTGCCTCCACGTATTCCCCCTGTGGTCAGAGGTGAGGTCATCGCATAGTTGATCGCCTTCTGCACTGGAGTGAAGTCCTCCGATGCCGCATCGGGACCACCAAAAGCATCTACGGGATCTCCCAGCAGATAATCATCTACGGCGGAGAGGTATCCAGCAGGCACGACGACATCGGAGTCCAAGATAATAAGGTATTCACCTCGAGCTTCTCTTGCCCCAATGTTGCGCGCACGTGAAGGACCACCATTCGGCACTGCGATGTAGCGAAGTATCGGCAGACTCCCCTGATAACTATCAACTACCTCTTGCGAACTTATGGAGCTACCATCTTCAATGATGATCACTTCGAAGTCGAAGAGTTCTTGGTGGGTCAGACTCTCTAAGAGTTCTCTGACCTCATCAGGGCGATTATATACAGGGATAACAAAGCTATAGCGCATAGATCCTTAGAGCGACCATTCGGTGCCTTCCTTCGTATCCTTGACGGTGAAGCCGAGTGCAGAGAGTTCATCACGGATACGATCAGAGGTCGTCCAGTCCTTGTTATTCTTAGCCTCTGCACGTATGGAGAGAAGCAGGTCTACGGCTCCAGCAAAAGCCTTGTTTGCCTCAGCATCCTCACCCATACGCTCATCACGCAGACCAAGAAGCTCGAAGAGGAAGAGGCGGTACGTATGACGTAACTCCTCAAGGTCTTCAGCTGCGATCGTTGCTTGCTTGTGATGTATGGAGTTGATCGCACGAGCTGCATCAAAGAGTTCGGCGATGGCTATTGGGGTATTGAGGTCATCGTTGAGCGCGGCATGACAGCGATCTGAAAGGCCACGGACGCTCTCGATGGAGGTCGAAGTACTGGCTTGCAGACCATCCAAGAGTGCTGCTGCATCAAGCAGACGAGCCAAGCCTTTCTCTGCTGCCTTGAGGGCTTCGTTGCTAAAGTCGACCGTGCCTCGGTAATGGGCACTGAGGATGAAGAAGCGGATGGTCATCGGAGAATAAGCTTGCTCCAGCTGGGGATGCTCCCCAGAGAAGAACTGATCCAGGGTGATGAAGTTCCCGAGCGACTTACCCATCTTCTGTCCGTTGATGGTGATCATATTGTTGTGCATCCAGTAGCGAACGAGTGGCTCACCATGCTGCGATGCCTTAGCCTGAGCTATCTCGCACTCGTGGTGAGGGAAGATTAAGTCCATCCCACCACCATGGATATCAAACTGCTCTCCGAGGTACTTCCTCCCCATGGCTGTACATTCTGCATGCCAGCCAGGAAAGCCTTCTCCCCAGGGGCTGGGCCAGCGCATGATGTGCTCCGGCTGAGCTTTTTTCCAGAGGGCAAAGTCCAGAGGGCCACGCTTCTCATCTTGACCATCAAGTGCGCGCGTATTGCTCTGCATGTCCTCGATGCGACGCCCACTCAGCTCTCCGTAGTTGAATTGCTTATCGTATTTCTCTACATCAAAGTAAACAGAGCCATTACTTACGTAGGCAAAGCCAGCATCAAGGATCTGCTGAGCTAAAATGATTTGCTCAATGATATGCCCCGAAGCCATAGGCTCAATGCTAGGAGGAAGTACACCGAGACGCTCCATAGAGTGGCGATAGCGAGTCAGGTAGTACTGCACGACTTCCATGGGTTCCAGTTGCTCAAGGCGAGCTTTTTTGGCGATCTTGTCCTCTCCCTCATCAGCATCGTGCTCCAAGTGCCCAACGTCGGTAATGTTACGTACGTAGCGCACCTTGTAGCCCAAGTGAGTCAAATAGCGGAAGAGAATATCAAAAGTGATGGCTGGACGTGCATGACCCAGGTGAGCATCTCCGTAGACAGTAGGGCCACAGACATAGAGTCCTACATGAGGAGCCTGCACAGGCTCGAAGAGCTCTTTACGGCGATGAAGTGTATTATAGATAGATAGAGGATGCTGCATCTCGTATAGGATTATTTGAGACAAAGATAATAGTTCTTGCTGGCTTCCAGGCGCAACAAAAATCAATGATCGGGAAAACAGAGGTGTTACTGCTCATAGAGCATCTTTGCTGATGGGGTGAGGGGAGGAGTGACCACTACTGATCGATGGGGCGAGCAATAGTGGTCGGTGCTCCTGACCACTACTGCTCACCGCATCGACCACTATAGATGTCGCTGGATAGCAATATAGGTAGATGGCATACACCTATGTGACTTCTTTCCGTCTTCATCTATAGGTCTATCATAGCCACAGGCAATAACTATGCATCAGATGAGACCGTTGTACAGTCTCATCTGTAAATAACAATCCCCCAAACCCACATGGGGGCTTGGGGGATTGCTGGGAATAGTAGCTCTATCGAGCTGAATGTCTGACTGCGTTAGAGAGGTAGCGTCTTTGCACGAAGCCAAGCTGCTTCATCGCTCTCAAGCAAGGGGGAGATAGTTTGATAGACTCGTTCCTGATAAGCATTGTACCAAGCAATTTCCTCGGCGGTGAGGAGCTCCTTGCGGATGAGCTGATTGTCGAAGTAGCATACCGTCACAGTCTCAAAGCCAAAGAAGCGACCGAACTCGGTCTCTTCACGTAGCTCGGTGACTACGAGGTTCTCGATGCGGATACCATACTTACCCGAGCGATAGAGTCCAGGCTCATTGCTGGTAATCATACCGATTTCCAGCGGTGTGGGATTGACTTCCATACGGATGTTTTGCGGTCCTTCGTGGACGTTAAGGAAGAAGCCTACGCCGTGTCCCGTACCGTGTCCATAGTTCAGCCCCTGCTGCCAGAGTGCGTGACGAGCGAGAACATCCAGCTGGTTGCCGCGTGTCCCTTCGAGATACTGTACCAGAGCTATCTGGATATGACCCTTCATGACGAGGGTGTAGTCTGTACGAAGCTCTTCGGAGGGAGTGCTGAGCGCAATGGTACGCGTGATGTCGGTTGTCCCATCGAGGTACTGACCACCGCTGTCCAAGAGCAAGACGCCTTCAGGACGCACCGTGGCTGCCGTGTCTTCGTGCGCATTATAGTGGACGATGGCACCATTGCCAAGGTAACCACAAATCGTGCCGAAGCTATCCCCGTAGAACTTATCGTCCTTAGCACGGAACTCATTGAGACGTACTCCCAATTCATACTCCGTATAGGTCTCTCCACGACCGAGGGCTTCTTCGAGCCATTTGAAGAAGCGTGTCAGAGCAACTCCATCTCGAGCCATCGCTTGACGGAGGCAGGAGAGTTCGGTAGAGTTCTTGATAGCCTTAAGTTGTGTGAGGGCTGATACGCCTTCGATCTTACGGCAGTGCGCTGGGATCTGCGAATAGATGTGGTAGGTGATACGCTTGCTATCGACCAAGAGACGTACGTCAGCAGGGAGTGCTGCGATGAAGCTATCCAGCTCGGTGTACCCCTTGATCGTCACGCCATTGGCAGAGAGATAGGAGCGCACTTCGTCGGGTACCTTGGCTGGATCAACGAAGATCACTGCTTCCTTCTCTCCAATATAGCCAAAGGCAACGGCTACGGGGTTGAAGGAAACATCGCTTCCTCGGACGTTGAAGACCCAAGCCAGCTCATCGATCATCGTGATGATCGTAGCGTTAGCTCCCTGTGCACGCAGCTTGGTGCGGACGGCTTCGATGCGTGTGTGGGCACTTGCTCCTGAGTATTCCTCGGGGTGGAGGAAGAGTGGCTGATCGGGGAGGGCAGGACGGTCAGCCCATACCTGCTCCAGTAAGTCCTGAGTCAGGCGATAGTCGATGCCGTAGATAGCAAGCTTACGTGCGGTATCCTCAGCTTCGGCAAAAGAGAGGCAAGCCCCATCAGCTCCTATGACAGCGCCTGAGGGAAGTTCCTCTGCGAGGAAGCCTTCGATCGAGGGAACACCAGGGATCCCCATCTTGAAGAGCTCGATCGAAGAGCCCTGTAGCTGTTCACCAGCCTGTAGGAAGTAACGAGAGTCCGTCCATAGACCAGCCTTGTCTAAGGTCACAACGACAGTACCTGCCGAACCAGTGAAACCACTGATCCAAGAACGGCCCTTGAAGCGAAGAGGTGTGTATTCGCTGAGGTGAGCATCCGAAGAAGGAATGATGTAAGCCGAGAGACCGGCTGCTTTCATCTCCTTGCGGAGTAGCGCTAAGCGCTCGATAATTGTAGACATAGTTCGTATAGATTTATGTGAGAAATCAAGTAGTAGGGTGATGTTAGGCTGGTGTCTGATGCTCTGTACGGAGCAGGTCGTTGACTTCCTTCACTGGATTGAAGGTATCCAAAGGCACTTCAACAAAAGCCGTATTCCAGTCGTGCATTGCGCCATTCCACAGACCCGGTAGCTCGAGTGCCAGTAGCTCACGGCCATTGAGACTCTTATGAGAGATGAAGGCGGTCTTGGGATTGACGAACTGCGTCAAGTCGAAGGATTGTCCCTTGTAGTCACGTATCGAGCAGACCAAGTCCACAGGGTTGAAGTAGCCTCCAGCCTCAAAGAAGGCACGCTGTCCAGGATCCTCCATATTGATCTGAGAGCTCTCGAGGATCTGCAGAGAACTACTGCCATCATGCTCACGCACCACGAAGGGCCCACCACCAGGCTCGCCTTGATTGCGCACCATACCGCAGACGCGTATGGGACGATTGAGGCGACTTTGTATCCACTGTAGCGTCTTGCTGTCGTCACGAGTAAGTCCCTCAGGAAGAGCAATGGATAGCTGTTCCTTGAGGAAGGATAAGATCTCGTCAAGCTGTGCGTGCGATGGTTTGCCCTTCTCCAAGAGAGTGAGGTATCCGAAGATCTGACGTCTCAGTGCAACCAGGACACCACCGAGGAACTTCTTATACATCACGGTCGAGCCCTTGTAAAGGTCAGGGACTACGTTGTCAATGTTCTTGATGAAGACGATGTCAGCTGAGAGCTTTCCTAAATTATGAATGAGTGCTCCGTGTCCTCCTGGACGGAAGAGTAAGTGTCCCGTCTCCGTGCGGAATAGTTCCCCATCAGGAGTCAACGCCAAAGTATCGGTGGCAGGAAGCTGTTCGCTGAAGCTGATGTCATAGCGGACACCGTAGCGGTCTTCGTACAGCGGTCTGAGGGAGTGAACGAGTGCCTCAAAGTCCTTGCGGTGCTCGGGAGAGACGGTGAAGTGCAGGCGCACCATCCCTTCACGATCGCGTGCATAGAGTGCACCTTCGACCAGATGCTCTTCAACCGAAGTGCGTGGAGCTTCCTTATAGTTGTGGAAGAGTAGCAGAGCCTTGGGCTTACTTCCATAGCCCAAACCCTTCGGGAGAAGGAGGTTTTCGACCACAGCCTTATATTCACCTGAGGCGATGAGCTTCGGGATCGTCTTCCAGTTATTGCGCAGACAAGCCTCGTTGAGACGCTCGTAGAAGGCGAACTGACTAATGTGCGAGAAGAACTTCTCCTCTTCGGGCTTCTGGGGTGCTGTATAAGGTGCTTCGAGGAAGTTGTAGAGCATCTTAAACATACGCGAGGCTGCTCCCGATGCGGGTACCATCTTGTAGACCGAAGCCTTCCCTGAGAGAAGATACTCTTCCCAGAGATCCATATAGCGTGCTTCCTCGCTGGATTCTACGCGTAAGATTCCCTGCTCGAGTGAGGCTGAGGCTAAGATCTCAAGATAAGGGAAGCCCTTTCGGATGTCCTCCACTTGGTGAGCTGCGGAGTCAGGAGTGATGCCCCGAGCAGTCAGTTCCTCGAGGTCTTGGGGGCTGAATAGTTCGTTGTCCATAGGTAATAGTATGTGTAGTGTGTTTGTTATTTCGTCTTCGTGTAGCCCAAAGTAGGGAGGATGGTGAGGAGCTTCTGACGCTGATCACCTTGGATAATGATCTCACCCTCCTTGGTAGAGCCTCCGACACCGCATCGCTGACGCAGAGTTTTCCCGAGGGCTTCGAGGTCAGCAGTGCTACCGACAAAGCCTGTGATGAGTGTCACCTCCTTGCCCCCACGCTGCTTCTTGGAGAGCGAGAGACGGAGTCGTTGCTCAGAGGCAGGGAGTGTATCGGGCTCTTCATCCTGCTCTGTCGTATATTCAAAGTCAGGATTGGTGCTATAAAGCACGCCTAAGCGATTCTTCCAGTCGGACATAGTAGCTATGGGGTAGGTGAGACATCAAGGGAGAAGCCTTCGGGAAGGAAGGCGGACACATCTCCACCATAATGTAGTAGCTCGCGTACTACAGTCGAGCTAATGTGGGTGAAGCGTTGAGAGGCTGGGAGTAGCACCGTCTCCATATCCGCAATGTGTCGGTTTAAGTCTGCCAGCGTCCGTTCGTACTCCATATCGGTGCTACTACGTACGCCACGTAGCAGGACTCCGACTTCGAGCTCTTGCGCCAATGATACGGTTAGTCCAGTGTAGGTCAAGACACGTACGCGAGGCTCATCAGCGTAGTAGCGAGAAATCTGCTGTAGGCGTTCCTCGGCGGAGAAGAGGTTACGCTTGGCGTCATTCGTCCCGATTCCTACGATGACTTCATCGAAGAGACACAGACCACGCGCCACGATATCAGCATGACCACGGGTGAAGGGGTCGAACGACCCAGCGTAGAGGGCGGTGCGTTTCATCTGCGTTATTGGACTATCGCTGGGTCAAATTAATGATAGCTTCTGGAGCTGGTGTGAGGTTCTCAACGCCTGTCTCTGTGACCAAGTAGGTATTTTCGATCCCTACTGCACCGATATGAGGAAGGACGAACTTGGGCTCGAAGGCAATGACCATCCCTGGTTGCAGACAGTCTTTACTGCGCCCCATCAGCACTGGAAGCTCATTGATCTGGAGTCCTAAGCCGTGACCAACAAACTGAGCTTGTTGCTCTGTGCCCATGAAGTAGGGGAGTGCTCCTGCTTCTTCCGCCATATGTAAACTGTCGTTGTAGAGGGCAGCGCACGAAGTGCCTGGGGCTGCTCTCTGCATCACTTCGCGATGGATGGCGCAGCTTAGTTCATGCAGGCGATAGGCTTCGTCCGTGAGACATCCGATGGAGTAGGTGCGAGTCATGTCGGAGTAATAGACACCGTAATTCCCTGCCATGTCGACCATCACGGCTTGTCCCTGGCATAGAGGTGTGCCATTGGCACCTAAAGGCAGGGCTTGAGTACCTGCTCCACCGAGTGCAAAGTCATAGGGAGAAGGGGCACCTGCATTATCGCCCGTCAATAGACTTCCCATGAAGATCTCCATCGCAGAACCGAAGCAGCGGAAGAGGCCAATAGAACCATGCCGACGCATCTCACGCTCAATCTCGATCTGCAGGTCTCGGTCGGTCATCCCATCTCGGTACAGAGAAGGGATGATCTTGTAGGTCTCTACGTGGCGACGTGCGCCTTCACGTATTTGCTCAAGCTCAAGAGGAGTCTTTACCATGCGTGCCTCGCGAAGGAGAGCGGTCGCATTGTGCAGTTCAGCCTTGGGGAAGAGCTTGCTCTGTCGCTGGATATCCGAATAGCTCTGCTCATCCAACTCCAACGCCACAGAGCGAAGTGAAGCCGTATCTATATGCTCTGTGATCTGCTCGATCTTACGGACATAGTGAACCGTAGTACTCTCGGGGTGAAGCTGAGGACGGCGGAGGAAGAACTGTGCTTCCCCTTCCTGAGGGATGAATGCAAGCCCTGAGAAGACCTCTCCACACACATAGAGGAGATTAACATTGGAGGTCACTACGAGGGCCTCAATACCCTGTCGCTGGAGGAGCGACTGGAGCTTAGTGATGCGTAGACGGTAGTCTGGCTGGAGAAATTCCATTGTATCTGATATGTAGGTGTACTAACTAAAATGGGGCTTCATTGGAGGGAATAGGTCCACTCATTGGGTCGAAGCCAGCATCAACAGCAGAAGGTGCTAACGGATCGTTCGCTGCTTCGCCACCACGAAGGCTTTTGCCGAGACGACCACCTCGAGAGGCCTTTTCGCCTACCCCCTGCTGAGCGAGCTCTCCCTTGGGCGCAAAGCGTGCATAGTCGGCCTTGAAGGCCAGACGTACGTCACCGACAGGACCATTACGGTGCTTAGCGATGATGAACTCACCCACGCCTCGCAGGTCTTCACCTGTCTCTGGGTCGTTGTAGATCTTGTAGTACTCAGGGCGATGGATGAAGCATACAATGTCGGCATCCTGCTCGATAGCACCTGATTCACGCAGGTCAGAGAGCTGTGGGCGTTTGCTATTGGCATCACCGCCCTGCAGACGGTTCTCTACACCACGGTTGAGCTGCGAGAGTGCTATGATCGGGATGTTCAGCTCCTTGGCGAGCATCTTCAGCGAACGAGAGATCGTACTGACTTCCTGTTCACGGTTTCCGAAGCTCATACCACTGGCATTCATGAGCTGGAGATAGTCAATGATGATGATCTTGACCTGATGCTCACGTACGAGACGGCGTGCCTTGGTACGTAGCTCGAAGACCGAGAGCGAAGGCGTGTCGTTGATGTAGAGAGGAGCACCCTCAAGCGTACCAATACGATTGTTGAGTCGTGTCCACTCCTCTTCGCTAAGTCGACCGCTCTTGATCTTCTGACCATCAATCTCACAGACGTTGGAGAGGAAGCGCTTGACGAGCTGGACGGCGCTCATTTCGAGGTTGAAGAGTGCCACTGGGATTTTGTTGTCGACGGCCATGTATTTCGCCATGGAGACGACGAAGGCAGTCTTACCCATAGCCGGTCGGGCTGCGATGATGATGAGGTCGGAGTTCTGCCATCCTGAGGTCATCTGGTCGATGTCTCCGAAGCCAGTCGTCAGACCACTAATCCCTTCCTCGCGGTTGGCGGCTATCTGCATCTCGTTGATCGCCCCCTTGACGAGTGGGTTGATGGGAACAAAGTCACGGGTAGAGTTCTGCTGTGCGATCTCGAAGAGCGCACCTTCGGCCTGCTGTATCTGCTCCTGTACATCGACGACATCCTCGTAGGCTCCCTTGAGTGTGGAGGTAGCCATGCCAATGAGACGGCGACTAAGAGCCTTGTTGTAAAGTACATCTGCGTGGGCCTCTAAGCTCCCCGTAGACATCACCTTCGTAGTGAGCCCTGCGATGTAGGCAGCATCCCCGATCTCCTCGAGGACTCCCATACGGCGCAGTTCCTCGGTCACGGTGAGCATGTCGATGGGTTGCTGCGCCATCGCCAGCGTGACCATAGCGGTGTAGATGAGCTCGTGTGCCTTGACGTAGAAGGTCTCTGGACGGAGCTTCTCACTGACACGAGCATAGGCATCTTTCTCGAGGAGAATAGCCCCGAGGACAGCCTCTTCAAAGTCGGGAGCTTGCGGAGGAATGCGTCCATCCAGCTCCATTGGTACGACTGGATTAGGCTTCTTGCTGCTGCGCTTCTTAGTTGTTTCTGTAGCCATAGAGTGTCGTCTGTGATTGGCTTAGTCGAGCTTGAGGACTGCGAGGAAGGCCTTCTGAGGTACTTCGACTGTACCAATCTGCTTCATACGCTTCTTACCTTCCTTCTGCTTCTCGAGGAGCTTACGCTTACGTGATACGTCTCCACCATAGCACTTAGCCGTCACGTCCTTGCGCACCGCCTTGATGGTCTCACGAGCTATGACCTTAGCACCAATGGCAGCTTGGATAGCGATGTCGAATTGCTGTCGTGGGATGAGCTCCTTGAGCTTCTCGCACATACGTCGTCCGAAGGCGACGCTATTGTCCACGTGTGTCAGCGTTGAGAGCGCATCGACAGGATCACCATTGAGCAGGATATCGAGCTTCGCGAGCTTCGATGGGCGGAAGTCGCTGATATGGTAGTCGAAGGATGCATAGCCCTTAGAGACGCTCTTCAGCTTGTCGTAGAAGTCGATGACGATCTCACCTAAGGGGAGGTCGAAGAAGATCTCAATACGATCCCCCGAGATGTACTCCTGCTTGATGAGTTGCCCACGCTTGCCGAGACAGAGCGTTATAATAGGCCCGATGTAGGCGGTATTCGTAATGACCGAAGCACGGATATAGGGCTCTTCGATGCGGTCAATAGTAGTGATATCAGGAAGTCCGGAGGGGTTGTGTACTTCCTTGCACTGTCCCTTCTTATCATAGACCTTGTAGGATACGTTGGGGACGGTGGTGATGACGTTCATGCCGAACTCACGATCTAGTCGCTCCTGGATAATCTCCATATGGAGCAGTCCCAAGAAGCCACAGCGGAAGCCGAAGCCCAATGCGATGGAGCTCTCGGGCTGGAAGGTCAGCGAAGCATCATTCAGCTGGAGTTTCTCTAATGAGGTGCGAAGGTTCTCAAAGTCCTCGCTCTCGATGGGGTAGAGTCCTGCGAAGACCATAGGCTTTACTTCCTCAAAGCCCGCGATGGCCTCTGAAGCTCCTCCGTCAATATGGGTGATGGTGTCCCCGACCTTGACCTCACGGCTCGTCTTGATCCCCGAGATAATGTAGCCAACATCTCCCGTGGAGACTTCCTTGCGTGGCTCCATATCGAGGCGCAGTACACCGACTTCATCCGCATCATATTCCTTACCCGTGGCGATGAACTTGACGTGGTCACCCTTACGTATCTTACCGTTGACCACCTTGAAGTAAGCGATGATTCCACGGAAGGGATTAAAGACTGAGTCAAAGATCAGGCACTGAAGTGGACCTTCGGGATCACCCTTCGGAGCCGGGATGCGCTCAACGATAGCACGCAGGATGTCGTCTACACCAAGCCCTGTCTTACCGCTGGCACGAATGATTTCTTCGCGCTTGCAGCCGAGTAGCTCAATGATCTGATCCTCTACTTCCTCGGGCATAGCACTCGGCAGATCTACCTTATTTATAATAGGGATGATCTCGAGGTCGTGCTCAAGAGCCATATAGAGATTGGAGATCGTCTGTGCCTGGATACCCTGAGCTGCATCTACAATCAGCAGTGCCCCTTCGCAGGCGGCGATGGAGCGAGAGACCTCGTAGGAGAAGTCCACGTGCCCTGGGGTGTCGATCAGATTGAGTACGTAGTCTTGGCCATCGAGCTTATAGTTCATCTGGATGGCGTGACTCTTGATGGTGATCCCACGCTCGCGCTCGAGATCCATATTATCGAGTACCTGCTCTTGAAGATCCTTACCTGAGACCGTCTGTGTGGTCTCTAATAAGCGGTCTGCCAGCGTACTCTTCCCATGGTCGATATGGGCTATAATGCAAAAGTTTCTTATATGCTTCATCTTGGTACAAAGATACTACTAAGCCATTGAAATAGCTCTATATTGAGCCTCTTCTACAGGGCTTCCACAGCAAAATCCCCAGGAAGCTCACCAATGCCCTCTGCGAGTCTGCATCCCTACATCGAATTTTCCACTGGGAGAGCTATCCTCAAGGGCGGGGGGACTGCCTGACACTTGAGGTGTAGTCTGGTATTGCTTATGGTCGTCATAAAGGTGATTTTGGGGAACTCTTCTTTCCACTCAGCAAATGCGTTTAGTGTAGCTGTGCGGTATCGACTCATACTGATCGGCAAGTGGAGCACTACTGGTCACCGGCTGGATCACTACTGGTGGGAGGCTGTGACCTATACTGCTTGGCGTATCGATCACTACTGGTTTTGCTCGTTTTTTCTACCTTTGAGTACAGCCTATATGCTTTTATAAGAGTCGACCTTAGGGCTGAATACATAACTCATCCATATTATTGATGCGACGCTTTTTTAGATCTTTCCTTGCTTTATTCTTCGGTGCTACGGCAGTGCTTGCTCAGACTCCTTGCCGTCTGACGCTCAATGTGGTTGGGATGAAGGAGAAGAAAGGCAACCTTTTAATCTCTGTATATAGTTCGGCTGAGGACTATCTTAAGAAGCCCGTCAAGACGCTTACCACTCCTGTCGATGCCTTGACTAAGCGTATCACACTGCCACTCGATGCGGGGACTTACGCTGTCGTCGTCTACCAAGATGAAAATGCGAATGGGCGCATAGATCGTAACTTTTTCCATCTTCCCACCGAGCCCAGTGGCTTCAGTCGTGATGCACGCCCTAAGTTTGGTCCCCCTCGATATAAGCCTGCCTCCTTCCTCCTTAATGAAGACATGGAGATGCAGATTCGGGTGAGATGAATAGTATAGACGTAGTGCCTCTTGCGCTCCAAAGGGGGCACTTACTCCCTATCCAGATTCCCTGATTGTCCTTGCAGAAGTAGATCTTCTTGGCGCAATGTAGAGGGAGAGGGCGTGTTTATGTCGCAGAGATGCGAGTTGTTCGGTCTGCAAACGCCTTGGAATACGTATATTTGTTGCGCAAAGAGTCACCATCTAATAGTTACTCTGAGCATCTTGCTTCGCTTCATACTACCATATTATATATGCAGTATCCTCTTCCTCGCTTTGAACACTCAGTAGCCTTGCGTCAAGCATGGCAACTGCTCAAGCAGCATAAGTCGCTCTATCGCTACCCACTTATTATCTCTCTGCTTTCAGTGGGTACGCTGGGATATCGCTTCTTCTTTGATCCCTCGCCATCTGTTGCCACCTATCTTCCTCTGGTTATAGGTGGAGCAAATGTATGGATGACCTACCGCTTCATGATGCAGGTCGTCAAGCTCTTTGCCGGCGACTCCTATCCGATACGTAGCCGTAAGCAGCAACTCAAGCACTTTGTGGGCTTCATCCTCTTGTCACTGCTCTTTGCTTTGGCTACTTTGGTGGGGCTGTTACTCTTCTTTGTTCCTGGGCTCTACTTCCTAAATCGTTGTCTCTTAGCTCCAGCCTTCTATCTTGATGGCCAGGTGGGTGTCTTTGCCTCCTTCCGTGAATCTTGGAGAAGAACAGAGGGGCATTTCTATACGCTACTCCCTGCAATGGGGATTCTCCTTCTCCTTACTTTAGGGATTAGTGTGCTGGGCGTGGCTACGTTCATTCTACTGCCTCTTGAGGGGCTTTATCTCTTCATCCTCTATCGCTACATGCAGGAGATTCCTCAGGATGTAGTACCTGCTTGCTAAGCCGTGCTGAAGTCTCCGATTACGCTCCGTGGAGTCGTTCGTCGCCTGCGCTACTCGAAGCGCCTCCTCGTCAATAGGCGAGGCGATGGTGTACACTCGCCCTTTGCCTTCCACTTCATCACGAGAGTGGTGCGTAATCACCGCCCTTACTATTGCTTTGAGGAGCTACGCACGAAGGTGAAGCACGTGAAGAAGAGTTCGTCTACTCGACCGCCTATTCATCGTACACGTACCCTCGAGCTACTCTTTCGTACGGCACATGAGCTGGAATCGAAGCGTATCCTTATCGTGACTGCTCCATCAACTACGAGTCTCCTTCCTGCGTATCTCCGCCAGACAGGATACACGGAGGTGATTCAGGTGCTGTCAGTCGAAGAGTTACATACCGCTACACTACAGGCCTGCGATCTCTTGGTCTGTGAATACTTACCTGAAGCAGAAGTGTTGGAGTCGCTCATACGGCAGTGTATCGCACTCTCGCCCACGCTCGTTGTTGCACTCTATATGCCGAGCCCACGCTGGAGACGGTTTGTGGGAAGCATAGAGAAGCGGATAACGCCACGACTCACCCTTGACTTGATGGATATCTGTCTGCACTTCTATGACAAGCGATTAACCCCATCACGCTACAAGGGGGTCTACTAAGTAGCTTTCCCTATACGATCAACTATATCCTATTCCATCCCTCCAATGAAACGACTGATTCCTATCCTCTGTATTGCTTTTGGGGCATTCTCCAGCTGTCATGCAGTGAATCGTGCTGTTCCCGAGCCTGAGAAACATACTCAACCAGCTCCGCCAAGTATCCCAACTGTACCGAAAAGCGAAGCTGCCATCCGCCGATATTTTGTAGCTGATCTTACCGGACAAAAGGGGACTTTGCCTGTAGAAGCTCTCCCTCTGAATGCTGTGGCAAAGGCACGCACGCAGGTCTGGAAGGTGTGGGCTGATGCTAATAAAGCGGTGAAGGAAGAGACCCTGCCAGAGCTCTCACCTTTAACCGAAGGGAGCCCTTCTCATCGCTGGCGTCTCACTCCAGAGGAATATAATGGGGCAAAGTTCGAGGCTATAATGCCCTTCTACTATGGCACGAAGGGGAATAAGCCAGCCGATGGCTATCCGCTCTACCTCTATCTCCACGGATCTGGAGCAAAGGAACAAGAATGGCCGATTACCTTAAAGTGGGCTATCTCTTTTGATGATGCTCCTTCTGCTTACTTCATTCCGCAGATTCCCAATGGAGGGGAGGCTGCTGATGGACAGCTCTATCGCTGGTGGCAGCAGTCCAAGCTCGCAGCCTGGGAGCAGCTCCTGCGTCAAGCCTTCCTTTCGGGGGAGATTAATCCCAAGCGTGTCTACTTTGCTGGGGTATCCGAAGGGGGATATGGATCGCAACGACTGGCATCCTACTATCCTGATTACCTCGCTGCCGCTGGTCCTATGGCTGGAGGCGAACCACTTATCAATGCACCAGTTGAGAACCTCCAGCACGTAGCCTTCTCTCTTCGTACAGGGGCGAATGATACGCAGTTCCACCGCAGTGAGCTGACGGGCTACACGCGTGACGCTCTGGATCGTTTAGCCAATAAGTACCGAGGCTATTACAACCACTTCATTGACATCATCCCTAAGTATGGGCACGGTATTCCCTATCAGTTTACTACGCCTTACCTGAAGCAGTTCGTGCGTACGGCGCAGCCTCGCAGTGTACACTGGGAGGACTTTCCCGTAGATGGTCGCTATCGTAAGGGCTGCTACAACCTTGCTCCACTGGAGCGTCCAGAGGGGAAGGAACGTATCTACTACGAAGAAGAGATTAAGGGGAATGCCATAGATCTGAAGGTCAGCTTCGTGAAGTACGTAGAGAAGAAGGTGAGTGACTGGTACAAAGACTTCAAGCTCGTCTTGCTCTATGACAAGGTCTATGAGCCTGCGACGAAGGGCAAACTACGTATCTACCTCAGTCCCGAGTTGCTTGATCTTCGCCAGCCTGTAACGATCCGTATCAACGGAAGAGAAGTGTATTCGGGGCTCGTGAAGGCTGATTACTCCCATCTTGCAGAGAGCTGCGCACGCTTCTTCGATCCTGAGCGTCTCTTCCCTGCTGCTGTAGACGTCGCTTATTAGCAGGCGAGAGTTCCCATAGAAAAAATCATCCCCCTTGGCTATCGCTTGATGGCCAAGGGGGATTTGTTTATTCCTCCAGCTCAATGTAGGCGGAGAAGTGCGTGCTGTCGGTCGTCGTGAGTAGGGGAATGCGTTTCGCTCTATGAGGCTCGTCGTTACCTCGCTCTAAGCGGAAGATCCCTTTGTTTCCTGCAGGAAGGTGCCGTTCGTAGGCAAAGTGTGCCACGACTCCCATCGTGGTGCGTAGGTTGATCTCTACGCAGGGATGGAAGCAAACCTGCTCGCCATCGCGATAGAAGAAGAGATCAATGCCGATATAACCTATATACTCTGAAGCTACCAACTCCCTCTCCAGCCATCTGCTTTGCACTTCGATGAGTCGCTGTAGGATATCTTCTCCTACGCAAGATGATAGCTTTTGCCAAAGCTCCTGCTGTGAGCTAAGGTGGTTGCCTAAGTAAGCTCTTCCCGAAGGATGCGTAGCAAAGTGGGAGAGGGCAAAGAAGGAAACTTCCCCCTGAGCGTTACGTGTGTACTCAATCGCCCAATTATCAACAACGTCTAAATGAGGTTCGATGCTGATACTACCACAGCGCATACAGCTACCGATGAGTGCTTCGAGGTGCTTGGGCTGAATAGGAAGGGGGAGGGGAAAGACACCACGGCCCGAGGACGTGTAAGGTCGCTTGACCATCAACTGCTCTGTGCTCCCGAATGAGCGCGAGGCGACGGCTGTGATAGCTGTGCGTAGTCGCTGTTCCGTCTCTGTGCGATCAGCTCCTGCCGTTACCCAATGGGGGAGTAAGTCCTGAGGATAGCCGAGCTGATGAACCAGATGGCTCAGTAGGTCATAGCTACTTTGTCGGTGGCTGAGCCGTAGATAGCTTGAGGTAATCTCAGGACAGAGTAGGGTAGTCCTCGAGAAGAGTGGGCATTCTCTTAGTTCGCGTAGGATATGTGCGTCTTGTCCCCATAATATGACGCTGAGCGAAGGTGGCAGAATGTAGTCAGAGGAGAGTACTTCTCCAGTTGATCGAAGGAGGTGTGCAGGTCCCCCATCGGGGGACGTCGGCACATAGATCAAGTCATCATCTGACGCTAATAGATGTAGGAGCGAGGAGAGCTCATAGCGCATCCAGCGTATTTCCTTTGAGAGCGTGTATCGCTTCTCGGGAGGAATGCTTAGTGCTTCTTCGTGTCCAGGGTTGAATACCCATAGACGTGGTCGAGATGGGGCAGGAGTAGCAGTCATAGCGGGAGCAAAGATAGGCAAAGCACTCTGTCCCGATGCGCTTGTCGCGCTTAGAGGTGGTAGCTGAGCGAGGTGAAGAAGGTACGACCAGGCGAGAGACTCCCCGTAATATTGACCTGTGTAGGGTGATAGTCCGAGAGATTGTCTACTCCTATGGTGAAGGTCACACGTTGTTTGTAGCGTGCAGAGAGGTTGATGCGCGAGAGAAGGTAGCCTTCGTGCTCGAAGTAGGAATACTTTCCCGTTGACTCATCCAGTTCGCTGAGCGTGATGCTGCCAGCTCCACGGAGGGAATAGGTAGCGGTCAGATGGCAGGAGCGTCCTACATTTCTCTCGTAGGAGAGTGAGGCCGTGTAGTTGTGCGGCCGAAGAGGAGCGAAGGGCTGACCATTGGCGCGACTCTCAGCTCTGGAGAAGTCATAGATGTAGCTATAGTCACCATAGAAGGTAAGTCCTAATGGGAGCTTGAGTCGGAGGCTTGTCTGCAGGTTAAGCAAGCGACTCAGTTCGCTCACATTGGTATAATTGTAGGTGTTGGTACTCCGTGTCATCTGCGTACCTATTTGGTTGGAGATGACGTTATACGAAGCTATTCCCGTCAGACTCAGGTGTGAGGTCTGCCACTCAGGAGAGAAACTGAGCATCCGACTTACCTCAGGGCGCAGGTGCTCCGAGCCCTTGATGAAGAACATCCCGAAGTGATCCCAGTCCATAAACTGCTCCTTGACGGACGGTGCGCGGAAGCCTTCGGCATAGGACGTACGTAGTCGTACTCGCCCGAGCTGATAGAGTACTGATGCACGGGGCGAAAAGTGTGAGCCGAAGCTCGAGTGGCTATCGAGACGGAAGCCTGTAACAAACGATAGCTTCGGCCACAGATGCCATTCAGCTTGTGCATAGAGCGTCCCTGTAGTCGCTCGATGGCGTGTGCTCGCAGTAGTGAATCGGTCGCTACGGAGCTGCTCTTGGTAAAACTCCAACCCTGCATTGACAAGAACGGGGGTCTTCTCTTCTGCACCGAAGTTATATTGCAAGCGAAGGGTATTGCCCGTGAAGTGGAAGATCGGTGAGCGGTCTCCACTACTGGTCAGTATTCGGTCACGGTTGTATAGCTCGTGATTGTAGTCAAGTCGTAGGTTATGCAGATCGCCAAAGGCCTGATAAGCCTGTCCTCCCATTGAGTGGCTCAGGTAGCGACTGTGGCTAAGTGCGTCGCCATCTTGGCCTCTATAGCCGTAGCGAAAGTAGCCATTGAGCTCGCGCTGTAAGTCCGCGGAGCGATAGCGAAGCGTCTGCGAGAGGTTGAGACTCTTGCTCCCCAAGACGGGGGTGACATCGGGGTGTCTACCTTGGGTGGTAACCTCGTAGCCTTTTTGATTGATGTAGCTGAGAGAGGTCATTGAGCTGAAGACGCCACGTACTAAAAGTCCCGATGCGCTACATCTGGTCGTCCCTTCGCTACTGTAGTCACACGAAGCAGATAGTTCGTGGCGGTCGTGGGCGCGCCGTGTGATGAAGTTGATGACTCCACCGATAGCACTCGATCCATAGAGAGCCGAAGCCGCTCCGCTGATCATCTCGATGCGCTCAACACTGGTCATATCTATTCGATTGAGATCCACTACACCGTTCCCTTCGGAGGTAAGGCGTTCACCATCAACTAAGAAAAGGATGTGATCCCCTGAGAAGCCTTGCACCGAGACCCGATACTGTGCACCGTGAGCTGATACGTTGATGCCTGGCAAGCTCATTTGCAGGGCATCGGCAGCCGAGCGAGGAGCGAGTCGATCCAGTTCAGGGCGTGATATGATGCGCGTGATGATAGGGAGCTTCTTGAGGGTGCGAGGTGTCTGGGTCCCCGTGACGATGACGTCTTCGACGAAATGTTCCGTGCCAAGACTATCGCGAGGGCTTTGGGCAAAGCCCTGTAGAAAGCTACCGGCTATCAGTGTGGGGAGAAGTACTGTGTAGGTGTGCTTACGGCGCATACGTTTATCAGAAACTAAATTGCTTACAAAGATAGACCTATTGCCCAGGCAGTTCTATCCCCCGAAGTGGTGATATTTACCTGATTCTCTACCCTAAAGTGGCTATAATACGAAGCTGCTTGATAGATCGTGTTGAGCATCTTTTCGCTTAATCTTTTTGTTAGCCTTGTTGCGCTCTTCTATTTTGAGGAACTCCAACGTCTACAGCGGAGCGGATAAACCAATATAGGTAGGTGCTCTTGACCTATAGTGCTCTGTGGCTCGACCTATAGTGCTCTTCTTTCCGACCACTAGTGCTCCATGCTCCGACCACTAGTGCTCCGCTCACAGACTTATACTGCTTGGATTCCCGAGCTCAAGAGAGCTACATCAGCTTGCTAAAGAAGGTGGTGCCGAGAGCTATACCAAAAGCATAGTAAACCTTCAGGCAAAGGTGGGTGTTTAGAAGGTACATTCATTGCCCTAAGTGTAATTTCCACGAGGAGGTTTCACGGGGCATTTAGACTCCATTCACAAAGTGTATGAATAAGCTATCAGATATTGGCCTCATTGGCCTTGCCGTGATGGGCGAGAACCTTGCCCTCAACATGGAGCGTAATGGCTCTCAAGTCTCAGTCTATAACCGAGCAGAAGGTGCCGAAGCCACAGTCGTTGAGCACTTCCTTCAAGGGCGTGGTGCTGGCAAGAACTTCCTTGGCTTCACCGACCTCAAGCCCTTCGTAGAGAGCATTGAGCGTCCACGTAAGATAATGATGATGATTCGTGCAGGTAAGCCCGTTGATTACGTTATTGAAGCACTGTTGCCTTACCTTGAGGCCGGTGATATCGTCATTGACGGCGGAAATTCAAACTGGGAAGACTCCGAACGTCGTGAAGCTGAGCTACGTAAGCACGGTGTCTACTTCGTAGGCTGTGGTATCTCCGGAGGTGAAGAAGGTGCATTGAACGGCCCTGCTATTATGCCTGGTGGTGCTGAAGAAGCATGGCCGAGCATCCAGCCTATATTCTCACGCATTGCTGCCAAAGCTGAGGACGGCACTCCTTGCTGTGCGTGGGTCGGTAAAGGTGGTGCAGGGCACTTCGTCAAGATGGTCCACAACGGCATCGAGTATGGAGACATGCAGCTCATCGCTGATGCCTACGCCTATCTTCGCCACATCGGAGGGAAGACCAATGAAGAGATGAGCGAAATCTTCGCTCGCTGGAACGCTGGTAAGCTCCGTAGCTATCTCGTCGAAATCACGGCCGAGATCTTGCGTCATCGTGACTCCGAAGGTCAGTACCTTATCGATAAGATCCTTGACGCCGCAGGTCAGAAGGGTACAGGTAAGTGGTCGGTCATCAATTCTCTGGAGTATGGTCAGCCCTTGGGTCTGATTGCTACGGCGGTCTACGAAAGAAGCCTCTCTTCTACCGTTGATCTGCGCCACGAAGCAGCTGCACTCTACGCTTCTTCGCAGACTACGAGCCGTCCTGCCTTCGGTGAGAGCGAGGTTGATGCTCTTGAACAAAGCCTATACGCCTCGAAGATCGTCTCCTATGCCCAAGGCTTCTCCCTCCTCTCCGAAGCATCGAAAGCGCGCAACTGGGAGCTGGATTTGGCATCCATCGCACGCATCTGGCGCAACGGCTGTATCATCCGTTCAGCCTTCCTCAACGACATCGCTTCTGCTTACCAAGCTGATGCGAGCTTGAAGAACCTCCTCTTGGCTCCTTACTTCCAGCAAGAGATCACCGCTGCTCGTCCTTCTTGGCGTGAGACCATTGCGAAGGCCCTGCTGGCAGATTGTCCCGTACCTGCTTTCTCTTCGGCTTTGAGCTACTTCACCTCGCTGACCACACACCGCCTTCCTGCATCCCTTGTGCAGGCTCAGCGCGACTATTTCGGTGCGCATACCTTTGAGCGTATCGACCGACCTCGTGGTGAATTTTTCCACGAAAACTGGACAGGACGAGGAAGTGACACTTCTTCGACCACCTATAACGTATAGCTCCGCTACGAATATGCCACAGACCATGCAGCTTCATCTGCCCGAGAGCCTCGTCCTTGTAATCTTTGGGGGCTCGGGCGACTTGACTAAGCGTAAGCTCATCCCTTCGCTCTTCCAACTCTTTAAGCAAGATAAGCTCCCCAGTCGCTTCTCTGTCCTCGGACTTGGGCGCACAGAATACACCGATGTAGCTTATCGAGAGCACCTCAATGAATCTCTTCAGCGCTATCTCAGCGAAGGAGAGTACGATGCTTCGCTTGCCGAGCAGTTCCTCTCTTCGGTATATTATCTCCCGATGGATCCTGCTTCTGCCGAAGACTACCCTAAGCTCCGTGAGCAACTCAAGGTACTTGATGGGCACATCAATAACCCAGGGCACTATATCTATTATCTCTCCACTCCACCATCGCTCTATGGTGTCATCCCCCAGCACTTGGCTTCGGTGGGGCTCAATGAGGAGGGCGAAGAGGATGCTTCTGGACAACCGAAGACGATTCGCCGTATTATCATCGAGAAGCCCTTTGGCTATGATCTCCAGTCGGCTATGGAGCTGAACGAGATCTATCGTAAGTCTTTCCGCGAACATCAGCTCTATCGTATCGATCACTTCCTCGGTAAGGAGACTGTGCAGGACATCATGGCTCTGCGCTTCGCTAATGGGATCTTCGAGCCACTGTGGAATCGCAATTACATCGAGCGTATCGAGATCACCGCAGTAGAGAATATGGGCATCGAGAGTCGTGGGGGCTTCTACGATCAGACCGGTGCCCTGCGCGATATGGTGCAGAATCATCTGGCGCAGCTCGTAGCTCTTACGGCGATGGAGCCACCGGTGCAGTTCAATGCAGATCTATTCCGCAACGAGGTCGTCAAGGTATATCAGTCCTTCCGCCCGATGAACTCCGAGGAGATTCGTCGTCGAGTCATCCGTGGGCAATACACCGAAAGCGAATGGAAGGGCAAGCAGCAGCGCGCCTATCGTGAAGAAGACAAGATCGCTCCCGATAGTAAGACGGAGACCTTCGTAGCGATGAAGCTCTATATAGACAACTGGCGCTGGCAGGGCGTCCCCTTCTATATCCGTACGGGGAAGATGATGCCGACAAAGGTTACCGAGATCGTAGTGCACTTCAAGCCAACACCTCACCGCATGTTTGCCACGGCCGATGGTAGCACTGTACCTAACCAGCTGGTGATACGCATTCAGCCCAATGAAGGTATCTCCTTGAAGTTCGCAGCGAAAGTTCCTGGCTCTGGCTTCGAAGTTAAGAAGGTATCGATGGACTTCACCTATGATCAGCAGTTGGGTGGCTTAGCTTCGGGCGATGCTTACTCGCGCCTCTTAGAGGATTGTATGCTCGGAGACTCGACGCTCTTCACACGTAGTGATGCTGTCGAGATGAGTTGGCGCTTCTTTGATCCTATCCTTGATCTCTGGCAGGAAGAGGACTTCCCCCTCTATGGCTATCCTGCAGGCACCTGGGGACCGAAGCAGAGCGACTTAATCATTGAGCGTGAGCACAGCTGGACGAATCCCTGCCGTAATCTTACGCATTCAGAGCTCTACTGCGAACTATGATCTACCGTCATTTCCCTTCAGCAGAGGAGGTAGCACAAGCTGTTGCTGAGACTGCTTTCGTGCAGCCTTCGCAGGCTGGCTGGGTGCATATCGCTCTCTCAGGCGGATCTACGCCTCGCTTGCTCTTTGAGTTGCTCGCCCAAGAACCTTTACGTAGTGCCGTTGATTGGTCGCGTGTCCACCTCTATTGGGTAGACGAACGCTGCGTCCCTCCCACAGATGCAGACAGCAACTACGGGATGACCGAAGCTACGCTCCTGCGTTACGTTCCCATTCCTCAGGATCAGGTACACCGCATCGCAGGAGAGAAGCTCCCCGAGCGAGAAGCTAAGGATTACTCTTGGCTTGTGGGCTCGGAACTTCCTTTTGATGGAGCTTTCCCCGTCTTTGATATTGTCCTCTTGGGCTTGGGAGAAGATGGACACACCTCCTCCATCTTCCCCCATCAGATGGAGCTCTTGACGAAGGAAGAGCCTTATGCTGTCGGTATAAGCCCGAAGGGACAGCCACGTATCGCCATGGCTGGTCCAACGATCCTTGCGGCAAAGCGCATCCTCTTCCATACGACAGGTGAGAAGAAAGCCCCTATTCTGCAGCATATTGTAGAGAAGGCTCCCGAGGCTGAGTCCTATCCTGCGACCTACATCTTCCGTCAGCGTGATGATGTAGAGCTTTATACGGATGTAGCCCTCTCGACGCACTAAGCACACTCCTTGAATAAGAAGCCCCGTCTGTAGCATTGCTTTTGCTACGGACGGGACTTCTTATGTTGGGTGATCTTCCTAATCCATGCGCATACTTTCGGCAGGATGGATGCGACTGACTAAGCCAGCTGGCACTAATACCATCAACAGGATCACCACAAGCGTACCTGCGTTGATGGCGAGCCAAAGAGGAAGGTCAAAGTGGATGGGCACGGAGTCGGTGAAGTAGTTGGCTGGATTCAGCTTGATGAGTTTGAATTGACGCTGCGCCAGACTCAGTACCAGAGCAATCGCATTTCCCCAGACGATACCTCGCAGAATGAGGCGTGCTGCGATGAGCAGGAAGGTCTTACGGAGCTGACTATTGCTTGCCCCCAAGGCCTTGAGAATACCTATCTGCTTGCTCTTATCGAGGACGATGATGATGAGTCCCGTGATCATAGCGAAGCCTCCGACCAGAACCATCAGTGAGAGTAGGGCATAGACATTGGTATCGAGGAAGGAAAGCCAGTTGAAGAGTTCGGGCTGGAGCTCTTGTCCGAGGTTAAGACCATAGTTTTCCTCACCTATTAAGTCGGGGCGTGCTTGGAGTGTCGCTATCAGATGCTCAAGCATTGGGTAGGCTGCTTCGGGGTCGTGCAGCATGATGACCAAGCGGCTATAGCTATTATCATCCCAGTGATTGAGGCACTGGAGTGAAGAAATAGAGCAGAGGGCAGGTGAGAGTTCGAGCCCTGTGGACTCATAGATGGCTTGGAGTTCAAAGACTCGCACGCGCATCTTCTCACCGAAGAAGTAGATACGCACGGCATCTCCGACCTTGTAGTTCATACGCCGTGCTACGTGCGAAGGGAGGACAATTGGAGGACGATCGTATGTCCGTGCAGAGAATGAAGGGAAGGTCCCCGACTTCACCTGCTCAGTGAAGTAGCGGCTACGGAAGGTGGAATCAATGCCATAGAGCAGGATGCCCGAGAAGTCCCCTTCGGTCTTGAGCAATCCAGCTTGCTGAATCAGTGGAGCTACCGAAGATATACCCTGCTCTGCTCGAAGGAAGGAGAGTAAGCGGGGCGATACATAGACGGGATTGGTAGAGGTCTTCCAATTACTTCCATAGCCATTGAGGCTGATGTGCCCCGTCTGGCTGAAGGCGAACTCGTGTATCTGTCGGTGAAAGCCTAAAATAATAGTGACCGAGAGGAGCATCACCGAGAGACTCAGTGCCACTCCTATTGTAGTTAAGCGAAGGAGGGCAGAGACACGTTCTCCACCCCTTCGCTCGCCTCTCGAGAGTCCCCGAGCTATGAAGGTCGTAGCAGAAGAGAAGAAAGCCATCTATTGCTCGACTGTTGATGTAGGAGCCTCTACCTTCGTAGTCTGAGACTTCTTATGACGATTGCGCTTAGCCTGACGCTTCTCCTCCTGCAGACGCATCTTCTCAATGTAGTCTTCATCTTGGAGTACATAGCGCATATAGATCGAGTAGATGAACATCGTCAGCGGCAAGGCAATAAGCATCCCGAAGAAACCTAAGAGGTAGCCCCAAATAGATAGCACTAAGAGGATGAGTGAGGGGCGCATCCCCATCGTCTGTCCCATAATGCGTGGGACAAGAATCATATCCTGAATAACCTGTACGATCATTAAGACGCCGTAGGCTAAGAGCATGCAGACAAAGACATTCTCCCCCGTCTGCGCTCCCATCAGCACGCTGACCAGCCCCAGAGGAATGACTCCCAGAGCCTGCATATAGGGGATGAAGTTGAGAAGGCCGATGAAGATGCCCATAGCGGTGGCTAAGGGAAGACCGATAATGTTGAAGCCAATGGATAGTAGAAGTCCAACGCTCATTGCCACGAGTGCCTGACCTCTGAAGTAGCTATTCATATAGCGATCGAGGTCGGCACTGATCGTCTTCACGGTCGGACGAATGCTCTTAGGGAAAAGACCAATGAATCCACGCCCTAAGTTCTCAAAGTCTAATAGGATAAAGACGAAGTAGACGAAGCCTACGAGGAAGACAAAGCCCCAAGAGAAGACGGAGAGTGTCCCATTGATGATGCCACCGACTTGGTCGAGGAGGAGCTTGACGTTCTCTAAGATCTTCTCGAGCGAGAGATGCTGTGAGAAGTTCCCCCAGTGTATACCTCCAGCGAGGTAGCTGCGGACATTGCGTGGCAAGATCATCGTCAGGATGTCCTGCCCACTGCTATAGCCAGAGATGACCTGAAGGGTCTTCTCAATCTCAGCCTTGATGGAGGGGATGACGAAGATAATCGCCAGGGAGATGACTGCGCCCAAGAGGAGTAGAGTCAGGACGACCGATAGTCCTCTTGAGCGCAGACGAAGTGTATATTGGAAAAAGCGTACCAGCGGCATCAGCACATAAGCGAAGATACCAGCCAGTAGGAAAGGAAGGATAATGCTCCAGATGGCTTGCACCGCCACATAAATCAATAGTATGAGGATGGAGAGCACGAGCATCCGTGCTATACGGTCAAAGGTGAACTCTCTCCGGAAGAACTGTGACATAGGGTGGTGACTGCTAAGGCTGGAGCTATATCTCTGCTGTAATTATGTGACTAATGATGAATAGGGATCTTCGCTACACGAGCTTCGTGACGACCACCTTCGAAGTCGGTGTCGAGGAAGGCCGTGAGGATAGCTCCCGCTTGCTCTTCGCTGACGAAGCGAGCTGGTATGGAGAGGACGTTGGCATTATTATGCTCGCGTGCCAGCTTGGCCAGCTCGACATCCCAGCAGAGGGCAGCACGTACCTTGGGGTACTTATTCATCACCATCGAGATACCATTGCCTGAGCCACAGACAGAGATACCACGCTGGAGCTCGCCCGATTCGATGGCTTGCCCCATCGGGTGTGCATAGTCAGGATAGTCACAGCGTTCGGCCGAAGGGCAACCGAAGTCCACGACTTCCAGTCCACGAGCAGTGAGTTGCTTCTTGATGAGCTCCTTGACCTCGTAGCCTGCGTGGTCGGAGCAGATACCTATCTTATTCATAGTTGTTCTATACGTAGTAGGTGCTACTTACTTACCAAGGAGTGCCTTGACTTGCTGGTAAACGTTGGCAGGAGTAAAGCCGAGCTTCTCATCCAAGACCTTGTAAGGGGCGGAGAAGCCGAAGGAGTTAAGCCCCCAGATTGTCCCATTATCTCCGACAAGACCTAAGAGATTGACGGGAAGACCAGCCGTCAGACCGAAGCGACGCACTCCACGAGGAAGGACTTCGTCTTGGTATTCCTGACTCTGACGACGGAAGAGTCCTTCGCTGGGAACGGCTACTACCTGCAGACGAATACCGTCTTGGCGGAGTAGGGCAGCCCCTTCGACCAGCGTCGATACTTCGCTACCATTGGCGATGAGCACTACTTCGGGTTGCTCGTCACGTAGTACGATGTAGCCACCGCGTGTAGCGGCTTCGGCTGCTTCCTTACGGCTTGAGCCTTCGGGAGCAGGGAGGTCGTTGATATTCTGACGTGAGAGGATGAGTGCTGTAGGCGTATGCACGTTCTCCATAGCCATACGCCATGCGATAGTGGTTTCTTCGACGTCGCAGGGGCGCAGTACACGTACGCTGTCAGCTCCATGGTGATTTTGGAGCTTCTCCATCAGACGGATCTGGGCTTCTTGCTCTACTGGTTCGTGTGTAGGTCCATCTTCACCGACACGGAAGGCGTCGTGTGACCAGATAAACTTCACAGGGAGCTCCATCAGCGCAGCCATTCGTACGGCAGGCTTCATATAGTCGGAGAAGACGAAGAACGTACCACAGGCCGCGATGACACCACCATGCAGAGCCATACCGATACAGAGACAAGCCATCGTTAGCTCGGCTACACCAGGCTGGAGGAAGGCTCCACCGAAGTCGCTACGTGTCAGTGCACGAGTCTTCTTGAGGAAGCCATCGGTCTTGTCTGAGTTTGATAGGTCAGCCGAAGCAACGATCATATTCTCTACCTGCTCGGCAAGTGCTCCCAGGACGGTAGCGGAGGCTGCACGCGTGGCCTGATTGGGCTTCTGCTCGATGTGCTTCCAGTCTACAGCTGGGACTTCGCCTGCGAACCAGCAGTCGAGCTTCGTAGCACGATCGGGGTTCTCTTCACGCCAAGTCTTCTCTTCTTGCTTGCGAGCCTTGGCCAGCTCACGTAGCTCCTGAAGACGCTTAGCATAAAGCTCCTGTACATCGGGGAAGATCTGGAAGGGAGCTTCGGGATCACCTCCGAGGTTCTTGATCGTAGCCTCGATGGATGCGCCTGCAGCTGAGAGAGGCTGACCATGCGTATTGACACGATTTTCATAGTTCTCCCCATCAGCACCTACGGCACCACGACCCATGATGGTCTTGCCGATGATGAGGGTTGGCTTGCCTACCGTTGCTTTGGCTTCACGAAGTGCCTTGCGGATCGCATCGGGACAGCAACCATCGATTTCGAGGACGTGCCAGCCCCAAGCCTTGTACTTAGCTGCTACATCTTCGCTATCTACCTCCTCGACGGTAGTGGAGAGCTGGATATTGTTGGCGTCATAGTACATGATGAGGTTATCGAGTCCGAGATGCCCTGCGATACGACCAGCACCCTGCGAGATTTCTTCTTGGATGCCTCCATCAGAAATGTAGGCGTAGATGGTCTGGCTCATGACCCAGCCCAGACGATGGGCGAGGAACTTTGCTGCGATGGCTGCACCGACAGCGAAGGTATGTCCTTGCCCAAGCGGCCCCGAGGTGTTTTCGACCCCACGCAGGACATCTACCTCGGGATGCCCAGGGGTAGGGCTTCCCCACTGGCGGAACTGCTGGAGCTCCTCCATCGAATAGCGACCAAGGAGTGACAGCTGTGCATAGAGCATAGGAGACATGTGCCCTGGGTCTAAGAAGAAGCGGTCGCGACCTGACCACGTAGGTTCGTCGGGATCGAAGATGAGGAACTCGGAGAAGAGCACATTGATGAAGTCTGCGCCACCCATAGCTCCACCGGGGTGACCACTCTTAGCACGCTCGACCATACTGGCTGCCAAGATACGGATGTTGTCAGCAGCGCGGGTCAGAAGTTGGTTGTTGTTCATTGAGGTGATGTGATTTGTATAGCTTGTAGCTGTATAGTAGCTATTGCTTTAGACAGCTCAAAGATACAACAAATTAAGGGGGATACAGTTGCCTCAATGCCTGAATTTATGCACTCTATACCATGATAGAAGCACCTAATACTTCTGGGTATTGTATCCTCCGTACCAGATAAAGCTCCACTCTCAGCTCGGGGGCAGATGCTCACAATACTCTGTAAACGCTAGCTGTGATTAGCGCACAAGACTGTCAACTCCTTCTCGCTCTAATGAATTGATACCGTAAAGCGCACACTAACTTACCAGTCCTACTCTCAACCTTTTTCAGTACACCACAGCCCTTGACATCAGCCACAGGACAAGCTCCCTTACTATAGCTCGCTTGGAAGGTTTATCGCTTGGAGTAGGAGAAGGAGTAAGGGCGTGCTTCAGGTTGACTCCCCCAAGAGGAGGGCTTTGATCCCAATTGGAAAGTCAGCGTACCGCCACGGCGCAGCGTCTCATAGTCGAGGTAGGTTTTTCCCCAAGGGTGATTGTTGAGCTTCGCTGACTGGATATAGGGATGGCTGGTATCCGAGGCGCGGATGACAAACTCCTTATGCTCAGGCATCGTCAGGCGTACTTCACGGAAGTAAGGTGTGCCAATCGCATACTGCCCAAGGGCTGGAGTCACGGGATAGAAGCCTAAGGCGGAGAAGACGTACCAGGCTGATGTCTGACCGTTATCCTCGTCACCACAGTAGCCATCGGGGCGGTCGGTGTAGAGTCGGCGCATCACTTCGCGTACCCAGTACTGAGCCTTAGCGGGAGCTCCAGCATAGTCATAGAGGTAGATCATGTGTTGGATGGGCTGATTGCCGTGGGCATAGTTCCCCATATTCATCATCTGCATCTCACGTATCTCGTGTATGACGAAGCCGTAGTAACTATCGTCAAAGATGGGAGGAAGCGTGAAGATGCTATCGAGCTTCTGTGTAAAGGATTTGTCTCCACCCATCAGGTCAATGAGCCCTTGGATATCGTGAAAGACCGACCAGCTATAGTGGAGGGAATTACCTTCGGTAAAGGCATCTCCCCACTTATAGATTGAGAAGGGAGATTGGAAAGAAGCATCTTGTTTTCTTCCACGCATCCACCCCAATGATGGATCATAGAGCTTGCGGTAGTTCATTGCTCGCTCTGCATAGAGGGCTTGCAGTTCGGTAGAAGCTCCAGCCTTCTTCAGAGCTTGCAGGATGCACCAGTCATCGTAAGCATATTCGAGACTTCGTGCAGAGTGCTCATTGATGCCGACATCTGAAGGGATATAACCGAGCTTATTGTAGTACTTATAGCCGAGGCGTCCTGTGGAACGAACGGTAGGGTGCTCGCTATTTGCTCCATGCAAAAGAGCTTTGATGAGTTCCTCGGTATTGATTCGTCCTAAGCCTTTGAGGTAGGCATCTGCGATGACAGAGGCGGAATTATTCCCCACCATGCAATCCCGATGACCAGGGCTTGCCCACTCGGGGAAGAAGCCACTTTCACGGTAGACATTCATCATCCCTTCGGCCATCTTTGCCCCTTCTTCGGGATAGACCAAGTGGATGAGAGGCATCAGCGCACGGAAGGTATCCCAATAGCCTGTATCGGTATAGAGATAGCCCGAGCGTACCTCTCCGTTGTAGGGGCTATAGTGGATGGCTTCGCCAGAAGGGGCTATCTCGTAGAAGCGTCGTGGGAAGAGTAGGGAGCGGTAGAGACAACTGTAGAAGGTGCGCATACGCTCGGGGTTATCAGTGACGGCTATGCGACGTAGTTGGTTCTCCCATTCGGCTCGACCTTCTTCGCTGACTTGGCTGAAGCTACGATCGAGGACTTCCCTGAGATTATGCTGCGCCTGTGCACGGCTGATGAAGGATGAAGCAGCGTAAAAGGTCGTAGGTGTACCCTGCTTCCCAGCCGAGAGATTGACTGCAAGGAGGGTGTGTTTTCCTCCTTTGCCTTGCCGCTCCTGACGCACGAGTCTCTGAATGGGCTCTGTAAAGCGTACGATGAAGTAGTTCGCAAAGTTAGCTGGTACACCTCCGCTATTCTTGCGACTAATGCCTGCCAAGGTATAGCTATCGATCTGCTCCAGCTCCGAATTGGAATCGAAAGCATCGACTACAATCCATCGCTCTTCCTGCCGAGCGGTGCGAGAGAAGTCCACTTCAAAGACGGCTGCGCGCTCACTGGGGGCCATTCGGACACGTGTGTCGTAGTCGGCTAAGTAGACTTCATAGGCGTAAGGGTGTGCCGATTCCGCCTTATGACTGAACCATGATGCACGCTTTTCTTCATCAAAGATCGGTTGCTTCCCTGTCAGAGGAAGGAGGGAGAACTGCCCATAGTCATTGATCCAAGGACTGGGCTGATGCGTCTGCTTGATCCCTCGGATTTTGTTCGCTTGATAGCTGTATTGCCAGCCATCTCCCATTTTTCCCGTCTGGGGGGTCCAGCTGTTCATCCCCCATGGGCGAGAGATAACTGGGTAGGTGTTCCCGGCACTGAGGTCAAAGGTACTTTGTGATCCGATAAGCGGATTGACCAGATCGACATAGCTTGTCCGGGTGGGGGAAGCGAAACCTCCAGCATGGAGCGAGAGACTTCCGGCGATAAGTAAGCCGAAGGTGAGATGGCGGAGAGAGATCATGGAAGTAAGGATAAAAATGAAGGGAACGGGAAGTGTTGGTCTTCTCGCCCCCTGTAGATCATATTGTGGATGGCGGATCGTAGTGGAATTTATTTGCTCTTATTGCGGTAGCTGTAGTATCGGGCAATGACTTCATCCACGTATCGAGTCACCCCCTTGCCACGAAGGTAGCCAGCACGGCAGACGGGATCGTTGTAGTATTTGGCTTCACTCTTTAAGCGTAGAGCAGTCTCGATCCCGCCCTCCCACTTAGTGGGCGAATAGCCATACTTCTGGGCTAAGCGTATAGCATCTTGTAGGTGGGCAGGACCAGCATTGTAGGCCGCTAATGTGACCTTGATACGTTCTTCGGGATTAGGTAGCTGGCTGTGGAAGAGGGCTTCGATTGTCTTCAGACAGTCGACAGAGACACGTACCGAGGTTGCTGGATCAAGTAGTTGCTTGGGGGAAGCTCCATAGATTCTCCCTGTGCGAGGCATAATGCCCATTAGACCACGCGCTCCCGACCAACCGATGATATCTGGACGGAAGTTCGACTCTTGATAGGCAATCGATGCCAGTACTTGCCACGGCCACCCGATGCGTCGTGCCTCAGCTTCGAAGAGCTTATCAAAGCGAGATATGCCATAGCTTCCAAGGGCAGCAGCAGGATGTGTCGCCTTTGCTGGGTGCTTATCTGCAGATGTAGAAGTGCGTGGCTGAGGAGAGAAGGTCGATGAGTCTCCACTTTCCTCAGTCTTGCTTAGCTCAAAGTAGCGTTTGTAAATCTCACGGAAGCTCTTGTCGGCAGGGACGTTTTGTGCCCATTGATCCAAGAGGCGAGCAAGACCGATCGCTTGGGAAGATACGAACCAGCGTAGGCGTTGGGCGAAGCCTACCTCTACGGAGATATCAATCTGCGGATAATAGGTCTTGCTGAGCTTTGCCAGCTCTTCATCGGCGATGGTATAGTTAATCTCCCGATTAGCCACTTGAGCGATGAGATCTTCCGTATCCAGAGTATCCGTGGAGAGCTGGTGCGTCAGTATCTTTCCTCCTAACTGCTCCTCCAGTCTCTTGATACGCTCTGCCGCACGCGAGCCACTCATCACAGTGAGCTCTTTGCCCAGCAAAGACGCGACATCAGGGAGGTAGGATATGCTATCTCCCTGCTTCGGCTTGCGCTGGATAAGGACGAGGGCACTTAGGCTCTCAGGTCCAGCGAAGAGGAAGCGTTCGCGAGCTGAGTGCGTCACTGCGTGTGGTGTGATACACAGATCTACTTTCCCTTGCTCCACCATAGCCTCAGCTTCCTCCATACTATGCGTGACATAGAGCTTCAGAGGAAACTTGTACCGCTGAGCAAACAGCCGTACCAGTTCATACTGATAGCCCATCGGTTCATCACGATAAAGAAAGAAGGTCGTCGCTCCCGAGAGCGTGACTACACGAAGCGTGTCGGGGAGACGGAGCTGCTTAGCTCGAAGCTCCTGCTCTTCGGACTGCCGTACTCGCTGACGGAGAAGCGTAGAGGTCGCTATGACGATCACTGAGCCCCCCAAGAGGAAGAGCGCAGTAGGTCGGTGGAGTAGGGAGCGGAGCTTCTGAAGCATAAGCTGTTGTTGTTGGGGAAAGAAGCTAACGGCGTACGAGCTGTACCACGTTTTCGACGTGGTGCGTATGTGGGAACATATCTACTGCGCGAGACTTGGTCACGTGGTACTCCCCAGATGCAGTGAGGAGCTGCAGGTCACGCGCCTGCGTGGCGGGATTGCAACTGACATACACGATACGGCGGGGAGCCGCTCTCAGGATCGTGCCGATGACATCTTCATGCATCCCTGCACGTGGTGGGTCGGTGATGATGACATCGGGAGTCCCATGCTCTTGGATAAACTCGGTGGTGAGTATATCCTTCATATCGCCAGCATAGAAGAGTGTGTTGCCTATTCCATTGACTTCGCTATTGATACGTGCATCATCAATAGCCTCTGGTACGTACTCGATACCGACAACTGATGCACAACGGCGTGCGACGAAGTTGGCAATGGTACCTGTTCCCGTGTAGAGATCATAGACTCGCTCCGTACCCGTAAGTTCGGCAAACTCACGAGCTATCTTATAGAGCTCATAGGCTTGACGGCTATTCGTCTGGTAGAAGGATTTCGGACCGATGCGGAAGCGAAGCCCTTCCATCTCTTCTTCAATGTACTCTCTACCATAGAAGCAATGAATCTCTTGGTCTCCAATCGTGTCGTTGCACTTACCATTGATGACGTAGAGAAGGGCTGTGATCTGTGGGAAACGTTCCTGAATAGCAGTGAGCAACGCTATGCGTGCTGCGGTATCCTCTCTATAAAAGACGACGACGACCATCGTCTCCCCTGTGGAGGTCGTGCGTAGCATCAGGGTGCGCATCAATCCCTCTTGCTTGCGCAGGTCGAAGTAGGGATAGTCCTCAGGATGGCTGGCACAATAATCTCGTACGAAGAGGCGGATCTCATCCATGATTTCTGCCCCCAAGTAGCAGGTATCTATATTAAGAACCTTGTCGAACATACCTGGGAGATGGTATCCGAGGCCTGACAGTTCGCTGGGGTGCGGTGGAGTAGGGCGTGCATTGAGTACGTCCAACTCTTCAGAGAAGAGCCAGCGACGGTGGCTGAAGGAGAACTCCAGCTTGTTGCGATACCGCTCCGTAGCCGCCGAACCTAATATAGGGAGATATTCATCGACCTCAATTTTCCCGATACGCTGCAGGGCATCGCGCACGACTTGCTCTTTGCTTACCAGCTGGAGGGAGTAGGGAAGGTGTTGCCATTTGCATCCACCGCAGACAGTGAAGTGAGAGCAAAGAGGCTGCTTGCGATCTGGGGCGGGGGTAATGATGCGTGCGATCTTCCCCTCCATGAAGCTGTTCTTCTTCTTCGTAACCTGTATGTCACAGATATCTCCAGGGGCAGCAAAGGGTACGAAAAGTACCTTGCCTTCGATATGAGTAAGTGCCTTGCCTTCGCTTGCGAGTCCCGTGATCGTCACCTCTTCAAGGAGAGGAAGATCTTTCTTTTTACGTGCCAATTGTCGTGTAAACCGTGAGTGATAGTGATTGTATAACAATAAACAAGAAGCCTCGCTACGTAGAGACAGAGCATCTCTATGTAGCGAGGCTAGGTGTATTGCTTTAGTTGAGATAAGAGAGGAGAACAGTCTTGAACTCGTCAGCTAGACGCTGCGCCTCTTCACTCGTAGGAGCTTCTGTATAGATACGGATAATGGGCTCTGTATTGCTACGACGGACATGCACCCACTCGGAGGGGAGGTCAATCTTAACTCCATCAATGAGGTTAATCGTGCCCTTGTCGCTGTACTCCTTGGCTAAGCGATTCAGGAGCAGATCAGCATCGACCTCAGCTGGGAGGTCTACACGCTGCTTGCTCATTGCATAGTCAGGATAGGTAGCACGGAGTTCGCTGACCTTCTTGCCACTCTTAGCCAGAAGCGTCAGGAAGAGGGCTATCCCTACGAGTGCATCACGCCCATAGTGTAGCTCAGGGTAAATAACACCGCCATTGCCCTCACCACCGATGAGCGCATTCGTAGCCTTCATCTGTGTGACTACGTTCACTTCACCCACAGCGGCTGCCGTATAGTTACCACTATATCGCTCCGTGACATCACGTAGGGCACGAGTGGAGCTAAGGTTAGAGACGGTGTTACCACCACCATTGCGCTGGAGTAGGTAGTCTGAGACGGCTACGAGCGTATATTCTTCGCCGAAGAACGTGCCACGCTCATCGATGATGGCCAAGCGATCTACGTCGGGGTCTACCACGAAGCCCACGTCAACTTTACTTGCGCCCACGGCTGAGCAGATCTCTGTGAGATGCTCTGGTAGTGGCTCTGGATTATGGGCAAAGTGTCCCGTTGGTTCGGCATTAAGTGCAGTGACATGCTGGACTCCCAGAGCTTCAAAGAGGGCAGGTAAAGCAATACCTCCGACCGAATTGACACTGTCAAAGGCAACGTGGAAGTTCGCACTGCGAATAGCTTCGACATCGACAGCTGGAAGGGCGAGAATGGCTTGAATATGCTCCTCGAGGTAGCTTTCTTCACTCACTATGCTCCCTAAATTATCGACATCGGCAAAGTCAAAGCTCTCGTTTGCCGCAATGCTCAGGATTTCCTTACCCTCTACATCACTGAGAAACTCTCCCCAGCTATTTAGGAGCTTCAAAGCATTCCACTGCTTGGGATTATGGCTTGCCGTGAGGATGATCCCTCCATCTGCTTGCTTCCCGATGACCGCCATTTCTGTTGTTGGAGTGGTGGCTAAGCCGATATCGATGACATCACATCCCATCCCAAGCAAGGTCCCTGTGACGATGCGATTGACCATAAGACCAGAGATGCGAGCATCACGCCCTACGATGATCAGAGGACGAGACTTCTGTGCCTGCTTGCGTATGAACGAAGCGTAGGCTGCCGTGAATTGTGTGGTGCTTATGGGATTAAGTCCATCAGTGACTGCGCCACCGATAGTACCACGTATCCCTGAGATGGATTTGATAAGTGCCATGAATTAAAGGTTATTGCTGTGGCTTCGTATAGAAGGTATAGACTGCTTTTTCGACAAAGATGCTATTGCCTGCGGTGTAGTTTTGTGATGGGCCGAGGTCAAAGGGAATGATAAGCTGTACGATAGCTCCGTTGCCAAGCTGAGAGATAGGGAAGGCAATACCTTCGCAGAGCAGGTTCTCATAGATTCCACTTTCATTGAGAGGAGCGAAGTGATTTCGTCCATCAGCCGTCTCATATAGCGTGTATCTGAAAGAGAGCGGACGCACATTGGGTTCATTGAGATTATTAAAGGTAGCACCTTCGGACTGAGAGTCGTTGAAGAAGTAGCCCTTGAGCATCACCGACACCGTAGTCTTATTCAGTACAGGGCGCGTCGTACCCTTGTCGAGCACACGCATATAGAGACCGTTCGATAGATGATAGAAGACTTGCGGATCGATCGTCTGAGGAAGAGTCTCGTTCTCGAGCTCCTTTATAGGGAGAGCCAACTTCCCAGTCAGTCGGTCGATAGCGTGACGTTGCTCGCTTTTCAGCTGGGAGAGGGGCTTGATGGTGCGGTCTTTCTTGCAACTTCCGAATATAGGTAGGAGAAGTAGCGCAAGGAGGGAGATGCGATAGGTGATACGTTTATTCATCTGTCATTTATGCTTGGAGGAGATGGTACTTAGCCGTGGAGGACTTCTTGATCTCTCAGCTTCCTTAGTTCACAAAGGTAGATATTTTTAGCCTCTTGTATTGATCCTTGATACTCTGCGCCAGCGGCATTCAAATGGCCTCCGCCCCCGAAGCCCGCACTGGCAAGCTGATTGACAGGGAAGGAGCCAGTGGAACGGAAGGAGAGCTTGACCTGAGTCTTATCTTCACGAATGAAGCAGCAGCAGTTGATTCCTTCGATCGTCAGAGGAATGTTTACAAGACCTTCGGTGTCGCCTTTCGTGGCTCCAAAGCGCAGGAGTTCCTCTTGGGTAAGGGTGATGCATGCAGCATGAAGCTCGGGGTAGATCTCCAGCTTTTGATCCAGCACATAGCCCTGTAGCCTGACTTGAAGCTCCGGATTATGATAGGTCAGTCGGTCGATGATATGCGAATAGTTTGCTCCTCGAGCTAAAAGATCTGATACCGAAGCAAAGAGTTCTGGTGAGATATGGCTATACATAAACCTCCCTGTATCAGTGATGATCCCAGTAAGTAGAAGGGTCGCGATCTCTGAAGTTATATATTCCTCCCACCCGAGTGATAAGATAAGTGCATGCACCAGCTCGCAGGTCGCAGATGCCTCTGGGTAACTGAAGCAAAGCGTGAAGGTCGGATCGGGATCAAGATGGTGATCAATGAGAATATGAGGGGCTTGTGCCTGATCAACGGCCTCCACCAGTGGAGCATAACGCAGACGACTGGACTGATTGTGATCCAGATGAATGATGAGGTCAGCGTTAGCTACAGTTCTCAAGCATGCTGTTTCCTCCTCAGGGTAAATCAATAGCTCATCTATATAGGGGAGCCAGCTGATGTAGTTCTCTATGTAGTCTGGGCTCAGGACACGCACCTTCGCTGTGGGATGAACCGCTTGTAGCACCTTCGCCCAAGCTAAGGTAGAGCCTAAAGCGTCTCCATCGGGTGCTGTGTGAGGGAGAATAAGAATATCGTTGTGGACGAGAATGAGCTGGCGAAGCTGCTCTGTCTGCTCTACGCTCCAGTGGTATTTACCCATATATACTATGTATCTGTCGGGAGATGGTATGAGTTACTGCACCGCTATCGCGTACCTCGCATGGGCTTAGTGGGGCGACTCGAAGACGCATCGCTATTCGGAGTTCCCTGGCTTACCCCTCTGTAGTACTGGAGTGCTGTAGGGAGATAGGCTTCAATCGCCTTAATGCGATTTTCATCACTGGGGTGTGTACTTAGGAGTTCACTCTGCTGTCCTCCGCCTTTCGACTGAGCCATCTTCTTCCAGAAGTTGACAGCATATCGTGGATCATAGCCTGCTATAGCCATAAGCACCAGCCCCATCTTGTCTGCTTCATACTCTTGCTTACGACCGAATGGAAGGAGTACACCGACCTGCGCACCAAGACCATAAGCTTGATTGATCAGTCCTCCGATCATCCCTGTGCGAGACCCGACAGCTGCTCCAAGGAGCTTACCGCCAGCTTGCAGAAGCATCTGACTGCTGATGCGCTCATTGGCGTGCTTTGCTAATGCGTGGCTCAGCTCATGTCCCATCACAGCAGCCAGCTCATCATCCGAGTGAGAAGCATTGCCGACCAAGTTAAGCAGCCCTGTGTAGACCACGATTTTCCCCCCTGGCATACAGAAGGCATTGACTTGCTTGCTCTCCACTACATTGAACTCCCAGCTCAGTGTCGAGAGCATCTCTTCATAGCCATTCTGCTTGAGGTAGGTATTGGTAGCAGCAGCGAGGCGTCGTCCGACGAGCGTCACCTTCGTATTGTGTGAGCTATTTTGTGTGAGCTGAGACTTGCTGATGAATGCGCGATATTGGGTCGCACTGGCAGAGAGCATCTCTCCGTCCGAGACGAGGCTGATCTGACGGCGTCCAGTGATGGGGACTGTACCGCAGCTGTGGAGGAAAAGAACCGTTGCACCGCAGAGGGTCAAGAGGCGAGTAGAAAACTTATTCATAGAGACAGTGGCTATGCCGATAATATATGAGTAGAATAATGCTACTCAGCAAGAGAAATCTTCCTGTAGTAGCGCTGAAAAGCACGAAGCTCTGAGCTCTCGTGTGGGGATATACCCTTGAGAAGAGTGTCGGATAAGCCGACAGGATGAAGGCGATAAACTGATCGTCCATTAGGAGCATGCTTCTCAACAAAGACATACTGATAGTGAGGTTGGGTCTTCCATGCAGCAGACTTGCTTTTCCGTGTCAGCGTCAGAGAGAGGAGCATACCACCACGTGTAGCTATGGGCGTAATTTGGTTGCTGATAAAGTTCCCCATCGAATAGATGACGAATGTTCCATGCGTTCGCTCCCCTTGTCTCTGGAGGCGAGCGCTCTCTTGTACCACGTGAGGATGACTACCGATGATCGCATCTACGCCTTGGTCAGCAAGCCATTGAGCAAGCTCTCGTTGTACTTTATTGGGGTTTTGCTCGTACTCATTTCCCCAGTGAATTTGTACAATCTTATATTCTGCACCCAAGCTGTCAGCTCGATGGAGATCGCTACTGATGCGCTCTTTGTCAATTGTGTCTATGACGGTCGGGTGGGGGATAGGCAATCCATTAGTCCCATAGGTATAGGCGAAGATCGCCAGCTTTACACCTCGGACAGAGCAGATGAGTGGTGTGCGTTTGCTTCGCTCCTCCTGGGTACGATAGCTTCCAGTCGTAGCTATACCCAAGCTGTCGAGTACATCTATGGTATGGGTAATGCCATAAGCACATCGATCGCAACTATGGTTATTTGCTGTAGTGAGTACATCAAAACCAGAGAACCTAAGGGCTACAGCAAGTGCCTCGGGGGAGGAAAACATCGGATAACAGCTGTAGGGACTTCCTCCAAAGGTTGTCTCCAAGTTGCCTACTGCTAAGTCTGCCTGTGCGATGAGGGGGCGTACAGCCTCGAAACTTGAGGTGAAGTCATAGTCTCCATTCGCTTGAGCGGCAGCACGTATTTGCGGTCCATGGGTCATAATATCCCCAGCAAAGACCAGCTGGAGCGTATCGCTCCGCAGGGACGTGCTGTCACCTGAGCTGGCCGAAGTCTGCTCTTGTGACGCAGTGGAAGGACGGCATGAGTGCGCAAAGCAACCTGCCGAGAGAACCACAGCAACGAGGAGTCTACGGCTTGTAGACTTCACAGTGCGAGCATGAAACTTGATCATGACTTATATTCGGGGCGATACTTTCCGCCCTCCTTATCTTCGAGGATACCGAGGTAGCTAATATAGCGTGAGGCGGCTATTGCTCCATCTTCGACTGCAGCACGCACAGCGCAACCAGGCTCGTGCGTGTGGGTACAGTTGCCAAAGCGACACGATGCCCCGACCTCAAAAAGCTCAGGAAAATAGTGGGATACTTCACTCTCCTCCATCTCAAGCATTCCGAAGCCTTTGATGCCTGGAGTATCAATAAGGTAGCCTCCTGAAGCATCGGGCAGAGGTATCATCTGCGAGAATGTCGTAGTGTGCATCCCCTTGAAGTGTGCGTGGGAGATGGAGCCCGTACGAAGCTCGACACCTGGGATGAGACGATTGATGAGGGTACTCTTTCCGACACCAGAGTGCCCACTGATGAGGGTAATCTTACCTCTAAGGTGAGCAATTAGGGCTTCTACCCCTTCTCCCGTCTCTGCTGAGACGCGATGACAGGGGTAGCCGATCTTCTCATAGAGGGCGATTAGCTCCTCCATGTACTCCAGAGCCTCAGGCGTGTAGAGGTCAACCTTGTTAAAGATCAGCTCGGTGGGGACCCGATAAGCCTCTGCCGTAGCAAAGAAGCGGTCGATGAACGTGGTGCTTGTCTCGGGTGCTGCAATGGTGCAGACGAGGAAGGAGGCATCGATATTGGCCGCTAAGATGTGCGACTCCTTGGACAGATTTGCCGCACGACGTATGATGTAGTTCTTTCGAGGAAGTATGTCCTTAATATATAGTGTATCTTCCTCGGATTGCCCAGGAAGCGAGTCTACGACTACGTGGTCTCCGACGACAATTGGATTGGTCGAACGAAAGCCACGCAGTCGTAGATTGCCCTTGGCCAGACACGAGCGCTCGACACCATCCTCAGTGAGGACAATGTAGTGACTACCCGTGTTCTTGATGACTAAGCCTGTCAATGCTCTATTGACGTAATGATGGAGTAGAGCACACTTAGACCGTCATGATTTCCTTCTCCTTGGAAGAGAAGAGCTCATCAATCTTCTTGATGAAGCGGTCATGGAGCTTCTGTACTTCGCCTTCGGCATCCTTCGCTACATCCTCGGGAGTATTGTCAGCCTTGATGCTTTTCTTGATTGCATCGTTGGTGTCACGGCGTGCATTACGTACACTCACTTTGGCATTTTCAGCATCGCTCTTGACCTGCTTGACGAGCTCGCGACGTCGGTCTTCGGTGAGCGGAGGTATACCGAGACGGATGAGTTCGCCATTATTTTCGGGTGTGATGCCCAGTGGTGAATTGATGATAGCACGCTCAATATCACGAATGATCCCCTTCTCCCATGGGGTGATGACGATACTCTTTGCATCGGGGATAGTGACTGTACCCACCTGGGTCAGAGGGACGGGGCTGCCATAGTACTCGACCATGATGCCATCGAGGATTTTGACGTTTGCCTTGCCAGCACGTACACGAGCGAGTGCCTCTTCGAGGTGCTCCACGGTCTTTTCCATCTGGCTGGCCGCTTGGGCTATCAGCTCTTTCAGTTCGCTCATAGAATTTATTTAGTCGTTGTTGGATAGGATGATTGCTTGTTGTTAGAAGCCTACATAGGTACCAATGGGCTCACCACTGAGCACCTTCAGTAGGTTGCCAGGAGTGTCCATGTCGAAGACGATGATGGGGAGGTTATTCTCCATGCACATTGTCGTTGCTGTAAGGTCCATGACCTTGAGTCCTCGCTTATAGATCTCATCGTAGGTGATGCGATCAAACTTGGTAGCCGTAGGATCTTTCTCGGGATCGGCGGTATAGATGCCGTCGACGCGTGTTCCCTTGAGCATCACATCCGCATCGAGCTCGATACCTCGGAGTGATGAACCTGTGTCAGTGGTAAAGAAGGGATTGCCTGTACCACCCGAGAGGATCACGACTTCACCAGCTTCGAGAGCATCTACAGCACGGCGCTTTGAGTAAAATTCGCCAATAGGCTCCATTCTTATCGCCGTAAGTACACGGTTTTTGACTCCGAGAGAAGTAAGGGCAGAGCCTAAAGCTAAGCTATTGATGACAGTAGCCAGCATACCCATTTGGTCTCCTTGCACACGGTCGAAGCCTTGGGCAGCACCACTCAGGCCACGGAAGATATTTCCACCTCCGATGACGATGGCTACCTGTATGCCACGTTGCACGGCTACCTGTATATCTTGGGCATAGGCAGCAAGACGTTCGTTGTCAATGCCATACTGCTTAGCTCCCATGAGTGATTCACCGCTCAGCTTGAGCAGGACTCGCTTGAAATGATTCATATTATTCTCGTTGAATGCAACTACTGTAGTGCAAAGAAAAGACTTTTGCTCCTAATACACTCAAAGAGGCAAGTCTAAGAGAAGGTAGAAGGATGCTCTGAGCAGGATGCTACTATAAGGCTTCTTGATCACAAGTCTTTCCTCAGGCTTGACTTATCCTATTGGCTAAGTAAGGTTGCCGACTTCGTCTGAAGCATAGCTAAATAGGATAGTACCACGGTTAGATACCGTATTCGTTCATCTTGCAGAGGTACTTGCCTACGATGTCAAACTCTAAGTTTACCATCGAACCGACCTTTATATGTTTGAAGTTGGTATGCTCGTGGGTATAGGGGATAATTGCGACACCGAAGGAGGTCTTTTCGGAATTACACACCGTCAGACTCACTCCATTGACCGTCACAGATCCTTTCTCTACAGTGATATATCCTTTGTGAGCGAGTGCTGTATCTGTGTGATGCTCGAAGCGATAGAGCCAGCTACCATCGGCTTCTTCCACCGAAGTGCAGACAGCAGTCATATCTACGTGTCCCTGGACGATGTGCCCATCGAGACGGCCACCGAGGAGCATGCTTCGCTCAAGATTGACGAAGTCTCCGACCGTGAGCTTACCGAGGTTAGAGCGATCCAGTGTCTCCTGAATAGCTGTCACGGTGTAGGTCTCTGCGTCGTGAGCTACAACAGTGAGGCATACACCGTTGTGTGCAACGCTTTGGTCGATCTTGAGCTCGCTAGCGAAGGGACAAGAAAGTGTTAGGTGCAGGTTCTCTCCTTCACGTCGGAGAGCAACGATCTGGCCACAAGCTTCTACAATACCTGAAAACATAGTCTGTGTATGATGAGTGGTTAGCTGTCTTAACTATTACTCTGCAAAGATAAGATAAGTCCTCCAGCCAGTCCTTTTACTGAGGGCAAAAACAAGCAAGGGAGCAGTCGATGACGACTGCTCCCTTGCTCATTCTTTGGTAGTCGGGATGAGAAGACTCGAACTTCCGACCTCCACGTCCCGAACGTGGCGCGCTACCAACTGTGCTACATCCCGATATTGCAATGCTCTCTCTTCGAGCAGAGCATTGCAAAGTTAGGCAAATAATCGGTACGACGAAGTCCCTACACAAGGGCACCCTCTTCGATGCGACCTGATAGCTTCTGGTGCATAGCTGTGGCTGCTCGGCGTCCATCGCCCATCGCCAAAATGACGGTTGCAGCACCACGAACAATATCCCCCCCTGCATAGACATCGGGGATAGAGGTCTGCTTACTATCGTCTACGAGTATGTTGCCCCATCTGCTGATCTCTAAGTCTGGCATGGAGTCTGCGACCTCTCTACCGGCAGAGTATCCGATACAAGTGACGACTTCATCCACGGGCATGGTCACAACTTCACCAGTGGCTACGGGGCGACGACGACCACTCTCGTCAGGTGCACCTAACTCCATTCGTTCCAAGCGCATCGCTACGATGTGCCCCGATTCATCTCCGAGATACTCAACAGGGTTATGTAGATTGAAGAACTCTGTTCCCTCTTCACGTGCGTGCTTGATCTCTTCGGCACGAGCAGGCATCTCTTCCTCGCTACGCCGATAGACGATCGTCGCCTGCTGAGCTCCTAATCGCAAGGCGGTACGGACGGCATCAATCGCCGTATTTCCTCCTCCAATGACCGCCACACGCTTGCCACGAAGAGCCGGAAGAGCAGCGGAAAGCTCCTCTGGAGACATCAGATTATACTTAGCTAAGTACTCGCTGGCGGTATAGACTCCAGTTAGATCTTCCCCTGGGATGCCCATTGCATTAGGGACTCCCACACCAGTGGCAATGAAGACTCCATCTACGCCTTGGGCCTTAAGATCGTCATAGGTGAGCGTTTGGCCGAAGGTTGTATTGGGCTGAAAGATAACGCCAAGCTCCCGCATCTTATCCAGCTCATCTTCGATAATACTGTTCGGAAGGCAGAACTCAGGGATACCGTAGCGTAGAACACCACCTAATTGACTAAGAGCCTCATAGACGGTGACTTCATAGCCCCACTTAGCCATATCGGTAGCAAAGGAAAGCCCTGCTGGTCCGCTACCTACGACTGCGATGCGCCCGCGCTTGGGCTGTGATGATGCCTTAGGCGCTGCATTCTTGGCTCGATGCATACGCTCGTGGTCGGCTACATAGCGCTCAAGATTACCAATCGAAACAGCTTGCTTCTTGAGGCTTAGTGTATAGATGCATTGGCTCTCACATTGCTTTTCCTGAGGGCATACACGCCCACAGACGGCAGGCAGAGAGCTCGTTTCTCGGATGATCCCAACGGCCTCAAGCATCTCTCCTTTCTCGATGAGCTTGATGAATGAGGGGATATGAATACCTACAGGGCAACCTTCTACGCATCCAGGGGTGGGGCAGTCTAAGCAACGACGAGCTTCGGCCATCGCTTCCTCACGCGTATAGCCTAAGCTGACCTCTTCGTGGAAGGAGGTGATACGCTCTGCTATAGGGAGCTCAGACATCTTCGTTCGCTCGTAGGCGATACGCTCTTTGTTGGGATGGGCTTTGCGCAATTCGGTGCGCCACTCCTGACTTCGCCGCTCCTTGATTAGCTCTTGCTTGGTCATTATATGGGGTAATCTTATATAGCTTTTGCCGTACTATGAGTGATAAATAGTCATGGCAAAGATACACAAAGATGCAATGGGGAAAAGGCTCTCTAATAATATACGTGCGGTCAAGACATCTCAGAAGTATACTTCCTTGAGGTCTTGACCGCACGATGTAAGCGCGTGAAGCTATGAGGCTTCAGCTCTTCGCAGGGGATATTATTTGCTGAGAATATCGAAGGTGTCGCGTGCAATCATATACTCTTCATCCGTAGCGACGACTACGACCTTGACACGACTATCGGCGGTGCTGATGACCTGACTCTTGCCACCATAGGTAGCTGCATTCAGCGACTCATCGATCTTGATACCTAAGAACTCCAGTCCTTGGCATACCTCAGAGCGCATCGGTGCACGATTCTCTCCGACACCAGCTGTGAAGACTAAGAGGTCGAGACCACCGAGTGCTGCTGCATAGGCACCGATATACTTTTTGATGCGATAGGCGTGCATGGCGATAGCAAGACGGTCGCGCTCTGAGCCTTCTTCAGAGGCCTTGGCTACGTCACGCATATCTGAGCCTTGTGTACTGACACCAGCCAGTCCGCTCTTCTTCGTCAGGAGATAGGTCAGATCTTCTGGATCAAGATGAGTCTTACCTGCTACTGGCTTCTTGAGGAAAGGAGCGATGAACTCTGGTTCATAGTCCTTTTTGCTTAGCAGGTAGTCAAGGACACCGCTATCGATGTCACCGGCACGCGTCCCCATCATAAGACCTTCGCTGGGAGTCAGGCCCATCGATGTGTCGATGCTCTTACCATTGAGGATCGCAGCCATCGATGCTCCACTGCCGATGTGCGCCGTGACGATCTTGCAGTTGGCTCGATCGAGTCCAGCGATCTCTGCCCCCTTGGCACTGACATAGTCGTGGCTTGTGCCATGGAAGCCGTAGCGACGGATACGGTACTTGTCATAGAACTCGTAGGGGAGGGCATACATATAGGCGTGAGCTGGCATCGTCTGGTGGAAGGCCGTATCAAATACTCCCACCTGAGGAATCTTGGGGAGTACCTTGGTTACGGCTTCAATCCCGAGGATGTTCGCTGGATTGTGGAGTGGAGCAAGCTGTGCACACTCGTGAAGCATCGCAACTACTTCGGGGGTGATACGAACGCTTTGTGCGAAGCGTTCACCACCGTGTACTAAGCGATGACCGATGGCATCGATCTCGTCAAAGGACTGGACGAAGTGCTCTTCGCAGAGGATGTCGAGGATAATCTCCACCCCACGTGTATGGTTGGGTATGTCGATATGGCGCTCTATCTTCTTGCCTTCAGGATTACGGAAGGTGATAAAGGAGTCGTTGATCCCGACACGTTCTTCGTTCCCGGAGGTCAAGACCTTATAGGTAGGCAGCTCGATGAGAGCGAACTTCAGAGAGGAGCTACCACAGTTGAGGACAAGTATTTTCATAAGGAGCTTTGTTGGATGATGCGATGTTATCCCTTCTTCGCCTTGAGGGCAATTGATTGATTGGCGGTGATGGCAGCCATCTTATAGATGTCATCGACAGAAGCTCCTCGGCTGAGGTCGTTGACAGGAGCAGCCATGCCCTGGAGTACGGGACCGACAGCTTCAGCACCAGCAAGACGCTGTACGAGCTTGTAGCCGATGTTCCCAGCCTCAAGAGTTGGGAAGATCAGTACGTTCGCCTTCCCTGCTACTGAGCTATCGGGAGCCTTGAGCGAAGCTACCTTGGATACCAGAGCTGCGTCCAGCTGGAGCTCGCCATCAAGCTGCAGATCGGGGGCCATCTCCTTAGCTATGCGAGTGGCTTCGACGACCTTGTCTACCAATTCATGCTTGGCACTTCCCTTGGTGGAGAAGCTAAGCATAGCGATACGTGGCTCGACATTGGCAATAGCACGTGCAGACTCTGCAGAGGAGACAGCTATCTGAGCCAGCTCTGCAGCTGTAGGATTGGGCATCACAGCGCAGTCCGCAAAGAGAAGAAGACCATTTTCTCCATAGGTATCGTTGGGGAGGAACATCATGAAGATGCCACTGACGCAACTGATACCTGGGGTTGTCTTGACGATCTGCAGAGCTGGGCGCAGGACATCTCCAGTAGCATTGATCGCACCAGCCAGCTCACCATCAGCGTCACCAGCCTTAATCATCAGACAGCCCAGGTAGAGAGGATCTTCTACGAGAGCTGCTGCTTGCTCTTCGGTGAGGCCCTTCTTACGGCGAAGCTCCAGCAGAAGGTCAATATATTCCTGCTTCTTGGCGTGCTGCTTGGGGTCAAGGAGAGTAGCCTTCTCGATGTGCTGTAGTCCCAGCTCTTGGGCGCGGACTTTGATGGTGTTGGGATCACCAATCAGGGTCAGACGGACGACGCCGTCGCCGAGCAATCGGTCGGCTGCTTTGAGTGTTCTTTCTTCTGTTCCTTCAGGTAAGACGATGTGTTGTGGGTTTGCCTTAGCCCTGTTGATGATGTCTTGGATCAAGTCCATAGCGATGTTAGATTTGATATTGAGTATTCTTGTATATCCCCAAAGTTACGCATTATCTATCGTTATTGGGCAAAGGTAGCCTTACTCATCTCAGGAGACAGAGCGCAAGAAGACTTCGCTCTACGTCCGTACATTCCCTATGATATGCAGACTATAAGAAGGCAAAGAACACCCTCCCTTCTGCGAATTGAGAGCCTCTACCACAAGGCAAAGTAAGTCGCTTATCAAGGTATAGAGGTCGCACCAGTATAGGTGCGTGCTACTGATCAGTACTGATCCATACCACCCACCTATACTGGTCCCCCCGGTCACCTATACTGCTTCATTCCCGAAGCAATAGTGCTTATCGGGGGATTATGATAGAAGATGAGGCTCATACTTCGGATAGGTGAAGAGGTGAATACAACAGGAGCAGGCAAGTCTTCTACTTGCCTGCTCCTGATATCTATGGCTACTTTCAAGGTCGGACAAGTAGCTATTCCATCTCCACGACCGTAATACCAGCCCCCCCGAAGCGTACATCTTCATCGTGGAAGTGCTGGACACCTCGCACACCACTTAGGTAGGAGCGAATGGACTCTCGCAGTGCTCCTGTGCCTGTGCCGTGCAGGATACGCACACCACTTACTCCGAGTTGAAGGGCTTCATCGATGAAGTAGGCTACTGCATCAACAGCTTCGTTGGCACGAAATCCACGCACATCAATCTCCTGACGGAAGGTAAGACGCTTCTGATGGATCTGGTCAATAATCCCCGAAGAGCGTACTGCTTGGCTGGGGGATACCTTCTTACAATGCCGCTCTGCTTCAGCTGAAGAGACGGCGTGTAGCCTTTTTATGGGGATAGTGGTCTTTAGTTCTCCGAGGGCTACTGTAGCTTCTCTCCCCGAGAGTTCCAGGATCGTGCCGAGAGCTTTCTGCCCCTCAATACGCACGATACTCCCCACTGTAAGTGGAGCGGTGGGTAGGGGAGTAGCGGAGGAGGGAGTCGCTTTGGCCATCTGATGAAGTTTGGGGAGAGGCTCCTTTCCCTTAGCCTTGCGATCAGCATGGCGCTGACGGCGGGCTAAGAGCCGCTCCACTTCGCGCTGCGTCTTCTTGGCTCTTGCCAGAGCTTCTGCCTCTTCTTCGGCCGAGAGTCCTTCTTTATAGTCTGCCAGACGCTGGCGGATCAGGCGGGTCTCATCTTTAGCCGCTTCGGCCTCGCGGATCTCACGGATAGTGCGCTCGATTTGCCCACCTGCCTCTTGGATCAGCCGTTGAGCTTCCTTCTTGGCTTCGGCGATGATGCGACGACGCTCTTCAGCAATGCGCTTCATCTCCTCGGTGTACTTGCTTGAAGCCTCCTGTAGGAGCTTCTCTTCTTGACGGATACTCTGACGCTTGCTTTCCCAATAGCGTTTGTCTCGAATGACGTCCTGCAGGTACTTATCCATATCGATGTAGTCCGCACCGACAGACTCACGCACCTCGCTGATGACCTCTTCGGGAAGACCGATCTTGCGGGCTATCTCGATGGCGAAGGAGCTACCGGGACGACCGATGGAGAGGCGGAAGAGTGGGCGCATCTCGTGGCGGTCATAAAGCATCGCCCCATTGATAAGCCCCAAATGCTCCTCTGCGTAGGTCTTGAGATTTTGGTAGTGCGTAGTAATGACTCCAAAAGTTCCAGCCTCGTTGAAGCGATGCAAGAGGGCTTGCGCAATAGCCCCACCGATCGTTGGCTCCGTACCGCCACCAAATTCGTCTATGAGCAAGAGCGTTCTCGCTCCGCCTTCACGGACGAAGTGCTTCATATTACGCAGGTGCGAACTATAAGTACTGAGATCATCTTCGATCGACTGCTCATCCCCGATGTCAATATACAGACGGTCGAAGATGCCGACTGAAGAGTGATCCGCCATCGGGACAGGGATGCCACATTGCACAAGATATTGGAGCAGCCCCACTGTCTTGAGGCAAACGGACTTCCCCCCGGCATTAGGACCAGAGATAAGCAGGATGCGTGCTTCCGGAGCTACCAAGCGAATATCTAAGGGCACGACACTGCGCCCCTGAGCTTGTAGCGAGCGTAAGAGAAGAGGGTGCTTTGCTCCCCTCCATTCGACTATAGGAGTATCAGAGATACGAGGACAGATTCCCCCTATATCGCTTGCCCAACGTGCCTTTGCACGTACAAAGTCGTAGTGCGCTAAGAGCGTGTAAGCTGTGAGCAAATGGGAGATATTGGGGCGCAGGCGGTTGGCCACCTCTGTCAGGATGCGGATGACCTCACGGCGTTCTTCGCTCTCCAGCTCTCGGATATGATTATTAGCTTCGACCAATTCTACGGGCTCTACATAGACCGTCTTCCCTGTGGCAGACTCGTCATGTATAATTCCTCGGAGCTTGCGCTTGTGCATGGGGCTCATCGGAATGACTAAGCGACCATCACGCAGAGCAGGCTGTACATCTTGCTCTACCCAGCCTTCGTGCCGTGCTGTCGAGAGGATGCGCTGTAGCATCCCCGAGAGGCTACGCTCCGTCTCACGGATCGTCTGACGGATATGCAGTAGATCGCGAGAGGCATTGTCACGGAGCTTGCCTTCTTCTGTGAGAAGGGAACGCAGGTGACTTTCTATCTTGGGGAAGGATGGTATATTCTCAAGTAGGGTAGACAGACGAGGGTAAGTGTAAGCAAAGGTCTCCGAGGCACGCTCGCCTGTAGTATGCTCCTCGAGGAAGAAGTACTGTAGACTATGTAGCGTCTCCAGCATGCGCAGGAGGTCTAAGAGTTCCTCTTCTTCGATGAACGTACCCTGTGGACGTATGCGCCGTAGTACTTCGCTACAGTCGACAAGAGCCAAGGAGGGTAGGGGAGCTTCACCTGTCTGAATCGTAATCATCTCGCGCGTCTCCTCCAGTGCCTTCTCGATCTCAGTACGATCAGCAGAGGCTTCGAGTCGCTGCATCTCCGCTCTTCCCAGAGAGGAGGCACAGTACTCCTCCAAGAGGTGTCTTACCTCACGATAGCCTATCTTCTCAGCGAAGTTGTGGGGGTAGACATCTAATCTATTTATCTCCATATAATATCCAAAGGTAAGGGGCAGGTCGGCTGTGCGATCTGCCCCCGTAGTTGGTTGTGATAGCTTTACATTAATGAGATGGGGCTGGGCTTAGCGGCGCTTGGTCTTCTTCTTGCGCACCGACCAGCCAAAGTGCCCGATGTATTCACCCAAGCCGAAGTACTCTCCATGCGCATAGACCAATAGGCCTGCGCGCTTCATATCAAAGGCTCCTGTATCAGGATCAATATACTGCTCATCGGCTCGTACGCCCACGATGTCAGCAAGGAAAAGGTCATGACTCCCCAGCGATGTAATATCTCGCACACGACACTCTAAGCTGATGGGAGACTCTTCGATGAGTGGAACACCCAGCACAGAGCCAGCTTCCTTGGTGAAGCCACAGGAGGCGAACTTATCTTCTTTTCGTCCTGAAACGACTCCACACCAGTCCGTTTCTCGTGCCATCGATACGGTAGAGAGATTGATGCCAAAGGCGCCTTGCTCCTTGATGATACTGTGCGAATGGCGCTCAGGTCGTATGCCCACGACGCACATCGGCGGATTAGTGCAGGCGGTACTCACCCAAGAGGCTGTGAAGATATTAGCCCCTCCATCCTCCATTGTACCACAGCTAATGAGAACAGCTGGTAGGGGATAGATAAGCGTCCCCGGCTTCCAGTCTACTCTCATAGAAGTTCAACTTCCTCCGCATGCGTCTTGCGCCCGCAATAATGACATTCCAAGAGACAGGACTGCTTCGTGCCCTCCTCCGTCGAGACGTAGAAGCGTGTCTGCATCGGCTCTGCGTTGGTAATGCACTTAGGATTAGGACACCGCACCAGGCCTTTGACTTCGCTGGGTAGAGCCACTTGACGTTTCTCCGTAACCTGGTAGTCGCGAATAACATTGAGATGCACCTCGGGAGCGAGTAAGGCGATCTTATCGATTTCCTGAGGAGAAACAAAGTGGTCAGCCATCTTGATAATCCCCTTACGTTGCTGGCGAGCACTCACGAGGTTGTTTCCTATTGTTACAGGGGTAGTGAGTTCATCCAGGCGAAGAAGTGCCACAATTTGGAAGAGTTTCTCTGCTGGTATATGGTCCAAGACAATCCCATCACGGATTGCTTCGACAAGCATCTTGTCTTTATTCATAGCTTATTGAATGGGAGCTTAGGAAGATTATTCTTGGACATCAATGCCCAGTACTTCGCAGAGGATGGACTGGCGAATGTACAGACCTCCTTGTGCTTGCTCTACGTAATAGGCGTATGGGGTATCGTCAACATCCTGAGCTATCTCTCCGACACGAGGTAGGGGATGTAGTATGCGCAGGTGCTCTCTACATCCTTCCAGCATCGATGCCGTGAGTACATATACGTTCTTCACGCGCTCATATTCCTCCAGGTCAACAAAGCGTTCTCGCTGCACACGAGTCATATAGAGGACATCAACACTGCGGATGATCTCGGGAGTGAATTCCGTTGTCTCGGTGAAGGGAATGCCTGCACGGCGACAGAAATCCTTACACTCCTCGGGCATCATCAGCTCTGGAGGCGAGACGAAGAGGAAGCGAGGACGGAAGGGGGCCATACCCACAATGAGCGAATGTACTGTGCGACCGTACTTGAGATCTCCTACGAGGGCTATCGTCTTATCGTAAAGCGAGCCCTGGGTCTTGCGTATCGCATAGAGGTCTAATAGAGTCTGTGAGGGGTGCTGATTTGCACCATCACCAGCATTGATAATCGGAGCACGCCCCAGCTCAGAGGCGTAGAGTGCAGCCCCTTCGAGGTAATGGCGCATCACGATGGCATCGGCATAGTTGCCAACCATAGCGATCGTATCTTTAAGCGATTCGCCTTTGGAGGAACTGGAAGTAGCGGCATCTGAGAAACCGATGACACGTCCCCCCAAGCGATTGACCGCAGTCTCAAAGCTCAATCTGGTGCGAGTTGAAGGCTCAAAAAAAAGGGTGGCGATGACTCGCCCCTCAAGAAGCTTGCGGTTAGGGTTTTGCTCAAAGAGAGCTGCTCGATCAAGGAGTCGAAGAATATCCTCCGTAGCGAGTTGGTTGATCGATACTAAGTGCTTCATAATTATGTCGTATAGTCCACGGTGCACATGCAGGCTAAGCCTTAGCACCGCACAAAGATACTCAGATTATGAAGAAGCGCAGTAGAAGGACAGTGAGCAGTACTCGTAAGGGGGATGCAGCTATAGTGCTCACAGGAGAAAGTCATACTGGTGCACACGCAGAGTAGCATTGCTTGGTACATCATACTTATATTGCCTTGCCTCACCGCTTCCGCAAAGATGCAGGCTTATAATCAAAGATGTGTCTGAGCTTTTGGAGAAGTACAGTCTCTTGGTGTGACATGTTTGAGCTCTGTTTCTCCCAGCTTACGAGCAGTTCGCTCAATAAGCAAAATTGACGATCTCTTATAAATCACCGCCAAAGAACCCATCAATCAAACCAGTCCATGTGTTATGTTTAATTTGGACTCAGTTTATGACGTTGGCTCTTCACGCACCGATATACAAGCAGACACTCCTCCCCTGGCGAACCTGGGAAGGAGTGTGAAGAAGAGAATGTCTTGGGAAAGTATAGACCCAGGCTTAAGGCTTCTTGGTTACATCCAAGGCGCCGATCAGATCCTGAATATCCGTGATACCATGGCGAAGCATATAGTCCTCAATGCCATCAACGATCTGAGTGGTTACCGCTGGATCAACGAAATTATAAGTGCCGACTTCTACGGAAGAAGCTCCAGCAAGAAGGAATTCAATTGCATCCGTTGCCGAAGCAATTCCCCCCATGCCAATAATGGGAACCTTCACCGCCTGCGAAGTTTGCCAGACCATTCGCAGGGCGATTGGCTTTACTGCGGGGCCAGAAAGCCCTCCAGTGATCGTAGAAAGAATGGGACGGCGCTTCTCTGCATCGATGGCCATTCCTAATAGCGTGTTGATCATCGAGATCGAGTCGGCTCCTTCAGCCTCGACGGCACGAGCGATCTCCGTGATGTCGGTGACATTGGGAGAAAGCTTTACGATGAGCGTCTTGTCATAGACGGCACGGACGGCACGAACCACGGATGATGCGCCTGCACACGTCACACCAAAAGCCATCCCTCCTTCTTTGACATTAGGGCAAGAAATATTGAGCTCGATAGCAGGTATGTCCTCCAGTGCATTGATCTTCTCAGCAGTCTCAATGTAGTCTTCGACCTGAGAGCCACTGACATTGACGATCATCGCTGTTTCATAGCCACGTATCTTCGGGTAAATATGCTCGCAGAAGTAGTCTACGCCCTTATTCTGAAGACCAACGGCATTGAGCATTCCTGAGGGGGTCTCCGCCATGCGAGGGTAAGGGTTACCCTGCCGTGGATGGAGTGTCGTTCCCTTGACAAGTATTCCTCCGAGGCGGTCCAGATCGATGAAGTCTTCATATTCGGTGCCGTACCCAAACGTACCAGAAGCGGTCATCACAGGGTTCTTGATCGTGAGGCCACGACCGATATGTACTTGTGTCTTGAGCATGATCAATCCTTCTTTACGAGCTTAGAGTTAAAGACTGGGCCTTCGGTGCATACGCAGGTATTCCCCTGCCCTTCGAGGTCTTCGACACAACACAAGCAGGCACCGATACCGCACGCCATGCTGTTCTCCAGTGAGACTTCGCAGTCGATCCCACGAGCCTCAGCGATCTTGGCCACTGCCAACATCATCACCTTAGGACCACAAGTGAAGATGCGGTCAAATGCACCTTCGGACAAGATTGGGTGATCTGTCACACGCCCTAATATCCCAAGTTCACCATTGTCTGTGGTATAATAGACATCGCCAAGTGCCTGAAATTCGTCATGCATCACAATGTGGGCGGCCGTGCGTCCTCCGAGGAGAATTGCAGGCCGAATGCCTTGCTCGGCAAACGTGCGAGCCAAGAAGAGCATCGGTGCTATACCGACTCCGCCACCTACTAAGAGAGGGCGTTTAGCCCCTTCTGTCGTGAAGGTATTGCCTAATGGCAAGAGCAAATGAAGCTCCGTCCCATCGGGCAATCCTGTCAATACCGATGTCCCCTTTCCCACACGACCAATGAGCAGCCACAGTTCGCGACGGTCGGGATATACATTACATATAGATATAGGACGACGGAGTAGCACTAAGCCTCCAGGGACGGCGACTTGTACAAATTGACCTGCATTCATGGCAGGGAAAGCACCTGCATCCTCGGGCAGATGGAGTTTCAACAGATAGTTGCCTGCACCCAAATCTTGGGTCGAAAGGAGAGTAAACCGAAGCGAATACTTATTCATAAGAGTATGATACCATAGCTTGTGTCCGCAAAGATACAGAGAATACGCTCTGCTTAGCTCTACTCACTTTCGGTCGTAAATGTAGCAAAGCTATTGTCGTCATAGAAGACGGTGATATGGGCAATCTCTTTCTCTTTTCGCCCCTTCAGTTCCGCCTTTAGACGTGCTATTTCTTCTGCCTGAGCTTGTAGAATCGCTCGCAAATCATCCTGATTAGCCTGCCCTTGATCGAAGAGATTGCCTGCTGCTGGTCTGCTATCTGATGTACCAAAGACGAGCTCTTCAGGGGTGATAAGGTCGGAGAAGTGCTCTATAATCTTATTGATCGTCGGCACATTGATTTGCTGCTTCTCATTGAGGTTGAGGGAGAGCGTAGCTGGAGAGAGACCTGCCCTGGTTGCAAATTCACGAGATGTCAGCCCACTCTTTTTTATAACATCCTTGAGGCGTTTTGTAATGGATGCTAAGTCGATATATTCTGCCATAATGTCCCTTTTTGCGTGTATTCATAAACGCAAACGAAATTACTATTTCAAATTCACAAATACAAACACACAGGATTTTGTATTCAGATTTATCAACCCGAGATAGGTATTTACCCTTCAAATCGCTTTGTTTACAACGGGAAAAACCCATACACAATAACTTCAACTATACACGCATAACTATCTGGTAAATATTATATTGTGTGATATAAATAAAGGGGATTATGCATAATGAATATAGCTAGAGGAGCAAAGGCTCACCTTTTACTTATCGGGAACATCAGTAAACATCTGGATTATAACATTCTATATGTTTGAAATATGAGGGTATATACGAGGGGGCTCACGTTTATAAACCAAGCATTAGATTTTCACATCACTCCCCCACCCTTCTTTGGGGCGTTTAAATCTTCAAACACCTTACATCTGCATATTTGCGCTTGCAAACTGATATGTATCTCGTTTGTTTGCGACAACAAACACGCTGACACATTGACATCCAATATTTCTGCGTACAAGGACCGATCTCAAGAGGACCGATGCTGGACATCACCCAGAGGGTAATCAGCCCTTAGAAGCAGTTTATATCGTTAGATGAGAATCAGAAGCTGTGCTGAGCTCTGGATAGACTTGCTCTTCCCTACGAGAGCAGCGGCATCTTTCCAGCAGCTCCAAACCGTCTATTGACAGATTAGGTAAGCTGTATAGCTCAGAGTACTCAATTTATATGGCTTTGTGCACAGAGGAAAACACCTCTCTCTATTGACCAGCATCTTACTGGAGCCAAAAAGCGTTCTTCTGGAGCGAACGTCAAGGGGTATCTACAGCAAGCCTTCCACAAAGAGCTTGATGATACATAGCGATGTAGCCTGACTGCTCATCAGCAAGGTATACCATATATAATAAGGACAGGTGGAGACAGTGCGTGTAATTTACCGTGTGTGGGGCACGACACCATGGCAATAGGGAAAAGAAAAGGCGCGAACTCTGAATGCTGACATCGGACAGCAGGATTACCTGCTACGCCGATGAGCTGAGCGTTCAGAGTCGCGCCTTGACCGAAGTCTACAGGCTACAAGGATGATTTACGACATACTGATAAGGCTACTTAGCTGCCTTAGAAGACTTATCGAGTAAAGGGAGATACTTAGCATAGCCAGCCTGCTTCATCTCTCCCCGAGGGATAAAGCGGAGCGAGGCACTGTTGATGCAATAGCGTAGACCTCCTCGCTCACGCGGACCATCCTTGAAGACGTGCCCAAGATGTGCTCTACCCGACTTACTACGCACTTCGATGCGCTCCATGCCATGCGAGGTGTCAAGATGCTCGCTAAGGAGCGTGGTATCGATCGGACGAGAGAAGCTAGGCCAACCGCAACCAGAGTCAAACTTATCTGCCGAGATGAAGAGCGGTTCCCCTGTAGTGATGTCGACATAGATTCCCTCACGCTTCTCATCCCAGTATTCGTTGTTGAACGCTGGTTCTGTATTGGCTTGCTGCGTGACTGCATACTGCATCGGTGTAAGTTTCTTCCGCAGTTCATCCTCCGAAGGCTTTACGTAGGCATTCGCTTCACGAGCGACACGGAAGAGTTCAGGATTTATATGGCAGTAGCCCGATGGGTTCTTATCCAGATAATCCTGATGGTAGCTCTCGGCATCGTAAAAGGAGCGCAGTGGCTCTACTTCTATGACAATGGGCTGCGAATGCTTATGCTGCAAAGCCTTCAGTGCTGCCTGTATCGTGGGTCGATCTGTTGAGTCCGTATAGTAGATCCCTGTACGATACTGATCACCGACATCACCTCCTTGGCGGTTGAGTGAGGTAGGATCTATAGTTAGGAAGTAAAGTTCCAGGATCTTATCAAGGCTAATCTGCTCGGGAGCATAAGTGATGTGTACAGTTTCAGCAAAGCCTGTTGTATGGCTACAAACTTCCTCGTAGGTAGGGTTAGATGTGTGGCCATTAGCATAGCCGACTTCGGTGGAGACTACTCCACGGACTTGCTTGAAGAAGTGCTCTGTACCCCAGAAGCACCCACCAGCTAAATAGATTTCTTTCATAGGAGACGTTGAAGATGAGGATGAGAACTGTCGCTGTGTGCGCGTGGCTCGCAGTGCGATGCCTCCAGCTACCAGAAGCAAGAGCAACAAGGCAAGCGGGCGAAGTTTTTTGTGTGTCATTGGCACTTTAGTCTTTATTGTTAGAAGATTGATTCTGAATTACTAACAGCACCAGCGATCTAATAGTTACGGCTCACCTTTCTATAGTGCAATAGAGTGTATCAATAAGGGCTCCCCTCCATAGGAGATTAATGGAGAAAGAAGAACAGCCATATCATTACAGGCTTTATAATCGATGAGGTAAATGAATACATAGATTCATTCTATGGCAGGGAGGGGGAATTACACGTACTTCTGTATTGGTATAATCGCTTGTTTACTATACCTTTGCTTAGTACGAATTTGTTCAATATAACGTAGAAACGTCTCAGCCTCCACACCACGCCTATGCCGACTGAGTGCCCAAAACCCAATCTCTTCGTACGAGCCTTCCGCTTCTATTGCGACGGCTTTCGAGGATTAACCCCCACAAGTAAGAAGCTCTGGCTAATCATTTTGCTCAAGCTCTTCATCATGTTCGCGATCCTGCGAGCCTTCTTCTTCCCAAATCACATCAAGCAGCAAGCGCAGGATCAGCATATCGAGCGATCAGAGTTCGTCGGAGATGAACTCTTGGATCGTCGTGCTCCAGGTGACACGATCCCTCGCTAAGTATGCAAGTGTCATACCTCAAACGCAATAAATATATCAACCACTAATAACTATTTACAACAATGGATGTAGCATCTTTAGTCGCATGGTCTCGGGCCCAGTTTGCCCTGACGGCCATGTATCACTGGCTATTCGTTCCGCTGACCCTCGGTCTGGGGATTATCATGTCCCTTGCGGAGACTCAGTACTACCGCAGCGGGGATGATTTCTGGAAGAAGTCGGCACAGTTCTGGCAGAAGCTCTTCGGGATTAACTTCGCTATCGGCGTAGCTACGGGGATTATCCTCGAGTTCCAGTTCGGTACCAACTGGTCCAACTACAGCTGGTTCGTCGGAGATATCTTCGGTGCACCACTGGCTATCGAAGGTATTCTCGCCTTCTTCATGGAGTCGACATTCATCGCTGTGATGTTCTTCGGCTGGGGAAAGGTCAGCAAGGGCTTCCACTTGGCCTCCTCTTGGCTTACGATCATCGGGGCTACAATCTCCGCAGTCTGGATCCTGGTAGCCAATGCGTGGATGCAGCACCCTCAAGGGATGGTCTTCAATCCCGACACGATGCGCAATGAGATGAACGACTTCTGGGCTGTGGCTCTGTCGCCTACTGCCATCGTCAAGTTCTTCCATACAGTCACCTCTTCGTGGACACTGGGGAGCTTCTTCGCTGTCGGAGTGTGTGCCCTCTACCTGCTGCGCAAGCGCAATGTAGAGTTCGCACGTCGCAACATCAAGATCATTGCACCTTTTGGTCTGATAGCTGCACTATTCACCGCATTCACCGGGCATGGTTCGGCTGTTGATGTTGCCACGAATCAGCCAATGAAGCTCGCCGCTATGGAGGCTATCTACGACTCTGGTAAGTGCACGGAGACGGGCTGTACCGAGGATGGTAGTGGCGTAAGTCTGGGTATCGTAGGTCTACTCAATCCAGACAAGCAACTCCCCGATGATGGCAAGCCATCTCACCTCTTCAACATCGAAGCTCCTCGCCTCCTCTCCTATATGGTCGCAGGAACTGGGACGCACTACGTACCAGGCGTCATCAACATCCTCGAAGGTGGCTATCGCCTCCCTGACGGTAAGCTGGCTCTCTCGGTCGAAGAAAAGATGCGTCGCGGACGTATAGCTATCGATGCCCTGAATGCCTTCCGTGTAGCACGCAAGGCTGGTGATAGTATCGCAGCAGAGCAGCATCATGCCACCCTGATGGAGCACTTCCCCTACTATGGGTATGGCTACTTCACCAGTAAGTATGAGACTGTACCCAACATTCCGCTCACCTACTATTCCTTCCGTATCATGGTGGGGCTTGGAGGTCTCTTCCTTCTCTTCTTCGCATTATTAATCTGGTATGCCTACCGTAGCAATGAGAAGCTCGCCTCTATGCGCTGGCTTATGTGGTCTGGGATCATCCTCACGCCGCTGGCATGGATCGCGAGTGAAGCTGGCTGGGTCGTAGCCGAAGTAGGGCGTCAGCCTTGGGCGATCCAAAATCTTCTACCCCTGAATGCTGCTATCTCTAAGATAGAAGCCTCATCGGTCATGATTACCTTCACGCTCTTCTTCCTGCTCTTCACGATAATGCTCGTGGCAGAGATCAATATCATGCGCAAGGCGATCAAGCAAGGTCCTGACCAGCACTAAGCCACTGAAGTCTTCTAATCAAGCTAAAAACGATTCATTATGGATTACGCATTCTTCCAAGAATACTGGTGGCTATTAGTCTCCGTACTCGGTGCTTTGCTCGTCTTCCTGCTTTTTGTACAGGGAGGGCAATCACTCTTCTTCAGCATCGGTAAGGAGCAACTTGAGCGCAAGCTCCTCGTAAACTCTGTCGGTCGCAAGTGGGAATTTACCTTCACTACGCTGGTCGTCTTCGGTGGTGGTTTCTTCGCCTCCTTCCCACTCTTCTACTCGACCAGCTTTGGAGGAGCCTACTGGGTATGGATGCTCATTCTCTTCTGCTTCATTATTCAGGCTGTCTCCTATGAGTACCAGAATAAGCATGGCAATGTATTAGGGAGTCGCACCTACCAGACCTTCCTCTTCATCAATGGACTGCTTGCTCCGATCCTCCTCGGAGCCGCTGTTTCTACCTTCTTCACTGGCTCCGCCTTTGCTGTGAACCGTGATGCGATTGCAGACCTCTCAGGTGTGAGTCAAGTCATCTCCGAATGGTTGCCTTACAAGGGTATTCAGCTTCATGGTCTTGAAGCCGTACTCAACCCATGGAATGTCATCTTCGGTCTGGCTATCTTCTTCCTCTCGCGTACCACAGCTCTGCTCTTCTTCATCAACAACATTGATGATGATACGATCTATAAGAGGTCACGTGGAGCGCTCGCATGGAATGCGGCAGCCTTTCTCATTCTCTTCTTAGCCTATCTCTTTTTCCTCCTGACGAAGCAGGGCTTTGCTTATGATCCTGCTCATCCAGAGGTCACCTACTTGGTAGATTACAAGTATTGGCAGAATCTCATTGAGATGCCTGTCGTCTTTGCCGTCTTCTTTATTGGGGTTGTCCTCGTCCTCGTGGGGATCGTGCTGACACTGCTCAAGGAGGGCTTCCGCAAGGGGATATGGTTCGAGGGTATTGGCGTCGTTCTTACGGCTCTGGCTCTCTTCCTCATCGCTGGGTGGAACAATACCTCCTACTACCCTGCTTACAGCACGGATATGCCCGAGATCATCAAGCATTCTCTGAATATCCGCAATAGCTCCTCGAGCCCCTTCACCCTCAAGACGATGAGCATCGTGTCACTACTCATTCCCTTCGTCCTGGCCTATATGGTCTATGCTTGGCGCGCACTTGACCTGCACAAGATCACGCGCAAGGAAATGCTCGATCCTGACGGACACAACTATTAGTCCTCGACACGGACATCGTATTCCGCTTTAGCAATCGCCCCAAGGAGTAGGCTCACCCCCTATTCTTTGGGGCGATGCTATTGTGGTAGATTAGCGAATAGATCAGTATCTCTGGAGACCGCTGCATGGCCTCCAGATAATAGCGGCGCGAAGCTATATTGGTACGCAGTATGCACCTATAGTGCTTCGCACGGTGACCAGTATAGGTGGAGGGTATGAGCAGTACTGCTCATACCCTCCACTTATACTACTTTCTACCCCATACATCTATAGCTCGTCTCGCGTGCTTGGCTGAAAAGCAAAGTCTGTCCCAGAGCCTACCGTCTCGCTTAGCTATACTCAAGGAGCATCAACATAGCATCATATAGCCTATCTTTGTAAGGTAGCGATAGTCCTTGACTTCGCATCTCTCTCGACTGGAACAAATGTTATTCTCATGGCATACTTAGAAGTAGACCACGTAAGCAAACACTATAGCGGGCATACCGCTCTCGATGATGTCTCACTGAGAGCACACGAAGGTCGCATCTTCGGACTCTTAGGTCCCAATGGAGCTGGTAAGAGTTCGCTCATCCGCATCATCAATCGTATCACCGCTCCTGATCGTGGAGAGGTACGCCTCGAGGGAAAGCCTCTCAGCAAAGAGGATCTTGTACACATCGGATACCTACCCGAAGAGCGTGGGCTCTACCCGAAGATGAAAGTCGGTGAACAGGCGATCTACCTGGCGCGCCTCAAGGGGCTGAGCAAGCGAGATGCCCAGCTGCGAGTCAAGGAGTGGTTTGAGCGACTGGAGATTACTTCGTGGTGGGACAAGCGCGTTGAAGAACTCTCTAAGGGGATGCAGCAAAAGATCCAATTCATCACCACCGTAGTGCATGAGCCTCGACTACTCATCTTCGACGAACCATTCAGTGGCTTTGATCCCGTCAATGCCGAGGTACTGAAGCGCGAAATCCTTGCCCTCAAGCAACGAGGAGCTACACTCATCCTCTCGACTCACAACATGCAGAGTGTCGAAGAGCTCTGTGACGACATCGCTCTCATTAACCGAGCCCAAGTTGTCCTCTCAGGACAAACCGACCAAGTACGTCGTGCACATGGATCTAACACGGCTCGCATCGTCTATGAAGGCACACTATCCACTGACAGCTTAGAGCAGCTACAAGTCCTGGAGCAAACTCACCATGACCGCCACAGCCTGCTACGCCTGCAGCTAACTCCAGACGAGTCCCTTCGTTCACTCATCGAGCGACTTCCCCACACGATCAGCTTACAAAGCATTGAGCTGGAATACCCCTCGATGCACGACATCTTCCTTTCCACGGTCACAGCACAATAGTAGCGGGTATGAATAACCTTCGTCTCGTCATCGAGCGTGAATTTACCACACGCATCCGCAAGAAGGCCTTCTGGGTCATGACCTTCCTCATGCCGCTTCTGATGCTATTCATTGGGTTCGTACCTACATGGATATCATCCATCAAGGAGGACAAGCAGCAGGTGGCTATCCTCGACCATACGCATCGCTACGAAAGGCTCTTCCATAATAGTGAAGGCTATAGCTTCGTCACGACAGTCCAACCCTTAGACTCACTACGCGCCGAAGCCTCGGAAGAAGAGATCACCGCTATCTTAGAGATACGAGGCGACCTCCTACAAGACCCTACTGCTATTAGCCTCTTCTCCTTCAAGCAGCTCCCCAAAGGGCTCGAGGCATACATCAGTGAGATCCTTTCTCGCCAGCTCACCGAAGAAAAAATCAGCTCCTACAACATTCCACAGCTACAGGAGGCGATCAAAGAGAGCCAAATCAACCTGCACGTACCCACGTATAAGTGGGATAAGGCAGGCGACCTCGACACCTCCTCCAGCGAAGTAGCCTCCATCATCGGCATAATCCTCACCTTCTTCAGCTACTTCTTCATTATGACTTATGGAGGCATGGTGCTACAGGGGGGCTTGGAGGAAAAGAAGAACCGTATCGTCGAGGTCATCGTCTCCTCTGTACATCCTCAGCAGCTCATGCTCGCGAAAATCATTGGTATCGGGCTCTTAGGACTCATTCAGATTATAATCTGGGGCATCATGCTCTTCGGTGGTCTGCAGATAGCTCAGCACTTCTTCCTATCTCCCGAAAGCTCTACTCTCATTGCTGGTAGTTCTTCCCTTGATGATGTAGGAGCTATCTTCGCAGCTATTCGAGGGGTGAACTTCGGACAGATTATCCCCTTCTTCTTACTCTACTTCATCGGAGGCTACCTCTTTTATGCTTCGATCTTGGCAGCTCTGAGTGCCTTGGTCAGCTCCGATGAAGAGGCCTCACAAATGATGATGCCCGTCCTGATTCTGCTGATGCTCTCAATGTATGCGGGCATGGGAAGTATCAATAACCCCGACGGAACGCTTGCCTTCTGGGCTTCCCTCTGTCCGCTGACCTCACCAGTGGTGATGATGGTACGTCTTCCCTATGATGTACCTCTGTGGCAGCCACTACTCAGCTTAGCCCTACTCTACGCTATGGTCTTCCTCATCAGCGCACTCGCTGGGAAGATCTACCGCACCAGTATCCTGATGTATGGTAAGCGACCTTCTATGCGTGAGGTCTGGCATTGGCTCACTTACAAACAATAATATACACGATGATTTACTTCGTATCCTTGGGCCCTGGAGACCCTGAGCTGATCACGCTCAAAGCCCTTCGCACCCTACGCGAAGCCGACTATATATATACCCCCGTTCCAGTCTCACGCAAAGGACGTCATACCTCGAAGGCCGCAGAGATGATGATTTCGCTTGGCATACGCGAAGAGCAAATACAGCTCTATGACCTTCCTATGAGCAAGGATCGTGATGGTGCACTTGAGGCCTATGACCTTGTGGCACGCACAGCCTCCCAAAAGCAACAAGACGAACCCGATGCCCGAATAGCTATTGTCGCCGAGGGAGATTGTGGCTTCTACTCCTCCTCCGCTTATATCGGTGAGCAGATTGAGCAGGCTGGACTTGCCACAGAGCAAATCTGCGGAGTACCCGCTTTCATAGCTTGCAATGGCCGCCTCGGAGGGCAGTTGGTGCAGCTCGAAGAGCAGTGTACAGTCATTCCCGGAGAAGCTACCGAAGAGGAATGGGTACGTGCTTGGCAAAGTGCACATACCATCGTCGTAATGAAGTGCTCACTCTGTGAAGCTGAGATCAAATCCGCTATCACTCGATATCCCGATCGCAAGTGGCACTACTTCGAGTTTGTAGGGATGCCCAAGGAGTACATTACCTCCCAGACAAGCGACATCCTCGAACGAGAGTTCCCCTACTTCTCCATCATCATCAGTAAGTGTCGCTAAGAGGATAGAGCAGTGCGCTAATGGATTGAACAAACAGGGCTCCCGCATCAAAATTATCCTTAGCTTTGTCCTGCTAAGCATCACACTCACCTCCAATGGAAACAGCACCTTGCTTCTCTTCCGTCCATGACCCACGTGTCGTCGGACGTTGCAAGCACAAACTCATGATATTCTCATGGTCTCCTCCCTAATTACTTATCTCTGTGGTGGAGAGGATTATAGCGATATGTATCAGCTGTGTCGCTACCGAGGAGAAGAGTTCAAACCTTTGCTCGAATTGCTCAATGGCTGCCCCAGCGAAGACACCTTTGAGCGCATTATGCAAGCCGTGCATCCCGATGAGATTGCCGCTTGTCTGGAGGTGTACACGTCTCAGATTATCAAAGATTTATCTGGCTTGCATATCGCCATCGATGGTAAGAAAATGCGTGGGACTAATCCTCGAGGGCACGGAGATTGAGTGGAGTCTCAATAACCGACCGAGAAAGAAGTTAGGTTACCGCACTCCACACGAGGTTTTCTACCTAAATTTGCAACCAAAGTGTTGCACTTCGTAGTGGAAAATACAGATCTTGAAACAATAGATTTTGTAAAACGCTGTAAATGATGGAAACAGATCAAAAAACAAAGGATTTAAAGAAATGTTGGAGAGAATTGGATAGCATAGTTCCAACGATAGATAAAATAGGATCAGGGTTTGAAGATACTGAAAAAGCAGCTTTAGCCTTGTTTTTATACTTTAAGGAGGAGGAAGTGTTAGATCGTCTTGCTTATATTAGAAGTATAATTAGTATTGAATTAGAGCACATATTAGGAACTGAAAAATTTAATAACTTCATCGAACACGAAGCAAAATCTTGGAAACCTCCCTATAATAAATCAAGGGACGAGTTACTAGCAATGCTAAGCAAATAGTATCCGACTCTACTTGATTAAAAGACTCACGGCAGGCTGCTCAAGGATGAGAAGAACTACTATCGCTACGATGGGGAGGGCAATCTTATCCTCAAGAGCACTCGCAATGTCTTGGAGCCTCCCATGATGCCGCAACCCAAGGATTGGCTTGACAAGCTCTTCACGCGAACCACGCCCAATGACAAGGAACTGCTGGCTCATTATGGCTGGCAACAGAGAGACACCGCTTACGAGTAGTACGGCAATGGCATGCTCAAGAGCGTACGCACACCCGAAGGTGCCACCATAAGGTTTGAGTACGATGCCTTGGGCAGGCGTACCCTTAAAGAGACGCACGACACATGCCATCGCTATGCCTGGGACCGCAACGTGCTGCTGCATGAGTGGAGCTATGACAGGCGGGAAAAGCCGAGAATAGAGAAAGATGAACTCGGTCGCATCCGCTATGACAGGCCAGAACCGTACACCAATCTCATTACATGGGTGTATGATGGTGGTAGTTATACCCCGGTGGCAAAGCTCACCGAGGAGGACAGCTACAGTATCGTGCAGGATTATCTGGGTACACCTATTCAGGCTCTCGACAGCAAGGGAAATGTGGTTTGGGACTGCATCCTCGGCATCTATGGAGAGGTGTTGAGACTGAGAGGGAAACGAGACTTCATACCCTTCCGTTTCCAAGGAGAATACGAGGACCAAGAAACAGGGTTGTAAAAGTTATCCAAAAAATAACATTAAAAGATATTAATGAGACAATAAAATAGCGCAAACCTATCTTCCTATGCTACCTACTAGTACCCATTTGATGCCCGTTATCGGTCTGGATTTGCATCTTGCGACCTCCGGTAATCCTTTCCATCCCTATATAGGTTTGGTCATAGACCCTGCTGACTACATCCCATTTTACATTTTGATACGGGAGCCCTGATTGAACAAAGTCTATTAGAGCGGATTATACTATCTTTACGGACGAAAGCGTTTTCTGCTTGTAAGCACGATTTGCCTACAGCCCACCCAAAGTAGAGGGTGTCACTGCACTTCGGTGACGTCCTCTACCTTGGACGGCAAAGGTCCTCCCCACGCGGGGGAGATAGCCTGCCTCACCTAAATAAGACAGGATGATTCGACTACAGAAGCCCCATACGACATGTGTCGTAGCAGCTCTCTTCATGCTCCTTGCACTCCCCTCAAGAGCCACCAACATGAGCTCTACCTCCCATGGAGCATCAGCCATCGAAACACACGCACTGCATACGGAGACCTCTCTCCTTACGCTCACCTCGGAGCTTCAAGCACCTGCTCCATCCCCGAAAAGAAGACACAAGCACTCCTCCCGACACAGCCTAGCAGGCAGAGGACGACATGAGCGAAGAGCTCACCGACATCATCGCCGTGGAGGAGGTCGTGGTTTCTCCTATGAGAAAATCGAAGTCGCCTCCAGTACCCCTGATGTCGTCAAGTCCGTAGTGGATCATGGACAAGAACTCTTAGGGCTCCGCTACCGCACCTCCGGTGTAGCCAAGTGGCCACTGGACTGCTCGGGCTTCGTCAGCTATATCTATTCCCTCGAGGGGATTAAGATCCCCCACTCCTCACAATCCCTCTCTGCATATACCAAGGATATAAAGCATCCCCAGCCAGGAGACCTACTCTTCTTCAAGGGTACAAACAAACGCTCCAATCGTGTGGGGCACGTAGCCATGGTCATCAGCAATGACGAAGGCAATATCAAGATGCTACATAGCAGTAGTAGCCTCGGCATCGTCATTGAGAGCCTCAATAATAGTCCCTACTACATCTCGCGCTACCTCGGAGCAGGTCGCCTTCCCGAAGTCAAAGAGCATTGGAAGGGAATACCCCACGAACTTAATACAACAGAATAAGCCTCTATGCTTCAGGTAGAGCAACTCACTAAAAGTTTCGGAGATCGCATCCTCTTCTCCGACATATCCTTCTCTATCGAGCGAGGTCAGAAGGTCGGGCTCATCGCTCCCAACGGTACGGGGAAGTCCACCCTCATGCGTATCCTTCTCGGAAGAGAGCCACAGGACTCAGGCAGCGTCACTTATGAACGTGATTTGCGACAAGCCTTCTTACCTCAGCTTCCTGAACTTCCAGCAGAAGGTAGCATCTTGGAAGCCTGCTTCAGTCCCTATGACCCAGTAGCACAGCTTACCCTCGCTTGGGAAATAGCTGTCGAAGCTGGGGACAGTCAAGCTATGGAGCGACTTCTTCCAGAGATGGAAGCTCAGGGAGCTTGGCTCTACGAACAACGAGCAAAAGAGATCTTAGGCGCACTGGGTATACATGACCACCAACGCCCTGTCAAAGGGCTATCAGGCGGAGAAGCCAAGCGTATCGCCCTTGCAAGCACCCTCATCAGCCGGCCCGACCTGCTCTTCCTCGATGAGCCAACAAACCACCTTGACCTCAAGAGCATTGAGTGGCTCGAGGGCTATTTAGCCCGCTCAACGATGGGGCTACTCCTTATCACCCACGACCGCTATTTCCTCGATCGTGTCTGTAACCAGATCATTGAGCTCGATGGCGGACACCTCTATCGCTACAAGGGGAACTATGATTACTACCTGACCAAGCGTGAAGAGCGTCACGAGCAGGAGGAGCAATCTCGACAGCGAGCCCTGAACCTCTATCGCAGAGAGCTCGAATGGATGCGTCGTCAACCTCAAGCTCGTGGTACGAAAGCTCAATATCGTATCGATGCCTTCCACGAGCTCGAAGCTAAGACACGTCCTGCACAGCGAACCGATGAAGTGCAGCTCGGCTCTTCTGCGACACGCATCGGTAAGAAGATCTTCGAAGCACACCACGTCAATAAGCGTTTCGGAGACAAGATTCTGCTTCAGGACTTCAACTATACCTTCAGTAGATACGACAAGGTCGGTATCATCGGAGAGAATGGAGTCGGGAAGACAACCTTCCTACGCATGCTCCTCGGTGAAATAGAGCCCGACTCGGGACACTTCGACATCGGAGAAACCATACGCTTCGGCTACTATAGCCAAGAGCCACCGGCCTTTGCTCCTGAGAAGCGTGTCATCGACATCGTGCAAGAGATAGCCGAGAACTTCACTCTCCCTGCAGGTAGTAGCACCCAGGTCGAGCGACTCTCCGCTTCTCAGATACTGACTCGCTTCCTCTTTCCCCCAGAGCGCCAATACACACCTGTGGAGAAGCTTAGCGGAGGAGAACTGCGCCGGCTCTACCTCTGCACAGTCTTAGTCACCTGCCCGAACTTCCTTGTCCTTGATGAGCCTACCAACGACCTCGACATCCTCACACTGCAAGCCCTCGAGGAGTACCTCGCAGACTTCGCTGGATGCGTACTCATCGTGAGCCACGACCGCTTCTTTATGGATAAGGTTGTAAGCCACCTCTTCACCTTTGAGGGGAATGGAGTCGTGCGTGACTTCCCTGGGAGCTACACCCTTTACCGCACCAAGCGTGAAGAGGAGGAGCGACAGAAGGCTGAGGCCTCGGCACCTCGTAAAGTTGCGTCCCAGCCCACCGATGCACGCCGCTCTCAGAATAGGCCCGTGAAACTTACCTTTGCCGAGCGACGCGAACTGGAGGAGATCACAGCACGCATACCGCAGCTGGATGAGGAGAAGACTGACCTTGAAGCCCAACTCTCCACAGGTACGCTCGCACACGAAGATCTGATGAAAGCATCCGAGCGCATCGGTCAGCTCATCGAAGAGATGGACCTTCTGACGCTGCGCCAGCTGGAGCTTGAAGAGAAAGATATATAGTCACCATCACATTTATTCACTAATCACATAGAAAGTCTATGATAACGACAGACCAGCTCAATGCCCTGCTGGAGCGCAAGATCGCGCTGAGGAGGTATCTTTGACGTCGATAGCCGACGTATCCAATTAGAAGAAGAAGAGCTACGCACAGCAGATCCATCCTTCTGGGAAGATCGTACGCGCGCCGAAGCTCAGATGCGCAAGGTCAAAGACCTACGCAAGTGGTTAGCTTACTATGATGAAGCGGAACGCCTCGTCGAAGAAGTAGCCCTTTCCCTCGAATACTACAAGGAAGAGATCACCACCGAAGAAGAGGTTGATGAAGCCTACAGCCGGGCTATCCTCCTCTTCGAAGAGGTAGAGCTCAAGAATATGCTCCGTGCAGAAGAAGACAACCTCGGCGCTGTCCTCAAGATCAATGCAGGTGCAGGAGGTACGGAGAGCCAAGACTGGGCCTCTATGCTCGCTCGTATGTATGCTCGGTGGTGCGATAAGCAAGGCTACAAGACCACCATCACCAACTGGCAAGACGGTGATGAAGCAGGCATCAAGACGATGACGATGCAAGTAGAGGGAGACCAAGCCTATGGCTTCCTCAAGAGCGAGACGGGAGTACATCGCCTCGTACGTATCTCTCCCTATAATGCCCAGGGGAAGCGTATGACGAGCTTCGCCTCGGTCTTTGTCGTCCCCTTAGTAGATGACACCATCGAAGTAGAGGTCAATCCAGCCAATATGAGCTGGGACACCTTCCGCTCCAGCGGTGCCGGTGGACAGAACGTCAATAAGGTCGAGACTGGGGTACGCTTACGCTATAAGTACAAAGACCCTGAGACGGGAGAGGAAGAAGAGATCATCATCGAGAATACGGAGACACGCTCGCAGACCGATAACCGAGAGAATGCCCTTCGCCTACTCCGTTCACAGCTCTATGATAAAGAGCTGGAGCGTCGTCGCAAGGCACAAGCCGAAGTAGAAGCTGGTAAGAAGAAAATCGAATGGGGAGCTCAAATCCGAAGCTATGTCTTTGATGATCGTCGCGTAAAAGACCACCGAACAGGCTATCAGACTTCTAATGTCACCGCCGTAATGGACGGTGACATCGATGAATTTATCAAGGCTTACTTGATGGAGTTCGCTGGCAAGGAAGAAGCGTAGTCCGCCCCTACTCACCGTATAGACCTATCCCCTCTCAAGAGCTACGTCACTGAGAGGGGATAGCTATTTCAGTACTATTCGAAAGCCTATCCAGTGGGCAATCCTTCTCGGAAAAATCACTGGATAAAGTACCTTCATGCCTACTCTGTGAACTTTATCCTTCACAACTGAGTTTGTAATGCAGAGAATTCATTTATCATCAACCTAACAACTAACTCAAACAAGATGCAGAAAGCATTCATCTCCTTCTTGGAGTGCGCAAGCAACCTCGGTAGCCTCGGACGCAAACTTATCCGTGTAGCCATCCTCATCATCTTCGTATGGATCGGTGGCCTGAAGTTCGCTAACTACGAAGCCAATGGGATCATCCCCTTCGTAGCCAATAGCCCACTGATGAGCTTCTTCCTCAAAGATGCTAATAATAAGGTGACCAACGATGAAGGGAAGATCGTCAAGGAGTACACCCTCAATAAGGTGCCTGAAGGTAAGTACGATCAAGCCAAGCATGATTGGCACGTAGAGAACCGTACCTACCTCTTCTCTCACGGCCTAGGTATCCTGATCATGACGATCGGTATCCTCGTCTTCCTCGGCCTCTTCTCTCCCTATCTCGGCATCATCGGCGAACTGCTCTGCATCATCATGACCATCGGTACGCTGACCTTCCTGATCACTACACCCGAAACATTTGTACACGCTTCACCCGAAGCCTTAGCCGCTGGCGAATGGGCCAATGGCTTCCCCTTCCTCTCGGGTGCAGGTCGTCTCGTCATCAAGGATACGGCCATCCTTGCAGGCGCTGTCGTCCTCCTCTCAGAATCTGCAAGCAAGATCCTCGCTCGCCTCAAGAAGTAAGCTGAGACGCCTTTCTAACAAATCAAAGAGCGCCACATCCACCTCAGTGGATGTGGCGCTCTTTCGTTGAGCTATCATAGCACAGAGATACTACCACAATAAGGCCATTGTAGTCCTCCCATAGCAGGTAAATCCTCCCCTTTTCACTCAAGCGAAGTAATCTGTGAGGCACTATCGCTCCCTGCAACAGCATTTCACAGAGACCCTACTCGAAAGGCAAAAAGAGAGCCACATCCACTGCGGTGGGTGTGGCTCTCTGCCGTTTAGGAGGGTAGACTCGAGGGCTACCTTATTGGAGGATGCTTAGGCTTCTTCTCCGAGAAGGATCTCGAGCACCTTAGCTGCTGAGTAAGCTACTGGGGTACCAGGACCGAAGATAGCAGCAACACCTGCATTGTAGAGGAACTCATAGTCCTGAGCAGGGATAACACCACCAGCCGTGACCAGGATATCGGGACGACCGAGCTTCTTCAGCTCTTCGATGACCTGAGGAATCAGAGTCTTGTGACCAGCAGCCAGCGAGGAGACACCCATCACGTGGACGTCATTTTCGACAGCCTGACGAGCGGACTCTTCTGGAGTCTGGAAGAGAGGTCCCATATCCACGTCAAAGCCACAGTCTGCATAACCCGTAGCAACTACCTTGGCACCACGGTCGTGACCGTCCTGCCCCATCTTAGCGATCATGATACGGGGCTGGCGACCTTCCTTTTCTGCGAACTTCTTCGAGAGCTCCTTAGCCTTGATGAAGTCCTTATCTTCGCCTGATTCTGAAGAGTACACGCCTGAAATCGTACGAATAATAGCCTTATAGCGACCTACGATCTTTTCGCAGGCATCAGAGATTTCACCGAGAGAAGCACGGAGAGCAGCAGCCTTGACAGCGAGGTCGAGGAGGTTACCTTCCTTAGTCTCTACGCAGTGAGTGATGGCTTCGAGGGCAGCCTTGACAGCAGCTTCGTCACGCCCCTTACGCAGATCATTCAGACGAGAGATCTGTTGCTCACGTACAGCAGTATTGTCGATCTCGAGGATATCAATCGGATCTTCCTTCTCAAGGCGATACTTATTGATACCGACGATGACCTGCTGGCGAGAGTCGATACGAGCCTGAGTACGAGCTGCAGCTTCTTCGATACGCATCTTAGGCAGACCCGTTTCGATAGCCTTTGCCATACCGCCCATGCTTTCGACTTCCTTAATATGCCCCCAAGCCTTATGCATCAGTTCGTTCGTGAGGCTTTCCACGTAGTACGAGCCTGCCCATGGGTCAATCTCCTTACATACGAGGGTCTCTTCCTGGATGTAGATCTGCGTATTACGAGCGATACGAGCAGAGAAGTCCGTAGGTAGTGCAATAGCTTCGTCAAGAGCGTTGGTGTGGAGCGACTGCGTGTGACCCAGTGCAGCACCCATAGCTTCGATACAGGTACGCCCTACGTTGTTAAAGGGATCCTGCTCGGTGAGCGACCAACCAGACGTCTGGCTATGCGTACGAAGCGCAAGGCTCTTGGGGTTCTCTGGGTTGAACTGACCGACAATCTTTGCCCAGAGGCAACGTGCGGCACGCATCTTAGCGATCTCCATGAAGTGGTTCATCCCGATAGCCCAGAAGAAGGACAGGCGAGGAGCGAACTTATCGACAGGGATACCAGCAGCGATACCAGCCTTGAGGTACTCGAGACCGTCAGCGAGCGTGTAAGCCATCTCGATGTCCGCCGTAGCACCAGCTTCCTGCATGTGGTAGCCAGAGATGGAGATCGAGTTGAACTTAGGCATGTTCTGCGACGTGTACTCGAAGATGTCAGCGATGATACGCATCGAGAATTCGGGTGGGTAGATGTAGGTGTTACGCACCATGAACTCCTTGAGGATGTCGTTCTGAATCGTACCCGCCATCTCATCGAGCTTAGCGCCCTGCTCCAGCCCAGCGTTGATGTAGAATGCCATGACAGGAAGCACAGCACCATTCATCGTCATCGAGACGGACATCTTGTTGAGGGGGATACCATCGAAGAGCACCTTCATATCCTCCAGCGAGCAGATCGATACCCCAGCCTTACCGACGTCACCGACTACACGCGAGTGGTCTGCGTCGTACCCACGGTGGGTAGCAAGGTCGAAGGCAACGGAAAGCCCCTTCTGACCAGAAGCGAGGTTACGGCGATAGAAGGCATTGGACTCTTCAGCCGTAGAGAAGCCTGCATACTGACGAATCGTCCAGGGACGCATAGCGTACATACCGCTATAAGGACCACGCAGGTAAGGAGGAATACCGGAAGCATAGTCGAGGTGTTCCATCCCTTCGAGGTCGTGCGCCGTGTAGACAGGCTTGACAAGAATCTGCTCAGCAGTACGCCATACAGACGTGTTGTCCTGCTTAGAAGCCCATTCAATGGGGCAAGTCTGAGCAAAGCCAGCAGACTTAATATCTATGTTCTTGAATTGTGGTTTCATTTCTTCTGTCTCCTTACCGATTAGTTAATACCAAGCTTGTGGTTGAACTGGCGGAGCGTTTCGAGGACGTTACTCTTCACGTTGATGAAGTTCTCGATGCCGACAGCCTTGAGGTCGTCTGTACAAGCAGGAGCACCTGCTACGACGAACTCGGCGCGACCAGCGAGATACTTGTACGCCTCAGGAGCAAACTCTGCATACTCATCATCGCTCGAGCAGAGGACGATAATCGAAGCACCAGCAGCGAGACCAGCGTCAACCCCTTCCTGTACCGTAGCGAAGCCCAAGTTATCCTGGATCTTGTAGCCAGCACAAGCGAAGAAGTTACTGGAGAACTGAGAGCGAGCCAGACGCATCGCCAGGTTACCGATTGTAAGCATGAAGACCTTGACCTCCTTGCCACTACGCTCAGTAGCCAGACGGAGAGCTTCAAATTCAGATGCACCACGGTCGAAGTTCAGTGCTTCGATCGAAGGAGCACCACAACCGCAACTATGAGTTCCCCCTTCTGCTTCAACGAGCTTCTGTGCAGCCGTCTCAGTGAAGTTAGGGAACTGGTTCGTGCCGAGGAAGATTTCCTTACGAGCAGCGACAGCAGCGTGACGCTTCGTATTGCTGGCATTGACAGCCTTCTGTACGCTTCCAGCTTCAACAGCAGCGGCAAAGCCACCTTCTTCCTCGACAGCGAGGAAGAGCTTCCAAGCCTGTTCAGCCAGAGCGTTCGTCAGGTGCTCGATATAATACGAACCAGCTGCGGGGTCAATGACCTTGTCGAAGTGCGACTCTTCCTTGAGGAGGAGCTGCTGGTTACGTGCGATACGTTCGGAGAAGTTATCAGATTCCTGATAGGTAACATCGAAGGGCTGTACCGCCAGAGAATCTACACCGCCCAGCGTCGCTGACATCGCTTCGGTCTGTGTACGAAGGAGGTTAACGTGAGCATCATAGATCGTCTTATTCCAAGTAGAGGTGACAGCGTGCATGTGGATCTTGGCAGCTTCACCCTTATATTGTTCGCCATAAGCGCCGATGATCTCAGCCCAGAGCCAGCGTGCTGCACGGAACTTAGCGAGCTCCATGAAGTAGTTAGATCCTACACCGAAGACGAACTTGATGCGGCTCGTCAGTTCTTCGATCGAGTAGCCTGCTTCCGAGAGCTTGTCGACGAGCTCAGCACCCCAAGAGAGTGCATAGCCCAGCTCCTGATAGATGTAGGCACCGGCGTTATTGATGTTGAGGGCATTGACCGTAAGGACACGGTACCCAGGCAGAGGACGAATGGCATCGAGGAGCTGTGCGCACGTAGCCACCCACTGAGGGTTAGAGATCCCCTTGACGAGCTGCTTCTTGAAGGGATCAAAGTTGATTGAGCCCTTGCACTGCGCTACATCGGTACCTACTTCGGTGAGATAAGCTGCCAGTTCACCAGCAAGCTGTGCTGCTACAGAGATGCAGCAAGAGAAGTTCAACTCGATAGCCTCAGGCATAATATCCTTGAGGAGGATGGCCAGAGTTTCCTTGTTGACTTGGTCACGACGGAGCTTGAAGCCGAGTGAGGTAATCCCCTTATTGAGGATATCCAGAGCCTTTTCGTTGGCTTCCTTGGGGTCGTGTACATTGATGTCCTGACGGATGAGCCACTCATTGTCCATACGCGTGGAGCGGACATAAGGGTACTCTGCAGGCATCACTTTGGGGGTAGAGAGACCTTCGAGGTCTTCGCGACGATAGAAAGGATTGACGTTGAATCCTTCGTTGGTGCGCCAGACGAGCTTACGCTCGAAGTCAGCTCCCTTCAGGTCGGTCACGATCTTATCCTTCCATTCCTGTGTGCTAATGGCAGGGAATTCGCTCAGTAACCGTTCTTTGTCAGTTGCCATAATAGTTCAATTTAGTGAATTGATTACTTATATCCACAAAGGTAAGGTAAATCAATGAAACAGCATGCCTATGAATTGTGGAAAATACAACAGCCACCCCATCTATCTGGATGAGGTGACTGTCGTAGCTTAGAGTGAAAGACCACGGGGAGGATTATTCCTTTACTTCCCAGTAGGCATCCTTCATCAGAAGATCTTCGAGTGTGCGGATACCTGGCTTCTGGGTACGCACCTCTTCGATCTGCTGCGTGACAGCTTGGTCGTAGCAGATATCGTCTACATCACGGATAACCCCGAAGGCAACAGGCATATCATCACTGGTGCCCATCATTGCCAGCATCGTATGCAGGGTGGGATCTACCTCGTGAGCATCGTGCGTCAAGATATCATCCAGCGTATAACCATCTTCTCCTATCGTCACAGCCTTCAAGCGAAGACCTTCGAGGACAATCCCCTGATTCTTCTCCTTACCGAAGATCATCTTCTCTCCATGGCGAAGGACAATGGAGCGGTCATCACGCACATCACGCTGGGCTACATTCTTATGCACACCATCGTTGAAGATAACACAGTTCACTAAGACTTCGACCACAGCGGCACCCTTATGCTGCGCACAAGCTACCATACACTGCCCGAGGAGCTTCATATCGATATCCAGTGAACGAGCGAAGAAACGGCCACGTGCACCGAAGCACAGTTCAGCTGGAATGAACGGATCTTCTACGGTACCGAAGGGTGAACTCTTCGAGACGAAGCCACGCTCTGAGGTGGGTGAATACTGCCCCTTGGTCAGACCATAGATGCGATTGTTGAATAGGATAAAGTTGAGATCTACATTACGGCGAATAGCGTGGATGAAGTGGTTACCACCGATAGCCAAGCTATCACCATCCCCCGTTGCGATCCACACACAAAGGTCTGGACGAGCTGTCTTGAGTCCTGTGGCGATGGCGGCAGCACGTCCATGAATGGTATGGAAGCCATAAGCATTCACATAGTAAGGGAGACGTGACGAACAACCAATACCTGAGATGACGGCTGTTTGCTCCGTCGAAATGCCGACTTCAGCCATCGACTTCTGGAGAGTAGCCAAGACACCATGGTCACCGCAACCAGGACACCAGCGTACATACTGGTCGCTCTTGAAGCACTTGGCATCTAACTTCACTGGGTTTGCATTCGTTTCCATAGGGCTATTCTTCGATAAGTTTGATGAATTCTTCGACTAAGTGAGAGAGGATGAAGGGCTGACCTGTCACCTCATTATACTGTCGTGGTACGAAGTTGTCGATCAGACCACGCAGGTGGCGAGCGAACATACCCGAGTTCTGCTCAGCTACGATAACCTTCTTATAGCGACGGAGTACTTCTTCGGTATTCGAGGGCAGAGGGTTCACGAAAGCGAAGTGAGCGTGTGCGATCTTGTGACCACGTTCACGTACCTTATGTGCTGCTTCATAGAGGTGACCATAGGTACCGCCCCACCCTACGACAAGGGTATCTGCATCCTGATCCCCTTCTACTTCGAGCTGAGGAATGACGTTGGAGATGTAGTCGATCTTCTCCTGACGAGTCTTGACCATGAGTGCATGGTTCGCCGCATCAGTGCTGATAGCACTCGTCGTGTAGTTCTTCTCGAGTCCACCCAGACGATGCTCGAAGCCAGGGGTGCCAGGCACGGCCCAGTAGCGCACCTTGGTTTCTTCATTACGATAATAGGGACGCCATCCATCCGCAGCACCTTCGGGGAGCTTAGAGACATAGTTAGGCTCGATCATTGGCAGCTCATGAAGGTCAGGAATACGCCAAGCCGACGAGCCATTAGCCACGAAGGTATCCGTAAGCAGGATCACAGGAGTCATGTGCTCAACGGCGATCTTTGCAGCCCAGTAAGCATAGAGGAAGCAGGTATCAGGTGTCGTAGCGGCAAGGACAGGGATAGGTGCTTCACCATTACGCCCATAGAGTGCCTGCATCAGGTCCGTCTGTTCGCTCTTAGTGGGAAGCCCTGTAGAGGGACCACCACGCTGGACGTCGATGATGACGAGGGGAAGTTCGGACATCACGGCGAGCCCAATAGCTTCGCTCTTAAGCGCAAGACCTGGACCAGAGGTTGTCGTCACCGCGAGGTCACCAGCGAAGGAAGCACCGATAGCGGTACAGATACCCGCAATTTCGTCTTCAGCCTGGACAGTCTTCACCCCAAGAGCTTTATGCTTGGCAAGTTCATGCAGAATGTCCGTAGCAGGAGTGATTGGATAACTTCCTAAGAAGAGCTCGAGTCCTGCACGCTCAGCGGCTGCTATCAGCCCATAGGCTGTAGCCTTGTTCCCATTGACATCGAGATAACGCCCAGGTACAGGCTTCTGTGTCTCAATGCGGAAGATACTGGCTGAAGCATGGGTATTCGCGCCGAAGTCAAAGCCATGATTGAGCGAGGCGATGTTGGCATCACGCAGCTGGGGTTTCTTAGCGAACTTGCGTGCGAGGAACTGCTCTGCAGGTTCGAGTGGACGATCACAGATCCAGCAGATAAGTCCTAAGGCAAACATATTCTTGCATCGCAGGGCAGACTTGGCATCGAGCCCAAAGTCTTTGAGTCCTTCCTTGACGATAGAAGAGATGGGAGCAGGGATGATTTGCTGGGTCTTCAGCCCAAGTTCTTCGAATGGTTCTTCGGTCTTGAACTCAGCCTTACGCAGGTCATTGGCAGTAAACGAGTCAGTGTCTATGATGATGATCGAGTCCTTCTTCAGGTACTTGATGCTCACCTTTAGGGCTGCAGGATTCATTGCCACGAGAATGTCCGCATTCTCTCCTGGTGTGCGTACCGACCGAGAACCTATCTGGACTTGGTATCCAGAGACACCACTGAGCGTGCCTTGTGGGGCACGGATTTCAGCGGGGAAGTCAGGGAGGGTTGAGATGGTGTTCCCCGTCATTGCGGAGAGGTCAGAGAAGATCGTCCCTGTGAGCTGCATACCGTCCCCCGAGTCACCGGAGAAGCGAATCACAATGTCTTTGAGGGTTTTGATCGCTTTCTGTTCGTCCATAGCTTTTAACTACAATATTATATAACTATGTATGTCAGCACGGCCTACGCCATCGAGGGGAGGTTGTGTCTTCTGGCAAGGAATAGTACCGTTAGTGATAGAGGACATGCGTGCCAACATTGCTTACTTTGTTCTGCAAATGCAAAACAAAGCTAAGGAATAAAGTACAGCTAACCAAACCTCCCTTATATTTAAATATTTTCATAACCACAGGCCTTTAGCCTTCCCCTTCAATGGTTGTAGCTTTGCTGCTCGGAGAGGGAGAGTGCGGAATGAGCAGATGAGACACACACCTTACCAGTAAAGACTTCCGATGAGGGGTAGTTCCGCCCCCTAAATTTCCTTATATATAATTGTACGCGCGCGAAGAAAGGAGGAGAAAGAAAGCTATTCCACACACAAAGCTGTGCTACGCCCCTTCACTTTCACCCGAAAGACAGACCCTTCTACCTCAATCAAGCCAAACAAACCACCCAAAGTGTGGGGTAACAAGCAGCACTGCTCCGTGAGGGAAGGAGTACTGGTCAGCGGACGGAGCAATACGACTTCGCACCATAGAGTAGTACTGCTTCATACCACTCACATATAGTGCTCAGTAGTCCATCCTTGGGCATATAGCTAATCTACTTCAGGATGTACGAGCATTCCAGGTGAGATATTCTTCGCCTATATGCCCTGAATTAACTACCTTTGGCTCGTCAGTAAACAATCACACATACAAGACGAAGAAACATCACAGAATGAAAAGCCTATTAACGAAGACCCGTGTGGCTACCTTGGCGCTCGGCTTAGCCGTCTCTACCCCTATCCTCGCTCATGCGCAGAAGGGTTATAAGCCAACAAAGGAAAACATCGCTGCTCGCGAACAGTTCCGTAACCGTGGTTTCGGTATCTTCCTGCACTGGGGGCTATACAGTATGTTCGCTCAGGGCGAATGGTATATGACCAATGCCAACCTCAACCACGCAGAATATGCCAAGTCCGCCGCAGCCTTCTACCCGGCACAGTTCGATGCAGCTAAGTGGGTGGCTGCGATCAAAGCCTCGGGAGCTGGCTATCTGACCATCACCTCGCGCCACCACGAAGGGTTCTCTCTGTGGAACACTAAGTATAGTGACTACAACATCGTGAAGGCGACCCCCTTCAAGCGTGATATCCTCGCCGAGCTGCGTGACGAATGTCGCAAGCAAGGCTTAGGCTTCCACATCTACTACTCGCTCCTCGACTGGACTCGAGATGACTACTACCCCATCGGACGCACAGGACGTGGTACGGGACGTACTACACATGGCGACTGGAAGACCTATGATACCTTCATGAATGACCAGCTCAAGGAGCTTGTCAAAGACTACGGAGCTGAAGCGATCTGGTTTGATGGCGAATGGGACCAAGATGAAAATCCTGGCTTCGACTGGCACTACGACAAGATGTATGCTGGCATCCATGCCCTCAATCCCGCCTGCCTCATCGGTAACAACCACCACGGAGAGGTACACGAGGGCGAAGACTTCCAGATGTTTGAACGCGATGTGCCAGGTGCTAACACCGCAGGTCTATCGGGCCAATCCATCAGTAAGCTCCCCATCGAGACCTGCCAAACGATGAACGGCATGTGGGGATACAAGATCATTGACCAGAACTACAAGTCCGATACGACTCTCATCCGTCTGCTCGTTGAGACGGCTGGTCGCAATGCGAACCTCCTCTTGAATGTTGGCCCCGAAGCTTCAGGCGTACTTCCCGCTACGGCCATCGATCGCTTGGAAAAGATTGGTCGCTGGATGAAGACCAATGGTGTCACGGTCAAGGACGGTGTACGCGAAGGAATCATCCCTCCACAGGAATGGGGAGTAACGACACAGAAGGGAAAGACGCTTTACCTGCACATCTTGTCCTGGAAGAGCCGTATGCTCTCCCTGCCTTTGACTCAGAAGGTCAAGCGTGTCGTAGCTTTCGAATCGCGTAAGCCCATCCCCTATCAGCAGACTAAGGCTGGTCTGACACTGACCTTCGACAAGGCTCCATCGGAAGCCAATGCTATTGACTACATCGTCGAAGTAACCCTCCAATAACCACCTATGGAATACCGCATAGAGAACTGTGCAGGTAGTGCCGAAAGCGCCCGCCGAGCTGAGCTCGGTGGGGCTTATCGTATAGAGCTCTGCGCAGGACTACCCGAGGGGGGCACGACTCCTTCGTACGGAGAGATCGTAGCTGCACGCCGCGCTGTCGATATCAAGCTCAACGTCATCATACGCCCTCGCGCTGGAGACTTCCTCTACACTCCGCTCGAAGTAGAAGCTATGCTTGAGGATATCAAGATGGCTCGACAACTGGGCGTCGATGGCATTGTTGTCGGTTGCTTGACTCCCGATGGCGAAGTTGACAAGGCTCTACTGGCGCGCTTCGTAGAGGCCGCAGGCGAACTGCCTGTAACCTTCCATCGAGCTATTGATGTCTGTCGTGATCCCTCCAGAGCTCTTGAAGATATCATCGAAGCTGGCTGTGCTCGTGTACTGACCTCTGGGGGTAAGGCCACCGCAATCGAGGGGGCAGAAGTAATTGCTCAGCTCGTCAAGCAGGCTGGAGACCGCATCATTATCATGCCAGGAGCAGGCGTAACCCCTGAGAATATCGCTCAGCTTGCTCGCATTACGGGAGCCAAGGAATTCCACTTCACAGGGCGTGTCCCCGAACCAAGTCCCATGCAATACCGCCACGAAGGGGTCTCCATGGGTGGGACGGTGACGATCGATGAATACGCTTACCTCTTCACCGACCCCAAGAAAATATCAGGAGCCCTTCAGGCTCTTGCCTCTATAGATCAGCACTAACTAATCCAACCAATGACTATACGTATCCTCACACTCGCCGTTGCACTCTCCTATGGTGGGCTTACGACTACCTTCGCTCAGCAAGCAAAGGTAGCTATGACGACCACGACCAAGAGCCAGCTACAACAGGACTTCCTCCGCAAGAAGCAAGCCTTCCCTCGAGGGAACTTCTTCCGCATCTTCGACACTTCCCTTTCCTCGGAAGAGCGAGATGCACTGACCTTCCTCTACGCCTATATGCCCTCCAATGACCTGATCGACAGAGATGGCGACTACTTCTTAGAGAATGTACGTAGTAGCCTCGAAGCTCGCAAGACGATGCCTTGGGGCAAGGTAGTACCTGAGAGGGAATGGCGTCACTTTGTCCTGCCGATCCGTGTCAACAACGAAGCCTTAGACGCTTCTCGTCCTTACCTTTTTAATGCACTCAAGGATCGTGTCAAGGGGCTCACACTGGAGCAAGCCGTCCTCGAAGTCAACCACTGGTGTCACGAGCACGTCGTCTACACTCCGAGTGATTCACGCACCTCTTCACCTTTAGCTACCCTCCGCACCGCCTATGGTCGATGCGGTGAAGAGTCGACCCTCTTAGTGGCAGCCCTCCGCGCTGTAGGCATCCCTGCTCGCCAGGTCTATACCCCACGCTGGGCTCATACGGATGACAACCACGCTTGGGTCGAAGCATGGGTCGATGGCAAGTGGCTCTTCCTCGGTGCTTGTGAGCCCGAGCCTGTCCTCAACTTAGCGTGGTTCAATGCCCCCGTCTCACGTGCCATGCTCGTACATACCAAGGCCTTCGGTCGCTATGATGGACCAGAGGAGGTCATTAGCCGCACGCCGACCTATACCGAAATCAATGTCATCGACAACTATGCTCACACCGGCAAGGTCGATGTACAGGTCGTTGATGCAGCTGGTCGCCCACAGGCTGGTGTCCCTGTAGAATTTCAGGTCTATAACTATGGGCAGTTCTACACCGTAGCTACCAAGCTCACCGATAGCCGTGGGCGTGCTTTCCTCACCGCTGGGCAAGGAGATATGCTCATCTACGCCAATAAGCCCGATGGAAAAGGAAGTTATCGCTTTGGATTCCAGAAGGCACACTTCGGTCAAGACAAGCAGGTACGCCTTCAGCTGAATCATCGTCCAGGGGATCAGATCAATGAAGATCTACTCATCACCCCACCACGTGAAGATGCCAAATACCCCAACGTCACCGACAGCCAGCGTGCAGAAAACAACCGCCGCATGGCGACCGAAGACTCCATCCGTGGGCAGTACGTAGCTACCTTTGTCGGGAAGCAGCTCGAGGGAATGGATGCTCGTGGCAACTGGAAGACCTTGCATGAATTTGTGGAAGGAGCTAAGGATAAGGCTCAGGCCAAGGCGCTTCTGCAGGCCATATCCTCGAAGGACCTACGTGACATCCCCTTGGATGTACTGCGTGACCATCTGGAGAATACCCAACCCCTCGCCCAGTTCGCAGGGAATAAGGAGCTAAGCATGGGCTATATCTATAACCCACGTGTAGCCAACGAACCATTGGTTGCCTATAAGAAGTTCTTCGCCGAAGCAGTGCCTCAAGCACTACAAAGCAAGTTCCGCTCTTCCTTTGAAGCCCTCCGTCAGTGGTGCGTCTCTACCATACGCATTGACAATAGTCACAATCCGCTCACTTATCCCATCGAGCCGATTGGTGTATGGAAGAGCCAGAAGGCTGATACGCATTCGCGTAATATCTTCTTCGTCTCGCTCGCCCGCACGATGGGTTGGCCAACACGTATCGATGGTGTGACGGGCAAGGTACAGGTCTATGAGCAGGATGCTTGGCACGATGTTGTCTTGGACAAGGGGCTATCACAGACACCATCCAAGCAGGGGACTCTGCGCCTCAGCTATAAGGACAATGGCATCATCGACAACCCGAAGTATTACTATCAGTTCACCATCTCCAAGTTTGATGCACAAGGTAGCCCCCAGCTCCTTTCCTACGACGTGGGGGATAATGGGCTGGAACAAGGTACTTCATGGGCTATGACCTTCAAGGACGGAGCCAAGATGGATGCTGGTAACTACCTGCTTGTCACGGGCTCTCGACTGGCCAGTGGTAGCGTATTGGTCAATATGCGCACCTTCACCATCAAGCCTGGTCAAACTACCGACGAAGAGCTGGTGATGCGCCGTGATACGACTGCAGTAGCCGTCCTCGGCAGCTTCAATTCAGAGAACCTTTATACCCATTATGGGGATGCCAAGGATCTAACGAAGGTAGAGCACTTCACCGCTCCAACGGGCAAGGAACAGTCCCTGCTATCGACTACCGGCCGTGGGTACTATATCCTCGGTATCCTCGGAGCAGGGGAAGAGCCCACGAACCATGCACTCAAGGATATCATCGCTGAGCGTGAAGTCTTCGAGCACTGGGGACGTAGCCTGGTCCTCCTCTTCAAGGACAAGACCAGCCAAAGTCGCTACCGTCCCGATGACTTTGTTGGCCTTCCTAAGAGTACTGTCTTTGGCTTGGATACTCAGGGGAAGATCCTCTCTGAGCTGGTCACGAATATGAAGCTCCGTGCAGGTAACCTGCCCGTCTTCGTCATTGCTGACACCTTCAATCGTGTGGTCTTCGTCTCCCAAGGCTATACCATTGGCTTAGGTAGACAGCTACGTCAGGTCATCACGGCTCTTGAGAAGGAGCAGTGCACTACGCCCACAAAGACCTGCACTATCCCATAGCGATCGCCTCACATACACTTCATGCGAAAGAGGTCATCTCCCCATCAAGGAGATGACCTCTTTCTCTTTAGAATGCCGAGCAGTACTACGCAAGAGTATCGTATCTTTGCGACACGAATGCAACAGAAGACTCCTATCGCACGTCTCCGTAGTTACCTCACGGAGCAATCATATACGCTACGCCAGCTACTACATATAGGTACCCCCATTATCTTGGGCCAATTGGGAATCATTGCAGTGAACTTTGCCGACACGATGATGGTCGGCAAGTACAGCACCGATGACCTCGCGGCGGCCTCCTTCGTCAACAATATCTTCGCTCTCTTCTTCGTCCTTGGTCTGGGTTTCAGCTATGGACTGACACCGCTGGTCTCCAAGGCACATACCCGAGGCGATCAACACCGATTGGGGAGATTACTCCGGCATAGCACCCTACTGAACCTCCTTATCGGTATTGGACTTACGCTCTTGCTCATCGGCGTGTACACCTCGCTACCGCTCTTCAGCCCTCCAGCTAAGCTACTGCCCCTCATCCACCCTTACTTCATTCTGCAGATGCTTTCCCTCATGGTGTACATGGCCTCTGCTGCGATGAAGCAGTTCTTCGATGGCATAGGACGCACACAGGTACCGATGTGGATCATCCTCAGCTCCAATGCGCTCAACATCTTCGGCAACTATCTTCTGATCTTCGGCAAGTGGGGCTTTCCTGAGCTGGGACTCTATGGAGCAGGGCTCTCCACATTAGTAGCTCGACTCTACATGTTAGTAGCTCTTGCACTAAGCCTTCGTTGGAGTCCTTCGCTCCAAGCTATCTACCGCACAGTCTTTGAGGGACGCCTCTTCCGCCCCTACTTCGTTCGCCTCTTCCGCCTTGGACTTCCCATCAGCATCCAGACAGGCGTGGAGACGGCAGCTTGGACCTTCGCTATCATCATTGTCACTCCGCTGGGCGAACACCCACTCGCTGTCCATCAAATCCTCAGCACGCTGACAGCCTTAGGCTTCTTAGTTTACTATGGCATTGGGGCTTCGGCCACAATCTTAGTCAGTAGTGCGCATAGCCGAAAGGCTCATGATGAAGTCAAGCACATCGTACGCGTAGCACTTCTCTTATCCGAAGGGGTAGCTCTGCTTGTGCTCTGCGGTCTGATCCTTGGACGACACTATCTGGGCTATCTCTTCAGTGATGACCCGATCATTGTCACAATGACCGCACTGGCAGTCCTTCCGATGGCACTCTACCAACCGGCTGATGCCCTGCAAGTCATCTACAGTAATGCGCTACGAGGGCTGGAGGATGTCAAGAGGATGGCCATCTACGCTTGCGGGGTACATCTCATAGTAGCACCAGCCCTCTGCCTACTCTTGGGCTTCGGCATTGGGCTACAGGGAGGAGCTATCCAGCTTACTGCCATCTGGTCTGCATTCCCCATAAGCCTTTTGCTCTTGGGGGTATTGCTCAAGAAGCGTTTTGATTTGATCAATGGAAGATAGTGCTACATACAGAGCCTATATCCGCTCGTTGAAGTAGCTTACCTCTTCCCTTATACCAAGTGAATATCCATGCAAGTCATAGCTTCCACTGAGACTTGAGGGTGATGCCCCCTCAAAGGATCCTTTCCCGAAGCTACCTGTGGTACGTCTGTCTGCACCACTCGAAGGTAGAAAAACGACTTGAGACTGTAAGTCTCCGACCATACCATTTCCGAAAAAGGCTAATCAATTCTCACGAAAAGATTAGCCTTTTTTCTTTTGTCCTAATGTTAATAGGAATAGTTGCTATACATGACTTTCGCCATTTCCTGCATCACATGGAGATAGAGTTGTTTGTCTTGGAAAAGCCGTTGGAAAGCCTCTGTCTGCTCCATGAAGCAATTCTGAGCCACCTCCTTGAACAGGTCAGGAAAGATGTTCTCAACAAACATATTGGAGTCTGAGTTCTTTGCTTGTTTCTTCAAGATCTTCTCCTTCTCCTTGAACTTATCGTAGATGGTCTCCACAATCACACGGTCAGCCTCAGTGAAGTTGCCCTGATACATGATGTTTATCTTCTCCACGATGTTGTCAAGAAGGTCTCGCTTCTCTTCTGTCTTCGCTCCCGTTCCACCTTTCTCGCCTTTTAGGGTCTTCTCTTCCTGCGTGGGTGTCAGTGATATACTGCCACTTGGCTGAATATCGAACCTGTGTCGTTCAAGGGCGAGTTTGTTGGTCAGGTCTACCTTCTCATGCGGTGTCTTTGGCAGCACCTTGAACAGATATTCGCAGAAGATGTAAGTCTTAAACAGGTCACGGTCGAATGTGCGCACCACCTGAGCCATATAAGCATAGAAGCGCACAAAAGCTCTGATAAGAGAGCGGAACTCGAATTTCTTTTCCTCTTCAAGTCGCTCATACTCATCAAGCGTGGGTTTCAAGAGGCTTGACAGTTTGCCCAATGAGGTGCAACTCTGCTGCTCAGAATAGACCTCAAACACCTTCTTCACATCCTCATCGCTCCACAAGTGGAACGCCTGTAACTTCGTGAGGTACTTATATACCACGTTCACATCAACGCTCTCTCCCAACAGCGTGTCCTCATAGAATGGCTTGAAAGATGCCTGTATCTCATCAGCCGTATTGGAGAAGTCGAGAACGTAGGTGTCGATCTTTCCTGTGCAGCTGCGGTTGAGTCGGGAAAGGGTCTGAACGGCCTTCACACCTTTCAGTTTCTTCAATACGAACATGGTGTGCAGTTTCGGCTCATCAAATCCGGTCTGATACTTATCGGCTACTATCAAGATGTTGAACATATCCGAACCAAAGTACAAAGGCAGATTCGCCTCTGTTATCTTCAAGTCTGGTGTGGTGTTGAGTTGTGGCTCTGTATATTCCACACCGTTGTAAGTAACGCTTCCTGAGAAGGCTACCATCGGGCGAACGTCACCATAGCCTTTCTCCTTGCAGTAGTCTTTCATTGCAAGGTAATATCTCACAGCATGGGCACGCGATGGTGATACCACCATCGCCTTTGCCTTGCCGTCAATTTTGCTCCGTGTTACCTCCCTAAACTTCTCCACAATGATTTCTACCGCCTGACGGATGACATACTCATGGTTGTCGTGGAAAGCCTTTATTGCCTTGGTTGCAGGTGGCTCTTCATACTCAGGATTATCTGTGATTGACTTGGCTATCTTATAGGAGGTCTCCACGGTGGTGTAGAACTTCAACACATCAAGGATGAAGCCCTCATCAATAGCCTGTCGCATGGAATAGTGATGAAACGCACTGTATTGCTCCGTCCCGTTAGGCGCCACAGTCCGTACTCCGAAGGTCTGCAAGGTCTTCGGCTTGGGTGTTGCCGTGAACGCATAGAAATACTCGTTCTTGTGCTTACCCTGCGTCAGAAGGCTCTCTGTCAGCAGATCCATGTCGTCAAGCAGTTCTGCCTCCGTCTTCTCCTCTGCCTCAGCCATCTCTCTCAATGCCTCATCGGTGTCAGCAAGAGCAGCCTTCAGCTTCTCTGCAGCCTTTCCGCTCTGTGAAGAATGTGCCTCATCCACGATGATGGCAAACTTCTTCCCCTGATGCTTGTCGAGTTCCTTATATATCAGTGGGAAGCGGTGTATGGTGGTGATGATGATGCGCTTGCCATTATTAATCGCATTTTTCAGCACCTCGGAATTGTCCTTGTCCGTTACGGTAGCTATCTGCCCCACAAGATGCTCGAAGCCCAATATGGTGTCTTGCAACTGTCGGTTTAAGACTCTTCGGTCGGTGATGACAAACACACTCTGAAACATGTTCTTGTCCTCCGTGTCGTGAAGCGATGCAAGCCTGTAAGTGAGCCATGCAATGGAATTTGACTTGCCAGATCCTGCGCTGTGCTGAATGAGGTAGTTCTTTCCCGCCTTGGTCTGCCGTGTGTCAGCTACAAGTTTCTCCACCACATCCAACTGGTGATAGCGTGGGAATATCAGTCGTGTGGTCTCCTTCTTGCGCTGCTTGCCATCTTTGATGCTGACGGATGTCTTCTCTTCCCTCATCAGGTAACGCTGAAAGATAGACAGTAGCGTTTCCCTATTGAGAACACGCTCCCAAAGATAGGAGGTGGTATAGCCGTTAGGATTGTCCGGGTTACCACCGTCACCCACGTTGCCCGCTCCCTTGCTTCCTTGATTGAAAGGTAGAAAGAAAGTGTCCTCGCCTCTAAGCTGTGTTGTCATTGCCACCTCATAGAGGTCTACACAGAAACAGACCAATATGCGGTTGTCGAAGTGGAAGAGAAATTCCTTGGGGTCACGGTCGTACATAAACTGCCTCTTGGCATTGTCTACCGACTGCCCTGTAATTTGGTTTTTCAGTTCGATGGCTACCACGGGAATACCATTAAGGCTCAACACCATGTCGATAGTGTTGTGGTTCTGCGTGGAGTAGGCGAACTGCCGTGTCTCTGTCAGGATGTTGGCTTGATACTTCTCCACCAAGTCTGTGTTGAGCGATGAGGCAGGCTGAAAGTAGGCAAAGCGGATGTTCATGCCTCTGTCGGTAACTCCTTTCCTCAGAACGTAGATAAGACCAAAGTCATGCACGTTCTCTTGAAAGACGTTATAGAGTTGTTGCTCTGCTTTCTCGCCATACACGTTCTTGTATCTCTGCCACGTCTTCGGCTGTGTCTTCTCTATGAATGAGATAAGCACAGGAATATCAATAGCCCTCTTAGTGTCGTAGGTCTCCTGATTGCCTTTCACATAGCCTCCTTTGCTGAGAAGCCATGTCTCTATGTCTTGTTCAAAATCCTTTTCCTTCGTCTCCATATCAGATGTGGTTTGTTTAGAGCAGTCGTTTCAGATTGGCTATCTCTTTTTGGAGTTTCTCTTTCTTAGCATCAAGTGGGGTTATGCCTCGGCTGTTTGTAGTGCTGTCAAAGCCGTATTTGCTTATCAGTTTACGGTCTATTGCTTTGATCTGTCCTTCCTTCTTCTCAATGCGCTTGTAGATATTGCGCTTACTGTCTCTGAGCGAAAGGATGCTGACTACTGCTGCAACCACGGCTGCGATTGTTCCTATTATGGTGATTACCTCCATCATACCACCTCTTTTTTGCCTGTTACATATTCGTAGATGAGCGACTTCTTATAGACCTTCAACTCTTCTGCCTTCTGTTGCTTTATCTCGATGAGACGGTCTATCTCAGCACACTTCTTATCAAGATAGGCTGCAATGGCTTGCTGCTCTGTAAGAGGCGGACATGGAATTTCCATTAGAGAATACTTGTCACCTCCTATATTTTGAATTGTTGATTGAATGAAGATACTATTCTTCCAATTGTCGTAAGAAGATTACAATGTGTAATAATATACGAACTCAGAACAGTTGTTTTCATCTACCTTTGCTCTTATCAGATAACCTGCATAAGCACACAGACCATATTCTTTCTTGTAGATAAAGGACTTGCCAACAGTGCCTCCACTTCTCGCAAAAAGGATGTCTTTGTCTTCCAATATATAATCCTTGGCTTGCTCGTTGGTTAGAGACTGCTTGTCAATATCCTCTCTTAGCCTATTATCCAATATGTCAGTTATTCTTACATATCTTGGCAATGTTGGATTAAATACAAGTCCGCTCTCGTTTGCTCCGTATTGAAGTTTGCTTCTCAGAATATTCTTAAATCTCTTCACACTCCATCCCTGAGGTATCAATCCTATCCAAGGTATTTCGCTGTCTTTCATTGGTGCATCAGGGTTGAGGCCCTTGGTGACTGCTTCTGTGATGACCGACTGTTTGTAAGCTTTCAGTTCTTCCACGGTCTTCTCTTGAAGGGCAATCATTTCGTCTATTTCAGCACACTTGCTATCGAGAAAGTCCGCAATCCGCTCCTGCTCAGAGAGAGGAGGTACTAAAAGAGGAAAAGAATCAATGTACTTTATATTCATGTGTGGAATCGTAGTTCCTCCAACTCTCTCCTTGAAATAATGTTCTGCATACTTAAACAGATGGGCTAAGTAAGGCTTAGATACCTTACTATCATAGCAACTGTATTTCACGGCAGTCGAAGATACTATGCCACTTAAATTTGTGGCTGTAATACCTGCATTTGCACCATCCCATAGAATAAGAATATCATCCTTTGTGCAAGTCGGAATGTCGGTACAAGTAGAGAATTGGCGATATTCGCCTCCAAGCATTTCAGATGCGCCAATGACAGGACTGCCAACCCCATCTATATTTGTAGAGGTAGGTAGTTTTCCTTTTGTGAAGTTTCCCGAATAGCGAAAATTAACCATATTCCATTCGCTTGGTATCATTCCTATCCAAGGAATACCGCTATCTTTCATTGCTCTCATAGCCTATCTCCCCATGATTTTAGCCATCAGTTCCTCTTCCTGACGGTTGAGTTCTTTCAGCTGCGCATAAATCTCCTCGCTCTTGCGTGGCTCTACATACTTGTAGAACTCACGGGTGAAGGGGATTTCATAGCCTACCTTGGTCTTCTTCTCATCTATCCAAGCATCAGGGGCAAAGGGACATACGTTCTTCTGCATATAGCCGTCAATATCCTCCTTCCAAGGAATACTCTCGGTGTCTCGCTTGCTTGCATCAGGTTGAGGTTTGCCCTTCTTCAATATAGGCGCACCGCTCTCATCAGTGAGTGGTCGCTCTACTACCACCTTACTATACTTGAAATCTTCGTTATCCTTAATCTTTACTTCCACGGTGAGATTGTTCGCCTCATCCTTATAAACACCATCAGCAAAGGCATTATAAGCCTCCATGATGAGGCTGATGCAAGGATCGGTGAACTCGTTGCGCTTGTTGCCAAGAGGCTTTCTGCGCTTTGTACAGCAGTTGGAAGCATCAATGAGTTGGACTTTGCCTGCTCGCTCCACAGCCTTGTCCTTGCTCACTACCCAAATATAGGTGGCAATGCCTGTGTTGTAGAACATATCATTGGGCATCTGAATAATAGCTTCCAACCAATCGTGTTCGATTAGGTAGCCACGGATATTGCTCTCACCGCTACCTGCATCTCCCTTGAACAGTGGTGAGCCGTTCTGAATGATAGCCATGCGTCCGCTCTCTTTGAGTTTGGCTGTGCCGTTCAAGACAAAGAGTTGCTGTGAGTCGCTGATGGCAGGCAGACCTGCGCCAAACCGTCCTGTATCGCCTTTCTTAGCCTCGTCTTCTACAGCATCTTTCTCCACCTTCCAAGGAATCCCGAAGGGAGGGTTGCTGATAATGTAGTCGAACTTGTAACCGTCAAATTGGTCATTGCTCAGGGTATCACCAAGCTTCATGTTCTCGGCTTTTCCGCCCTTGATGAGCATATTCGACTTGGCAATGGCATAGGTCTGCTCGTTGAGTTCCTGACCGAACTCAACGAGTTGTGCATCAGGGTCGATCTCCACAAGTTTCTCGCTTAGGCAGTCGAGCATCTACGACGTTCCCATTGTCATATCGTACATGGTGGCAGTGATACCTTCCTCTGCCATACTACTCTTCTTGGGAGCTACAAGTATCTCGGCCATGAGGTAGATAATATCTCTTGCTGTGAAGTGGGCTCCTGCCTGCTCATCGTAACTCTCGGAGAACTTCCTGACAAGTTCTTCAAAGATGTAGCCCATATCCACGGCACTGATTTCGTCAGCACCCATGTAGGCTTTCTTCGAGCTGAACTCGCTGATGACTTGGAACAGTATGCCGTTGTTGTCGAGTTTGCTTATCTGCTTGTCGAACTCAAAGTTCTCGATCACGTCAATCACGTTGTCGGAGAAGTGGTTGAGGTAACAGCGGAAGTTGTCGGCAATGTTGTCCGGGTCGTTCAGCAAGCTCTCGAAAGTGAAAGGAGAGACATTGTAAAACTGATAGCCTGAGGCAGATTGCAGAAAGCCATCCTTCACCACAATGCCACTGTCATCAAGTTGCTTATTCTTAGCGATTACGGCATCTTTGGTTGGCGCAAGGGTGTCGCTGAAACGCTTGATTACGCACATGGGCAGAATGACGTTGCCATACTCATGGGGCTTGTATGCTCCCACAAGATTGTCGGCAATAGCCCAAATAAGGTTTGCCTTCTCTTGTATGTTGGTGGTTGTCCTTTTAGACAGTTCTTCTATTCCCATATATGAATTTAAGTAATGCTCCCCGAGCACTTCAAAGAAGCGAAAAGAGCACCAGGCTATGAAATGATACGTAAAACTAACAATTTCCCTCTACAAGAGCAAGGATTTCCAGGGCAACGGCATCAAAATCCGAGTACTGTCTTGAGGTAGTCGGGCTACAGGGAGGAGCTATCCAGCTTACTGCCATCTGGTCTGCATTCCCCATAAGCCTTTTGCTCTTGGGGGTATTGCTCAAGAAGCGTTTTGATTTGATCAATGGAAGATAGTGCTACATACAGAGCCTATATCCGCTCGTTGAAGTAGCTTACCTCTTCCCTTATGCCAAGTGAATATCCAGGCAAGTCATAGCTTCCACTGAGGCTTGAGGGAGATGCCCCCTCAAAGGATCCTTTCTCGAAGCTACACAAGTAGCTACTCAAAGCAGTATAACTTCGTGATCGAAGCACCACTGCTACACAGTATCGACCACTAGTGGTCGGCGCAGGGAGCAGTAGTGGTGAACACACAAAGCAATATAGCATCATAGCCCTAACCTGCACAGACTACATCAACCTTTCACCGAGGGGATAGCCCGCCATACGAGACGAATGCAAGTGCATTCCCCAATGCCTTAGCAGGCCTCTTCCTTGGTCTATGCTGGTCTTTAGGCTATTTCAGAATTATTTATACCTTTGTTATATAGAGTCGTAATATGGATAGAAGGCTCTATAACATTAAGAAGAGAAATGAACGAATTCAAGAAGTTTGCCGTAGGTCACTTAGGGATGAATACCCTGGCGCTTGAGAACTATATGCAGGTGCAGAGTAGCTACATCTCCCCGACAATCATAGAGGAACGCCCTATGAATGTCGCACAAATGGATGTCTTCTCTCGCTTGATGATGGATCGCATCATCTTCCTCGGGACACAGATCAACGACTATACGGCCAATGTCATACAAGCTCAGCTACTCTTCCTCGACAGCAGTGAGCCAGGCAAGGATATATCGATTTATATCAACTCCCCTGGAGGCTCTGTGTATGCAGGCTATGGCATCTATGACACGATGCAGTATATAGGCTCTGATGTCTCCACCATTTGCACTGGGATGGCAGCCTCTATGGCCTCGGTGCTCCTCGTCGCAGGGACAAAGGGCAAGCGCTTTGCTCTTCCCCACTCGCGTGTGATGATACATCAGCCACTCGGTGGTATGCAAGGACAGGCCAGTGATATGGAGATCGCAGCTCGCGAGATTATTAAGGTCAAGGAGGAGCTTTATACTATTCTCTCCCAGCATTCGGGGCAGCCCTTTGAGACCATCCAGCGCGATAGCGATCGCGACTACTGGATGACAGCTCCCGAGGCTCTTGCTTATGGGATGATCGATCGTGTCCTCACTCGTACTGAAAAGTAAATGTCGAAGAAGCAACAAAAACAATGTAACTTCTGTGGTAGAAGCGAGGAGGAAACTGGAGGTCTTCTTGCAGGAGTGAACTCGCATATCTGCCCTGAGTGCATCTATCGAGGTCATCACCTCCTCGAAGAACTCTCGAGCAAAGAAGCGACAGCTGCCGAAGAAGCAGCCCAAGAAGACTTTAAGAACATCCCCCGACCACGTGAGATCAAGGAGTTCCTGGATGCCTATGTCGTCGGTCAGGATGAGGCGAAGAGATACCTCTCTGTCGCAGTGTACAATCACTACAAGCGACTCGCTCAGCCCAGCGCAGATAGCGATGGAGTTGAGATCGAGAAAAGCAACATCCTACTCCTGGGCCCTACGGGAACAGGTAAGACTCTTTTAGCTAAGACCATCGCTCGCCTACTCAATGTACCCTTTACCATCGTCGATGCGACGGTATTGACGCAGGCTGGCTACGTAGGTGAAGATATAGAGAGTCTGCTGACGCGTCTCCTACAGGTGGCCGACTACGATGTAGCAGCTGCTGAGCGTGGTATTGTCTTCATCGATGAGATCGATAAGATAGCACGCAAGGGAGACAACCCTTCGATCACACGCGATGTCAGTGGCGAAGGGGTGCAGCAAGGGCTACTGAAGCTACTCGAGGGTTCAATCGTGAACGTCTCCCCTCAGGGCGGACGCAAGCACCCCGATCAAAAGATGATCCAGGTCGACACCAAGCAGATTCTCTTCATCTGCGCAGGAGCATTCGATGGCATTGAGCGTAAGATCGCCCACCGTCTCAATACGCGTGTCGTGGGCTACAACAGCCCAGGAGCAAAGCTCTCCAAGCACGAAGAGGAGGAGCTGATGCGCTTTGTCGATGCACGTGACCTCAAGAGCTTCGGCTTGATCCCAGAGATCATCGGTCGCCTTCCCATCATTACCTACCTGCATCCGCTCCACCGAGATACGCTACGTATGATCCTCACAGAGCCCAAGAATGCACTGGTGCGCCAGTACACGAAGCTCTTTGAGCTGGATGACATCCACCTCACCTTTACCGATGAGGCACTCGATCTAATCGTGACAAAAACGATGGAGCAGAAGCTCGGAGCACGTGGACTCCGTGCCATCATGGAGCAGGTAATGGTCGAGCCGATGTACGAATTACCCTCACAGGGGGTGACGGAGTTCGTCATCGACGCAACCTACGTCGAGCAGCAGCTCGCTAAGGCAGACTCTCTCAACTCGGTGTCATAGTGCCACCGAGACACGGAGAACAGAAGAAAAAGATCTATCATTCCGTATTATCGCAGTCGCAGTTTAGTCACTGCCTCAGAGTGACATCTGAGTAATAACGTAGCGCAGGATTATGGACGGGATCAACCTCAAGGAAGGGCTCAAAAAGTACTTCGGCTTTGACCAGTTCAAAGGAAATCAGCAAGAGATCATTGAGAGTATTCTTGCTGGTCAGGATACATTTGTCCTCATGCCCACAGGAGGAGGGAAGAGCTTATGCTACCAACTCCCTGCCCTCCTGCAGCCTGGGACAGCTGTCATCATCTCGCCACTCATTGCCTTGATGAAAAATCAAGTCGATGCCGTCCGTGGATTCTGCGCAGAAGATACCGTCGCTCACGTCCTCAACTCCACCCTCTCACGCTCGCAGCTCGAAGAGGTCAAGCAAGATGTCCGTCAGGGACGTACTAAGCTACTCTATGTAGCTCCCGAATCCCTACACAAAGCGGAAAACATTAAGCTCCTGCAAGAGATACCTATCTCCTTCTATGCGGTCGACGAGGCACACTGTATATCAGAGTGGGGACATGACTTCCGACCTGAGTATCGTCGCATACGCTCCATCGTCATGGAGATTGCAGAGCGACCCATCATGGCTCTTACAGCCACGGCAACCCCGAAGGTGCAGCATGACATCATGAAGAACCTGGGGATGGAGTCCGCTACAGTCTTCCAAAGCTCGTTCAATCGTCCGAACCTGCTTTACCGCATCCAGCCAAAGACAGAGGAGACGGAGCGAGATATCGTCCGCTTCATCTTGTCCAACCCACGTAAGAGTGGTATCGTCTACTGTATGCGCCGTACCCAAGTGATGAATCTCACAGAGGTACTTCAAGCCAATGGGATCAAAGCTCTCCCCTACCACGCTGGATTAGATGCGAAGGAGCGAGCCGAGAACCAGGATGCCTTCATCGAGGAGCGCATAGAGGTCATCGTGGCGACAATCGCCTTCGGCATGGGCATAGACAAGCCAGACATCCGCTATGTCATTCACTTCGACATGCCTAAGAGTCTCGAAGGTTACTACCAAGAGACTGGGCGTGCTGGACGTGATGGTGGTGAAGGAGTGTGTATCGCCTACTACGATCCCAAAGAGATGGAGCGGATCGAGCGTCTTAGCAAAGGGAAGTCCGTAGCTGACCAAGAGATAGCTCGTGTACTACTACGTGAGACCGCAGACTACGCAGAGACCAACATCTGCCGTCGCTCCTTCCTGCTCAGCTATTTCGGCGAACGCTACGAGGCAGACAACTGTGGAAGCTGTGATAATTGTTTACTACCTAAAACAAAAGTGGAAGCTAAAGAATTGCTTGTAAACCTGCTTGAGACCGTCAGCAGCCTCAAGGAGAAGTTCGATGCTGACTATGTCATCGCTATCTTACGCGGAGAGACCAATTCGGATATTGAGTCCTTCCATCACGAAGACCTCGAGTGCTTTGGCTCCGGTCAAGACCACGAAGAGTCTACTTGGACTACGGTCATACGCCAAGCTCTCATCGCAGGATATCTAAAGAAGGACGTAGAGAACTACGGTCTACTGAAGCTCACTCCTGCAGGCAAGAAGTACCTCAAGAAACCTACCAGCTTCAAGATCGTCGATACCGATGAGGAGGGTGAAGACCTTCCTTCCTCGGGAAGTAGTGGCACCTCAGGAGAGTCAACAGACCCCGTCCTCTTCTCCATAATGAAGGATCTCCGCAAGAAGATGGCACAGCAAAATAACGTTCCTCCCTACGTCATCTTCTTGGACGCTTCGCTCGAAGCAATGGCAACGCTCTACCCCATCACAATGGATGAGCTGCAGAACATACCTGGTGTCGGTGCTGGGAAAGCAGCACGCTACGGGCAGAAATTCTTAGAGGTCATCCGCCGTCACGTCGAAGAAAATGAGATCGAGCGTCCTGCAGATATACGAGTACGTACACGTCCCGATAAGTCCAAGCTCAAGATCAACATCATCCAACAGATCGATAGAAAGGTAGCCTTGGACGATATAGCGATCGCACTGGGCCTTGACTTCGAACTCCTCATCAGTGAGGTCGAAGCCATCGTCTACTCGGGGACGCGCATCAACATCAACTACTTTATCGAAGAGGTCATCGATGAGGATCGTATCGAAGACATTTATGAGTACTTCAAGGAGTCCACGACTGATGACATCAACGAAGCTCTCTCTGAGCTTGGTAGTGACTACTCAGAAGATGAAGTGCGCTTGATCCGTATCAAGTTCCTCTCTGAGCTCGCTAATTAAGCCCCTACCCCTTACCTAATAATAGTCCCTTGCTCTCGATGAAAAGAAAGACAACCATAGTGCTACTGAGTCTACTGGCTTTAGGCTCTCTGAGTCTAGCACAAACCAAGCACGATGAGCCCCAGAAGAAAACCATAGTGGACGAGGTCGTATGGCTGGTCGGTGACGAACCCATACTCCTATCTGATATTGAATATCAGAAGCTCTTCGCACGAAGTCAGGGACTCTCACTCGAAGGGGATCTCGACTGCTCTATTCCCGAGCAAATAGCTGTCCAGAAGCTCTTCCTCAATCAAGCGAAGATCGATAGCGTCCAGGCCAACGAAACACAGGTCGCTCGCATGGTCGACATGTGGGTACAGAATGTGATTTCCGAACTCGGATCGAAGGAGAAGGTCGAAGAATACTTCAACAAAAAGCTCTCCCAGATCCGCGAAGAGCGCACACGCCAAGCACGCAATGAAGCAATCGTTGAGATGATGAAGTCCAAGATAGCTCAAGGCGTTCAAGTGACTCCCTCGGAGATAAGTACCTTCTACAAGCATCTCCCCAAGGATAGTCTTCCCTTCATTCCTAAGGCCGTAGAGCTTCAGATCATCACACTGGAGCCACAAATTCCCCTCTCCGAACTTGACCGTGTCAAGGGCATCTTGCGTGGATATGCAGATGATGTAAACTCAGGAAAACGTGAGTTCTCTACCATCGCTCGACTCTATTCAGAGGATAAGCGCACGGCTTCGCGTGGCGGAGAATACGGCTTTGTTGGTCGTGCTTACCTTGATCCAGCCTTTGCTACTGCGGTCTTCAATCTGATGGACAAGACTCGTGTCTCTCCCATCATCAAGACCGACGAAGGCTATCACATCGCACAGCTTATCGAGAAGCGCGGAGACCTGGTGAACTTCCGACACATTCTCCTGCGCCCCACAGTCGAAGAGAATGCTATTAAGGCGGCTACGGCTCGTATGGACTCAATTGCGAATGTCATACAGGAGGGGAAGCTGACCTTCGATGTAGCTGCTCAGCTCTACTCAGATGATAAGAATACGGTCAACAATGGTGGTCTGATGACCAACACCTCCCATGAAAGTGAGTTCTCGGGATCTCCCAACTTCCGCTACGAAGACCTTCCTCAAGACATCGCTAAGATTGCCTATGAGCTGAAGCCGGGTGAGATATCGAAGCCCTTCATTATGCACACGGAGAAGGGGCTGGAGCAGGTAGCGATCATCCGTATCAAGGAGATCCATCCCGAGCATATAGCCAATATGAACAACGACTTCCGTCGCATCAAGGAGATGGCACTGGAGAAGAAGCGTACCCGTATCATCGATGAATGGATACGTACTCGCCAGAAGCAGACGCACATCGAGATCAACGAACGCTACCGCAACTGCCGTTTCCAATACCCTGACTGGATCCACGAGGATAAGAAGTAAATGCCTCAAGAGAAGAACCAACGTCTCAGTCTATGTGTAGCTCTTGCCCTCATTCTGATGGGTGGGAGCTACCTGACTTCTCGAGCCTCCCTCCCCGTAGGCTCGCTGCTTACTCAGTCACCACGCCCTACAAAGCCGGGGACAAGGATCATCCTTGATCACGCGGACCTACTGAGCTATGATGCCTCATTGCAGCCTGGTGTACAGCGTCTCAAGGGGGGGGTCATACTACGTCATGGCAATGCAATGATGACCTGTGACAGTGCCTACCTCAATGAAGATGACCAAGTCTTCGAGGCCTTCGGCAATGTACATATGGTACAGGGTGACACCGTGCACATGTATGCTCGCTACCTCTACTATGATGGAGTCTCTAAGCTGGCGCGTCTACGTCACAATGTGCACTTAGCCAATAAGACGACCGACCTATATACGGATAGCTTGGACTATGACCGCATCGCAGATATTGCCTACTACTTCGAAGGAGGCTCTATTACCGATGCTCAGAATACGCTGACCTCCGACTATGGGCAGTTCATCCCAGCGACTAATGATGCGGAGTTTCGCTACAACGTCAAGCTCGTCAATGATAAGACGACGATGACGACCGAGCATCTCTTCTACAATACACACACACGTGTCAGCAGCTACGAAGGTCAGACGCTCATCAAGTCAGACTCAGGACAGATCGTCTCCGAGCGTGGCATCTATGATGTAGGAAGAGATGTCGGGATACTGCTGAACCGCTCCGAAGTAAGCTCGGGAGCTAAGAGACTCATCGGTGACTCAATCTATTATGATGGGATAAGCAAGTTCGGTGAGGCTTTTGGTCGCATGCGGCTCTCGGACAGCATGCAGAAGGCTGTCTTATATGGTGACTATGGTTACTTTGACGACAAGCGGAACTATGCCTTTGCCACCTCGCGTGCGCATGCTGAAGAATATTCGCAGAAGGACACGCTCTATGTATCAGCCGATACGCTGGAGCTGGTCAGTCGCCCCATACAAGATCGCCGTTACCTCGATAGCCTCCGCGCCAAGAGTGTAGCAGAGGGCAAGAGTAAGCCTGATTCGATGATGCGCTATCTGAGGGGCTATCGCCACGTGCGGGTTTTCCGTCGTGATGCTCAGGCAATAGCAGATTCACTTAATTACACATCTATCGACTCGATACTATCGCTCTACGGCAAGCCCATTATGTGGAGCGACAAGCGTCAGTTATCGGGAGATATCACCCACTTCTATTTCCGTAGCAAGAAGCTCGACTGCGTGGATGTCTTGGGCAAAGCGTTGGCCATAGAGCATATCGATAGCGTTGACTTCTATAATCAGATGAGCGGCGATAGTCTGCGCGCTTACCTGCAAGACAGTACGGTACGTGAGATCCTCGTGCGAGGCAATGTGGAGTCCATCTACTATATGCAGGAGGAGGACACTAAGGAGTACAATGGTCTCAATCGCATGAAGAGCTCCACGATGCACGTACTACTGGACTCGGGTAAGGTCAAGAAGTCTTTTTGGCGTGGTCCTGTCGAGGGGAAGGCCTATCCCTTAGAAATGGCATCGACACCTGAAGTCAATCGCTTACCTCTCTTCCTGTGGGCAGCAGACCGCCGTCCGATGCGCAAGGAAGACATCACGACTGTGGGGGACTCCCTCCCACCCAGCGAACAGAAGCCCCTACCCCTATCCGATCTCAAGCGCTTCAGTGGAGCAAGGGCAGCCTTGGCAGCCTACGCTCCCTTCGATCGTAAGGAGCGAGAAGACTCCCTTCGCACAGACTCCCTACTGACTCATTACCGATCACTCCGTCCCGAGGAGTATCGCCGTATTTATCAGTGCGTCCTTCGTCCTGCCAAGGACTCAGAGCCTGCTACCGCATCACAACAGTATTTAGACTACTCATGGGTATACAGACCTTTTTCAAGCAAAGAAGACCAAGACAGTTCGAGCATAAGCTCATCTACTGGGATCCCCGCAAGGAAGAATTAGCCAAGCGCGTCGAGCGTGTCCGTCAGGAGATGATTGCCTCGGGGGAACTTGATCCACAAGCTCCTACTCCGGGCGTACCAGCGGAAGAAGGTACAACTGATATCCTTTCGCCCTCTACCTACGACAGTAGTGAGCAGATTCGTGGTGCGTTCATTCACTCAGCACGCCACCTAAATCGACAGCATAAGCGAGGCATTACCTCCTCCGATCGTGATCAACGTATCATCAAGCTGATGCTTGCCTTGATGGTTCTTGGGCTATTCTTCTGGTACTTCTTCCTGCGATGAGCGATATCATCCGTCTACTCCCCGAGTCCCTTGCCAATCAGATCGCAGCGGGCGAGGTAGTGCCTGCACCAGCCTATCTGGTCAAAGAGCTGGTAGAGAACTCCATCGACGCAGGAGCTACCCAAATACAGATCGAAGTCATCGGAGCAGGGAGGCAAGCCATCACCGTCACAGATGACGGGAAGGGGATGTCCCCCACAGATGCACGTATGGCCTTCGAGCGTCACGCCACCTCCAAGCTGCAGACGATCGAAGACCTGCAGCGACTCTCTACCATGGGCTTCCGTGGGGAGGCTCTTGCCGCCATCGCAGCGGTGTGTCAGGTCGAGCTACGTACACGCACCGCAGAGCATGACGTGGGCACTGAGCTCATCATCGAAGGTACGAAGGTGCGCTCGCAGAGACCCGTGGCTTGCTCCCAAGGGACAAGTCTCAAAGCAATGAATATCTTCTACAACACGCCAGGTAGAAGGAAGCATCTCGAAGCTCGCAAGGAGACGACCGAACTGATGGAGATCTGGCGCGAGTTTGCTAAGGTCGCCTTAGCCAATCCCCAGATAGCTTTCACGCTGCGTGGAGCTGGGAAGTACGACAAGATACTCCCTGCCAGTTCGCTCAAGGAACGCATCATCGACATCGGAGGGGCAAAGCTCTCACGTGCCCTTATTCCTGTAAGCTACGAAAGTGCCTTTTGCACGATACGTGGCTTCATAGGTACGCCCACGACCTCACTCAAGCAAGGAGCACAACAGTATCTCTTTGTCAATGACCGATTCATACGTCACCCCTACTTTCACAAGGCAATCACCTTAGCCTACGAGAACTTTATCCCGGCAGGCAATCAGCCTCAATACTTCCTCTACTTCACCATACCGGCAGAGAATATCGATGTGAACATCCACCCACAGAAGACGGATGTGCGCTTCCTCGATGAGTCAACGATCTTCCCGATCCTACAGAGTCTTATTCGTGATGCTTTCGGCGCACACGCCCTGACTCCTATCATTGACTTTGAGAATGCTTCTCCCATCGAGATACCTGCCTACCCAGGACGCAAAGATGTCCTTCCAGACCTTGATCAAGCACTCAGTGCGGAAGCATTCCAGCAGAGCAAGGGTGAAGAAGAGGGCTCAACGCTACCCTCTGGAGGAGGTCGACTTGGGGGATTTCGACTCAGTACGGCGCGTGCAAGTATAGTAGCCAAAGAGCCAGAGATCAGTTGGGATGACCTCGGTGAGCACTTTGATAGTATGACCCCAACGGCCACTCCCCAACCTCTTTTTGATCTACCTACCGAAGAGCCCCAAGGGCGTGGCATTCGCCTCTCGCAGGCAGCCTCACTACGTACACGCCCTACTCTCCCTACCTCGATAATGCTCTATCAGAGTCGCTATGTCATCACTACACTGGGAGATGCACTGGCCTTCATCGACTTGACACGTGCGGTACTACGTGTCACCTATGAACAGTATCGTGCAGACCTTAGTGCACACAGTTACCGCTTAGAGCAGCCTCTCTTTCCCGAGGTGCTTGAGTTTTCCCCCCAAGAACTTCCTACGGCACTCCTCATGATGGAAGAGTTGCAGCACGCAGGATTTGACTTCGGAGACTTAGGTGATGGGCACTTCTCCATTGTAGAAGCTCCCTCCTTCATCTCCCAAGATGCGACGGGCTTTGTGCGACTCATCGTAGCCGACAGCTTGGATACGCACCGCGAAGGAGCTGAGTATGTACAAAGTTTCTTAGCCGAAGCTGCCGCCGAATCTACGGCACTCCAGCGTCCACTACCTCTTGATAGCGAAGGACTGGAGCAGCTAATTCGGGACCTCTTCCAAAGTAGTGATCCCTACTTCACGCCATCGGGTAAGGCCATCATCACCCGTCTTACGGAGCCGATGGTCGCGAACTTTTTCAACTAAAGTTGTAGTACGCACTCTACATAAGCCCCATTCAGTCCATGACTGAGTGGGGCTTTTCCTTGGACTATTCCAAGTAGCCCTTCATAATCCTCTATAGGAAGCCATGGAATTAAGAGGAGACCATTGCAATGTCAAGCAAGGCGTTAAGACGGAGGGCGAAGGGAGTTTACTCTTGAAATGACACGCCCGAATGTCGCAAACAACGAAGCGAGTTCCGTGTGATGCAATAGTCTCTAAAAGGTGAGACAGATACTGTAACCAAGGCCATTCTTCATGCATTTAGCGCATCTATCGGAGCAAGCTCCTCACCACATATTCCGCCACTCGCACCCAGAGCAATAGATGAGTGGGATCAGGATCAGTGGTTGTTGTGGTGTATGCTATCTACCTATATTGCTATCCAGCGACATCTATAGTGGTCGATGCGGTGATCAGTAGTGGTCACTCCTCCCCTCACCCCATCAGCAAAGATGCTCTATGAGCAGTAACGCCCTTAGCAGAGCAAAGCCGACAGCTCTGCACTGAGCTTTTTAGAGTATCTTTGCCTAAACTATAAAGAGGTATAAGAGACCACAAGAATATATGGCAGTCGAAATAAGACAGATCACGGAGAAGGCAGACTTGAGGAAGTTCGTCAAGTTTAACCTCAAGCTCTACAAGGGTAATCCGTATCACGTACCTGGGCTCATCGAAGATGAACTACTCACGCTCGACCCCACACGCAACCCAGCCTTTAAGTTCTGCGAAGCGGCATACTTCCTCGCCTACCGCAATGGACGTATCGTTGGGCGTATAGCTGGCATCATCAACCACCGTGCGAACGAGACGTGGAATCAAAACAATGTACGCTTCGGCTTCGTTGATTTCATCAACGATGATGAGGTTGTTGATGCGCTCTTCCAAGCGGTGATCGACTGGGGAAAAGCGCACGGAAAAGAGATGCTCCAAGGTCCCTTGGGCTTCTCCGATCTTGACCACGAAGGGATGCTCATCGAGGGCTTTGACCAGCTCGGGACTATGGCTACAATCTACAACTATGCCTACTACCCGAAGCAAATGCAGCGTATGGGCTTCATCAAGGACCAAGACTGGAAGGAGTACAGGATTATCATTCCAGAAGAAATCCCTGAGAAGCATAAACGCATCGCTGAGCTCGTCCGTACCAAATATGGGCTAAAGACGCTGAAGTTCAAGTCACAGCAGGAGATCCTCCCCTACGCTCATCGTATCTTCGACACGCTCAACAAAGCCTACTCTGTCCTGTACGGAGTCTCTGAGCTGTCCCCTGAGCAAATAGACTACTATGTACAGATGTACATTCCTCTCTTGCGCTATGACTTCGTGACTGTCATCATCCGCGAAGAGGATGATAAGGTCGTTGGCTTCGGCATCACCCTACCTAACCTCAGCCGTGCCCTACAGAAAGCTAAGGGTTCGCTCTTCCCCTTCGGATGGATTCACCTACTGAAAGCTCTGAAGATGAAGAACCCCGTGGTAGACCTATACCTCATTGGGGTCATCCCCGAATATCAAAACAAGGGGGTCAATGCCCTGCTCTTTGATGACCTCATCCCTATTTTCCAGAAGAATGGAGTCCGCTATGCCGAGAGCAATCCCGAGCTCGAGACCAACGCTGCGGTACAAATGCAGTGGAACTACTTCGAGCGCAAGCATCATAAGACTCGCCGTGCCTGGATAAAAGAAATATAAGAAATATGCTTGTCGAATTACTCAAGTCCAAGATTCACCGCGTCACCGTAACCGAAGCCAACCTCGCCTACGTCGGGAGCATCACCATCGATACAGACCTCATCGAGGCTGCGAATATCCTCCCTGGAGAGAAGGTACAAATCGTCAACAACAATAATGGAGCTCGCCTCGAGACCTACGTCATCGCTGGCGAACGTGGCTCTGGGGTCATTTGCCTCAATGGCGCAGCTGCTCGACTCGTGCAGCCTGGCGACACTGTGATCATCATGGCCTATGCTTGGATGACTTACGAAGAAGCTCAAGGCTTCAAGCCCGCAGTCATCTTCCCCGATACCGCAACCAATAGACTTGTATAGATATGTTCGAAAACCTGAGTGAGCGCCTTGAGCGATCCTTTAAGATCCTCAAGGGCGAAGGTAAGATCACCGAACTCAACGTAGCTGAGACGCTCAAGGATGTGCGCCGAGCACTCCTCGAAGCGGACGTCAACTATAACGTAGCTAAGAAATTCACCGAAGACGTCAAGACGAAGGCCTTAGGGCAAGATGTCCTCACAGCGGTTCGCCCAGGCGAACTGATGGTCAAGATCGTCCATGATGAGTTGGCAGCCCTGATGGGGGGTAAGGCTTCCAAGCTTAATCTCTCGGGGGTACCTGCCATCATCCTGATGTCGGGGCTTCAAGGGTCAGGGAAGACTACCTTCTCAGGGAAGCTCGCTAACCTGCTCAAGACTAAGCAGAATAAGAAGCCCTTACTCGTCGCCTGTGACGTCTATCGTCCTGCCGCTATCGAGCAGCTACGAGTACTGGCGGAGCAACTCAATGTTCCCATCTTCTCCGACCTCGAGAGCAAAGATCCCGTCAGCATCGCTCGCCGTGGTGTATCCGAAGCTATGGCTCAGGGTTGCGATGTCGTCATCATCGACACGGCAGGTCGTCTGGCTGTTGACGAGGAGATGATGCGTGAGATCGAAGAGATCAAGCGCGCTATCCGTCCCTCAGAGACCCTCTTTGTCGTTGACTCAATGACGGGGCAGGATGCTGTGAACACGGCCAAGACCTTCAACGAACGCCTCGACTTCGACGGCGTAGTCCTCACCAAGCTCGATGGGGATACTCGTGGTGGTGCTGCCCTCTCCATTCGCACGGTAGTAGATAAGCCCATTAAGTTCGTCGGGATGGGTGAGAAGATGGACGCTCTGGATGTCTTCCATCCCGATCGTATGGCTGACCGTATCCTCGGTATGGGTGACATTGTCTCCCTCGTGGAGCGTGCTCAGCAGCTCTATGATGAACGCGAAGCGAAGCGACTTGAGGAGCGCATCGCCAAGGATCAGTTTGACTTCAATGACTTCCTTGCGCAGATCCAGCAAATCAAGAAGATGGGAAATATCAAGGATCTGGCAGCGATGATTCCTGGCGTAGGAAAAGCCCTCAAGGATATTGACATCAAGGATGATGCCTTCAAGAGCATCGAAGCTATCATCTACTCAATGACCCCCGAGGAGCGTACAAAGCCCCACCTCCTGGACGGACGCCGTCGCAAGCGTATCGCCCTCGGTAGTGGGACGAGCGTGCAGGATGTCAATAAGCTGCTTACACAGTTCACCCAGACACGCAAGATGATGAAGACGCTCCAAGGCTTCAAGGGCGGTAAGATGCCCAAGATGCCGAAGATGCCATTCATGGGTGGTGGCAAGTTCCGCTAATCCTTCCCTACACTTCGCCTCCTAACCAAGAGGCCTATATAAGCATCCCTTGGATAATCATCATCCACGCCTCGTCTTCGGAGCGTCCTTGATCCTTATCCAAGGGATGAATTCTTTCTCCTTCCCCATCCTACATTATATTATATGTACCCTATGAAGCTAACGCAGCTATCTCACCTCGCAGCGCTATCGCTCCTCTTCGCCACTGCAAGTGGGCTATGGGCGCAAGCACCAAAGCGACTCATCGATGAAGTCAATCCCTTCATCGGCTCCTCCAACTTCGGGACTACGAACCCTGGGGCAGTTGTCCCCAATGGTCTGATGAGCATCACGCCATTCAATGTCTCTGGCTCCGACGAGTTCAATAAGTACGACAAGGACAAACGCTGGTGGAGTACGCCCTACACCTCCGACAATAAGTTCTTCACGGGCTTCAGCCACGTCAATCTCAGTGGCGTCGGTTGCCCCGAATTAGGCAGTATCATCGTATCCGCCTCTTCGGGTGACCTCGATGTTGACTACAAGCACTACGGCTCTGTAATGAGCCAAGAGAAGGCACACCCTGGCTACTACAGCGTACACCTCGATAAGCACAGCATCAAAGCCGAGGTAACGGCCACCCAGCGCACAGCCGTCTCCGCCTTCACCTTTGAGCGTGGAGGGAAGAGCAACATCCTTGTCAATTTAGGTTTAGGACTCACAAACGAAAGCGGAGCTACTGTGCGTTTCCTCAACGATTCGACCATCGTAGGGAGCAAGCTGATGGGCACCTTCTGCTACGCCCCTCAAGCTGTCTTCAACCAATACTTCGCTATCCGCATCAGTCGCCGCGCACCGAAGTCGGGCTACTGGAAGAAGCAGCCCGCTATGGAAGGGGTAGAAGCGGAATGGGATCACGACAACGGCAAGTACAAGATTTACCCTACCTACCGTAAGGCTATCAGCGGTAATGATGTCGGCGTATGGTTCTCCTTCGACACCAAGCCAGGAGAGACGCTTTACGTCCAGACAGGTGTCTCCTTCGTCAGCGAAGAAAATGCCCTTCTAAACCTAACGACCGAGCAACCCTCTCTGGACTTCTCCTCCGTCCGCCACACTGCAGAGGAGAGCTGGGAGAAGGCTCTGCGTGTCGTAGAAGTCGAAGGCGGAACGACCGACCAACGTACCATCTTCTACACGGCGCTCTATCATCTCCTGATTCACCCCAATATCCTGCAGGACGTCAATGGTGAATACCCCATGATGGGCTCACTGGCTACGGCTAAGACAAAGCACGATCGATATACCGTCTACTCCCTCTGGGATACCTACCGCAATGTGCATCCCCTACTCTCCATCCTCTATCCTCGCAAGCAGCTAGCTATGGTCGAGACCATGCTTGATATGTACAAGGAGGGAGGCTGGTTGCCCAAGTGGGAACTCTATGGTCAAGAGACCTTCACGATGGAAGGCGATCCCTCCATCATCGTCATCAATGATACCTGGCAGCGTGGTATTCGTGACTTCGATACCCAGCTCGCTTACGAAGCGATAAGCAAGGGAGCTACCACCCCCAGCAAGGACAATAAGCTACGTCCCGACTTCGATGACTATGCTTCTCGTGGCTACGTACCACTGAGAGAGAAGTTCGACAACTCAGTCTCCCATGCTCTGGAGTACTATATCGCAGACTGGAACCTCAGCCAATTCGCCTCTGCGATGGGCAAGAAGAAAGATGCCCAGCTCTTCGCTCGCCGTGCCAAAGGCTACAAGCACTACTACGATAAGGAGACAGGACTCCTGCGTCCGATCCTTCCTGATAGCAAGTTCCTCACCCCCTTCAGCCCCACGTTAGGCCGTGACTTTGAGCCCAACCCAGGCTTCCACGAAGGGAACTCTTGGAACTACAGCTTCTACATCCCCCACGATATACGTGGGCTTGCCAAGCTGATGGGGGGAGAACGCCAGTTTGTCCACAAGCTCCAGAGCGTCTTCGACAAGGGAAACTACGATCCAGCAAACGAACCTGACATCGCTTATCCCTATCTCTTCACCTACTTCCCCCAGGAAGCATGGCGTACACAGCGCACTACACGTGAGCTACTGAGCAAGCATTACCTCAATACACCCAGCGGTATCCCAGGCAACGATGATACGGGAGCGATGAGTGCTTGGGCGATCTTCACGATGCTCGGCTTCTATCCCGACTGCCCTGGATCTACGAGTTATGCTCTCACCACGCCTATATTTGACAAGGTCACACTCCATCTCGATACGAAGTACTACAAGCAGCCTTCGCTAGTCATCGAGACGCGTCCAGCGGCTACTTCTCAGGGTGAAAAAGGTGCATACTTCGATGAAATAAAGGTCGGTAACAAGCTCTATAAGAGCACTTATCGACTCAATCACGAGGAGCTTATGAACGCCGGTAAGGTCACCTTCTTTATCAAGACAGCAGCTAACGGCAAGTAAGCCACAGTGTGTAAATAGGATAGAGGTTCTCAAATATTTTTTGCACGAAAGGCTTCAGAGCCTTTATATAAGCAAAAAAATATGTACATTTGGGACTGAATCACGGAGCTACGGCACACGTTCCCATTAGGATAACCACCTCAAGCTCCCATCCTCGCAGAATTAACATTGTACAACCCATACAACAGAACTTATGAACAAGACAGAATTTATCTCACGTGTAGCCGAAGTAGCGGAACTGAGCAAGGTAGACGCTCGCAAGGCTGTAGAAGCTTTCGCTTCCGTCGTAGCTGAAGAACTCCAGAAGGGGGAAAAGATCTCGCTCCTCGGCTTCGGTACGTTCTCTGTAAATGACAAGCCTGCTCGCCAGGGCATCAACCCTCTGACGAAGGCTAAGATCCAGATCCCAGCTCGCAAGGTAGTGAAGTTCAAGGCTGGTGCAGCTCTTGAGCTGAACGAGAAGAAGTAAGCGACACAATAGGTGCATTCACCTTACGAGGCCACTTCATCACAAGGATGAAGTGGCCTCGCACTATTTATCTCCCCCCGTAACCTATGATCAATCTTACCTACAAGGGAAGTGAAGGCAGAGTGAGTCTCAGCGAAAATGACAAAGAACTTGGCTACCTTACCTTCCGTCTCCTCCCGAAGCAGGCTATTGCCATAGCCGAGCATACCGTCGTTGATCCTGCCCATCAGGGCAAAGGAATCGCAGGTAGATTAGCAGCGGCATTCTTTGAGCACTGCCGAGAACAGCAGCTACTCGTACACCCCACATGCTCCTATATCGTGGCTTATATGCAACGGAACCCTGAGCTATCCCTCCTTATGTCCTCAGCAGACAAGGATCTCTAATTACAGTATAGCTCACACCGTCTGGCTGCAACGCGCCCCGAGTCTATAAATAACGTCCCAGCTTCGTGGTTGATAGCACCACAAAGCTGGGACGTTATTTACGTTAGGAGTAAGAGGCTATTACTTCGTACGGAGGAGGAAGCTCAGCTCAATTTCATCATTGATAAAGTTATCTCCGAGCCCAGTAAAGAAGCTCTTTGAGCCATACTTGACATTCCAATCAGCACGATTGATCTTTAAGGACTTGCTTGAGATCGAGTAAGATTGCTGTGCTTCGTCAAACGCAACAGAGGAAATAGGGATGGTAATGTTCTTGGTGACATCCTTCAAAGTGAGGTTTCCCTTGAGCTCTGTCAGGCCTTTCAGGGAAAGCCCTTCAGGGGAGATATTCGTCAATTCAAAGCGCACCTCTGGCCACTTCGCAGCATCAAAGAAGTCTGCACTCAGCAAGTGCTCCTTGAGCTTATTGCCACCCTCTTCGGACTTCAAATCATCTACCGTCAGATTATCCAGACGAAGCACTAAATAGCCCCCGTGAAGTACGCCATCACGAATATCCAGCTTTCCATCACTGACGGAGAGCTTCCCTTCGTGCGAGCCACCAGGCTTGAAGCCCTTCCACTGGAGAGCAGAAGCAGCAAAGTCTATTTGAACACTCTGTGCACTATCGATGGTCGATGCTGTGACAGAGTCAGAAGCAGCCACACTATTCTGACCATTTGATGAGCCCGAGCAGGAAGCAATCAAGGCACTTACAGCAAGATAGCCTACCAGAGCCCAAATCTTTTTCTTCATATACAATAGCATTTAATTAATAGAAAGTAATATCCAGGTAACGTGCAAGCTGGCTTGATTGTTCACACGCAGCGGGAGCAAAGGATAAGAGACAAACACCCATAACAGAAGAGGGAGCAATAAAGAGCTTCGCGCCCCAGATCCTCCGAGAGGATATGGAGCGCGAAGACCTATAGTTGTGTGTAGTGTGTCGGTAATCTCTTAGCCAAGGAAGCTCAGAAGGATACCAGCTGCAACAGCTGACCCAATTACCCCAGCGACATTCGGTCCCATAGCATGCATGAGAAGGTAGTTCGTGGGATCGTACTCCAGACCAAGCGTCTGGGAGATACGTGCAGAGTCAGGCACGGCAGAGACACCAGCATTCCCGATCAGCGGATTGATCTTGTTCTCCTTCTTAAGGAAGAGGTTGAAGAACTTGACAAAGAGGATACCACTTATCGTTGCAACAACGAAGGAGAAAGCCCCCAAGCCGAAGATCAATACCGAGTTACCCGTGAGGAATTCTGTGGCTTGTGTCGAAGCACCTACCGTGACACCGAGCAGGATCGTCACCGTATCGATGAGCGGTCCCTTAGCCGTGTCAGCAAGACGCTTCGTGACACCACTCTCGCGAAGGAGATTACCAAAGAACAGCATCCCTAAAAGAGGAAGTGCAGGTGGTACGAGTATGGTCGTCAGAAGAAGCCCAGCTATAGGGAAGATGATCTTCTCTGTCTGAGAGACCTGACGAGGACGCTTCATACGCATCACACGCTCCTTCTTCGTCGTCAGAAGACGCATAAAGGGAGGCTGGATCACGGGGACTAAAGCCATGTAGGAGTAAGCAGACACAGCGATCGCACCGAGAAGATGAGGAGCTAAGCGGTTCGAGAGGAAGATAGCCGTAGGGCCATCTGCTCCACCGATGATACCGATAGCCCCTGCTTCAGTTGGCGTAAAGCCCAGCTGCAGAGCCGTCATGTATGCTGCAAAGATACCGAACTGTGCAGCTGCTCCGACGAGCATGAGCTTGGGGTTAGAGATAAGAGCCGTGAAGTCTGTCATCGCACCGATACCGAGGAAGATCAAAGGCGGATACCACCCTTGACGCACTCCTTGGTAAAGGATATTCAGGACAGAGCCATTCTCGTAGATACCTACCTGCAGCCCATTGAGCATAGGTATGTTCCCGATGAGCATACCGAAGCCGATAGGGATGAGCAGCATTGGCTCAAACTCATATCTGATAGCTAAGAAGATGAAGAGTAGACCGACCAGGATCATGATCATATGCCCTGGTGTGGCATTAGCTACCCCAGTGAAGGAGTAGAAGGTCTCCAGGTTCTCAGCTAAGAAGCCCCAGAAGGAGGACATAAGACTATCCGATGATTACGATATCAGAGCCTTCGAGGATGTTATCCCCCTTAGCGACCTTGATAGCGGTGATGACACCATCGCACTCAGCGTTGATGTTATTCTCCATCTTCATTGCTTCAAGGATAGCGACCGTCTGACCAGCCTTGACCTGATCACCGACAGCGACCTTGAGGTCAAGGATGACACCAGGCAGAGGGGACTGGACAGCCGTACCCTTACCGGCAGGAGCTGCTGGTTCAGCAGCAGGCGCAGCGGGTGCGATAGGCTGAGGAGCGGGTGCAGGAGCGGCGGGGGCTACAGCTGGAGCAGGTGCAGGAGCTGCAGGCTTAGCGGCTGGACGGGGAGCTGGTGCGGTGTAGCCTTCGGTGAGGATATCGACTTGATACGATACACCATTTACTTCTACGGCAGCCTTGTCGCCTTCGAGATCGATGATAGCGACACTGTACTCGTTGCCATTGATCTTATACTTGTACTCTTTCATTGTGGATAGGGAGTTGATTGTGATTGCTTACTATAGTTGCGTGAGGATAGGAAGCTGACGCATCGTCAGAGCCTTAGAGGCCCAAGGAGACGAAGCGGTACGCTTGTAGGTGAGCACCAGAGACTCTTGGTCATGGAGGTGCTTACCCAGCTCTTCGTGTAGCGCATAAGAGATGGCGACGAAGACTTCCTTTAGATTGGGTTCCTGCGACATATTTCTTGTGAGGATAGCTTGTTTATCATTGGAGCGAGCTTAGCCCCGAGGGATACGCACATTCCACATTGTGGGACGGTGGCGTATCGTCAGGACGTAGCTTTCTTGATCATGCTGCGTCTCGAGCTCAGATCGAAGAGCCAGCGCAATAGCGGCGGCCACCTCGTCAGGTGTTCCCACAGCACTCTGGAGAGCCAAAGAGATGGCGACTAGAGCTTCTGAGGAAGGCGTACCTGTAGAGCGCGGTGCGGGTGCTTTCTCTGGGGCGGTTTGAGCTCCCTTCTGAGAAGTATTTCTCGTCTGGAAGAACATACCAATACCTCTGAAGATAAGCACCAGCATCAGCAGGGCAAGGAAGACGACGAGCACAGCTGTGAAGGTCATAATCCCTCCAGCAGGATCTCGCTCGGCGAGCTTCTGTACCTTTTCGGAGAGCTGAGGATGGTCTTGAGCCCATGCCACCATCGGTACTGTCGCAAGCGACAGACCGAAGGTTAGCAGGTATAGTTTGCGAGCGATATTCATAGCGTGTAGCTGTGGACTATGAATTGCCAAGACGACACTGCTTAGAGAGGCAGGTTGTCGTGCTTCTTCGCTGGATTGATCTGCTTCTTAGTGCGGAGCTGCTCCAGAGCACGGATGATACGGAAGCGCGTATTGCGAGGCTCGATGACATCATCCATATAGCCGTAGGAAGCGGCATTGTATGGATTAGCAAAGGCCTTGCGGTATTCTTCTTCCTTCTCAGCTGCTGCCTGTGCAGGGTTTTCCGAAGCAGCGACTTCCTTAGCGAAGATAACTTCGACAGCACCAGCTGGTCCCATGACGGCGATTTCAGCCGAAGGCCAAGCGAGGTTGATGTCGGAGCGGAGGTGCTTCGAGCTCATCACGATGTAAGCGCCACCATAAGCCTTACGGAGCGTCACAGTGATCTTAGGCACCGTAGCTTCACCGAAGGCATAGAGGAGCTTAGCACCATGGACGATGACCCCATTGTATTCCTGACCCGTACCTGGGAGGAAGCCTGGCACGTCTACGAGCGTCACCAGAGGAATGTTGAAGGCGTCACAGAAGCGGACGAAGCGAGCAGCCTTACGAGAAGCGTTGCTGTCCAGTGCGCCAGCCATCACCATAGGCTGGTTAGCTACGATACCGACACTCTGACCATTGAAGCGAGCGAAGCCGATGATAATGTTCTTAGCCCAATCACGGTGTACTTCGAGGAACTCACCATTATCGACGATCGTACCGATCACATCATACATGTTGTAGCCCTTGTTAGGCTGATCGGGGATGATCGAGTTGAGGACATCATCCACGCGGTCGACTACATCCGTAGGCTCTACGCAGGGAGCTTCCTCCATATTGTTCTGAGGAATGAAGGAGAGCAGATGACGAATCAAGCGGATACCTTCTTCTTCGTTTTCGACAGCGAAGTGTGCTACACCGCTCTTCGAAGCGTGTACACTGGCACCACCGAGCTGCTCCTGCGTGACATCTTCACCTGTAACCGTCTTAACGACCTTAGGTCCGGTGAGGAACATATAGCTCGTCCCCTTGCTCATGATGTTGAAGTCCGTGAGAGCTGGAGAGTACACAGCACCACCAGCGCAAGGACCAAAGATAGCGGAGATCTGAGGGATCACACCAGAGGCCATGATGTTGTTTTGGAAGATGTCACCATAGCCGCTCAGAGCGTTGATACCTTCCTGGATACGTGCACCACCCGAGTCATTGAGACCGATGACAGGAGCACCCATCTTCATAGCGAGCTCCATGACCTTACAGATCTTTGAGGCCAGCATTTCTGAGAGTGCGCCACCGAAGACGGTGAAGTCCTGTGCGAAGACATAGACCAGACGACCATCGATCGTACCCGAACCAGTGACGACACCGTCACCGAGGAACTTCGTCTTGTCGATACCGAAGTTCGTCGAGCGGTGCAGGACGAAGGTGTCGATTTCGTCGAAGCTACCTTCGTCGAGGAGGAGGGCGATACGTTCACGGGCCGTGAACTTACCCTTCTGGTGCTGGCTGTCGATACGCTTCTGACCGCCACCGATGTGGGCCTTAGCGCGGAGCTCTATCAGCTCCTTGATTTTCTCTAATTGGACACTCATATTGATTGCTGTTAGTAGATACTATCGTTATTGAGAGGATCGCGAGTTTATTAGAATGGGATAATAGAGGAGTTTATAGTAGCGGCTCTCCGCTCTGCACTCTTCTATTATCCCAGTCTTCAGTCAATTACTTGACGTCTCTGTGGTCACACAGTTCGGTGAGGACACCGATAGTGCTCTTAGGATGGAGGAAGCCGATATTCAGACCTTCAGCTCCCTTGCGGGACTGCTTGTCGATGAGCTGTACCCCCTTATCAGCGAGTTCCTGCAGAGCTTCGTCCGTGTTAGGCACAGCGAAAGCGATGTGGTGAATACCTTCTCCGCGCTTCTCGATGAACTTTGCGATGGTGCTCTCTGGGGAGGTAGCTTCGAGAAGTTCGATCTTCGTCTGACCGATCTTGAAGAAGGCAGTCTTAACCTTCTGGTCAGCGACTTCTTCGATGTTGTAGCACTTGAGTCCGAGGATACCTTCGTAGTAAGGCAGTGATGCTTCGATGCTCTTTACGGCGATGCCGAGATGCTCGATGTGTGAAAGGTTCATAGCTTTTCTTTCTTGCGTTGAATTGATATGATTAGGGTTGTGAGGACACTCCCCCAACCCATATTTTCCGTACTGCAAATGTAAGAATAATCGCCTTTATTCCCTAATACAGCACTCGTAGTTTCTTCATTGAGTCTACAGTCATCCAGTAGCGCAACAGATGTGGCAGCTCCACAAACACATGTAGAAAGACACAACGACACAAGGATATAGTCCCGAGAAAGGCTACAAAGAGTTCCCAAAAGCGAGCTTCAATGGTGGGGTGTTGCGAAGTAAGACCTACGCACAAAGGGGCTCAAAGCAGTAGTGGTACCTAGTGCGAGCAGTACTTCTCGTGGGGCGGAGCAGTAGTGGTGCCCCCACTGACCAATAGTGATTCATAGCACCTACCAGTATAGGCGCAGAGGATAGAGAGGTAGCAAGGTATAACTCCAACCCAAGCAAACGAGGACTCACACCCATAGGATATGCCTCCCAGAGTTGAAAGTGAGCGTAAGGCACTACCCACTCAAGAGGAAGCTACGCCTCCCAGGCGCACTATTCACTCCCCTTGACGAGCCGTCTCTCTAAGCACAATGGGGGCTTCTACCTCTCCCATTTATACAATAATAATATACGCGCGAGAAAGACGAACGTCTTGCGAGGTCTCTCTTTTCTCGCAAAGGAAACCACAATTCAATAGTATAGGGGCTTTTTCATATCTTTGCACAAATAGATAGTGTTCTCATTCCTTTGGCAATGGGAATCACCACAAGGAGGTATAGCACATCGGGCACGTCCCCACATATTCTCCTTGTAACACGAACACAATAGACACAATGAATATAGAGACAATGAAGACGCTTACATTAGATCTCTCCGGCATCTACAGTACTGTCACCCCCGAAAGCATACAGGCTTGGGAAGCAAAGAGCAACCAATATCAACAGCAACTCCATGCAGGGACTGGACTCGGAAATGACTTCTTAGGCTGGATCAACCTGCCTACCGAGATCAGCGAAGCCGATCTTTCTGCGATAGAAGAGGCTGCTCATGACCTCCAGCAACGCTGCGACTATGTCGTAAGCATCGGTATCGGAGGTAGCTATCTCGGTGCACGTGCCATCATCGAAGCACTTACCCCATCCTTCGAAGCCTATCAGACGAAGCACACCGCCCCCCAGGTTATCTTCGCAGGACACAACATTGGCGAAGACTACCTTAGCGAGCTCGTCACCTTCCTCAAGGACAAGCGTTTCGGTCTCATCAACATCTCCAAAAGTGGCACGACGACCGAGCCTGCCATCGCCTTCCGCATCCTCAAGGCTCTACTCGAAGAGCAAGTAGGTCGAGAAGAAGCACGCCAGCGCATCATAGCCGTCACAGACAAGGCACGTGGCGCTCTGCGCACCCTCGCTGATAAGGAAGGCTACAAGACCTTCATCATCCCCGATGACATTGGCGGACGCTTCTCTGTCCTCACTCCTGTTGGTCTCCTCCCCATTGCAGTGGCAGGCTTCGATATCCGTGAGCTTGTCCGTGGTGCGCGCGAGATGAAGGCACTGGTCGATGAGGCTGTTCCTTTCGGTCAGAACCCCTCAGCTCTCTATGCTGCAGCACGAAACAGCCTCTACCAAGCAGGCAAGAAGATTGAGATTCTTGGGAACTTCCACCCACGCCTCCACTACATCGGCGAATGGTGGAAGCAGCTCTATGGCGAGAGCGAAGGGAAGGACCACAAGGGTATCTTCAATGCTTCGGTGGACTTCTCTGCAGACCTGCACTCCATGGGACAGTGGATACAGGAAGGTGAGCGCTCGATCTTCGAGACCATCGTCAGCATCGCAGAGCCCGACACTACCCTACGTATCGAATCGGACGAAGCCAACTTAGATGGACTGAACTACTTAGCTGGCAAGCGTGTCGACGAAGTAAATAAGATGGCCGAACTCGGAGTGCGCGTCGCCCACATCGATGGAGGCGTCCCCAACATTCGTATCGTACTTCCCAAGCTCGATGCTTACTACATCGGTCAGCTCTTCTACTTCTTCGAGAAAGCAGTGGGCATTAGTGGCTACATGCTGGAGGTAAACCCCTTCAACCAACCTGGGGTAGAAGCCTACAAGAAGAATATGTTTGCCCTACTGGAGAAGCCCGGATTTGAGGCTGAGACAGAAGCTATCAAGGCGCGTCTGAAATAGCTCCACGCCACATGGAATATAACAATCAGTTACCCACCATCATTCTGCCCGAGTACGGTCGCCATATACAAAATATGGTGGCCTACTGCAAGACAATCGAGGATCGCGAGGCTCGCAATGCATGCGCTCGTAGTATCATACGCTCGATGGAAGCCATTGTGCCCGAGAAAGGAGCTGGACTCGATAGTGAGACCATATACTGGGATCATCTGGCGATCATGGCTGACTTTGAGCTGGATATCGACACCCCCGAGGGGACAATCACGAAGGAGGCTATTCAACACACGACACAAAAGCCAGACTATCCTGGTCACTTCATCAAGTACCGATATTATGGACACTTCATCGAGGGCATGATTCAGCGAGTATGCGCTATGGAAATTGGTCCAGAGCGAGCAGCTACTGAATACTTCATCGCCCTACAGATGAAGCGCGACTATATGACGTGGAATCAGAGCGTCGTTGAGGATATCAAGATCTTCAAAGACCTCTTTGAGCTCTCCGATGGACAGATTCTTCTCACTCCAGAGAACTGCAAGCTCAACATCAACCCGAACACGATCGACAAGCCAGGCAAGCTACAGAAGCCGCTCAAGAGCAAGAAGGTCAAGAAGAAATAACCCCTGCCCTACACCACCACTTTACTACTACATGGCATCCTACGTTATTGAAGGTGGCTACTCGCTACAAGGTAGCATCCGCCCCCAAGGCGCAAAGAATGAGGCGCTACAAATCATCTCTGCAGTCCTCCTCACGCCTGAGGTCGTGACGATCCACAATATTCCCAACATCCTCGATGTAAACAACCTCATTGACTTACTTCGCCACATCGGAGTTAAGGTCACACGCCTCAATGATGAAGGTAGCTATACCTTCCAGGCTGATGAGGTCAACATCGACTACCTCCACAGCGAAGAGTTTCTCAATCGCTCGCGCGCACTTCGAGGCTCTATCCTTATGGCTGGTGCCTTGCTTGGTCGCTTCGGCTACGCCATCTTCCCCAAGCCAGGAGGAGATAAGATCGGTCGTCGTCGCTTAGACACGCACCTCATCGGCTTCCAGGAATTAGGCGCAAGCTGCGTCTATGACTCCGATAAGAAGAGCTACATCCTGGAGGGGAAGACGCTCCGAGGGAAGTATATGCTCCTTGATGAGGCTTCCGTCACTGGAACGGCCAACATCCTGATGGCGGCAGCCTTGGCTGAAGGAACGACGACGATTTACAACGCCGCCTGCGAGCCCTATCTACAGCAGCTCTCCAAGCTACTGGTACGCATGGGTGCCCACATCGAAGGTATTGGATCGAACCGCCTCACCATCGAAGGTGTAAAGGAACTCCACGGTGCAGAGCACACCATGCTCCCCGATATGATTGAGATCGGTAGCTTCATCGGCATGGCAGCTATGACCAATTCAGAGCTGCGCATCACGAACGTAAGCATCCCCGACCTCGGTATCATCCCTCAGGCCTTCCGCCGTCTGGGGATTACTATCGAAGAGCAGGGAGACGACCTCTTCATTCCTCGTCACCCCAATGGCTACGAGATCGACACCTTCATGGATGGGTCAATTTTGACTGTCGCTGACGCTCCTTGGCCAGGGCTTACTCCCGACTTATTGAGTGTCTTCCTCGTGACAGCGACGCAGGCTAAGGGTAGTGTACTCATTCATCAAAAGATGTTTGAGAGTCGCCTATTCTTCGTTGATAAGCTCATTGATATGGGAGCACAAATCATGCTCTGCGACCCACATCGTGCAGTGGTCATTGGGCTCAGTCAGTCCCACCAGCTACGTGCTACGAAGATGACTTCTCCAGATATCCGTGCTGGTATCGCCCTACTAATCGCAGCTATGAGTGCCGAGGGAACCAGCACCATCAACAATATCGAGCAGATCGACCGTGGCTACCAAGATATTGCTGCTCGTCTGAATGCTTTAGGTGCCCACATCTCTCGACTCTAAACGATGCTGCATAAGGAAGACTTCGAGCACATCGGTACTTTAGGGCGTGCCCACGGCACGCAAGGTGAGGTGTCAGCCAAACTCTCTGTTGACCTATCGGGTCTATGGGAGGGGGCTGACTCCTCATTCTTCTTAATGCTTGAAGAGCAGGGACTACTCATCCCCTACCGCGTACTGAAGCGTCGCACTAAGGGGGAGGAGATTGACCTTATCACCTTCTCGGGTATCACGACGAAGGATGAAGCCGATGCACTTACGGGAAGACACGTGTGGCTTGATCGTGACTATCTATCAAGCGAAGAGGATATCGAAGACTTCTTTGATTACCAGCACTACGTTGGCTTTGACCTCTATGATGCTACGACACAGAGCCACATTGGTCGCATTGTAGCCATCGATGAATCTACGCTCAACACTCTGCTACAGATCGAGACCTCCACGGGTGAGGAATTGATTCTCCCCATCTCGGAGGAACTCATCGACCACCTTGATCTGGATAAGCATTGCCTCTATATGCAGATACCTACGGGACTATTTGATCTATAGTAGCCCGACTCGTACTCTATCTCTTTGTATCCCGTTCATATATGTCTCAGCCAGTAGCTCCACCACGCTTCGATGACGAACCACTGTTCGTAGGCTCCTCGGTCTTCAAGCATCCGTCAGCGGCACTTCTCTCTATCCCTAAGCACAAGCACCTTACAGAGGGAGATCACTTCTATCTCCAAAGTGAAGGGAACTACTATCTCATATTCCTTCTTCAGGGAAAGATATCGACTTCCACAAATGGGAAGCAGGAAGCGATGAGTTTCGAAGCGAAGCAGATGATCTTCGTCCCGATGGGAACTCTCCTGCATGTCGTGGCTGAGGAGGATACCTCATGCATCATCTTTCATTTCCTTCCCAGTATACATCTTTGTGCCCGTCAATGCCCAGAGCGTCCCAAGCTAAGCAAGGACATGCATATCCCCAACTTCAAGAAAGGGGCTCATCTCACCTCGCTTCCGCTGGCTCATGGCATTGATCTTTGGGCTCACTCCATCGTCGAATACCTCCAGTATTCACTCTCTGATCTACGTCTCTTTGACGTCAAGCTCCAAGAGCTTTTCCTGCTACTACGCATGAACTACGCACGTCGCATACAGGAGGAGTTCCTGCGTAGCTTCCACTGCAAGCGGTCTGGCTTCAGTTGCCAAGTCTTTAGGCACTTCCCATCCTGTCGCACGGTCGAGGATCTGGCGAATAAACTTGGGGTACCTGTCGCCACGCTGACACGTATGTTTGATGAGGAATTTGGTATTTCGCCACTCCAGTGGATCCTCCAGCAGCGAGCACGTCATGTATACAAGGACTTAGTCGATAGTACGCTCTCTCTTACAGAAATTTCCGCACGCTATTACTTCTCTTCTCCGGGCTACTTGTCGGCTTTCTGTCGCCGCATGTTCGGTGTCTCTCCGCTGAAGATTCGTCGGGGGCAGCATACACTCTCGGCAAGCACTTCCGAAGATTTCGAAGAATGAAGCCAGAAAAAGAGCTCATCGCACTTGCTCTGTGGGTGCTCCTATCCTTAAGCCTCTTCACACCTGGGCTTATGCGCCTCGTGATGGAGCTCTTCCCCACGACACCTGTAGATACACAGCTGATCACATATTCCGTGATTTCGCTGTGTATTTTTTTGTTGCCCACCCTGTTCTTCTCGGCAGGATTATCAGCTTGGAGAAGACTTTTTACCCCTCTTCCCCACCAGTATCACCAGCCCAAGTATCTTGCCAAGGTACTTATTGGCTCGCTACTCACACTCTTATTAGCTCACCTCCTGTATATAGGGATTGTTACGTTTGCGCAGGCTATCGGCTATCGGCTACAGGATGCTGTTGAGGCGCGACTTCTTGAGCTTCTTCGATCGGGTGCGGTATCTCGCCCCCTCCTCTTCTTCTCGATGGCCATCATTCCGGCTGTCACCGAAGAGTTTTTCTTCCGTGGCATACTGCAGGGCCTGCTTTATCGTATACTCCCGCTGCATCGGTGGCTTCCACTGCTACTTACGGCTGGGATCTTTGCGCTGTTCCATGGGACGCTCGTTGGCTTTCCGAGTCGTATGCTCTTAGGGCTTATGCTGGGCTATCTGGCGAGTGACACGCATAACCTCCGGCTTCCCATACTCTTTCACCTACTCAACAACACCTTAGCCCTCCTCACCCTTCTCTAACCCCAACCGCCCACCCTACAATGCAACGTCTCTTCCGCAACGCCACCCTCATCAATGAAGGTCGGTCTTACACCGCTTCACTCCTGACTTCAGGTCAGTTCATCAAGCATATATACGAGGGAGAAAACTCCTTTCCCGAAGCTCTACTCCATGAAGTAGAAGAAGTCATCCCAGCCGAAGGTCTTTGGCTTCTACCTGGTTGTATAGATGACCAAGTACATTTCCGTGAGCCTGGTCTTACGCACAAGGCTACAATCGAGAGCGAAAGCCGTGCTGCCGTGGCTGGTGGTACCACCTCCTTTATGGAGATGCCCAACACGAAGCCTACCACGACTAGCCTCGAAGCGTGGCAGTGGAAGATGCAACGAGCCGCTGAGACCTCTTGGGGCAACTACTCCTTCTTCTTTGGAGGTAGCAATGACAATGCGGACGAACTCGCACGCATTGATACACATCGTACACCTGGGATCAAACTCTTCCTTGGTTCGTCTACAGGGAATATGCTCGTAGATGACAAAAAGACGCTGGAGCGTATCTTCTCCGAAACAGACCTCATCATCGCCACACATTGCGAGAAAGAAGAGGTAATCCGAGCCAACAAAGAGCACTACCTGGCCCAGGTCGGTACAGATCACCTCGATGTACACTATCATCCCCTCATCCGTAGCGAAGAAGCCTGCTATCGCTCGTCAAGCGAAGCCGTAGAACTGGCCACACGCCTGGGCAGTCGCTTGCACATCCTTCATATCTCCACCGAGCGCGAGCTCTCTCTCTTCCGCAATGACCTTCCTCTCTCTAAGAAGAAGATCACCGCAGAGGCCTGCGTACACCATCTCATCTTTACCGATGCTGACTATGACCGCTTAGGCAACCGTATTAAATGGAACCCCGCAGTCAAGACCCTACGTGACCGCGAGGCACTCCGTGAAGCCGTACGCACAGACCTCATCGATGTCATTGCGACCGACCATGCACCACACCTCCTCTCTGAGAAGGAAGGGAACTGCCTCACAGCCGCCAGTGGTGGGCCACTCACTCAGTACGCACTCATCTCCATGCTTGATATGGCGAACGAAGGCATCTTTACCAAGGAGCTGGTTGTCGACAAAATGGCTCATCGACCAGCCGAACTCTTTGCTATCGAGAAGCGAGGCTTCCTGCGTGAAGGCTACTATGCTGACCTCGTCCTTATCGATCCGCAAGGAAAAACCACGGTCACAACAGAAGGTATTGTCTCGCTGTGTGGTTGGTCTCCCTTCGAAGGGCATGTCTTCGGGCATCGAGTAGAAGCCACTTATATCAATGGCGACTGCGCATATCGATCAGGCGCTCTTTCCCTCAAACGTCCTTCCGTAGCTCCACTGCTCTACTCACGACCATAAGCTACATATCCCTCTCTTATCTGATAGATCTTCACTTCCTGGACTCCTACCACAAGACAGCCAGGGAAAGCCAAGGGATGCCTTCATATTCTTGAAGGCATCCCTTAATACTCTTTCATCCGGCCATCGTAGTTGATCAAGATCACCTTGATCAACTACGAGAAAGAGGTCTCTTGGCTCTTCTTGCCCTTCGCAAGCAACTTCCCGAGAACCCATCCCTGCAATACAGATCTACCAGTGCGAAGGAGCATACCACCGACCAATACTGATCGGCGCGCCGACCAGTATAGGTCACTGGTACCGAGCACTACTGGTCAGTGGCGTGAGATATACTGCTTCCTCCTTCGAGCAGTAGTGCTGTACACTGAAAAAGTAGACAGTCGGACTGATAAGATAGCCCTTTGCTTGCCATTCATCCTGGCGTAGTGCTTCGGCGAGATGCACCAAGAAGATGTTCTTTCCTCAGATGCGCCACCTTCCCTACAAGATCAGCAACTGTACCTCCGCGTCCTGTGGCTGTTGGAACGAGCAGATTGGAGGCATCGGGGACAAGCAGTTGCAGGGTAGAAGCAGATTTGGTGAATAAGGTGATTATCTCTACCTTTGCACAGCAAGAGTACGCAGTACTCTGCAGTACAATCTGAGGGAGTTTCCTCTTGGTCCTATAGCTCAGTCGGTTAGAGCACCTGACTCATAATCAGGGAGTCCTTGGTTCAAGCCCAAGTGGGACCACACACACTAAGTACCTCTATCAAAGCGAGTCATGCACCTTTTCACAAGGTCGTATGACTCGCTTTTTTGTATCTACAGGATAGCAAAACACATAAAAATAGCACCAATATTCCCTATACTACTTACACCATAGCTTACACTTTTCCGCCTCCTCGAGCTGATGGTAAGAGCACAGATGATGAATGCTCTCCCGATCAATGCGGTGGTATGCGTGGCTAAAATGATGGGAAGGAATGGGATGTGTACGACTTCTTCTGTCTTTTGCTTCGGTAGATGACCACCTTATTAATTAGTACCTTTGCTATCCATATTGACTAAGATTAATACAACCTTTGAACGAAAATAACGCTCCTGCTCAGGGGCTTCGCTTTACAGTCGTGGGGATGAACGATGAGCAGTCTCCGCTCTTTACCCCCGAGGTGCAAGGACTCATAGCGCAACATCGAATCTTCTCTGGTGGTCGTCGCCATCGTGAGCTCGTCGCCGCACTCTTACCAGCAGATGCCGTATGGATCGATATCGTTGTCCCTCTTACCGAAGTCTATCACCAGTATCAAGAGCTGAATGAGCCTGTGCTGGTCTTCGCCTCTGGAGATCCGCTCTTCTTTGGCTATACGACCACGCTAATGCGTGAGTTCCCCGGACTGGTGTCTCAGACGTTCCCGTCCTTCAGCTCGCTGCAGATGCTGGCGCATAGTCTGCGCTTGCCCTATCATGATATGCGTGTCGTCTCGCTGACGGGACGTCCTTGGCATGAATTGGACCGTGCACTTATAGAGCGCGCTGCGAAGGTGGGCATCTTGACCGACCGCAAGAATACGCCAGCGCGCATCGCTCAGCGTATGCTTGACTACGGCTACTCCAATTATCAGATGCATATAGGTGTGCGCTTAGGAGGGAGTAGAGAAGAAGTCTATAGCCTTCCTTTGACGAAAGTTGTGGCGCAAGAATTTGAGCATCCCAATTGCCTCATCATCGAAGATACTAAGCCTACGCACTACGCAGCTCCTATAGGCTTGCACGAATTGGACTTCTTCCCTCTGAATGGGCGTGTGAAGATGATCACGAAGATGCCTGTGCGTCTGGTGAGCCTTAGCCTGCTGGAGCTGGAGCATCGCCGTAGCTTCTGGGATGTGGGCTTCTGTACGGGATCGGTGTCTATCGAAGCCAAGCTCCGCTATCCGCACCTTGTGGTGACCTCCTTCGAGGTACGCCCTGAGGGGAAGGAACTCATGGAAATCAACACACGTCGCTTCCACGCTCCTGGGATCGACTACCATATAGGGGATTTCCTGAGTCAAGACCTGGACGCTCTTCCCCGCCCCGAAGCCGCCTTCATCGGTGGGCATGGGGGGCGACTTATTGAGTTCGTCGAGCGACTAACTACCCTCATGGGGGAGGATGGCATCTTGGTATTCAACTCTGTTTCATCGGAGACGCTCGACCTCTTCCGGGAGGCGATCAAGCGTGTCGGTTGGCACATCTCTTACGAAACGCTCTTAACGGTAGATGAGCACAACCCCATTACCATCCTTCAAGCTAAGGGAAGGTCTGCCTCTTAAATACGGATCTCACAGATGAAGAAGCGTACCTACGGACTCATAGGACGTCCTTTGGGACACTCCTTCTCCCCTCGATATTTCACCGAACTCTTTGAGCAGCTGGGTATCGAAGCCTCCTATCATCTCTATGAACTACAGCAGATCGAAGAGCTTCCAGAGCTTCTGGATATTCATCCTACACTCTGCGGGCTTAATGTGACACTCCCCTATAAGCGAGAAGTGCTACGCTATGTCGATGAATGCGCTCCAGAGGTCCACAGCCTACAAGCTGCCAATGTGCTACGCATCGAGCACTCCTCGGGAAAGCCTCGTCTCGTAGCCTATAATACGGATGTGTGGGGCTTCTACCACTCACTTCTCCCCTTGATTGGGGACGAGCGACCGAAGGCTTGGGTCTTTGGTACAGGAGGAGCAGCCTCCGCCGTCCTCTATGCGCTGGAAAAGCTGGGCATCACTTACGAGCAAGTAAGCCGTACGCCACAAGGCAAGCAACGCTCTTATGATAGCTTGACACTCGAAGAGGGCGAGGCAACACAGCTGTGGATCAATGCCACACCCGTAGGACTCAAGAAGGGAGATTGCTTACCCTTGCCCTATGATTCGCTCGGAGAGCGGCATCTTTGCTACGATCTCATCTATAATCCTTCTCCTACGACTTTCCTCTCCCAAGCAAAGCAACGTGGCGCACGCACAAAGGATGGTCTTGAGATGCTTCACCTTCAGGCCGACAAGGCTTGGCAGCTATGGACTACTTATGACGAAGACTAAATATACCTTAGCTCTTGGGCTGCTACTCACCGCATGCTCGACGACAAAGTACGTCGGAGATGGAAGCTACCTCCTGACGAAGGTGGCTGTTCGGGTGGACTCCCTCGGCGAAGAAGAGCGTGAAGAGCTGGGATCACTCGGAGCTTTCCTACCACAGCGTCCGAACGCTAAGCTATTAGGCCTCTTCGATTGGTCGCTGGGACTCTATAGCCTAAGTAACCCGAAGAGCAACAACTTCATCGACAGACAGCTTCGCAAGTGGGGTGAACCACCTGTGCTCTATAGTCCAGAGGAGGCAGAATTTGGGCGAGCTAATCTGACCGCTGCGATGTACAACAAGGGCTACCTCAAGGCTCAGACTACCCTCCATGTTGATACGACACATGCCAAGCAAGCCCAGGTCACCTATGTCATCACTCCTGGTAGACGGCTATGTGTCGGGCATATCACCGAATCGGTAGCAGATACCAATCTACTCACATACCTTCACCCACAAGACACTCTGCTCCAGAAGCGACTCTTCCGAGGCGAACGCTATCGCTCTTTTTTGCATTCGGGGGCGATCCTCTCTCCGCAGAATATGCGTGCCGAGCAGGAGCGTATCATGAAAATCCTGCGCAATAGAGGATACTACACCTTCTCTGGCGATAGTATTCGCTTTGAGGTGGATACTCTTGATGCCTCAGATATATGGGTGCGGAGTGTCATTCATTCGTCTGAGAAGACCTTTCGTATCAGGCAAGTCCGTATGCATCAGCTCGCTCGTCAAGGTGATGACTCACCTATAAGACAGGAGTATGATGGTATAAACTTCGACTTAGACTCCAAGCATTACATCCGTCCTGAGGAGCTGGCTCGCCGTATATGGATACGTCCTGGTGCACTCTATTCGATGCAGCATACGGCTTCGACTTATACCGCACTTAGTGAACTACCTACCCTGCAGAATGTAACGATCCAGTATCATCGAGATACCCTTGCCCAAGACTCTTCGCTACTGGACTGCGATATTACCACCACTTCGACACAGACAAAGAGCATCGGCGGAGATGTGGTTGGTACCAATTCCTCGGGGAACTTTGGGGTAAGCTCATCGCTGAATTTCCAGAACAATAACCTCTTCCACGGAGGTGAACAGCTCCATCTACAGCTTCGTGGGGGATATGAGAGCTTAGGCAAACAGCGTAGCGACCACGTGAACTATGGGGCTGAAGCTGGCCTGACTTTTCCTCGGCTTCTTCTCCCTTTCCCTCAGACGAAGGGATCCTCAACCATCCAGTCTTCAACAAGCCTGCAGGTGAGTTATGACCATCATAGTCGCCCTGAGTTCAGCCGCGACATCTTCTCCTTCAAGTGGGGATACAGCTGGCACAGCCATTATACGCCAGCCTATCGACATCAGTTGAAGGTGATGGATTTGGACTTCCTCCATTTCGGCTATATCAATGAGGACTTCCGTAGGTCGATGCCCTTGATTACGCAGATCTTGAACTACCGAGATCAGTTCATTCTCGGGGCTTCCTACCTTTTCCGTTATAATTCACTCAATAGCTATCGTGGATCGCTTTCGCCGTGGGTGCACAACTTGCGCCTCTTTGTCCAGTCCTCAGGAAGTTTGCTTTATGGAGCCTCGATGCTCTTGAATCGGGAGCGTGATCCCTACGGTGCTTATCGCTTCTTTGATACGAACTTCGCTCAGTTCGTGAAGGGAGAGATTGATTACAGCGGTCTGTGTAAGCTAAATGAAGGAGATGCCTTTGCCTACCACTTAGGGCTGGCAGTCGCTTATCCCTATGGGAATAGTCGCTACGTCCCCGTAGACTTACGTTATTTTGCGGGGGGAGCGAATAGTCTGCGCGGCTGGACGGCTCGTAGCCTTGGTCCAGGGAGTATGCCACGCTCGGCAAGTCGCTCTATCTTTGACCAGGTGGGAGACATCAAGCTGGAGATGAATGCAGAGTATCGTATGAAGGTGCTTGGTCCTCTCCAGTTGGCTCTCTTCGCTGATGCTGGGAATATCTGGACGATACATCCCTACGAAAACCAGCCACAAGGAGATTTCCGATGGAATCGCTTCTATAAGGAGATAGCTTTATCTTCTGGACTCGGTATCCGATGGGACTTTGACTACTTCGTGCTTCGCTTCGATGTGGGAGCAAAGCTCCATGACCCTCAGGTGGAGAATGGGCATCCGTGGGTCATCACCTACCAAGAGCCGAAGCAACTATTAGCCTTCAATATCGCCATCGGCTATCCTTTCTAAAGAGAGACTCTTCTGCATTAAAGGGAGAAGAGGACCTTTCTATGAAAGACTTTTAGCGGACAGCAATAAATACCGATCAGCCAATGCGCAGGAGCATGCCAGTGACCTATACTGGTCGGTGCTCTGACCAGTATAGGTCACTGGCACCGAGCACTACTGCTCCGAGGGGTGAGATATACTGGTTCCCCCTCTGAGCAGTATAGGTCGCATGGCTTTTGTCGATGGAAGAGATGTACCTCTCCTTGAGAAAGAGAGTGGCACCATCACAAGAAGAATCTTCTTCGATACATAGTACAGAGCTACGCAGTTGCAGAGTAGGGAATAACTGTATATGGGGAAAAATGTATCTTTGACTATCATTGTACACACAAAAGGACAAATAGAATGAAGAACTTCGACATAGCCATCATCGGTGGTGGCCCAGCTGGATATAATGCAGCTGCGAATGCTTCAGCCAACGGTCTTCAGGTAGTGCTCTTCGAGCATACAGCCCTCGGAGGTGTATGCCTCAATGAAGGATGCATCCCCACGAAGACACTGCTACACTCTGCTAACCTCCTCGATGAAATCCGTGAAAGCGCAGCCTATGGCATCCATATTGACGGAGCTATCTCCGCCAGCTACGCAGAGATAGTCGCACGTAAGGAGAAGGTCGTCAAGACGCTTACTTCGGGCGTTGCCTACAAGCTCAAGGGAGCTGGGGTCACGGTCGTCAGCCAGACGGCTCGACTGACAGGCGAGGAGGGAGACCGCATCTTGGTCGCCACCGAAGAGGAAACCTACTCCGTCAGCTACGTCCTCTTAGCCACAGGGAGCGAGACTGCTATCCCCCCAATCCCTGGACTCAACGAAGTGAACTACTGGACAAGTCGCGAAGCACTCAGCGTAACGACTCTACCTCAGGATATCACCATCATCGGTGGTGGCGTCATCGGGATGGAGTTTGCAGGCATCTATACGTCCCTTGGCGTACCTGTTCGTGTCATTGAGATGGCTCCGGAAATCTTAGGAGCAATGGATCGCGAGACCTCAGCGATGCTACGCAAGGAGTATGCACGCCGTGGTATCCAGTTCTACCTTGACACGAAGGTCACCTCTGTCTCGGCTGAAGGAGTAACCATCGAAACCAAGGAGGGGAAGAGCGAGTTCCTACCAGCCTCGCAGCTTCTACTGAGCGTTGGTCGTCGTCCAGTGACCGAAGGCTTAGGTCTGGAATCACTCTCCATCACGATGAACCGCTCAGCTGTCGTCGTCAACGAATATATGCAGACCTCACATCCGCGCGTCTATGCGGCTGGTGATATCACGGGCTTCTCCATGCTTGCTCACACGGCGATCCGTGAAGGCGAAGTTGCGATCAACCACATCATCGGTGGAGCAGACGATCCGATGCGCTACGATGCCGTCCCTGCTGTCGTCTACATGCACCCCGAGATAGCAGGTGTAGGGGCCACCGAAGAGAAGCTCCGTGCCGAAGGTCGCTACTACCGTGTACTCAAGCTCCCCATGGCCTACGCAGGTCGCTACGTCGTCGAAAACGAACATGCCTCAGGGCTGTGCAAGGTCTTAGTGGATGAAAACGACACCATCTTAGGCTGTCACATCTTAGGCAACCCCGCCTCCGAACTCATCCTGCTCGCAGGCATTGCAGTCACCGACCGCTCGAATATCGAGGACTTCCGCCGCCACATCTTCCCCCACCCCACAGCTGGAGAGATCTTGCACGAAGTGCTCTTCTCCTAACTTTCTCCCACCTCACAGACATAATAGACACATCATATCAGCTAAATCTTATGGCGACATTCGATATTAAGATGCCCAAGATGGGCGAGAGCGTCACCGAGTGCACGATCACCGTCCTCAACGTCAAGGTAGGAGACTACATCGAAGAGGATACTGACCTCTTTGAGATCACTTCAGCCAAGACAGCAGCTACCATCCCCTCCCCTGTAGCAGGGACAGTCGTCAAGGTCAACTATGGCGAAGGCGATACCGTGGCTGTCGGAGAGCCCGTCATCGTCGTAGATACCTCCGGTGAGGCAGTAGCACCTGCGACACCAGCTCCATCTCAGACAAAGGAAACGTCCGAGACGACCACAGCACCTACCCCATCTGTCCCAGTCACCGAAGTTCATCGGGGTACAGTCGAGCGCTGGTACTCCCCCGTTGTCCTTGAGCGTGCAAAAGCAGCAAAGGTCAGTCAGGAAGAGCTGGATAGTATCCAAGGCACAGGCTTTGGTGGTCGTGTCAGCAAGGCCGACATCGTCCGCTACATCGAGCAGAAGAAGGGCGCACCAGTGCCTACGCCACGCGCCGAACGTACAGCATCGGCAGCCTCGGCATCCGTTGCTCGTCCTCAGATCGCAGCACCAGCCGTCCCCATCGGGCCTGAAGACCGTGTGATCCCGATGGATCCTATCCGTCGCATCATCGCCGATCGTATGGTGCAGTCCGTGCAGGTAGCTCCCCACGTGACCAGCTTCCTCAAGGCGGATATCACCGACTTGGTACGATGGAGAGAAGCTGAAAAGGACAACTTCAAGAAGCGAGAAGGCTACTCGCTCACTTATATGGCTCCTGTCATCGAGGCCGTAGCACGCGCACTCAAGGACTTCCCTCGCATCAATGCGGCGGTCGATGGCTATAACATCATCGAGCGTAAGCACATCAACGTAGGTATGGCTGTTGCCCTTCCCGATGGCAACCTCGTCGTGCCCGTCATCCGTGATGCCGATAAGCTGAGCATCGCCGGCATCGCAGAGCAAGTAGCTCGCTTGGCAGACAAGAGTCGCAAGGGACAGCTCACCCCAGACGAGATGTCGGGCGGTACCTTCACCATCTCTAACTACGGGTCCTCGGGTACGCTCTTTGGCACCCCGATCATCAATCAGCCTGAGTCGGCTATCCTCGGCATCGGGGCGATCGAAAAGGAACCCACGATCCTCGAAACTCCAGCTGGTGACGTCATCGCCGTCCGCCACAAGATTTACCTTTCCTTCTCCTATGACCACCGTATCATTGACGGTATGCTCGGCGGTGCCTTCCTGCAGGCAGTAGCACGCTATCTCGAAGAATGGAAGACTAACAACGCATAACTATGAGCTCAGTAAAGAAGATATATGGTATCAAGACCACCGACAAGGAAACCCTTCGTCGCTGGTACTACCTCCTCTACCTCGGTCGCTGCTTGGACGAAAAGGCACCCAGCTACCTACTGCAGTCCATTGGATGGCAGTTCCACGCCTCTAATGCAGGGCACGATGGTATTCAGCTCGCCATCGGGCAGATCTTCCAGCGAGGTAAGGACCACCTCTTCCTCTACTACCGTGACCTGCTCGCAGCTCTCTCTGCTGGTATGACTGTCGAGGAGATGATCCTCAATGGTATCTCCAAGGCTACTGATCCCACCAGCGGCGGTCGTCATATGTCCGACCACTATGCGAAGGTCGAATGGGGCATCCACAATATCTCCTCCTGCGTCGCCGCACACGACTCTCAGGCTGTGGGTCTGGCTCGTGCCCTCGACTACTACGGAGTGGATGGTGTCGCCATCGCTTCGCACGGAGAATCCTCTGCTTCCGAAGGCTATGTCTTCGAAGCTATCAACGGTGCCGCTCGTGAGCGTCTCCCAGTGATCTTCGTCCTCCAAGGCAATGGCTACGGCATCTCCGTGCCTACCCACGAGCAGACAGCTAACCCACGCGTCGGGCAGAACTATGCTGGTATTCGTCATCTCAAGGTGCTCTTCTGTAATGGTAAGGACGTCTTCGACTCGATGAACACGATGGAGGCTGCACGCGAATATGCTGTCAAGCACCGCACGCCCGTCGTCGTCACAGCAGACTGCGTACGTATCGGAGCGCACTCCAATTCGGACAAGCACACCCTCTACCGCAGTGAAGAAGAGCTACAGCGTGCCCAGGCCGCAGATCCGCTACCAAAGTTCCGCCGTATGCTCCTGCGCTACCAGCGCTTCACCGAAGAGGAGTTACAAGCCATCGAAGCCGAAGCACGCGAAGAGCTGAAGGTCGCTAATCGCAACGCCCTCAAGGCTCCAGATCCTACGGCAGACACCGTCATGGAGTACGTCATCGGCGAGGCTTATCCTGGAGACAAGTACGGTGCTGGTATCCCCGATGGCTCGGGCGAGAAGCTCACTCTGGTACAGGCACTGAACAAGACGCTCAAGCAGGAGTTCCGCCACAATCCCGATACCTTCCTCTGGGGACAAGACGTCGCCAACAAGGACAAGGGCGGTGTCTTCAACGTCACCAAGGGGATGCTGCAGGAGTTCGGCAACAAGCGTATCTTCAACGCCCCTATTGCTGAGGACTACATCGTCGGGACAGCAAACGGTATGAGCCGCTTCAGCGACAAGATCCGTATCGTCATCGAGGGAGCTGAGTTCTCGGATTACTTCTGGCCTGCTATGGAGCAGTTCGTGAACTCTACCCACGACTTCTGGCGTAGCAACGGGCAGTACTCTCCCAACATCACCATCCGACTCTCCACCGGAGGCTACATCCAAGGGGGACTCTACCACTCGCAGAGTGTCGATGGCGTACTGACCACCTTCCCCGGAGCACGTGTCGTTTACCCCTGCTTCTCGGACGATGCAGCTGGTCTGCTTCGCACGGCCATGCGCTCTCGTGGGGTCACGGTCTTCCTCGAACCCAAAGCGCAGTACAATAGTGCAGAGTCGGCTTCGGTCATCCCCGAAGACTTCGAAGTTCCCTTCGGCAAGGCTCGTATCCGCCGCGAAGGAACAGACGCCACGCTCATCACCTACGGGAATACGTTGCACTTTGCGCTTAATGTAGCAGAGCGCATCAAGCAAGACCTCGGCAAGAGCATTGAGGTCATCGACCTCCGCTCGCTCGTACCTTGGGACGAAGAGACGGTCTACGCTTCTATTCGCAAGACCTCGAAGGCACTCATCGTACACGAAGACCGTGTCTTCGGTGGCTTTGGTGCCGAGCTCGCAGCTTCGATTGCCAAGAAGGCCTTCCGTGACCTTGATGCTCCGATCTTCCGTGTCGGATCGCTCTCCACACCTGTGGGCTTCCACAAGTGCTTTGAGCTGACGACCCTGCCCAGCGAAGACAAGATCTACGCTGCTGCCAAGGAACTCATCGAATACTAACCCCTAAAGCAACGACAATATGAAGACGATAGGACTGCTCTACAGCAAGAGCACAGCCTACACCGCTGAGCTGGGTGAGCGTATCGCTGCCGCTTGGGGGAAAGGGATCGAATATGTAGACATCGACACGGCTCATCTCGCTGACGTGGAGAAGCACGATGCCCTCATCCTCGGTACACCGACCTACTTCAATGGGGAGCTTCCTTCGGCTTGGGATGAGTTTCTCCCCGAGATCGAAGATGCAGACTTCTCTGGCAAGCGTGTAGCTATCTATGGCCCAGGTAATCAGGTAGAGACACCCGTGAGCTTTGCGGATGCCGTGGGTATCCTCGCCACATACTTCGAAGAGCTGGGAGCTAAAGTCGTTGGGCGTACTTCGCGTGAAGGCTACGAATATGAGCAGTCACTCGCAGAGCGAGGCTCTGAGTTCGTTGGCTTGGTCGTCGATCCCACCAATCAGCCTGAGCTCACCGATGCACGCCTTGCAGCTTGGATCAAACAAGTAAAGAAAGAGTTTGGTGTGAAGTAAAGCACACATAGAAGCCCATACTTCTACACTGCAACAAGGTCCGTCCCCTTAGTCGCACACCATGATCTGTGCGCAGTCTAAGGAGACGGACTTGTTGCTTGTAGGTCGTGCAACGCTATACTGGAGACCATAGCACGGTATAAGCGCATTGCGCTAGCCCATTTCTATTATGTACATATGTGATTATTAGTATCTTTGCGTACATAAATCATTGATATTAAGCTATGCCCACCAAGTCCACTATCCCTGCTCTGAGCTTCGTTCAAATGTACGCTCAAGCACGCCCTGACCACATGAAGAACTCCTTCTTTCGTCGCATCAATGCGTGCCTTGACTGGCGTGGGATTCGGACACTGCTCAACAAGAAATACACCAAGCCCCAGAATGCCGTAGGCAATCCTGCTTACGATACCTTGATGAGGTGCAAGATCCTCCTGCTGCAGGTCTGGTATGGTCTGATACAATACAATAAAATGCGTATGATGAAAGATAAATTAGTACCATTGCTTGTCGCCACTCTATCGATCTTTTTTACGAGTTGTAATTCGGGACATAGATTGGAGGAATATTTGTTTAGCAAGCGAAAATCTGTCTCTGGATATTGTAATGTAAACTCAACTAAGTATGAAGTTTGCAGAATCTATGACCCTACTTATCATGGTTATGACCCCCAATATACTAATGTGGACATGAGTATGCTTATTGTTCCAGAAGGGTATATATTCTCTTATGTCTTATTGTCTGATTCTAAAGAAAAGCTCCCAGATTTTAAGTATCAACTATACTTCTATCTGCCTTATGGAGCGAACGGTTGGGGTGAGTCTCGTCGTTATGAAATAGCAAAAGATCAAAGGTGGGTACATCAACTACCTTCCGATTTCAGCATTTTGGATGTGCAAAGAATAGTGGGGGTATTAAAAAGAAAGGATCAGCTCGGAGTAGCAATCCTAAGGAACAACATCACTCAGGAAGAAGTAAGTCTTTCAGGCGTTTTTGATGTCGTTCCAGACAAGAAGTATCAAAATTATTATACCATTCGGTATCAGTTACGGGGCAAAGAGAGAACAGGTCAATCGCTAGAGTTGTATGGTCAAAGTTATACTTCAGGAGACCTGAAAATGTAGAATAATTAAACCTGTATTTTCCACTACGAAGTGCAACACTTTGGATGAAATAAAGTCTAATGATAAGGGGTGTAAAAGCAGTAATGACTCACGATCAACTATAACGAAAGATTATTAAATGATTAAAGACGTATCAGAAGCAATGAGCAAGTATAGTTGGTTTATTGATTCTCTTCTTCAAAAAGGATGGTTACTCAAGCCATTGGCTGAAACGCAAGAAGATTATCCATCGGCTGAATCCAATCGGGTTTTAGCTCTCATAAAGGCAACCCCACTAAACTTTCAAGCTTTCATCCAAAGCTTTAAAGAATTGTCTAGTAGAAGAGAAGATGCATGGTTTCTTTCTTACTCGGACTATCTTGCCTGCAATGAGGAGGGAGGTTTCTCTTGGAATGAATATGAGCAACTGAGTATTCAAGCTGCAGAAGAAGATGGAGATGATGAAGAAATAGCATTTCTTAGCGAGTTTTGGAACAGTTATCTTCCATTTGCCTATTCTATTAGGAATGGATACTCTTATCTTGCAATTGGCGTATCTGGGATAAATAAGGGGAAAATTATCTATGGACGAGAACCTATGTTTGAAGAATTTAGTATCGAGGCAGATAGTTTTGAAGAGCTACTCGATTCTTTTGTCTTGACGCTTACAGCAAAGAAAGAATCCATTAGATTGCTTGAGTTTATCTAAGTTACAGCGGGGTAAATTCTTCCCAACGAAGCAGTCACTTGACCATGTGCGAGATGTCTTCCTCTTCGAGAGCTTCACAGAACTAAGGGATTTGGATGTCTACAATTAGCTTTACTATTCACTATGAAGTATTATCTGCTAGAGAATAGGTCGATGCCCTGGGGGGATTATGGAGCTATGCTATTCTCAGGCCTCTTAAAGGTGTTAGATGAGCACTATGATGATCTGGAGATACCTGAAATAGAACGGTCTGGCCCATATTTCCCCGATATATACATGGCTAATACTAGTAATATCATTGTAACAGATAGGGTAAAGACTCTACTGGAATCATCTGATATCTCGGGGATAACTGGGTATAGAAGAGCCATTGTAAAGAAAATGGTGGACATTGATTGGCAGTCTTGGGATTTGGATAGCGAAGATCCCTTGTTCTATCCGAAAGGCAACTCCCCTATAAACTACATCCGACAAGGTGCAAACTCAGAAGATTTAATCCAAAGTGCTCCCCGAGCATGGGAGCTATTAGTGGGCAGAGACGGGGAAATAAAAAAGCTGTCTGATACACGTGATTATTTTGACTTCTCTAACCTTGCCCTAGCATCTTCCCCTAGTATTGATATCTTTCAGCCGAAGAACATGCTGTTCATTGTTGTATCTGAGCGATTCAAAGCATTTATAGAACGAGAGAAGATCTCGACATTGAGCTTTGTCGAGTTGTCGAGAGAAAGTTAAGCGTTTAAATTAAGCAGCTAATCTCGAAGGTCAAGAAGTCGTGACTTAAAATAATATGTGATATGGACTACTACAAAAATCTCTCCGATATACTTCTGGCTTCATCTCGATTTGAGTCTGAGTCTGACTATGACACATATGTAGAAACGATATCCTTACTTGAGAAAGGATATCAGAGAGAAGGAATCAGAGCTCTGCTTTTAGCTCTGAATGATTTAGAAGCTGGGGAGATACAATATGAACTAATTGAAGCTTGTGAACGTTTTCCCCCAGATATGTACGTGTCAGAGTTTATAGAGCATAGTTCGATAGTAAGGAAGCAAGCTCCCTCATGGTATCTATTGATGTTGCAATCTATTATCAATACGCCTGATTATTGCCAGTTGTTGGTCAAGTGTTATCTTGAATTACCCTCTGATAAAAGAAAGGAGCTCTTAAACGATATCAGAGGGATATCAGAGGATGATGAACATTATGCTGACTTCTTTAGATACATATACACCTTAAAAGCGAGATAATGAATCGAGAAAAAATAGCGGTAAGGGTTATAAAGGAAGAGCTTTCAGGATTTGGTTTTTCTCAGAATGGTAAAGAGTGGTTCTTAGGATCTGATGAGGTTGTTTTCGTTTTGGCGCTGCAAAAATCATCATTTGATGACTTCCTTTATTTTAATGTCGGTATCTATATCTATAGCTTATCAATGATTACCAAAACTCCCAAAGAAAGGGAATGTCACATTCGGACAAGACTTGAGGATCTATTTGTACATCAAATAGGTAGTACTCCTCCTAATCTTTATTATACAGATACTGATGAGGACTTCGAGAAGTCTCTCCGAATTCTTTTGAGGCAGTTTTTATGCCCATTACTCTCTCCCTTAACTAACATCTCTGGACTCAAAAAGCTGTATCAGAACAATGTGTTTTCAAAATCGCTTGTTTCTCGTAAGGCCAGAGAAATAATCAGCAATCTGTCCTAACGATACAAAATGTGTATTTCAGCAATCTCATAATATCATAATCATGGAATATGTAAGATACATACAAGCTCTTATAGAAGAGCAAAAAGCCTTAGGGGCTGTAGAAGGGGAGCTGGGTTCGAGATATGGACATATACCTCAGATAGCTCCAGAGGCATATAATATCCATACATTTGCACCCCTTACAGACGAGCAGCTCGCACTGCTTGAACGAGTTCTCAATCGTGAGGTGCCTAAACAATATAAAATATTCCTCACTCTGTTCAGTAATGGGATGCATATTTTCAGTCGCTGTCTTAATTTATATGGACTTCAGGGAGTCTTAGATCGGCGAGGGGATTTTCAAGGACCCTTTGATTTGTCAATTCCAAATGTTTATGAGCGTCCTTCTAATGCAGATGCTAGTTGCTTCTTTTTGGGGAGTTATAGTTATGACGCGTCTCTTCTGTATATAAAGGACGACGTTAGTACAGTATATTATTGTGCTCGGCGAGATGCAACTCCACTCAAAGAGTGGAATAGCTTTTCTGAGATGCTCATAGAAGAGATCCAAAGACTCAGATCTCTACATGGCGCAGATGGAATGCTGAAATCTACCCGTAGAAGTACTCTCCCGATTGTCTAAATAAATAGGGCACAATATAGGTTGATACTTCTTCTAAAAGGACTCTCTTCCTTCGGATAGGCAACGGAAACTCGCAGGAACAAAAGAAGACGCTCTAAGGGTAATTCAGACAATGCATGAAGAGCATGTAGTTGAGTATAAAAGCAAAAAGTGATAGTTATGAAGATGATGTTTTGGATTGGGTATTTCCCAACGGAAGAGTCCTTTGAACGCTATTTAGATATAGCGAAAGGCGATGGAGATACAGAGGGACTAAGAACATTTTGCCAAGAAATGGGGCTTGAAGACTTCGACGAGGATTTTCTCATAGCAAAGTACCTCAAAGAAAGCGATGATATTAATGACTTTCTTGACTTTGTCCCAGCGAAGACACAGTTGCTCCAAGAAGTCTGTGCTCCTTTGAATCTACAAAAGGCGAATGCACTGATATGCTATTCAACGAGGCATGGTATCACTCCAAGTCAAGCTGTCCTTGCATCATCGGTATCTTATCTCGGAGACTTTCAGTATTCGACAAAAGAGATTAACAGCCTGTATTCAACATCTGGCATGGAATTCTCTGTCTTCATAGGGAATACAGATAAGTCGGAAGCCGAGTTTATGGAATACTTCAATCAAGATGACTATATAAAGGTTTTACAGGACTATCAAACAGGGATCAGTAGGAAAAAGCCAGCTCCTGAGCTTCGTTGTCAGTTTTGCAAAGATGTGGGGCTAGACTATTACTATCCAGAACTTCTTTCATTTAAGATGGTTGATGCCCCATTACCGGGAAATGTTCTACTGGAAGCGGTGGTCAATGAGCCCATGTTGTACGACGTACTCAGTTTTAGACTGGACAAGAAGGGCATTGAGAGTGCCAACGTTGCATTCTGCTATGTAGCTAATGGATTTAGGGATAAGGGCAAGGATAAGCATATCTCTATTTATAAACGAGACACTCCTGATCTAATCAAGCGAAAGAAGAAGGACATTGATGAACTCGATAGTTATAACGGGCTTACGTTTTTAGGGACTCTGGTTTGGGAGTAAAAATCATATCTGAAGATCCTATAGGAGGGCTTTGCTATTATGGCGGTATCGGTCGTCTTATCGATAGTCATACGAGGTGATCTCCGGAGTCGCAACGCTCCCGCCACTACCGCTGGGGCAGTGCCAATCGGCGCCTCTCAATCGAGGATGAAAAGGCAAAGAGTATCTTTCGATGAAATACTTTTATCGGATAGCAATAATCGTGATCAATGCCTGACGCAGGATATGACTCCCTTCGAAGAAACAATCTGTGGTGTGCACACCAGCTATTGAGGTTGGTAGTTCTTCTCTCAAAGCGTCCTACCTCTGACCTATAAGAGACCGCAGCAAAGCCCCACAAAAGGACAAGTAAAACTTGTCCTTTTGTGGGGCTTTGCTGCATGCGATAATCGCAAGGCGTTAAGAATGAGGGCGAAAGGAGTTTACTCTTGTAAATGACACACCCGAATGTCGCAAACAACGAAGCGAGTACCGTGTGATGCAATAGTCTCCTATAAGTGGCACTTTTTTGACTGGGCACTATAGTATAGAGTATATATCTTAAATTTGTGCATGAGTATATGCTGGAGTGCGTTAACTCTGGCACAATCATGATATAAGCGAATGGAAACAGAGACGACCTACCTCTTAGCCTCTCCCGATGCCCTGCAGCCTGTGGTGCACCAATTCATCGAGGAGGTACTCCCTTGGGGAGATATCTTCGCCTTTGATGCCCCTATGGGGACGGGCAAAACTACCTTTATCAAGACGCTCTGCGAAGCCTTAGGCGTGCAGGATGTCATCAATAGCCCGACCTTCTCGATCATCAACGAATATCGTGCAGAGCCTTCGGGTGAACTGATGTATCACTTTGACTGCTACCGTCTGGAGAAGCTCTCAGATGCGCTGAACCTCGGTGCCGAAGACTACCTACAGAGTGGCGCACTCTGCTTCATTGAATGGCCTGAGGTTATGGAAGACATACTACCTGCCGACACCGTACGCATTACCCTCGAAGAGATCGAAGGTGGAGTACGAAAGCTCACCGCTCGCTACAATAAGACGGAAAAGTAATGCTTAATCCCTTTGAGACTGGGCAGGCACGCGTACGTGGTAGCATCGAGGTCATCTGTGGATCGATGTTCAGCGGAAAGACCGAAGAGCTCCTTCGCCGCCTTCGCCGTGCTAAGATCGCAGGCTTGCGCGTCGAGATCTTCAAGCCCACAGTAGACACACGCTACGCAGAGTCAGAGGTCGTCTCGCACGACCACAATGCGATTGCTTCTACTCCGATAGACAACTCCTCTAACCTCCTCCTCTTAGCTTCGGAGGTCGATGTCATCGGCATCGACGAAGCACAGTTCTTCGATGAGCACCTACCAGAGGTCGTAGAGCAATTGGCAGACCAAGGAATACGTATCATCCTCGCTGGACTTGATATGGACTTCCGTCGCCAGCCCTTCGGTCCTATGGCTCAACTCTGCGCCATAGCGGACTCCGTAGATAAGATCCATGCCATCTGTGTAGAGTGTGGAAGCTGGGCTAACTATTCCTATCGCAGAGTCTCTGGAGAGCAACAGGTAATGCTCGGAGAAGCTAAGGAGTACAGCCCCCTATGTCGCACCTGCTACCTCAAGCATACCCAAAGCAACAAATAATCCCAACCATAAGACCGCTATGAGCACCAAGAAACTACTTACACTCGCTGGCTCTACCCTACTCTCGATGTCCCTCTTCTCGAGCTGCGTCATCGCCATCGGGTCAAACAAGGAGCACAATACGACCTATGCTCCCAATGGTAAGGTAGCCTATGCAATGAGCCCCACACTCGGGGGAAAGCTCTTCACCGCTGCCTGGATACAGCGCTCTGCTGAGTACAAAGCTCTCTGTCAGCAAGCCTACAATATCGCAACTGAGCGACTCCTTGTAGCCACTCAGACACCTTTGTCCGCAGGAGAAAAGCGCTGGGCAATTGTCACTGACATCGATGAAACTATCGTCGACAACACGGCTAACTCCGTCTACCAAGCACTCAAAGGCGAAGACTATTCACAGCCTTCGTGGGATCGCTGGTGCGATCAAGCCGATGCCGTAGCACTCCAAGGGGCGGTTGAGTTCTTCCGCAAAGCCGATGCCTTAGGCGTAGACATCTACTACATCTCCAATCGTGATGAGGTCAATCGTACTGGGACAAAGCAGAACCTTCGTGCGCTGGGCTTCCCTCAGGTCGACGACAAGCACTTTATGTTCAAGGATAAATCCTCCGACAAGACCTCTCGCCGTGACGAAGTACTCAAGACGCACAACATCCTGATGCTTCTCGGTGACAACCTCGGTGACTTTGATCACTTCTTCGATGTACGCGATGAGTCCGTACGTGATCAGGGGGTCACACGCTTTGCCTCTGAGTTCGGCAAGCGCTTCATCGTGCTCCCCAATCCTAATTACGGAGCTTGGGAAGCAGCTCTAAACGGAGGCTATCCCGACCTCAAGACGAAGGACGGCAAGCTCACGACTCTGCTACGCACTCAGCGTAAATAATCCCCATAGCTACTACACTCTCTACCTTAGACCATCAGAGATCCATGCTTACACCGACACAGATACGGCAGATCACTGCACTCGTGCATCGTGAAGTCGTACCCGCCACAGGCTGCACAGAGCCAGCGGCGGTAGCTCTCACCGTAGCCTATGCGGCGGCACAGACGACAGCAGAGCCTCGATCCATCGAAGTATTGCTCAGCGGTAATATGCTCAAGAACGCAATGGGAGTTGGTATCCCAGGTACTGGAACCTTCGGTATCCCCATCGCCATTGCTCTTGGAGCTATACTTGCCGCTCCAGAGAAGCAGTTAGAGTTACTTGACAGCTTCACCGACGAGGAGTTGCATCAAGCGCAGAAGATGGTCGAGAGTGGCTGCATACATATTGGGCTCAAGGAAGGTGATGACATTGATCGCCTGTATGTCGAAGTTCTACTGACTGACACCGAAGGACGAGTTTCGACCGCTGTCATCCAAGCGACCCATACGGGGCTGACCTCACTGACCTATGACGGAGAGGATCGCTTTGTAGCTACCGATCGCACTCCTTGTACTAAGTGCCCAGAGCAGAAGACGGAAGAGGAGACGATTGCCCTGAACTTTGACCTCGTCTATGAGTATGCCTTGCATGCCCCCTTAGATGAATTGGACTTTATCTACGAGGCTGCACAGCTGAATAAACGGGCTAGTGAATTTTCCTTCACACACAGCTATGGGCACAACCTTGGGAAGCTAATCAACAGCGATCTCGGTCGTCGCTATCTGGGTGATAGCCCACTCACGCAGATGCTTGCCTACACCAGCTCAGCGTGCGATGCGCGTATGGATGGTGCTCCTGTCACGGTGATGAGTAATTCGGGCAGTGGCAACCAAGGCATCTCCTCGATGCTTCCCGTCTTGACCTTCGCCGAAGAGCAGGGGGCTGATCGCGAGAAGACTACGCGCGCTATCATGCTCAGTAGTCTCCTCGTCATCTATGTCAAGCAGCTCTTAGGTCGCCTCTCTTGCCTCTGTGGCATGGTCGTCTCGGGAATCGGATCCGCCTGTGCCATCACCTATCTGATGGGTGGCACCAAGGAGCAGTCCATTGGTGCGGTGAAGAATATGATCGGCAACGTCTCTGGGATGATCTGCGATGGTGCGAAGCCCAGCTGTAGCCTCAAGGCATCCACTGGCGTAAGCTCGGCACTCATCTCCGCCCTCCTATCGATGCAGGGGCACGTAGTCACGGCGACTGAAGGCATCGTTGATGAAGACATCGACATCTGTATCGCCAACTTAGCAGACTTGGGAAGAGACGGTATGGCTCAAGCAGACCTCAAGGTGCTCAAAATCATGACGAGTAAGGGACAGCATCACCATGCTTAGCCCACTATTTGGGCTCATTGATAGTGCCCTACTCGTCTCATATATGTAATCAGCTACTATTGGATGAACCCAAATAGAACCAAGCAATTTGTGCTCAGCTTCCTGGCAGGATCACTCCTGCTCTGGAGCTGTGCCAACCAAGGTTCGCCCGAAGGCGGACCTTTTGACACGACTCCCCCTCGCCTCTTGAAGGCTACACCAGCAATGAAAGCTACGGGAGTCAATACCCACCACTTCACCTTGACCTTCGATGAGAATGTCAAGCTATCCAGTCAGACTGATAAGATCATCGTCTCCCCACCCCAGCGCGAAGCTGCACGCATCACAGCAAATGGGCATCACGTCTCGATCATCCTATCCGATAGTCTGCGTCCAAGCACTACCTATAGCTTCTACTTCGATGATGTCATCGTTGACAATAACGAAGACAATCCGCTGGAGAACTTCAGCTACCTCGTCTCTACTGGTGAGCGCATTGACTCGATGCAGCTTGCTGGTCGTGTAATTGATGCACTTACCTTTGAGCCGATCAATGGGCTCATCGTCGGGGCTTATCCAGAGGAGAAGATCAACGATAGTACGCTCCGTCTGCACCCATTCCCCTTCGTCAGTAAGACGAATAAGATGGGCTTCTTCACGATGCGTGGACTTCCCAATAGTAGCTACAAGGTCTTTGCCACCAGAGACAACGATGCGAACTACCAGTATAGCGATCGTAGTGAAGGGTTAGCTTTCTCCGCTCAGACCTATAAGACGACACTACGTGATAGCATGCGCACCGACACCATACGCATCGACTCCATCGTGCGTCGCGATACGCTACACCGAGACTCGCTCGTCACTTATCCCTACACCTATTACTATCCGCAAGACATTGCACTACGCTATTCGGTAGCGCAAGTCGAGCGAAGAGGACTGGAGCGTCATAGCCGGCTCGACAGCTTAGTGTGCCGGCTGGAGTTCCTCACAGAGCCCAAGCATCTTCCACTTCTGCATTCGCTGGACAAGCCGAATGCCACTGCAGATGCCCTCTATGTGGCTACTGCTAAGGGCAAAGTCGTTGATCTCTGGCTACGTGACCCAGAGCTGATCGCACGTGATTCCCTTCGCTTTGCCCTCACCTATGAGAAGACGGATTCACTCCTCCGCATACAGAAGCAGACTGATACCTTAGTCTTTATCAAGCCCCTGGTGCGAGGCAGCAAGCACAGCAAGCCCGTTGAGAGGGAGAAGTCTCCCCTTCAGATCACCCTCACAGGAGCCTCTGGCATCTATGGTGGAACACCTGGAGACAGCCTCTACTTGACGGCTTCGCGACCCTTAGCAACCCTCCCCACATCGGCTATACGCCTCGAGGTCCGCGAAGACTCCATATACAAACCACAAACCTTCACCCTGAAGCAAGACTCTCTGGATCAGCTTCGCTATGCACTCCTCTTTCCTCGAGCCTATGGCAAGAGCTACCGAGCACGCATTGACTCAGCGAGCCTTCGCGACATCTATGGCGCGCATTGTGATTCGGTCATCCTAACACAGCAGATACAGCAAGAAACCGAATTGGGGCAACTCTCCATCGTGCTTCAAGGCATTCGCTCAAATGCTTTAGTCCAACTATTAGACAAGAGCGAAGCCGTCTTAACGCAAAGCTATGGGAGGGAGATCAAGGCTGATACAACAACTAAAACTCAGCCTACAGAAAAGCCCAATAAGGAAGACAAAGTACTCAGTAAGCTACTGGAAAAGCAAGCCTCTAAAGCAACAAAGAGAGCCTCTAAAGAAGTAAAGCAGCTCTCTAAAGAGCCCAGAACGGATACGCTTCCAGCTCCACAGCCTGCCGAAGAGGCTTGTCAAGTGACATTCCATGACCTCAAGCCTGGGGAATACTTCCTGCGTCTCATCATCGATGCGGACCAGAATGCAGCCTTCACCCCTGGAGATTATCCCGATCGTGTTCCCGAGGAGGTCTATTATTATCCGCAGGCACTCTCCATCAAGAAAGGCTTCACCTCTGAAGAGAAATGGGATGTGCATACTCAGTCCCCCATGGGTAGTAAGCCCGAAGTCCTACGCAAAGTCAAGCCCGATGAGGCCAAGAAGAAGCGCGAAGACAAGAACGTGGAATACTACAAACGCTGGGGACGCAAGCACTAATCAAGCATAGTATCCTTTTCCCGTAGCACAATACGCTCCCCCTTTGTACCAAGAGCTCATCCTCACTAAGGGCTACAACGGAGCGAAAACCGCAATCAAAAGCGGCGTCCCTACCCAGTGTAAGGACGCCGCTTTTACTTAAGAGCAAGCTCTAAGAGACTACTTGATCGTCATCTCATCGATCAGGCGAGAGCACTTGCCCCACTTGTCGATAGTAAAGAGTACGTAGCGAATATCGACAATGATCGTACGCTGGAGATTGGGTTCGAACTCGATATCACCGCTCATCGCTTCCCAGTTACCATCGAAGGCTAGCCCGAAGACACGACCATTCTTATCGAAGACAGGGCTACCAGAGTTACCTCCCGTGATATCATTCGTAGAGATGAAGGCAACGTGGAGCTTACCATCTTTCTTGTCCGCCCAGCGTCCCCAGTCACCCTTCTTCACCAGTTCGAGGAAAGAAGGGAAGACATTGAATTCCGTTGATGCAGGGTCATTCTTCTCCAAGATACCACGACTCGTGGTAAAGTAATCGTATTCGACAGCATCTGCAGGACTGTAGCCCTTGATTGTACCGTAGCTCATACGCATCGTAGAATTGGCATCGCTGGGCATAGGCTTGGCAGGGTTTTGCAGGCGACGACCAGCGAAGTAAAGACGATTACCACGGTCAATAGGCTCGTAGAGAGGCTTCAGTTCAAGAGAAATAGCAGTATAAATCTCCCAGACCTTGTCCGAAAGCAGGACAGCTGGATCTTTACTCAAGACCTCCATTGCATTGGGCTGCTGGAGCACCGCTAAGAGCTTATCCTTGTAGGGAACGACACTATTGGCGAAGAGCGCATCAGCATAAGCCTTGGTGTCACCACCGTACTCCTTGTCGATCACATCAAAGATCGGAGCAATACGGCTGGCCTCGACACGCTGACGTACGATATCGAGCATCGCAGGCAGTACCTTCTGATCAAGTGCAGGCAGGTAGTCCTTGTAGTGGTCGTTGAGGTGCTGAGCGACCTGCTCCTTAGGTAGAGATGTAAGCTTACCCAGACCACGAGCAAGCAGGACGATCTCCGTTCCTCCAATGAGGGCTTCACGCAGGTACATGGACTGTCGCTCAATCGCACCGAGTTGCTTGTAAGCCCCCTCCATTTCGGAGAGAATACCCTTGTATGCCTGTGCCTTCTTGCCCGAAGCAGCTACCCAACCTTCGAAGGAAGTTTCCTCAGCTCGCTTCTGATCGAGGACACCGAGCTTGACAAGTGCCTTGTTCATCCCGATGGAGTTCTTCCAATAATTAGAGCTACGTGCATACTTAGAGGCGTACTTGATGCGCGTTGCTTGGTCGGCATTCATCGCTGCACGCCATATATTCTGCTTGATACCACGCACTTCGATACGTGGTTCGTTCTGATCCTTCATGCGATTTTCCACGGCGAAGGAAGGAATATAGCGCGAGGTCGATCCAGGGAAACCGATAGTCATCGCATAGTCATTCTTCTCGTAGCCTTCGGTAGAGACCGTAGCATGGTACTTAGGGGTGTAGGGAACATTATCTTTGCTGTAGTTCGCAGGCGCATTATCCTTGCCAGCATAGACACGGAAGACAGAGAAGTCCCCCGTATGACGTGGCCACATCCAGTTGTCCGTATCACCACCGAACTTACCTACCGATCCTGGAGGAGCAAAGACGAGACGCACATCGCTGAACACGTCATAGGTGATGAGATAGTACTTGTTGTTCGCATAGTATGGGCGTACTTGGATACGCTTGTGTTCGCTCTTCAGACGCTTACCTTCAGCGACCTCCAGAGCTTGGCAGATCTTCTGTATCTGCGAAAGACGATCGATCTCATTCTTAGGTTTCTTGAGCTTAGCCAGGATCTCCTTTGTCACATCTCGTATCGAAGAGAGGTAGCTCACGGTAAGCCCTTCGATAGGGAGCTCTTCGGAGAAGCTCTGAGAAACAAAGCCATCACGGAGGTAATCATGATCAACGGCACTCTGCGACTGGATGGCATCGAAGCCACAGTGATGGTTCGTGAAGATAAGCCCTTGACTGGAAACGGTCACCCCAGTACATCCACGACCGAAGATGACGACCGAGTTGGCGATGCTGGGTTTGTCCAGACTATACAGGGAATCAATGGGAAGGCGGAAGCCCAGTTCCTTCATCTGGGCAAGGTTCTCTCGCGTGAGCTCATTGAGCAACCACATCCCCTTATCGGCCTTCGCTTGTGAGCCGATAGAGAGGGCGGCAGTAGCCAGCAAGAGCCCTTTCTTTAGAAATTGCTTCATAGACTTACGATGGGTAATATCTGTGTAACTTGAGTGATGCACGCTACGGACGTGCTATGTAAAGGTACAAAATTCGGCTACGTCACTCAATATCATCAGCTCTAAATATCAGGATCTTCTGGTACAGCATACGCACTCCATGGAAGATAGGAGGAGTCCTCTTGTGCATAGTCCCTCGACCCAAGCGCCTCCAACAGACGCAAGAGGATCGCATGTAGCAGTAGTGGTCGGCTGACGAAGCAGTATAAGTGCGAGGTATTGATCTATAGTGGTGCAAGCGTCGATCAGTAGTGGTCGATTGACAAAGTAGCCGTACTACTATCCACCGCTTCGTACAGAGAGAAAAGGCAACTTCCCTCTCAACAGCTTCATTATGCTTCACGAGAGGCGAGCAACATGAGACTATTGCATCATACGGCACTCGCTTCGCTGTTTGCGACATTCGGGCGTGTCATTTACATATGAGTAAATTCCCTTCCCCTCCGTCTTAATGCCTTGCGCTTACTGCATGCTACAAAGTCAAGCAAAATACAAAGTAGACTCCTCCAAACACAAAGAAAAGCAACCACCCTACCTTCCCGTAAACGAGGGGGTAGGATGGTTGCTTTTTGCGAAAAAATGAGGGAGCTATGCCCCTGGAAGCGTCATCTTTACTAAAACGATCTTAGTAGAAGTCGAGCGAAGTATCTCGAAGCGAACATCACCGATCTCAAGGACTTGCCCTTGCGATGGGATGCTGGGATGGTGATCTAAGATATAGCCAGCTATCGTCATAAAGTCCTCATCTTCGGGAAGGGTCAAGCCAAACTTCTCGTTGATATCATCGATCTCCATACGCCCACTGAATACAAACGTACGCTCATCAAGACGTTTGGCGACTCGCTTCTGTCGATCATGCTCATCCTCGATGTCCCCAAAAAGCTCTTCCACGATGTCTTCTAAGGTCACCATTCCTGCCGTACCACCGAGCTCATCGATTACGACTGCAATACTCTTCTTACGCTGCATCAAGAGACGCATCAGCGTGCTTGCCTGCATGCTCTCTGGAACAAAGAGAGCTGACACAATACGCTTCTGCCAGTCGTCACCACGAAACATCTCACTCGAGTGTATGTAGCCTACGACTTCATCTATATTCTCCTTGTAGATGATGAGCTTGGAGAGCCCTGTGCGAATGAAGAGTTCCTCGAGGTGAGCGCGCGTAGAGTCAATGCTTGCCCCTACGATTTCATTGCGAGGCACTAAGCAGTCTCTCACCTGAAGCCCCGAAAATGAGATTGCATTCTGGATGATCTTCACCTCCGTCTCAATACCTGAAGCCTGACCATCATCCGAACTATGCGTCAGATAGTACTCCAGATCCAGCGATGAAAGCTGGGGACGAATAGCCACGCCCTTCGTACGTTGCCCAGCCACATAGAGGATGGCTTGCGTAATCAGCCCGATGATCCAAGCAAAGGGATAGAGCAATATGTAGACCAGTATCAGCACGCCAGAGAAAAAGCGCATCGTACGATTGGGGTTAGCACGGAAGGTCACCTTTGGAAGAAATTCTCCGACAAAGAGGATCAAGAGCGTACTGAGAACTGACTGAGCCAAGAGAATCACCCCATCATTCTGCCCTAATAACAACTTAAGCCAAGGCTCCATCAGCTCGGCTGTCAGTAGCCCATAGATGACCAGAGCGACATTGTTACCCAAGAGCATCGTCGTGATGAAGCGATCGGGACGCGAGTAGAAAATACCCAGGATCTTAGCAGAGACACCACCGCGACTTCGGTCAAGCTCAAGGCGAAGCTTATCCGAAGAGAGGAAGGCGATCTCCATCCCCGAGAAGAAAGCCGAAGCAATTAGGCTGAGGATTATATAGAGGTAAATCATCATTGATAATGGGAGCAAAGCATACGAAGCCTTTTAGCTACGTGATGCACGCTTCAGCGTATCGGTACGCGAAGGAACTGGAGTAGCTGGCGCAGAAGCCTTGCTTTCATCGTAGTCGAAGGCACCCTTATTGTCATAGATCTCGTACCAGCTGAGATCATCCTTGGCATTGAAATGCGAGCCTCTTAGCTCCTTGCCATTGGTGACAAAGTAGGTAGTATCATCTGAATAGAGACGCTGATCGGCACGAAGCCAGAAGAGATGCTGGGTCTTGAGTCGCTGCCCCGCAGGACCCTGCACGTGGACGTGCCCGACAAGCTCCCACTCTTCCTTGAGCGGACGACGGATAGCAGAGTCTGCTTTGATAAATACTTGACTACCACTCTTTAGGTCATAGGGGCGCAAGACAAGGCCACGGGGGAAGACCCATTCATTGCGCTCGTTACGCTCATAGATCAAAAGCTCGGGTGCCATCATACGATAGCGAATAAGCCCCGAATCCGAAATAAGCGTATTGAGGGCAACCATACGTGCTGTATATAGCGAGTCGGGATTGACCTCTAGGTTCTTTACCTCTACCTTCTTCTTACTGCAGGCTCCCAGCCCCAGTAGCAGCGAGAAGAGGATGAAGAGAAGAGCGAAGGGGTACGAACGAGAAGTCCCCCGCCGTCTGGCACTTCTATCCAGACGGCGGAGGGCTTCTTCCCTCTCTCTTACACCTAAGTGCGAAGGGAGATCAGACATAGAGCAAGCTATGATGGTTAGGGGATAACGACACTTTCGCCCCCAAAGCTAACCGTAGACCCCTTCTTGATATCAGGGTGCATGAAGATCTCTTGTGCAGAGGGGAGGTAGCGCGAATAGTTAGCGATAGCACGGTTAGCCTGAGCTGCGACCGAAGGATCGACGCTGGCAGCATGACGTAGCTTATTGATGACGAGGTAGTAGTAGCAGCGCTGCTTGATCTTGTCATCCGCATAGTAGCGCGAAGCATTTCCTGCAGAAAGCTCAGCTAAGTAAAGCAGGACACGCCCATTACGAGGGTTCTCAGCCAGGATCTTGTTACCATAGGAGATAGCTGCACCACTATTGCGCTGTACCTGTGCGATCTGGAAGAGTGCTTCGTAGCACTTGAGGCGATCAGAAGAGGTCTTAGCCAGACCAATAGCCTTGTTCAGGAAGTCTGTGGCTTCTGCGTAGCGCTTATCGCGGATAGCTTCGCCTGCGATACCCATAGCAGCCGTGACGGAAGGCTCGATATCAAAGAGATAGCGACCTGCACGTACCGAAGAAGCGCCATCGCATCCGGCACGCTGGAAGAGGGAAAGTACATTCTGTAGGAAGCTCTTATCCGTCTTGTGCTGGTCGATCTTATCTACAGTGTAGGTCTTCTCGAGCTTATCACAGCTAGCTAGACCGCTCTGAGCGAACTCAGTATCCATCTGCCCCTTGTACGTCTCGATTACCTTCTTAGCATCCTCCGTATCAGCAGCAGCTAAGATAGCATCCGCATATTCGGCTGCCTGCGTATACTCATTGATGTATTGGTCGATCTTCGACTCATCCTTAGAAGCGATGAGGCGCGAGCTGAAAGCATAGTAGTAGAGAAGCTGGATAGGAGACTCCGCCTTATAGCGCTCTACGACAGGCTTAGCCCATTGGTAGACTTGCTTGAAGTCGGCATTTTCTCCTGCGATCTTCTTGTAGTCCTCGATCTTATCGACGATGATCTGAGGAGTCCCGACCTTAGCATCATCACCGAAGTAAGTGACGCGATCATCATAGAGCTTCATCAGCTGCGCCAATATCTTCTTCTTCTCGTCAGCCGTCTTGGCTTGATCAAACTTCCAGTGTAGGATCTTAGCACCGATGATATATATATTCTTGGATGCTGCGGGGCAGTTGTCATATGCCTTCTGCCAATGCTCATAGGCGTCGGCATAGTTCGCAGTCTTGCCAAAGCTGGTCAGTAGGCTGATACTTTGGCGACAGCGGATGCTGTCTTCACCTGAGCCAAAAGGAGTACCTGTAGCTCTACCCGTCTGGGCGTAAGCAGCCGTCGAGAGAAGTCCAAGAGCGGCTACCAGGATCATTCTGTTCAGTTTCATTGTCTCTTGTATTTGTTATATAAATGATTAGATCGTAGTGAGAAGCCGATCACCTAACTGTGGAGGTGAAGCTACGTCAAGCAAGGGAGGGCAGTTAGTTGATGCGAGCCTTACGGAACCAGTTTTCGTTGAAGAGGATACCCACAGTGACTCCCAGAGCATGCTCACGAACCATTCCCGAAGATTGAGGAAGTAGATAGCGGTAGTCCACGGTGATGTTGAGGAGCGAACGGCGATCGATAAGGGGTAAACCAATACCCAACGAGGTCGTCAGTTCATTGTACCCATACCTCTGCCCCGATGCTGTCGGAACAAGCATATACGAATTAGCCCCACTCACCCCAAAGCGATAGCGTGAGCGAGCGAAGATACCACGACCACGCTGATCTGGCACCCACTCTGCCCCCAAGCCTATACGGTAGGTATCTCGAGGCTTAGCTCCATCCTGCTCAAGGCTCGTAGCTTTAGCCCACTGCATGTAAGTGAAGCCTGCACCCAAGAGTAAGTTTTCATTATGACGGTACGTAGCACCTACGGAATAGCTCAGAGGTACATGATGTAGGCTCTGAGAGGTAATAGTATCCGTAGACTCGGGAACTAAGCGACTGGAGTTCTCTGCACTCTGGAAATGCTGGTCGATAAGCGTCGAACGGAGTTTAATTTCAGGGGAAAAGGTCGCACCGAAGACAACCGAACGGCTATGCTCCTTATCCAAATCCAGCTGGTACTGAGCGCCGACATCTGCTTTGAAGCCCTTCAGCTGAAGCTGTGTACGATAGAAAGGATTGGAAGCTCCTTCCGATCCGATATACACCTGACGCTCCTGAGTCGTATAGCCAAAGAGGTAAGAAGCATTGACACCCAGCGAGAAACTGCCGATACGACCAGCCACCCCTAAGTAAAGGTCATTGAAGCTCCCTTGACCTAAGTAAGTGCGCTGATAGGTACTATGATTTCCCTCCAGTGGCTCTAAGTTGCCGAAGCGATAGCCCACAGTCGAGAAAGGCATAATCCCTGCACTCATGGCCAGATGCTTGCCCATAGGGAAAAGGATGGTAGCATAATCGATATTTCCCAAGATGCGACTATCCTTATTCGAGCCTTCACTCAGGTAGGATCCCTGCAATGCTACCGCCAGATCCATAATGAAGGTCATCGAGTCAACGGCGGTGTATGAGGCGGGGTTGGCGGGGTTGACCGTAAAGCCATCACGCAGTCCCACACCGATACCTCCCAAGGCCCTGGTTGTAGCTGTCTGACGTAACCCCAGCGTCCCATAGCCGAAGCGACTATAGGGGGAACGCTCCGAGTTGCTTTGTGCGCTGAGGACTCCCACAGTACTTGCTGAGAGGAGACCTGCCGAGAGGAGGTAGCTGAGGATCTTCTTATGCTTTATCATCTGTTGTACTCCAATATCTTATTGAGTCCATAGAGAACTAAGTCGGGCTCTATACGAACCTCCTGAGGGAGATAACTCTCGATCAGCGAGGCATCACCACCAGTCACAAAGACCTGCACCTGGGGGTCATTCGCCTTAGCTTCGTCTATATATCCTTTGATCTCGTGGACGACACCATGTAGCACGCCCGAAGAAATCGCCTCAGCGGTAGTCGTACCGAAGGCACGCACGGGCGAGACGAGATCGTGAAGCAAAGGTAGACGCGAGGTGAAGTGGTTCAGAGCCTTGAGTCTGGTATAAAGTCCGGGAGAGATATTCCCTCCTATGTATTCCCCATTGGGAGTTATTTGTTCGAAGGTAATTGCTGTACCTAAGTCCACTACTAAGAGGCTGACACCCTGGAGTGCCAATGCCGAGGCACCTACGACTGCAGCCAGACGATCGCTACCGAGTCCTTTACGATCATAACGTACACGCACAGGCACATCGATATACTCGTCGACCCGAAGTACCGTAGGGATACGCTCTGCGAGCAGGCTCAACAGCAACTTGTCGACACCAGCGACAGAGCTGTAGATAGCGGCCTTCAGATCTGGGTAATCCGATAGGATACTCCCAGCTTCTCGGAGGGAAACCTGCGGGAAGGAGTAGTGGGCGATGAACTCACCCCCATCCACTACGGCCACTTTACAGACCGAGTTTCCCTGATCGATGATTAAATTCACTTAGTGGTCGAATAGTCAATAATACCACAAAGAAACGGCTTTTATCTGGAATATACGGCAACGAGACATGAAGGACAGCCCTTCAGCACGGTGGTAAGCTCCATCAGAAGTCGTTACTTAATCGAGAAGAGGCGTCCCTTCACCGACCAATTCATGTAGGAGTTGCAAGGCCTGATCTTCCGCTGCTCGCATGCGCGTCTCATCCTCTGGGCTCTTATCTTTAAGACCACACAGATGTAGCACACCATGGATGATCACACGATGTAGCTCTTCGGCGTAGGCATTACCAAGCATCTCTGCGTTGCTACGCACCGTATCCAGACTGATCAACATGTCTCCAGAGATCACATCCCCCTCACTCTCATCAAAGGTGATGATATCGGTGTAATAATCATGATCAAGGAAGTCTTGATTCGTCTGTAGGATGCGTTCATCACCACAGAACTGGTAGCATAGCTCTCCTACACGACGGTTATAGAGAGCTGCGACCTCACGTATCCAGTTGCGTAGGACTCGCTCTCTGAGGTGAGGAGCTTCAACATCTTCGTCTGTATAGTAGGCTATAAGCTCAGGTTCTTTCACCATAAGTGGATATGCAGTTGTATTTAATTCTTGAGTAGGGGCTCTTCGTCTGCCAAGCGACCATGTCCGTAGCGAAGCACCTCAAAAGGCTCTTCGGTGCAGTCCACGATTGTAGAGGGTGCCAGCGGTATATCCCCAGCATCGAGGATGGTATAGACTCGCTGGCCATAACGCTCCTCTATGAGCTCGGGGTTCGTGCAATACTCAGGCTCATCTTCATCTTCTATAGGTAGCGAGGAGGTGATGAGTGGATTACCTAGATGCTCGGCTAAGAGCCGACCAATCGGATGCTGTATTAGGCGTACCCCGACCTCCTTGCGTTGCTTGAAGATACGAGGAAGGGCACCCGAAGCAGGCAGGATAAACGTGTAATTCACCTCATGCTCCTTGATGAATTTAAACGCCCGATCATTCATCTTGCAGTACTCAGAGACTTGGCTCAGCGAAGCACAGGCTATCGAGAGAGCCTTCTTCTTCGAGTCAATTTGCTTCAGGCGACAAAGCTCTTCGATGGCACGCTGATGGAGTGCATCACAGCAGTAAGCATAGCCCGAAGCAGTAGGATAAATGAAGATTGCTCCACGGCGAAGCGCATCGACCAAATCGCTCAAGAGGCGATAGTCTGGGGCATCAGCGTAGATCTTCGTAAGCATGATATATGAAGCGTTAGAGGGTATCCAGACCAGCTTGACGGACTACTTCATAGATAAGAATACCGCCAGCCACTGAGACATTAAGTGACCCGATGGAGCCTGCCTGTGGTATACGCACGATTTTATCTGCCCGACGGAGTACCTCCTGAGATACGCCATGGTCTTCGGCCCCGAGTACGAGCCCTAAGGGGAGGGATAGGGAAGTTTCGGTATAGAGATCGGCTGCCTTCTCCGAAGCTGCGACGATCTGGATACCACTATCTTGCAGTAGCGTCACAGCCGCTTGTATCGAGCTGACACGGCACACGGGTATCCGATGGAGTGCTCCTGCCGAGGTCTTGACGGCATCGGCTGTCACAGATACACTTCCACGCTCAGGGATAATAATCGCATCGACACCTGCGCACTCGGCAGTACGTGCTATAGCACCGAAGTTACGCACATCGGTCAGCCCATCGAGCAAGACCACGAAGGGAGAGCGTCCTTCTTCGTAGAGCATCGGGATAAGCTGCTCCAGCTGTGTATATTCAATCTCGCTAACGAAGGCAATGACACCTTGGTGCTGCTTGCGTGTCAAGCGCATCAGACGTTCCTCTGGGACTATCTGCACAGGTATCATACGTTCCTTAGCCACAGCCGTGATATGGCTCACTTCGCTACTACGAAGTCCACGCTTGAGTAATATCTTATCTATCTCACGACCCGCCTCCAGGGCTTCAATAAGAGGGTGAATCCCAAAGATCAGGTTGTTCTTTCCCATTAGTCTTTATAGCTTGATTATTCTGTAGTGTCAATTCTCGTCTTCACGTGTGCGCCACATGGACTAAGCAAAGATACAAAAAGATCTGCGTGAACATTTCCCAACAAAAGAGCTACGATCACAACGTCCTCCTCAGCTGTAGTCTCAATAAAGCTACCCCACGCTTCGCTCTTAACAAGGACGAAGGGCGATAACATCCCCCTACCTTTTTCTTTGGAGCAATAAAAAAGGGGATACAAAGCAATAGTAGTACAGGGTATGAAGCAGTAGTGGTGGAAGGGTGGCAGCACTACTGATTCAGAGCCGAAGCAGTAGTGGTGCCTCCCTCCCACCACTAGTGGTCGCCCCACCACATAGTCAAAGGAGGCTCCTAGCATAAAAGAAGAGACGGGCAGGTATCCCACGGCAGAGCGCAGGCGTAAGTAGCAACAAAATCTGATATTATACACCTAGGCAGAGGATTTTGTACCTTTGATATAGTGTGCATGTGCACGCAGTGATTTTGCATCACCAGCATCTCGCTCAATAGAAGAGCCCTTAGCATAACATAGTAAATGGAGACCATTAAGCAGATATTCCGCATAGGTAGTGGGCCTAGTAGTAGCCACACCATGGGTCCACGTCGCGCCGCCGAGCAGTTCAGAGACCGCTGTCCCCAAGCCAAGCGCTATGATGTCACGCTCTACGGGAGTCTGGCAGCGACAGGCAAAGGACACATGACTGATGTTGCGATTCTTGAGACTTTAACGCCCATAGCTCCGACGGAGATTATCTGGAAGCCTGATATCGTCCTCCCCTTCCACCCCAATGGTATGAAGTTCGAGGGTTACGATGATGCAGGGAAGCTCCTCGACACCTACACCGTATTCAGTATCGGCGGTGGGACGCTCGCCAATGGAGAGTTCAACGAGCAGCGCTCTGCTTCCATCTATCCCGATAGCCATATTGTGGATATCATGCACCGCCTTCACGAGGAAGATGCTACCTACTGGGAGTATGTCGAGCACTACGAGGGAGCTGAAATCTGGGACTATCTGGCTAAAATCTGGGAAGTCATGCAGCGCGCTATCCAGTCAGGACTCACAGCCGAAGGGGTACTCCCAGGAGGCTTAGGTCTCCGCCGAAAAGCCGCCCTCTACAAGATTAAGGCCGAGGGCTATGGCTCTGCAAGCATCAAAAATCGTGGGCTTGTTTATGCCTATGCTTTGGCCGTCAGTGAGCACAATGCTTCGGGGGGGCAAGTAGTCACAGCTCCTACGTGTGGTAGCTGTGGTGTCGTACCAGCCGTACTCTATCACCTCAAGACTAGTCGCAACTTCCCCGAGCAAAGCATCCTGCGGGCCTTAGCTACGGCTGGGCTTTTCGCCAATGTCGTACGCACCAATGCCTCCATCTCGGGAGCTGAAGTGGGCTGTCAAGGAGAAGTCGGTGTGGCCTGCGCTATGGGAGCAGCTGCCGCTTGTCAGCTCTTTGGTGGATCGAACTTGCAGATTGAATACTCGGCAGAAATGGCCTTAGAGCACCACTTAGGACTCACTTGTGACCCCGTCTGTGGATTAGTACAAATCCCCTGCATTGAGCGCAACGCCTTCGCCGCTGCACGCGCTTTGGATGCCAATACCTATGGGACATTCAGCGATGGACGCCACCGCGTCAGCTTCGACCAAGTTGTCGAAGTAATGCGCAAGACGGGGCACGACCTCCCCAGCCTATACAGAGAGACCTCTACCGGAGGGCTAGCCACCGAATACGCAGCCAAGAAGCCCCCACGTCCTTGGTAGTTCGACAAAAGAGCTCACACGATGTTACCTCACCACACAATCCTAAGACTACTCACCGCACTCTCACTTCTGCTTAGTGGGACGTGGTGGGGACTCCATGCCCAAAATGTCCCCTCAGGAGTAGCCAGTCGCACCAGTGGCGACAGCCTCTTAGTAATCCAGTTTGCTAATGTGTACATCTCTGCATCCCGCACCGTCCGTCCTCTGACCAACGAAGAGCGACGACAGCTCTGGAGAAGAATACGTGACGTTAAGAAAGTCTACCCCTACGCTCGGTATGTAGCAGCTACCATTATCGAGACGTACGAATATATGCAGACTCTCCCTGAGAAGGAGCAAGAGCCTCACCTCAAGCGTGTCGAGAAGGAACTGAAAATAGAGATGGAGCCCAAGATGAAAGACCTCACCCTCAACCAAGGCAAGCTACTCATCAAGCTCATCAACCGGCAGTGCGGCATGACTGGATATGAGCTCCTTCAGTCCTTCCTCGGAGGCTTCAAGGCGTGGACCTGGCAGGTCTTCGCTCGCATCACTGGGGCAAGTCTCAAAGCCTCTTATCACCCCGAAAGTGACCCCGATGATGCCCTCACGGAGCGCATCGTACGGCTCTACGAACATCGCATCCTCTGACCTCAAGACTCCCACTTATGAAGCTCGATAAACTCTTCGCCCTCCTCACATTCACCGCTACCAGCTTGGTAGCAGGCCTCTTTTCCTGCTCCTCCTCTCTACCTAAGCTCACGATTCAGCTCGACTCCTTGGCTTCCAGCGATACCCTTGCTTGGGTCACATACTTAGGGGATGGAATACAGCAGACCGATACGCTTCTTCACTTTGAGCCGACACTGCATTTCTCACCTGACACGGCTCGCTTTCACTCGGTGATCTTCACGCATGCAGCCTCTACGCGCGTACATTATTATATGCTACAAGGGAAAGAGTGGAAAGAAGTGACTACTATACCTGTCGATACGACCAAGGTAACGACGGCTATCCCCTTTGAGGCTGTAGATATCCAGGGCAAGCGCCACACTTGCTCAGAACTCTATATGCACCAGCGTGTCTCCCTCGTCTTCGCCTCTCCTGAAAACTTAGCGAGTCTCACCCGTCGGGAGCAAGAGCGACTCCAGGCTCAAGCACGGCCAGATAGTCTCCAATGGGTCATCCTCTATCCCACGGCTTCGGACAGCACCGCACGTCAGCGATTTCGCCGTGATAGCCTACGAGGCATTGCCATCTCCGACAGCTTAGGCGTGGTTTCCCAACTAAGAAAAGGCTATGGCATCCAAGGGCTAACACGCCCCGTACGCTTCCAAATAGACACCTTAGGCAGGGTCAAGCGAAGCTAATCTACCTCGCACTTCACCTTCCGATACCTACACTAATACCCATCTTCATTATGCTTGTCAAAACCTATGCAGCAGCCTTGCAGAGTATCCAAGCTCGTACAGTCACGATCGAAGTGAGCTGCACACGAGGCTCGTACTTCCAGCTGGTAGGACTCCCCGACACGGCGATCAAGGAGAGTCAAGACCGCATCATCTCAGCCATCGAGAGTAGCGGATATAAGTTCCCAGGAAAGCGCATCGTCATCAATATGAGCCCTGCTGACCTGCGCAAAGAAGGGGCTGCCTATGACCTTCCTTTGGCTATCGGACTCTTAGCCGCGGATGGACAAATCCCCTCCGACCTACTAGAGAGCTACATGATCATGGGGGAATTATCCTTGGATGGAGCCGTACGCCCCATTCACGGAGCCCTTCCCATAGCGATACAAGCACGGAGCGAAGGCTATCGAGGCTTTATCCTTCCTGAGGCTAATGCGCGAGAAGCAGCTGTCGTGAACAACCTCGATGTACACGCCGCACGCACCCTGCGCGAAGTCATCGGGATGCTCACAGGTGAAGCACCTCTTCCCATCGTTGAGGTCGATACTCGAGGGGAATTTTATCGGGGGATACAGAGTGAATGCTTTGATTTCTCTGAGGTCAAAGGTCAAGAGAGCGTCAAGCGTGCTCTCGAAGTAGCAGCTGCTGGTGGGCACAACCTACTGATGATTGGGGCTCCAGGTAGTGGCAAATCGATGATGGCCAAGCGACTTCCCAGCATCCTTCCGCCCTTCACGCTCGGGGAAAGTCTGGAGACAACGAAGATTTATTCCGTAGCGGGAAAGTTGGGCAAGGACGTTACCTTAATGACGACACGCCCCTTCCGAGCACCTCATCACTCGATCTCTCCAGTAGCACTCGTTGGGGGAGGTAGCCATCCTCAGCCTGGAGAAATTAGCTTAGCGCATAATGGAGTACTCTTCTTGGACGAGCTTCCAGAGTTCAGTCGCAATGTCTTGGAGGTGATGCGTCAGCCTTTAGAGGAGCGTGTCGTCACCGTAGCGCGTGCTCGCTATACAGTAGATTATCCTGCCAGCTTCATGTTGGTGGCAGCGATGAACCCGTGTCCCTGCGGCTACTATAATCACCCAACGCATACCTGCGAGTGTACCCCACAACAAGTCCAGCGCTACTTGGGCAAGGTCTCTGGTCCGCTCCTTGACCGCATCGACCTGCAGGTGGAGATCGTCCCTGTCGACTTCGAGAAGCTCTCCGACGCACGACCCTCAGAGAGTAGCGAACGTATCCGTGAACGGGTCTTAGCCGCCAGAGACATACAGACGGCACGCTTTGCGCCCTACCCTGAAGTGCACTGCAATGCGCAGATGACCCCACGTCTCATGCAGCTCTTCGCACGCCCCGATGCCGAAGGGTTAGAGAAACTCCGTCTGGCGATGGAGCGTCTTGACCTCTCGGCACGTGCCTACGACCGCATCCTCAAGGTAGCACGTACCATCGCCGACTTAGCTGGCTCTGAAGACATCCGTAAGGAGCATATTGCCGAGGCCATCCAGTATCGTAGCCTCGATCGTGGCTCCTGGGGACAGCAATAGCACCCTACTTAGACCTGAGCTCCTAGGATAAGAGCAACTCACTTTTCCCAGAAGTAGCAATCTGTGAAATAGTTGTTTATATGTAAATGACTATCTTTGCAAGACCTGTACAAATACAGAATCGATTATAATCATCAAAGAAATATTCACAATGAAGAGAACACTTGCACTCGCAACCATCGTAGCTCTTTCCCTCTCTCTCGCCTCCTGCAGAAAGAAGAACAATGAGCCTATCGCCCCTAAGCCCAACCCCGAAAAGCCAGCTCCCACGCCAGGGACGAACCCAACACCTACCCCAAATCCGACCCCCAATCCCATCCCTGACACTCCTGCTCCTGACAACAAGGATAACAACAATCAGATTAAGCCAGACGAAAGCCCCATCAACACGGCTGTCTCTATCAAGCTGACTAAGGGAGCACAGATCACCATCAAGTCTGATAAGCCTCTGACCATCACTGGCGCAAAGCTAGTTGATGCCAACACACACACCTATGAGGTAACCCAAGAATCTGGATTCGGTATTGACGGTGCACCTGAAACACTTGATCTGCAAATAGCACAAGCCACTGAGTTTGCCTTGGATAAGGAGATGCCTTCCCTCAAGAGTCTCAAGGTCGCTACCAACGAATCGCTCAAGAAACTATCGCTTCAGGGAACTAAGAACCTTGAGCAACTGAATATAGTAGGTGCAAAAGCTGAAGAACAAGTTCTCGACCTTTCTAAGCACAGCAAGCTCCGCCTTCTCGCACTGGGTAATCGCCCTGATATAATCGGAAAGTTCACCACCAAGCTAAATAGTGAATACCCACCTATTAATAGAGCAAACCAAAGCACAGAGACCAGCTTTAAGGAAATAAGCCTTCCCACTTCGCTGGAGGTTCTCTTTTTGGCTAGGGCTTACTGCGCTCTTGCAGGTGCGAACAACCTCCCTAACCTCCGAGCTGCATATCTCTATACAACCAATGCCAAGCTGCTTGGTGGTCTTTCCTTTGCCGGTAGCATTAACTTAGAGCGCCTACTGCTGGCTTATACGAGTGGAGGAGGTGAACTCAATAGCCTCACCATAAAGAATAAGCCTCATCTTGGAGATCTATTCTTATACAAGATGACAATCAAGCATACAAGCATCGATGGTCTACCCGCGAATACCTCAATGTATCAGACCACTAATTACCATCTTCCCTCGATAGAGATACACAACACGCCTGCTAGTAAGATCTTAGGTCTACTGAAAATAGCTACAGATCTTAAGTCCACAGACTTGACGAACAATCCAGACTTAACGGCAGAGAAGCTTATCAAAATAGCAGAGAAGCTAACCGAAGTCAAAGGTGTTAACCTCAAGATCGAAGAAGCTAAGGCTACCGAAGCTGTCAAGGAAGCATTCCAGAAGATTGGATGGACAGTGAATAACTAGCACTCCATCGTAGCTACACATACCACTCAAGAAGCCCCGAGGATAGCAATATCTTCGGGGTTTCTTGCCTATTAGCTCACGGATAAGTGCTACTGCACCTACACGAAAAAGACTATCTTTGCTATAACAAGACAAAAGCATCATCACACACTATTCACATATACATCCTTGTATTATGGAACAAGACACATTCTTAGCTCAGGTACGTAGCAAGGCCGAAGGCTGGCTGGCATCTGGGTACGATGAACAGACACGCGCCGAAGTACAACGTTTGCTCGACGCAGAAGACACGACCGACCTTGTCGAAGCTTTCTACAAGGACTTAGAGTTCGGCACAGGTGGTCTACGTGGCATCATGGGCGTAGGCTCCAACCGTATGAACCGCTACACCGTCGGTGCAGCTACGCAAGGCCTGGCAAACTACCTCAAGCAAGCCTTCGCTTCGCTCCCCGAGATTTCGGTAGCTATCGGTCATGACTGCCGTAACAATAGCGATGTCTTCGCACGCATTGCAGCCGAGATCTTCTCCGCTAATGGCATCAAGGTCTACCTCTTTGAGAGCCTCCGTCCTACCCCCGAAGTATCCTTCGCCATCCGCGAATTAGGCTGTCAAAGTGGTGTGATGATCACCGCTTCGCACAACCCCAAGGAATACAATGGGTACAAGGCTTATTGGGCTGATGGAGCACAGATGCTTGCTCCCCATGATAAGAATACGATTATTGAGGTCAATAAGATCACACGTGTAGAAGATATTCACTTCGAGGCACGCCCAGAGCTCATTCGCCTCTTAGGGGAAGAGTTCGACAAGCGCTTCATCGAGCGTGTAGCTTCCCTCTCTGCACCACAGAAGGACTCCATCGCACGCCACCACGACCTGAAGATCGTCTATACACCTATCCATGGTACAGGCGTGCGCATCATCCCCGAAGCTCTGCGTGCTATTGGCTTTACCAATATCATCAATGTTCCTGAGCAGGATGTCGTCAGTGGCAACTTCCCCACGGTACACTCTCCCAACCCCGAAGAACCTGCAGCCTTAGAGCTGGCTATCCGCCGTGCCGAAGAGACTGGTGCTGATATCGTCTTGGCTTCCGACCCTGATGCCGACCGTATCGGTGTAGCTGTGCGCAACGAAGAAGGTAAGATCGTCCTAATCAATGGGAATGAAATCTGCGCCCTCTTGACCTACTACGCCATCGCCAACCGCCGTGACGCTGGTCTCCTACAGCCTACCGACTACGTTGTCAAGACCATTGTCACGACTGAGCTCATCCGTGCGATTGCTGAGAAGAACAACGTCACCCTCTTCGACTGCTACACGGGCTTCAAGTGGATCGCTGACGTCATCCGCAAGAACGAAGGCAAGCTGAACTACATCGGTGGCGGTGAAGAAAGCTACGGCTTCCTCCGTGAAGACTTCATCCGGGACAAGAGCTCCGTATCCGCCTGCTGCATGTTCGCCGAGCTCGCAGCTTGGGCAGCTGACCGTGGTATGTCTATTTACCAGCTCCTCCAGCACGTATTCGCAGAGTACGGACTCTATAAGGAGCAAGGTGTCAGTGTCGTCCGTAAGGGTAAGAGTGGCGCCGAAGAGATCGAAGCAATGATGAAAAACTTCCGTGAGAACCCTCTGAAGAGCCTCGCTGGAAGCCCCGTCGTCGAAGTCCTTGACTATGCTAAGCTCCAAGGTCTTTGGCTCGACAAGGGCGAAGTCTTTACGCTCGACATGCCTACGACCAGCAATGTACTGCAGTACAAGACCGCTGACGGCACGAAGGTATCTATCCGCCCCTCAGGTACGGAGCCTAAGATCAAGTTCTACATCGGCGTACGTGGTAAAGTAACATCCAAGGAAGATCTCCCTGCGGCAGAAGCTGCTTGCCTCGAGAAGATTCAGGTCATCCGTCAGGAACTCGGCATCTAATCCGAGCACTGCTCCAATAAACACAGCTACCTCCCGTGGGGAAACCAGCCGCGGGAGGTAGCTTCATTTTATCACCTATGCACGTTTATCTCTGTCCTTCCCCCGAACTTTATTCCCTCTATCACCGCCCTAAGAGCATCGTCATCATCGTAGACATCTTCCGTGCTTCGACAACAATGGTGGCAGCCTTCGCCCACGGAGCAAAGGGCATCCTTCCTGTGGCTTCGACCGAAGAAGCCGAAGAAATCGGCAATCGTCTGGGTGCACTCATCGCCGCCGAGCGCAACGTTGTACGCTGTCCTTTTGCTCAGCTGGGCAATGATCCAGCCGAATACACTACCGAGTTAGTCTCTGGACGCGAGATCGTCTTTACGACGACCAACGGTACACGAGCCCTAACGATAGCGAAAGCACACGGAGCAGAGGAAATCCTCGTGGGTGCACTGACCAACCTACAGGCAACAATCAATTACTGCCAACAGTCAGGGCGTGATGTCGTTGTTCTCGCTGCCGGATGGAAGGGACAAGCCTCAATGGAAGATATGCTCTACGCTGGAGCTTTCGCCGTAGAGTCGGGAGCCACGCCAGGAGATGATACGACACGCATGGTTAGCTCTCTGTGGAAGACGCACGCTCTTAGCCTCGAGGAGTGCACGGAATACATCAAGAGCAGCGAGCACTATGCTCGACTCGAGCAGGCTGGCTTTGCCGACTGCGTCCCCTACTGCATGAGCCTGAGCCTCTTCGATCTCGTCCTTCGCTTAGAGGATGGATGGCTACGTGCCCTGTAATCCGACAGAGGAGTGAACATCCTATCCTGTGGCATAGTTATAAGAAAAGATATACTAAACCTCTCCCCTCGTAGGAAGGAGATAACATAATACAACAAGCAATGGCAACAGTTACATTTAAGAAAGATCTCACCGTACGCCTCTCTGGCGAACTCCCTGCTGTAGGTAGCATCGCTCCTAACTTCGGAGCTGTCAAGACGAACCTGAGCGAACTTCACCTTGAAGATCTCCGTGGTCAGCGTGTCGTCCTCAACATCTTCCCCAGCGTTGATACTGGTGTATGCGCTACCAGCGTACGCCGCTTCAATGCCGAAGCATCTAAGCTGGACAACACCGTCGTCCTCTGTATCTCTAAGGATCTCCCCTTCGCCCAGTCTCGCTTCTGTGGTGCAGAAGGTCTTGACAAGGTAGTCCCTGTATCCGTCTTCCGTCACAACTGCTTCACCGAGCACTACGGTCTTGAGCAGCAGGAAGGTCCTCTTGCCGGTCTCTTGGCTCGCGCTGTTGTCGTCATCGACGAAGCTGGTAAGGTCGTTTATACGGAGCTTGTCCCTGAAATCACTCAGGAACCCAACTACGAAGCTGCACTCGCTGCGCTGAAGTAGCATCAGGGAGTCCACTCCTGTCTTCCATAGTAGAGCGTCACATAGTCCACATGATCGTGGAGCTATGTGACGCTCTACTATTAAGGGGGAAAGTATTATTTTCTAAAAGCACAGAAATAATTAGCTGAAACTATGGCTGAATCGGACAGACAGAGTCAACAATACCATCAGCAAGCCCCTTTGTGGGCACAATGATCTCCGTAGCACCTGTCAGGGAAGCAACCTGGAGGAAGATATCAGCTGCAGGAACGATAACCTCTGCTCGGTCTGGCTTGAGACGGAAAAGTTGCATCCGTTGCTCTGGGGTATAGCGTCTCAATTCATCTGCCACACGTAGTAGACTCTCCACGGGTAGCGTATTGATATTCGCACGCTCAGAAGGAGCTCCCAGGCGGAGGAGCTTATTGATATTCCCCCCTGTACCGACCAATCGAAGTGACCCATAGGTAGCACTCAGGGTCTGTACATACTCGCCAAAAGAGTCACGCACCTCGTCACTCACCTTGCCACTAAGTTGGCGGATCGTCCCGATATCAAAAGAGCGAGATTCGATAAGTTCGGATCCACGCACCAGATTAAGCTCCGTACTCCCCCCACCGACATCTACGTAGAGGAAGGTGTCTTCGGTCTGCGTACCTAAGGCACGGATAAGGTCTGCTGAGATTAAGCGAGCTTCTTCCTTCCCATCGATGATCTCGATGCGTATATCAGTCTTCTCATAGATCTTCTCCACCAGCTCAGCTCCATTAGCAGCATCACGCATCGCAGAGGTAGCACAAGCACGAAAGGCCGTGACCTCATAGATCTCCATCAGCTCACGATAAGCCTTCATCAAGCTGACGAGTTGCTTGCTCTTCTTCTTCGAGATCCGACCATCGACAAAGGCATCTTCGCCTAAGCGCAGGGGAACACGCACTAGCTGTACCTTAGACAGAGGCTCTGCAGCTCCAGGCTCGTTGAGGCACTTAATGAGTAGACGGACGGCATTCGATCCTATATCAATACCAGCATAATGAGACTTACCCATGATTTTCTCTCTTCTTCTTTGCTTCGTAATACTTATATAATGCTTGCTGTGAGTTGAAGGGCGCTTCATCGGAAGCCAAGTCCTCACGACGTGGTCGCACCGCCTCACCTTGGACGTAGTATCCCTGCTCGGTATCGTGCAATCCTGCCGAGAGGATAAAGTCCAGTTCATGCTGTATCTCGGGGTCATAGACAGGTGTCATCACCTCGATGCGACGATCCAGGTTGCGCGTCATCCAGTCTGTCGATCCGATATAGTACTTTGGCTCTCCCCCACCCCCAAAGATGTAGATACGCGAGTGCTCCAGATAGCGTGAGATAATCGCATTGATAAACAGCCCTTCGCTGTATCCAGGTATCCCCGGCAACAGCGAGCAATTGCCTCGCAGACAAATCTCGACACGCACCCCAGCAGAGACCGCTTCATAGAGCTTAGCCACCATCTTTTCATCGACAATATGGTTAAGTTTGAGGCGAATGAAGGCATCCTTGCCCGCTTTCGCCAAGCGAATTTCCTTATTGATCAGGTTATACAGGGGCTGACGCATACCATTGGGAGCGACCAGCAGGTGATGAAAATGTGGGACGATGAAGGGGCGTTCAATGAAGTCAAAGACCTGAGCGACATCATGAACAATCCCCTTATGAGCAGTCATCAGCATCAAGTCTGTATAGAGCCGTGCTGTACCTTCGTGCAGGTTGCCCGAGCCAATACAAGCGATAGAGCCTCGCTTAGTCGCGATATAGACCAGCTTGGAATGCACCTTGAGCTTCTCGTGCCCAACGACCACATTGATTCCAGCATCCTGCATCTTCTTCCCCCAGTTGATATTCGATTGCTCATCAAAGCGAGCTAAGAGTTCGACCACGGCTGTGACCCGCTTGCCGTTCTGAGCAGCTGTAGTGAGGGCTTTGATGACCTTGGAGTTCTGGGCAATGCGATACAGCGAAATTCGTATCTCTGTGACCTCTTCGCTTATAGCAGCCTCCTGGAGTAAGCGCAAGAAATGGTCAAAGCTGTAGTAAGGGAAGTGGAGGCAACGATCCTGATGAAGTATTTGCTTGATCAGGCTCTGCGTATAGTGGAACTCATCCATCTGCAACGGAGGTTGCTTGGGGAAATGAAGCTCCTTGTGACCACAGTCAGGTAGATCCATCAGATCCCTCATATTGTGGTAGCGACCTCCTCCGATGCGTGTATCTCGGAAGTTTAGCTCCGCCATATCGCTGAGCTTGCGCAAGATTTCCGAGGAGAGAGCTTGATCATACACCACGCGTACGGGCTCGCCTCGCTTACGACGCTTGACTCCGCGCGAGACTTTTTCGATGACACTCGAGCGAAGATCCTGCTCTATTTCGAACTCTGCATCTTTGGTGAACTTAAACGTGTACGCTTCATACTGCACGTACTCCCGACCGATGAAGATGTAGGGCAAACAGTAGCGTATCACATCATCAAGGAACATCAGATAGCTCTCTCCATCCTTGTCTTTCAGGCGGAAGAAGCGTCCTAACTCACGCACTGGCACTTCGAGCAAAGCCACTTCGTGCTCCGATTCATCCTCCTCTTGAGTATGCCATAGGACGACAGCCAGATACAGAGCTTCCTTGAGATGTCGCTCGGGACTAAACGTAGGACTATTGATGAAGATGGGATTGGTGAAGCCGTTAATCCGATCCATGAAGAAAGAAAGCACCTCATCCTCTTGGCTTGTCGTCAGCTCTCGCTCATTGATAATATGTATATGGGCTGACTTAAGTTCACGGACAAGCTGCGTAAAAGTGTCGTCAAAGAGCTGAGAGTATTCTTTATTCAGACGGAGGATAGTGCGCAGGGTCTCCTTCGCCTTCTTGCGCTCTGCAGGAAGGAGATCTTCGGCTGAATCAACGAGGCGACGTAGCGAAGCTACGCGTACTCGGAAGAACTCATCGAGGTTATTGGAGTATATTCCCAGATAGTTGAATCGCTCCAAAAGTGGAAGGTCTGAGCGCATAGCTTCCAAGAGGATGCGCTTATTGAAGTACATCCAGCTTGTATCACGCTCGATATAGGGCATCTGCCCACGGTGCTGGCGCTGTGGCATAGACAAGAGGCTATCTAAAGTGCGCTGCCGTCGAAGCCAAAGGGAAGGAGATAGCGACAGTCCTCCAAGAGAAGCGTCTGCTCCTGCCCCATCAGCAAGACGGGGAAAGGATGGAAGCGTGTCGCAGTCTCCATGATCACCTGACGACAACTACCACAAGGGGAGATGAAGGATACACGACCAGAAGCATTGACAGCCACGATAGCGAGGCGTTCGACTGCTACATCTGGCCACTGTGCTCCAGCCCAAAAGAGTGCCGTGCGCTCAGCACAAGTCCCGGAGGGATAGGCTGCATTCTCTTGGTTGGATCCAGTGACAATCTCGCCGTTAGCGAGTAACACGGCTGCACCCACATGGAAGTGACTATAGGGAGCGTAAGCCTTCTGTGCGGCTTCAAGGGCACGCTCTTCCAGCTGAAGATCTTTACTTGAAAGCTCTGAGCGATCGAGCGTCTTATAGGGTATCGAGAATGTTTGCTCCATTATAATAGGGTATGATGCGTACAATAAATTACGGATGACTCTATAGCTAATGTACGACATTTTGACCACATGCACTTTCCCCCTTTTCTGAAGGAGAAGGTAGCATCCATACCAAAGGTGGATGCGAAGCTATAGTGCTTCATGCTCTGACCACTACTGATCGAAGCGTAAAGCACTATAGCTTTGTGCGCCGACCAATAGTGGTTCATACCACTGACCACTACTGCTACAAATCGAGACCATCGGCAAACGGTGCACGGAAAGGCTGTTCGTAGAGCTCCGATGAGCATGAATATACACCTTCATCATGGGTAGAATTTGCCCTACCCCTCGTCGCCACACAGGTAGCTCTGCTAAGAGGGAAGTCCCTATCTCCTCCCTGAGACTACGATCAACCGCACCGCCCCAAGCAAATAAATGCTTATCTTTGGGTATCCTTTATGCGAAATACCACAGGTCAATTCGCACTTGATGCAACTTCAAAACTATCACATATCCCATCAACGATGAAGAAACTTATCGCCATCATGGCACTCGCAGGGATTACTTCTTCCCTTGCCCAAGCACAAGCCCCTACGCAGCCTAAGGATGCAGGACAACCTAATGTCTTCACCACCATCAAGGATGCACGCATTACCTCAATCAAGAATCAGGCAAACTCAGGTACCTGCTGGGCCTACTCTGGACAGAGCTTCCTCGAAGACGAACTGATTCGTATCGGTAAGGGTGAATATGACCTCTCCGAAATGTTTGTCGTCAGCCATTCCTATCGTGATAAGGCACGCAAGTACGTCCGTCTACACGGCAAGCTCAACTTCGCTCAGGGAGGTTCCTTCTACGATGTACTCTATGTACTCAAGAACTACGGAGCAGTACCCCAGTCTGTGCTTCCAGGTCTCAACTACGGTACCAAGCTCAATAGCCACAGCGAAATGGAAGCAGGTATGAAGGCTTACCTGGATGCGATCATCAAGACTCCTAATGGAGCTAAGCTCTCTACAGCTTGGTTCTCCGCCTTCGAAGGTATCCTCGACAGCTACCTCGGCAAGCTCCCTGAGACCTTCACCTTCAAGGGTAAGAAGTACACGCCTCAGAGCTACGCTCAAGAAATGGGTCTTAATGCTGATGACTATATATCACTGACCTCCTTCACGCACCATCCTTTCTATAGCAAGTTCGCCCTCGAAATTGAGGACAACTGGCGCTGGGCAGAGTCCTATAACCTCCCTATTGACGAGTTCATGCGTACGATGGAATACGCTATCGAAAAGGGCTACACCATCGCTTGGGGCTCGGACGTGAGCGAACAGGGCTTCACTCGTGACGGGATCGCCATCCTTCCCGATGTCGAAGAAATGGAAACCAAGGGCTCTGACCAAGCTCGCTGGGTCGGACTCAATCGCTCCGACAAGCAGCGTCTGATCGGTCAACTCATCCACACGGCTGACGTCCCTGAGATCGAACCTACTCAGGAATATCGTCAGAAGGGCTTCGATAACTTTGAGCTCACCGATGACCACGGCATGGTGATCTATGGTATCGCAAAGAACCAAATCGGCCGTAAGTTCTTCATGGTAAAGAACTCTTGGGGTGAAACGGGTGCCTATAAGGGTCACTGGTATGCTTCCTACAACTTTGTCAAGGGGAAGACGATGAACATCGTGCTTCATCGCTCTGCTATCCCCGAAGACATCGCCAAGAAGCTCGGCATCAAGACCAAGTAAAAGGTACCACCTTTTCTCAATTAATGAGGAGGCACTCAGCTTCATGCTGAGTGCCTCCTCTCTTTATCTATACTCCTTTTCAGGGAGCATAATCGTATATCTACAGAAGTTTTTTTCTGTATAATTCCCCTGTACACAAAGGCATTTTACGCACAATATTCAAATAAACATTAAGATACATTTGGTTACATCATATTATTTTACGTATATTTGCAGTGTGTTTTTCATGGTATTAGATTTAAGGTTAACGAAGGGTGTTGGCTGTCGGGAGACAGTCAACACTCGTTTTATAGCCACACCTCATCTGCTATAAGAGGCACACACCACCCTTTTATTCCTTTAGAATCTGTTCGATAAAGAGTAACTTTGTGCTACCTGCGTAGGACAAAGCCCCCTACGTTGTAGCCAATTACACAGAAGAAATCTCTATGGAACAGTGTAACCAGAACCCTCTCATCGCCCAAGTGCGCCAAACGAAGCGCCACGAACGCGCCCTGCTTTTAGTCACCTTCGGTAGCACCTATGAAGGGCCACACAAGACCTTTGCTACCCTACGCCAAGCCTTCGCAGAGAGCTTTCCCGATAGGGATATTTATATGGCCTTCACCTCAAAATTCTGTATTCGCAAGTGGAAAGAGAAGACGGGGGAGGAATACTTCACTACAGATAAGTGGCTCGAAGCTATAGGCGAAGCTGGCTACAAAGCTGTGAGCATCCAGTCCCTCCACGTCATCCCAGGGCTGGAATACTCCTTCATTGAAGACCGCTATGCCCCACTCTTTCACCGCCTCTACCCTCAGATACCAGCTACCATCGGCGTCCCTTTACTCTGGAGCCAAAGCGATATAGAGCGTGTAGGCGACTGCATTTACAGTCTCTTCCGTGAGCGTCTCGACCGGGGAGAAGCCCTCATCATGATGGGGCACGGCAATAATACCGACAAGCATCCCGAGGCCAATGGACGCTACCGTCGCCTACATGACTATCTGCAGCAGCGCTGTCCACGTATACTCATTGGCACCGTGGACTTTGAAGATATGCTCTTTGAGGATGTGGCAGAGCGTCTTGCTGAAGTATGCCCTTCAGGGACGACGCTCAATCTCCTCCCCTTGATGTCAGTCGCTGGTGACCACGCTCTCAATGATATGGCAGGTGATGAAGAGGAAGGACTTCCCATAGAAGAGCAAAGCTGGAAGGTTCGCTTCCGTGCCCTCGGCTACACGGTCGAGGAAGAAAACTGCCATCTGCATGGTCTGGCCGACTATGCCTCCCTGCGTCAAGTATGGCTCGATCACCTCATGGCGGCCGAACGTGAGCAGTAAACCTCGCCCTAACACAGACCTCTGTCCTCAACAAACCTGCTATGAATAAGCGTATCTATCTCCTACTTCTTGCCTTAGCTCTGGGCTTAGAGCCACTGGGTGCTATGCATATTATGGAGGGCTTCATCCCGATGAAGTGGTGTATTATATGGTATCTCATTGCTCTGCCCTTCGTCATCTTCAGCTACCGCTTCGTAGCTCGTAAGATCAAAGCCTCCCCACGAATGAAAAGCTCCTTTGCCTTAGCGGCAGCCTATACCTTCATCCTGTCGGCGCTGAAGATGCCTTCCGTCACTGGGAGTAGCTCCCACCTCACAGGTACGACCTTAGGGACGCTTACTATCGGAGCCATGGCAATGCCCTTAGTCGGAGCGATCGTCTTACTCTTCCAAGCTCTACTCTTAGCGCATGGAGGTATCAGCACCTTAGGCGCAAATATCTTCTCCTTAGCGATTGCTGGTCCCTTCGTTGCTTATGCCCTGTATCGCCTCCTCACCTCACTCCGTCTCCCGAAGAATATCATCATCTTCGTGGCGACCTTCTGTGGCTCTATGGCGACCTACATCGTCACTTCCTTTCAGCTTGCGGTCGTCTACCCTGATGCTGCGACAGGTGTGATGGGAGCAGCATGGAAGTTCCTCGGTATCTTCGCCATCACGCAAGTACCTCTATCTATCATAGAAGGTGTCCTGACAGTCATCGTACTCCGTTTGCTGGAGAAGAGCCAAGCCAAGAGCACTCTCACTACCGCTGAGGTAGAGGCATCAACTACCAAGAAGAGAAACCTACGTCCTCAGTTCATCGCACTCTCCCTGCTGGCTATAATCTGCCTCGCACTGCCTATATTAGCTGGCTTCTTCGACATCGGATCAGGGACAGACGACCAAGCTGGAGAGATGATTGGGCAGTTGACACCAGGATTTAGCCCTACGCCATTCTACCAGAGCTTCGAACCATCGGAGCTTGCCGAGCCCCTGCTCTTTGCTCTTCAAGTAGCTATCGGGATAGCTCTCTTTGCATGGGGCTACTACCACCTCGTCTACAAGAAACACTCATCTAACAAGGAGCACGAAGCGTAATGTCGCACACAAAGCGTTGCTCTCAGCGCCCAACACTCCGCGAGGAGCAAGCCTATCTATTTCTCTGCCTATGCCTGCTCGGAGTGGCCATCAGCCTACAAGGTATAGGCACTCTATCCGTGCTTGCAGGCTCTATGATAGGTTGGCTACTCTATCGCAGTGAAGCAAAGAGATGGAGTATCATCAGGCGGTTACTCATCCTGTCGGGCTTCATTATCCTCTCCATTCTTCCGATCGCAATAGGCAGTAAGAGCACCGATAGGCTATGGTTAGACCTGGGTGGATGGGGCATTACACGAGAGGGAAGCATACTGGCTCTACGCACTGGACTCCGATGCTTAGCCTCGGCAAGCTCGATGATGCTTCTCCTGCATCTACTCCCCCTCCATCGCCTCTATAGCGTACTGAGAAGCCTTGGAGTACCCCAGCTATTTATTGAGCTTATCGAGCTGACCTACCGCTACATCTTCGTCCTTGAAGAGACTGCTGGGCAGATCCGCTTGGCGCAAATCAGTCGCTTAGGCTACCAAGGCAGCCTGGGAACGAAGTTACAGCACTTCGGGATGCTCCTCTCGCGCACCTTCATCCTCAGTCAGGTCGAATCAGATAAGCTCTACTTAGGCTTAGTATCCCGAGGCTATGAAGATGGGGAGCCAGATACAGCCACTTCGTCAAGCTCCACCGAGGCTACTTTACACGCTCCTCTGCTGCAAATCAAAGGTGTATCCTTCCACTATGATGACGGATACGAAGCTCTTCGTCAGATCACTTGCACCATAGAGCAAGGGGAACGCATCGCTCTGCTTGGCCATAATGGTGCTGGGAAATCCACTCTCTTTCTCTTGCTCTCAGGGCTACAATCAGCATGGGAAGGAGCTGTTTATCTCCAAGGTGAGCTTGTCCCTCCACAGGAGCGTATAGCCCTACGCAAGCAGGTAGCACTCGTCCTTCAGAACTCTAACTATCAGCTATTCACTCCCTCGGTAGAGGATGAAATAGCCTTCGGACTAAAGAACATCGGGCTAAAAGAGGAAGCACTCCACGCACGACTCGAGGAGCTACTGACTCGCTACGAGCTGACGACACTGCGCCACAAGCCACCTCACGAACTCAGTGAAGGGCAGAAGAAATGGGTCGCACTCGTGGCTGTCTTAGCGACAGACCCCAAGGTGCTTATCTTGGATGAGCCTACGGCTGCCCTTGATGCTTTGTACACCGAGCGTGTATTGGAACTATTGGAAGAGCTTCACCAAGCAGGGAAGACCATCATCATCTCCACCCACGACATGGAGCTGGCTAGTCGCTTTGCTGACCGTGTACTCCTCTTAGAAGGGGGGCAACTCATCTGCGACCGTAAGGCTTCGGAGCTGTGGTCAGATGCTGATTTACTAAAGGCTAAGCACCTGGCACAGCCTTGGGCTTGGCGCACTGAGAAGCGTCATCTCCCTCGATCCATCTCCCCGTCCTCTGAGCCACAAGTCTATCACCTCCCCCTCTTCCTCTCCGCAGAGGCTCTACCCGTACTCCTCGTCGGAGGGGGGAAAGGCATCTGGAGAAAGGCACAGGGGCTCATAGAGCGTCAAATTCCCTTTACCCTTATGTCCCCCACGCTCTGTCCCGAATTAGCTGAAGCCGAAGCTCGTGGAGCCTTCCGATGGATTCCCCGAGCCTATACGAGTAGCTCAGATATAGGGCAGGAGCGTATCATCATCTTGGGCATTGGATCCGCTACGCAAGAGCATATCTTTGCCGAGGAACTCGCAGCAGGGGGCTACCTCTTTGCCCTCCTAAGCGATGCGACACGGGGCAATCTACAGTTCGGAGCTACGGCGCACCACGAAGGGATCACGCTATCCGTGCACAGCGACTACCGCTTGCCCGAGATCACCCAACAGCTCAAGAAGGTCTGGATGCAGACCCTACCCGAAGGCTTTGAAGCACGCTTACAAAGGTTAGCTCAGTACCGTCAAGTCCTGCAAGAGGCTACGGATGAAGACGAGCGCATACAACTACAGCAGGCCTACAACGACCTAAAAGAATTACTGCTACAAGATACTACGTTATGATTGGACTTATCAGTATCAATCACAAGACCGCTTCACTCTCGCGGCGAGAGCAGTTCGCTCTCGGTGACGAAGAAGCTGTACAACTCATCACACAGTGGAGGGAAGAACTGAGCCTACTTGGCGGCTTTGTCCTCTCCACCTGCAATCGCTTAGAGATTTATTACGAAGCTCCCCAGCAAGTCACATCCGAATTAGAGGGGGCACTCATCCGAAGTCTATACCGCTTCAAGCGCATCCGTCACTCGGGAGATGAATCCATCTTCACCACACTCCAGCACACCGAAGCGATACGACATCTCTTCCGACTGGCCTGTGGTCTCGAGTCGATGGTGCTGGGTGAGACGCAGATATTAGGGCAACTCAAAGAAGCGTACCGCCGATCTACTGACCACGAGCAAAGCACACCTATACTCTCGCGCCTCTGTCATCGTGCCTTTGAGACCGCCAAAAAGGTGCGCAGTGAATATCTTCTCTCCGCCACTCCCATCTCTGCTGGTACGGCAGCTGTCGACTACCTCCAGCAACGGATAGAGAGCTTCGCTGAGCTTCCAGTGCTCATTCTCGGGGCTGGTCAGATGGCGGAAGTCATTGCGCAGCGACTCCAAGAGCTACACCATACCGAGGTAAGCATCTATAACCGCACCCAAGAGCGTGCCGTAGCCTTCGCTGAGAAGCAGCACCTCCCCACGGTGTACTACGAGGATCAACTTCCTCAAGCCCTGGCTGCATCTGCCATTATCTTCGTCGCCACCTCCTCCCTCACGCCCATCATCACCGAGCGACTCCTCTCGCAAGTACCGCACACTGAGCGTCATTTCTTCGACATGGCTGTACCGCGCAATGTCGATCCTTCGCTGGATGAACTCCCCCAGCTTCATCTCTATACCATCGATGATCTGCGTGGACAACAGTACCTCTCAGGGAAGGCGCTTCACCAGCGAGAGGAAATCCACACCTATATCCAGTCGATGGTCGAAGACTTCCTCCAGTGGTGTGATGCCGCCGAGGTACGTCAGACTATCGCACTCATACAGCAAGTATCGCATCAGCTTCTCGGCAAAGAACTGGCAGCTCTTCCTCACGACCTCAGCGAAGAAGCACGCGAGCTCATCTCACAGTGGGACGAACATCTGCGCATCACCTACACGACAGCTATTGTCTCCTCCCTCAGAGAGCTGAGCGAGGCAACTGGACAAAAGACCTACTCTAAGGTTCTCTTCCAGCTCTTCTCCCACATACAAAGTAAGCTCCCATCGCATGATGCCTAAGACCTTCATCCTCGGGACACGAGGTAGCCAGCTTGCTCTACGACAGAGTGAGATGGTACGTGATGCCCTACTCCAGCACTTTCCAGACCTACATATTGAGCTCAAGATCATCAAGACCAAGGGCGACCAGCTACAGCATCTTGCGCTGGATGCTTCGGGGGACAAAGGGCTCTTCACGGGTGCATTAGAAGAAGCTCTGAGAAGTGGAGTGATTGACTTTGCCGTGCATAGTCTCAAGGACCTCCCTGTTGATCCCGCTCCAGGGACACGCATCGCAGCCTATCTACCACGTGCTGTCACGCACGATACACTCATCGGAGCAGTCCCCCTCGATGCACTACCCGAAGGAGCATTGATCGGCACATCAAGCAAGCGCCGTGCCTACCAAATAGCCCTACACTATCCCCATCTACGCACGGCTCCTATTCGTGGCAATGTAGAGACTCGTATGAAGAGGGTCGAGGAAGGGCTCTTCGATGCCACCCTGCTCGCCGAAGCTGGGCTAACGCGCCTGAGTATGACCGAGGTCACACGCTTCCCCATCAGTGAAGACGTGATCGTCCCAGCCCCTGGACAAGCAGCTATCGCCGTACAGACGCGCGATGAAGCAAGCAATTTACAGGAACTTCTCAGCCATATCCACGATGCGAAGACCGCACAAGAGGTCACCATCGAGCGAAGCCTCCTCAAGCGATTAGGTGGTGGATGCGCCCTGCCCTTAGGCTGCTGCTGCCATATCACTGAGGGGATGGCAGAGCTACGTATCTTCTATGCCAATAGCACAGGTACGGAGCATTACCTCGCTACCCACCACGCGCCCCTCTCCCAAATAGACACTTTACTCGCTCAGCTCACCGAGCAACTGAAGCATATCACCACACTATGAGTACCGTATATCTCGTAGGAGCAGGTCCTGGAGACCCTAAGCTCCTGACTCGTCGTGCCTACGAACTAATTACCACGGCTGAGATTATCGTTTATGATGCTCTGGTCTCTCCTCGCATCATTGAGCTCATCCCTCCCACCACTCGCCTATATAATGTAGGCAAACGCTACGGAGCGCACTCGATGAAGCAACCTGAGATTAATGCCCTTTTAGTCAAGCTGGCAGGCGAAGACGTGAAGAAGATCGTCCGCCTCAAGGGGGGAGATCCCTTCGTCTTTGCCCACGGAGGAGAAGAGATGCATGTACTGCGCGAAGCCGGTATTCACTACGAGATCGTCCCAGGGATCACGGCAGGACTGGCTGCACCTGCTTACTTCGACATCCCTGTGACGCACCGTGCGGTAAGTCGCTCCTTCACCTGCCTCACAGCGCATTCTGAGTCGGGAGAACTGCCGGACTTCGACTGGACAGCACTGGCCAAGCTCGGAGGGACGCTGATCTTCTACATGGGGGTACGCCAAATTGCCTCGATTAGCCAAGCCCTCATCGAGGCTGGATGCGATGCCTCGACACCAGCGGCTTTGGTTAGCCGAGGGACGACTCCCCAGCAGACCCTATTGGCACGTACCCTCGGAGAGTTCACCGATGCAGAGGAAGACTTCACCGCTTATACCCCAGCCCTCTTCGTCATCGGAGAAGTCATCCGCCTCAATGAAGGGAGCACGTCACGTCCCTTAACTGGGAAGAAAATCATCGTTACGCGAGCACGTCACCAGGCGTCTTCCCTCCAAGAAGCCCTTGAGGTCAAAGGTGCCGAAGCCCTACTCCTCCCGACCATCGAGCTCTCAGCCAACCAAGAAGTGGCTACAGAAGTCTCCTCTTGCATCCGAGAGCTGCACCGCTATAGCTGGATCTTCTTCACCTCGCCCAATGCCGTGGAGTTCTTTTTCGCAGCCCTGAGAGAAGCTGGATTAGATAGCCGTGCCCTTGCACCCTGCCGTATTGCTTCACTCGGACCGATGACCTCGGCCTCACTGCTGTCACGTGGCATTCACCCTGACTTTATGCCCAGTGCCTACCATGCTAAGGCCTTTGCCGAAGAGTTTATACAGCGTGCCTCTGAGCACGAAGCTAAGCCCATCTTGCTCCCCGCTTCGGCATTGGCGCATGACGACCTTCCTCGTTTACTCCAGGAAGCTGGTTACCATTGCCAGCATCTTCCCCTCTATACCAACACGTCCATCCACTACGAGCAAGATGAGCTACGTGCTGCCTTGACTTCCGCAGACTACCTCACAGCGTGCAGCTCCTCTGCGGTACATCATTTGGTCGAGCTATTAGAGACCTACCAACTGACGGAGATCCTGCACGAGCTTCCCATTGCAGTCCTCGGCGAGCAGACCGCCGAAGCCGTGCGTAGCTATGGTATCGAGCCCCAGCTCATTGCACCTCAAGCAACCATATCGGCTCTGGTCGACTTCCTCGTAGAGCGGCTTCGTTAGGGGCTATCCTCCTATAAATAGTCGCCACTCTCCTCGAGCAAGCAGTGCACCTCACGACTACTTCGCAAGGTGTCATCCGCACGTAGCTCCTACACGCTATAGTGGTCAGTAGGGGGAGCAGTACTGGTCGATACCACCAACCACTAGTGGTAATAGCATTGATCAGTAGTGGTCGATTCACTGACCACTATAGAGCGTAGCCCCCTTACCCCTCGAAACGAAAGGTGCAATGAGGAGAGATGTTTACGGCATGCTTGGTCATAGGCACCTCGTTGCCCCATCATATAACACGTAGTGAAAAGGTGTAACTTTGCATAAGCACACAGCAAGGTGCTCCTCACGCATGGAGCTTCTCGCTCACAACCACTACAATTAAGATCCGTTATGCAGCTCAAAAAGCAACTCATCACGCTGGGACTTAGCGCACTCATGGTACAGAGTGGCCTGCCGATAAGTCTCAGTGCTCAGGAGGCAAAAACCACAAAGGTCCCAGGCATTAGCCTTTCAGATATGGACCAAAAGGTACGCCCTCAAGACAACTTCTACCTCTACAGCAACGGCAACTGGATACGCAAGAATCCACTTAAGCCAGCCTACAGCCGCTTCGGCACGTTCGACATCCTGCAGGATACAGCGACTTCGCAGATCCGCCATATCGTAGAGGAATTAATCGCCAAGCCACAGGATAAGGGTACCAACGCCTACCGTGTCGCCGTTCTCTACAAGCAGTCGCTTGATAGTGCTGAGCGTAACAGACAGGGCTACAAGCCACTCATCCCCGAGCTCCAAGCTCTACAAGGTATCAAGACGAAGGACGACCTGCTCAAGTACATCGCTCAGCAGGACCAGGTCTATGGACAAGGTTGTCTCTTCGGCACAGGTGTCGCTGCTGACGAGAAGAACAGCACAATGAACATCTTCCTCTTCACACAGACCTCGCTCGGTCTTGGCTCACGTGACTACTATGTAGAGGCCACTCCCGAGGCCAAGAAGATTCTCTCTGGCTACGAAGCATACCTCGTGCGTATCCTCAAGCTCTCTGGACACTCAGAGGAAGAAGCTACCCGTATCGCCAAGGCAACCATCCGCCTAGAAAAGGAGCTGGCTCAGTTCTCCTACTCCAATACCGAGCTACGTGACTCGCAGAAGAACTACAACATCGTGACGATCTCCGACTTTGCTCGTGACAACAAGGGCTTCGACTGGAGTGGCTACCTGCGCTTGCGAGGTATCAATGTCGCCACGGCGAACTTCATGCAGCTGAACTTCTTCAAGGCCTTCGACAAATGGTACTCCACCGCTAAAGTCGAGGATCTTCGCGACTTCCTCACGGGGCACACCATCAGTGGGGCAGCTAATTCGCTGAGTGACGACTTCGTACAGGCTCACTTCGACTTCTTTGGCAAGCAACTCAGCGGTCGCAAGGAGATGCACCCTCGCTGGAAGCGCAGCATCGGTGTCGTACAGAACGTCCTCGGTGAAGCCCTCGGCGAAGTATATGTCAAGCGTTACTTCTCTCCCGAAGCAAAGGAGCGTATGCTCGGTCTCGTGCACAACCTACAGAAGGCTCTCGGACAGCGTGTCGAAGCCCTCAGTTGGATGAGCCCTGAGACGAAGAAGCGCGCACAGGAGAAGCTCAGCAGCTTCGTCATCAAGATCGGTTATCCCGACAAGTGGATGGACTACAGTGCTCTGGATATTGACGAGCACAAGAGCTACTACCAGAACCTCGAAGCCGCTACACGCTTCATGCAGGCCGACAACCTCAAGGATCTCGGCAAGCCTGTTGACCGCACGAAGTGGCTCATGAGTCCTCAGGAAGTCAATGCCTACTATATGCCTACCACCAACGAAATCTGCTTCCCAGCAGGTATCCTGCAGCCCCCCTTCTTCAATATGGATGCAGATGATGCAGTCAACTATGGTGCTATCGGTGTCGTCATTGGGCACGAGATGACTCACGGCTTCGACGACGAAGGCTCTAACTTTGACAAGGATGGAAATATGAACAACTGGTGGACCGAAGAGGATCGTAAGAAGTTCGAGGCAGCCACACAGCGTCTGGCTAAGCAGTTCTCGTCCGTCACTGTAGCCCCAGGGCTCAAGGCCAATGGCCAGCTCACTCTCGGGGAGAATATCGCTGACCAAGGTGGTCTCACCATCGCTTACCTTGCCCTACAGATGGCCAATGAAGGCAAGCAGGTCGCTAAGCTCGATGGCTTCACTCCTGACCAGCGTTTCTACATCGCTTATGCACGTCTTTGGGGTCAAAACATCACAGAGGCTGAGATCCGCCGTCTGACGAAGCTCGACCCCCACAGCCTCGGTCTGCTGCGTGTCAATCAGGCACTGAGAAACATTGACCCCTTCTACAAGGCCTTCAATATCCGCCCCAAGGATAAGATGTACACCGCTCCGAAGGATCGTGTCGTCGTCTGGTAGCAAGGCTTAGGGAAGCCTCTTCCCACCCTACCTATCATAAAAGTAGTGCCCCCACACGAGAGCTAAACTCTTGTGTGGGGGCACTACTTTAACCTCCTCTTCCATCATAAGGTCGTATCTTTGTGGTAGAAACAATGAGTACAAGACAGAGACTGAACCGCCAGGAGCTATCGCAGCTCTTCCGTATCTTCTTCAAGATAGGCATCACTACCATCGGCGGAGGATATGCCATGATCCCGATGATGGAGCACGAGATCGTCAAGCGCACAGGATGGCTCACGCAGGAAGAGTTCCTCGACATCTTAGCCGTAGCGCAGGCGACTCCAGGGATCTTCGCAGTCGATATGGCAGGACATATCGGGCATAAGCTCGGGGGGCTGCGTGGTGCGATTATCGCTTCGATAGCCAACGTCTTACCGTCCTTCGTCATCATCCTGATCTTAGCGACCTTCTTCCAGCAATTCAAGGAGCTCACCCTCGTACAGAATGCCTTCCGTGCCATCCGCCCCGTAGTCGTGGCACTCATCGTAGCTCCAGTCTTCTCAATGGCTCGCTCCGCATCGCTCTCGCGCTATACCATCTGGATACCAGTGCTTGCAGCTATTCTCATCTATTTCTTCGACGTCTCACCTGTCTACATCATCCTCATCGCAGGGTGTGCAGGCTGGATCTATGGCTATCTACAGCGACGTCGCTCTCACACAGATGCAGAATGATCTTCCTACAGCTCTTCCTTATCTTCTCTAAGATCGGTATCGTGGGCTTCGGTGGAGGCTATGCGATGCTCTCACTCATCCAGGATGATGTCGTCACGAAAGAGGCTTGGCTGAGCGCAGCGGAGTTCACGGACATTGTCGCTGTGAGCCAGATGACACCTGGGCCTCTGGGCATCAATATGGCTACCTATGTAGGATATACCTCGGTGCTCAATGCCGGGTATCCCCCTGCGATAGCCTGCTTAGGTTCGCTTCTCGCGACCATCTCCATCCTTTGGCTTCCCTTCATCGTGATGATGCTCGTCAGCCGCTTCCTCCTCAAGCACAAGGAAAGTCCCTTGCTAAAAAGCGTCTTCGGTGCACTCCGTCCTACGGTCGTGGGGCTTGTCGCAGCTGCAGCAATGGTGCTGATGACGGCGGAGAATTTCAGTACGCCTAACACTTCGCTCACGCAGTTCATCGTCAGTCTATCACTCTTCGCTGTGGCCTTCATCGCCGTCTTCCGCTTTCGAGTAAGTCCCCTCTTGATCTTAGCGTTGGCAGGGTGTTTCGGTATGGTCTTCTACAGTCTAGTCCCCTTCTAATATCCGCCACTTTACCACTATTAATATGGCTTATCCTACGACATCTGCCCCCATCGGAGTCTTTGACTCGGGCTATGGAGGGCTAACTATACTCTCGGAAATCTGCCGACAGCTCCCCCAGTATGACTACATCTACCTCGGAGACAACGCACGCTCTCCCTACGGTACACGTTCCTTTGATGTCATCAACGACTTCACACTCCAGGCGGTGAAGTACCTCTTTGATGCAGGATGTCCGCTGGTCATCTTAGCTTGTAACACAGCTTCGGCAAAGGCCCTTCGAGAGATCCAGCAGCACTATCTCCCCTACTCCGAAGACCCCACACGCCGTGTCCTCGGGGTCATCCGCCCCACAGTCGAAGCCATCTCACACTTCACCAAGAGTCGCCACGTTGGGGTCGTTGCCACTCCAGGTACCGTCTCCTCGCACTCTTATGCGACAGAGATCGGTAAGCTCTTCCCTGAAGTCACTGTCGAGGAGCAAGCCTGCCCGATGTGGGTGCCTCTCGTAGAATATGGTGAAAGCAATTCTGATGGAGCTGACTACTTCGTCCAGAAGTACACCAGCGAACTAATGCAACGTGATCCTAAGATCGACACCGTCATCTTAGGCTGTACGCACTATCCCCTCCTACGCTCCAAGATCAGAGCTGCGCTTCCCGAGTCCATCGAGCTCATCTCTCAGGGCGAACTTGTAGCTACCTCCCTCGCTGATTACCTCCTCCGCCATCCCGAGATGGAGCATCGCCTAAGCCAAGGAGGTGAGATTTCCTACCGTACCACCGAGTGTCCTGAGAAGTTCGAGGAATTAGCCTCTATCTTCACTGGTACCGATGTCCGTGCCTCGCGCGTCAAGATCTCGGGATAGCAGCAGATGAAGAAGCTCTTTACGCTCCTCCTACTGGGTATATTATTGTGGGGAACGCCAGCTCTGGCAGAGACAAGATCAGCCGTCATAGTGGGAGCTGAGCGTATGGAGCTCCTTCTCCCGACACTCAGGGGGAAGCGTGTCGCACTGATGGTCAATCAGAGCTCGCTCATCGGCTCTACAGGCACTCATCTGGTCGATACCCTCCTCTCTCAAGGCGTCAACATAGTGCGTCTCTTCGTCCCTGAGCATGGTCTTCGTGGTAAAGTCGATGCAGGGAAGAGCGTGCGTAGTGGTATGGATGAGAAGACAGGACTTCCCATCGTCAGCCTTTATGGACAGCGCAAGCGCCCTACTCCCGAGATGCTTAGCGATATTGATCTCCTTGTCTTTGACCTGCAGGATGTAGGTACACGCTTCTATACTTATATCTCCTCGATGCACTACCTGATGGAGGCTTGTGCCGAGGAAGGGAAGACTTTCGTCGTCTGTGATCGCCCCAATCCTAATGATTTCATCGATGGACCTATATTAGAGGGCGACTGTCGCTCCTTCGTAGGAGTCGATCCCCTGCCCGTGCTTCATGGTATGACGGTGGGAGAGTTGGCACTGATGATCGATGGAGAAGGGTGGTTGAGAGGTGGAAGGACTTGCCACGTGAAGGTCATCCCTATGGCTGGATGGTCACATGGAGATCCCTACACGCTCCCCGTACGTCCAAGCCCTAACCTTCCCAATAGCCGAGCCATCGAGCTCTATCCTTCGCTCTGCTTCTTCGAGGCAACCATCATGAGTGTAGGGCGTGGGACGGCTAAACCTTTTCAAGCTATCGGCTACCCAGATGAGCGCTTCGGTGATGCGGTCTATACTCCAGCAGTGAAGATCGGTGAGGACAGCAACCCTCGACACAAGGGCAAGCGTTGCTACGGCACCGACTATACTTCGGCGAGTCTTCCTCAGCGACAGCTCACACTTGCTCCGCTCATCGACTATTACCGCAAGGCAGATAGCTTAGGCATGCAGCTGATCAACCAGCGACAACTCTTTGATCTTTTAGCAGGAACAAAGAGACTACGAGAGCAACTCAGTGCTGGACTTAGCGAAGCTGAGATACGAGCATCGTGGCAGGCAGGACTAAAAGCCTTCCAAGCCAAGCGCGCACGCTACCTACTCTATACCGACTACCGCTAAGCCTCTTCCCCTCTCAAAAAAGCCCTATCCTTCACGAAGGAAGGAGTTCGTACGACGCTCGTAGCCAATCGTAGTCTCAGGACCATGACCGCTGAAGACAATCGTCTCATCGGGCAAAGGGAGGTACTGCGTACGAATAGATTCGAGTAGCTGATCATAGCTTCCATACCAGAAGTCAGTACGGCCTATCGTGCCTAAGAGCAAGGTATCACCAGAGAGCAGCACCCCTGTTTCTGGGGCATAGAAAGCAATATGACCTGGAGCATGACCAGGGACAAAGAGGACACGAAGGTCTTCATTCCCGAGGCGAATAAGGTCATCTTGTCCTACCATCGTATAGCGTTCGGCAGGAACATCCTCCAAAGGAAGAGGGATGGCGTAGCTCTTCAGTTGGTCTGATGGGAGGGGGAGAAGTTCGAAGTCAATCGCATTGGCATACGCTGCTATTTCGGGCCATGTCCTAAGTACGAAGGCGGCACCCCACACGTGGTCAAAGTGCTGGTGAGTACACAGGAGCAACTTCGGGGTCAGATCGTGCTCTGCAATGAAGGCACTGAGCTTCTCTTCTTCCGAATGGCGCATGCACCCAGGGTCTATGATAGCGGCCTCTCGGCTTTGCTCATCGTAGAGGATGTAGGTGTTTTCTTGCACTGGCCCGAAGGTGAATTGCTGTATCTTAAGCATAGGATGGTAATCAGTAATCGTATTCAAGTAATAGGGAACGCTACGGCATGTGTCTCCGCAAATAAGGGCCATCGATTTCAAAGCCCTCGAGGAGTTCGCCTGCCCAATAGCGGATAGCAGAGATGATGTCCAGCGGATGATAAGGGAGAGCGTCTATGATTTGCTGGACGGGATAGCACTCCTTGGAGGTGCTGAGGAAGGACTTATCGAGCTCTTCTTCTACAGCATCGATGACGTACTGATGGAGCCCTGAAGGGTGCTTACGCAGACACACATCACACGCTCCGCAGGGAGCGGTCTCTATTTCTCCAAAGTAAGCGAGGAGCTTGCGTGAGCGACATAGACCTTCGTCCTCTATATAGGAGCGCACAGCACCTATGCGTTCGCTCATCTTATCCCGACGCTCTTGGTAGGCAGCATAGGGGATGCGGAGATACTTACTCTCCTCACGGCGTATAAGGAAGTGTAGCCGAGGGATATCCTTCTTCGGGATGTAGTGGAGCACTCCTTGGCGTGAGAGGGTCACAAGGAAGGTATAGACCTCATCCTCACTATACCCTGAAAGTACCGACAGATCATGCTCACTGATGAAGACATAGTCTGAGAAGAGCCCTGTATAGCTACGCAGGATAGTACGTATAAGGCGGTCTGGTCCGATGTGTGGCTGGTACAGTTCCTTGCTCGGTATGAGGAAGCGAAGTAGCGAGCGACTATCATCATCACGGTACACCAGCCACTGGGAGAGCTGCATAATCTCTATGGCATGACGCGTCTGTATCGGGCGCATGTGGAAGCGACGGATGAAGAGCTCCATATCAAAGTCATAGGTACGCCCCAATCCCTCCCCCTCACCTATCGAGAGGAAGTTACAGATCTGGTCATATACTTCTCGGATATATTCCTTCTCAGGGAAGGTGTCTTGTAGGCGGCGATGAAGCGTACGACTGTCTTGACTGCCGACAATAGCCACTGCGTAGGAGTGCTGTCCATCACGGCCTGCACGCCCTGCTTCTTGGTAGTATTCTTCGAGAGAAGAAGGCATCGTCAGGTGAATGACCAAGCGTACATCGGGCTTGTCAATCCCCATCCCAAAAGCATTAGTAGCTACCATCACGCGTACTTCACCTCGCATCCATCGTGCTTGACGCATCTCTCGCTCGGTATAGGTCAGACCAGCATGGTAATAGGTAGCACTAATCCCCTGCTCGTTCAGGGTATCCGTCACCGTCTGACAAAGCTGTCTATTGCGGCAATAAATGATGGCTGACCCTTCCACTCTGGAGAGGATGAAGCGCATCATCTGGGGCTTGTCATCGCTGTGCCGTATCGAATAGGAGATATTGGGGCGAAGGAAGCTCTTCTGGTAGAAGGCATAGCCAGGACGGAACTGCAGCACCCTCATAATGTCCTGTACGACCTCTGCGGTAGCTGTAGCTGTGAGGGCTAAGACAGGTACATCGGGGAGCAGCTCTCGTAGCTTAGGTAGCTCCAAATAGGAAGGGCGGAAGTCGTACCCCCATTGGCATACGCAGTGACATTCGTCGATGACGATGAGTGATACCTGCAGTGCATGAAGCCACTCTTGGAAGCGTGCGCTCCCCACTCGCTCGGGAGAGACATAGAGGAACTTATACTTCCCGAAAAGGCAATTATCCAGTGCTGTCTGCACCTTCTCCTGCGACATTCCCGAATGGATAGCCGTAGCACGTATGCCACGAGCTCTCAGGTGATCCACTTGGTCTTTCATCAGAGAGATGAGTGGCGTAATGACGAGCGTTAGCCCTGGTAGGATAAGTCCCGGCACTTGGAAGGTAATACTCTTCCCCCCCCCTGTAGGCATCAGCCCCAAGGTATCCCGTCCATCAAGTGCAGCCTGAACGATCTCACGCTGGAGTGGTCGAAAACTCTCATATCCCCAGTAGCGCAGAAGGACGTCTTCGGGTGAGAGCGAAGCATCCGATCTCCCAGGGAAGGGGTCAGCTGTATCTGTAGTGGGGTGTACTAAGGCGTCTTCATCGAAGAGGTCCTCAGGCCATAGCTCATGACGCTCGATAATCGGCTCATCCGCATCTAAGAGCTCCTCAATATCCTCCGTGATCATCGGTATCATAGTGGCTTGAGGTGTGGGCTACGGCTCGAGAAGACGCTCGGAGAGTTCGCTCTCGAGACAGAGATCTTTGACTCGTAGTTGCAGGAAACTCTGAGGGTAGAAGTTGTTCTCTTCAAGCTCAAAGCACAGGGCGAAGGCCTTGTGGCGAGTGATGTCGGGGGCATAGCGCGCCAGCCCGAGGGCAAAGCCATGAAGGGGGCGGATACGCTGATAGCAGTCGGTCATGCGCAGACTCAGGTGCTGGAGGGCCTTACCCACAGCACGGCTACCCCCTGCATCACGCATCCCTTGCGCCATGAAGATGGGGCGTTCGTTGTCCGTCCCGAAGGGATAGAGCATCTCCACTTGACGCAGGAGCGTCTTTGATATCTCGGAGGGCTTGAGCTGGACATCCACCTTGAGCCGAGGCGTAAAGGTGGAGGTGGTAGCCGTCTCTTCGACCCCAGCAGCGTATTCCTGTATACGATGTACGAACTCAGGCAGACGATCCTCACGAATGGTCAGCCCAGCAGCGAAGATATGTCCACCGAAGTTCTCCAAGCAGTCACTACATGCCTGGATCGCTTGATACAGGTCAAATCCTCCTGCTGATCGTCCAGATCCAGCAAGGTATTCTTCCGTACTCCGTGAGAGGATGAGTACAGGGCGATGGAAGCGATCTGCTAGGCGTGCAGCTACGATGCCCATGACGCCCTTATTCCATTCGGGGCGGTAGAGAATGAGAAGTCGCTGCTGCTGGAGCTGTGGATCACCCTCGACAAGGGATATAGCTTCACGCGTGACTTGCTGATCAAGTTCTTGTCTCTGGCGATTGTACTCATCGAGTATCGTGCTCTGAGCTTCGGCTGTAGCATGGTCTTCGGCGATCAGTAGCTTGACCGACTCTGCGCCATGCGCCATACGACCAGCGGCATTGATACGTGGCCCGAGCTCGTAGTAGATGCTCGCCATATCGACGCGTCCAGGCTGTATCTTCCCCAGGCGCATCAGGTAAGTAATCGCTATCGAAGGCTGGGTATTGAGCTGGCACAAGCCGTGATAGATGAAGATGCGATTCTCTCCGAGTATCGATACACGGTCTTGGGCAATACTCAAGACAAGTAGCTCCAATAGAGGAAGGAGCGAGTCAAAGGGCAGATGGCGATGCATTGCCAGCCCTTGTACGAGCTTGAAGGCTACGCCACACCCCGAGAGTTCGGTAAATGGATAGTGATTGTCCGCACGCTTGGGGTTAAGGATAGCCGTAGCAGGGGGGAGGACTGCATCGGGGGTATGATGGTCGCATACGATGAAGTCGATGCCCAAACTTCGCGCATAAGAAATCTCCGCTACCGCTTTGATACCGGTATCGACCGATAGGATAAGCCCGACACCTAACTGGTGTGCATAATCGATCCCCTGAAGGGTAATACCATAGCCATCGTCATAGCGATCGGGGATGTAATAGTGTAGATACTCCTCGGGCAGGCATTGGGCACGAAGGTAGCGATAGAGCAAGGCAACGGCAGTCGTACCATCGACATCATAATCTCCATAGATCAAGACATGCTCACGCTCCTCAATCGCACGGTGAAGACGCTCGACAGCCACCTTCATATCCTCCATAAGGAAGGGATCGTGAAGACCTTCTAAGCGAGGCGAGAAGAAGCTCTGCGCTTCGTCATAGGTGCGTATTCCTCGCTCAACAAGTAGATACCCCATAGCAGGAAAGAGCCCCAGGCGCGTAGCTAATTCACGTGCCTGGGTCTCTTCTTCTGCGGTATATGATCTTATCTCCCAGCTTTGGGACATGGAGTATCGGCTTAAGGGGGATGTTATTTCTTCTCGGAGGTGGAGGGCAAAGTCGACTGCAGAAGGTAATAATGCAGTAGTGTCTTGCCTGGTTCTTTCCCCTGCACCTCTACAACGAGATAAGCTTTGCCTTTGTTCGTTTGCTCACGATAGGAGAGGATCTCTTCACGTGGTGTCTCATTCCAATGCTGCTCAAAGAGGAGTGCATCCGAGAGCGAACACACCTGTACGGCTTTATCAAAACTTGAGCCATTGCCCGTGTGAGCGATCATACTCAGTAGCTCCACGAGTTGGTACATATAAGCGTTAAACTTGGGATGATTTAGGTGCAATGACAGATCACAAGCCCTCTTAATCAGACCAATATGAGTCGGAGTGCGCCAGAGTCCCTGCTGGACCACCTTGAGGGCTTCGGCGAACTTACGGCTCTCTATCAGCTGGTCTGCCTCCGCCTCGATCTTGCGAAGGAAGGGCGCAGTATCTTCACGACTATCGACTGTGAAGTAGAGCTCTTTTATATCAGTACGAGTAAGAGTGGAGTCGGCATGACGGAAGCGGGTCGTCAGAAGCTCGCTCCCTTGAGTACCCTTCTCACTCACTTGCTGCATTGGAGCCGTCCCCCCCGTACGTAGTCTTATACTATCTTGACGCATCTTCTCTAACTGCTCCTCGGTAGGAAGCAGCACTGCATGCCGATGTGAGCGTGCGCGCTCACCGCGACTATGGTGACTGCTATGAGAAGATCTATGTGAACTCTTGGAGGAGGACTTTTTAGAAGACGACTTCTTGCTCTTGGTCGTCTTATGTGGCTTACGACTACGTGCTTCCCCCATCGAGGGTGTCGATAAGGCAAGGCCAAGTGCAGCCAGCAGGAGGGTTATCTTCGAAAGGATAGGTCGCATTATTTGTCTCTTAGTTTTGTTCCCTCCAGGGCTCATTGGGATAGAGGATAACGTTGCTCTTCGCAACACGCACCTACACAGCCCCGAGAGGTCAATCACTGAGTATCATATAGAAAGAACGTAGTCCATCTTACTCTCAGTATATAGGGACTATGATCCCCATCGCTTGTACAAAGATAACTGAAACGAGGCGTATTATCTTGATTCGGAGAAAAACCTCCCTACCAAGGCTTATTCCTTCCCACTTGCAGGCGATGTATCAACGATATGTACCGCTGGGTAAAGGAGCACGACGCCGACCTCTACAAACGACATCGCCTTCCACCCCCTCGCGACCACCTAAAAGCCCCATCTCCAAGACGCACAACACACCGTTCGCAATCTCTATAGCACCATCCTATTGACCAGTACTGCTCGATGAGCGGAGCAGTATATGTCGATACCATCCACCTATACTGCTCCGACCAGCGAGCAGTAGTCCTCACAGGCACTCCCCCCCGAAGAGGATGAGCTATACTATATTGAGCCTCACTCTGAACCAGCAGAAAAGGTCGAGTGTTCTGATAATACTTATGACGATCAACTCGATTTATCAGCAGTGCAAGCATTGGCTCAGTAGCCCTCCTCCCCTACCGACAGAGCTTTTCACCTTTCCTTTGGGATTGACCATGGGGGTACTCTTCCCTCCGTGTGTAGCGTGGAGCATCGTAGCCACGGGACTCATCACTTCAGGGCTCCTACTCTGGAGAGTCGGAGCCTTGTGGGCAAATCGCTCTATCGCCGGGCGTTCGCTCTTCGTCCTACTGCTGTGGGGCGGATTGTTCCTTGTCGCCCCCCACGATTTTACTGCGATGCCCCTGGGAGCCCAAGCTCTGCTGTTAGTGAGCTACCTCGTCAGTAGCATCGCTATGGTGCTTTTCCGCTGGTTCAAGGCGAAGCGTAATAGCCCCTCTGGGCTCTGTATCCGTGGGCGGATTCTGCGCGTAGAGCGACTACGCTTCGAGCGCATCTTAATCATTTCGTCTCTGGGTGGTCTGCTTTTCCAAGCCCTTTGCGCACAGCTTTGCCCCGTTGAGCATCGCAATCTCCTACACCTTGCTTCGACCTTCATTATCCTTTTCACCTGGGCAGTCTACGCCCTGGAGACGGTGCACCTCATCTGGGTGCAACGGCGTCTTGATCGTGAAGAATGGATTCCCGTACTGAGCGATGACCAGCGCCCCATTGGTCGGGTATCTAAGACCTCTCCTGCGTCAGAAGAAGGGCGCTTACCTGTTGTTCGTCTCTTAGCCATATCGAGAGATATGATTTACCTCGAGGATTCGGAGAGCCACTCACTCCCTAGTGCCGAGGGCTACGATACTCCTTTCCTCTCGTGGCTCACCGAAGGGAACCGCCCAGAGCAAGTCGCTCAGCGTATGATTGACCTGCGCTTTTGTGGTATCCGTCGCGTCAAGCCTCGCTTTCTCTTGCACTATCACGAGCAAATTAATGATCAAGCTCTCAGCGTCTATCTCTTCGCTGTGGACATTGCTGAGCCCAATCAGCTCCTCATTGACTGCCTCCCGACACGTGGAAAATGGTGGCCAATTGACCTCTTGACTTCAGAATTGGAGCGTGGTGGCATTGCTCGCTATCTTTGCACCGAATATCCCTATTTAGAGCAGACGCTACTGCTGGCGCATCGTCTTCGCTCATCATCCCCCCATACGTAATCGTCCTATGCCTCAGACCTCGTTCGGCAAGCTCTACCTTATCCCTGTTCCCATCGCCGAAGTAGATCACCGCACCTGCTTGCCCGAATACAACCGTGAGCTTCTGCCCACAATTCGTCACTACATCGTAGAGAATGTCCGTTCGGCAAGGCGTTTCCTCAAAGCTGCGGATCGAAGTATCTACATCGATAGTATTACCTTCTATGAGCTGAATAAGCATACCCCTGAAGGGGCTATCGAGGAATATCTTCGCCCTGCACAAGCTGGAGAACCTGTGGGGGTAATCTCTGAGGCGGGCTGTCCTGCGGTAGCTGATCCAGGAGCCGATGTGGTCGCTTTAGCACAGCGACTCGGTATCGAGGTCGTTCCTCTGATTGGGCCCAGCTCCATCCTTATGGCCCTGATGGGCTCGGGATTTAATGGACAGGGCTTTGCCTTTGTCGGCTACTTACCCATCGAAGATGCACGCCGTGTGCAGACGCTCAAGGAGCTGGAGCATCGTGTGCGTACCAAGGGAGAGACGCAAATCTTCATCGAGACACCCTACCGCAATGTGCAGCTCGTCGAGCAGCTCATCCGCCACTGCTCACCAGATATGAAGCTCTGCATTGCCTCGGGACTCACCTCGGAAGGAGCCTTACTTCGTACACGAAAGCTCTCCGCTTGGCGTGGGAACATCCCCTCGATTCATAAGGTGCCTACCATATTTCTCTTAGGACGATAAACTTCTTTTCGATGGCACTGCAGCACCCTATACCAGCTTTATTCTGCGACTACCTGAGCGAGCTACTTTCCACAGAAGCCGAAGCATTGCTTACGGCTTTGGAGGATGAACCTTCCGTCTCGGTGCGACTCAATGCACGCAAGATCACGGTCGCTCCGTCCTCTCTCCCACTTGACACTGCAGTCCCTTGGGCTAAGCCTGTGGGCTTCTACCTCGAAGGACGACCTACCTTTGCAGCCGACCCACTTTGGCACGCAGGTGTCTACTACGTCCAAGAAGCCTCGTCAATGCTCCTTCGTCTGGTGGCTCCTCTCTTAGGAGACAAGCCACTGAGTGCCCTTGACCTCTGTGCTGCTCCTGGCGGCAAGAGTACGCTACTGCTGGACATCCTGCCCGAAGGGAGTACGCTGGTGAGCAACGAACTCATTCGCTCACGCGCACAAGTCTTGGCAGAAAACATACAGAAGTGGGGAGGAATACGCTCGGTTGTGACGTCGACCGAAGCGAATAAGTTGGGACGGCTTAAGGAGCAATTTGACTTCATCTTAGTAGATGCACCTTGCTCGGGCGAAGGGATGTTCCGCAAAGAAGAGGAAGCTCGCCGCCAGTGGACGACTGCTTTAGTGGAGAGTTGCGCACGACAGCAGCGTGAGATCCTTGAAGATATATGGCCTGCACTCGCCCCTGGCGGACTGATGGTATATAGTACCTGCACGTTCAATCGTCAGGAAGACGAAGATATGCTGGCCTATCTCATAGAGGAATTTGGTGCCGAACCTGTAGCCTTGCCTGAATTGCCCGAGCCAATCACACCCTCGCCACTGAGCCCCTATCCCTGCTATCGAATGATGCCACACCGCTTACGTGGTGAAGGCCTGTTTATGGCAGTCGTCCGTAAGCCAGAGTCTGAGGGGGGTAGTATGCACACTAAGCTTTCACGCCCCAAAAGCAAGCCGAATACGAAGCTCCCTCAGGAGGTATTGCGCTGGCTTCGTCCAGAGCTACGTGCTGAGGTCACCCTACAATCCCTGCCCGATGGGACGCTCACAGCCCTTCCTCTGAACTTAATTTCACTCATCGAAGCCCTACAAGACAAGAAAATCCCGATACTTACTTCGGGGATTCCCTTAGCAGAAATCAAGGGACGTGACTGCGTGCCTCTCCCTGCGCTTGCTCTCAGTGTGGGGCTGGATGAAGATGCTTTTCCACGTGCCGAACTGACGCAAGAGGAGGCGATCCGCTACTTGGCACGCGAGGCCGTCACGCTGTCTCCCGATACACCTCGTGGGCTTGTCCTTGTCACCTATGAGGGCTATCCACTCGGCTTTGCAAAGCACTTGGGCAACCGAACAAACAATCTTTATCCTCAGGCGTGGCGCATTCGCCACCCCGAACTCCTATTGTCTTCCCTTCAGACGAAGGGATAAATAGGCTCTGATGGGTTCGATGGAAAAGCCTTTTTACCTAAAGCAATTCGCCATCCATCAGGAGCATACGGCACAGCGTGTCGGTACAGATGCGCTCCTCTTGGGGGCGTGGCCGTTTGTGCATCGGCTACCAGAGCAGGCACATATATTGGATGTAGGAGCTGGTACGGGTATTGTGTCGCTGATGATGGCGCAGCGCTTTGCGGGTGCGCAAGTCGAGGCATGGGAAGTAGAAGCTGGGGCACTGAAGGATGCAGAACGAAACTTTGCGCTCTCTCCCTTCGCGTCCTCCCTCCATCTTCGTTCGCAAGACTATCTGACGGCCAAGCCCGAGGACTATCCCACCTTCGACCTCATCATCTCCAATCCACCTTATTATACTGAGGGCATTCTTACCGAGGATGCACGACTGACCTTAGCGAGACACGTGACAGATGGGCTTTCGCCAGAAGTGCTTCTTCGCACGGCTGCAGTGCTTTTAGCTCCACAAGGAGCCTTGGCCTTCATCTCTCCAGTAGCTTCGCTCCCCCACCTAAGACGTATTGCAGTCGAATCAGGCTGGCGACTTAGTGAGCTCGTAACCATCTATTCTAAACCACAAGAACCGAAACGCACCCTCACACTTTGGTGTCGGCTTGTCGCAACGGATGGATATATTTCGACGCATTATACTGAGTTGACACTACAAGATGAGTCGGGTGCTCCCTCTGCCGCATATCGCCTTTGGCTGCGGGACTATCTCCTGTGATCCACCTCAGTCATCAGCAGATACTGCTATAGCTATATATACGACTTGCCCCTACATTCCACTGCGGAAGTAGGGGCAAGTCTTGTATAAAACTATGGACTGAAAGTCCTTAGCTATAGGAGACGGTTAGAAGGTGAACTTCAAGCCGAAGTACCCAGAACGTGGAATCGTAGGCCCATAGATGTAGCCACTATCACGATCGGGACCGAAGTCATAGTCGCTCTGGAAAGCGTTGAAGAGGTTATTGACACCGCAGTAGAGCTGGAGGTTGGTCTTGCTGAAGAGACGCAGATCGTAGGTGATCTTCGTACCGAGGTCGAAGAAGCTCTTCGTCTTGACCAGCTCGTTCCATTCGACATCAACTTCCTTCGGAGCTCCATCTTCCTGGATAGCAGCTCCAGATTCATTGACAAGACCGAGCTTATACCCCTCCTGACGGAGACCAGCTGCGATAGCAGCGCGGTCGGTGACAGCGGAGTTCTGTCCCCACTTGACTACGTGTGGCACGTACATAGAGCCCGTGAATGTACCCGTAAGAGCGATGTTCAGCGGACGAACAGGATTGATACCGATGGTGAAGTAGCCATAGGTGGAGGGGGTACGCGTGATATTCTTCGACGTCATGGAGATGGTCTGTGCTTCGCCATCGGCTGCTACCTTGTCGAAGTCTGAGCCATCAGCCTTCGGAACGAACGTATCGTAGTAGGCTGCATCGTGGTCACCCTTGACCTTCTGACGTACACCCCATTCCTGATTTACGTCATACTTATTGCTGGTAAGCGTAAGACCTGCTTGTAGCGAGAGCCAACGGTAGGCGATCTTTCCTTCGAGGTTCAGCCCTAAGATCTTTGCTCCAGAGGAGACCTGCTGCCCATTGTCGTTGATACCGTAGTTGTGGCGTGTGTAGTAGGAGATGCCGTTCTCAGACTTGTCCTTGTAGTTCGTAAAGACATCGAGCAGACGTGTGTAGAAGCCTTCGACAAGGAGGTTGACCTGTGCTCCACCGAGGGTGAAGTACATATCGTCGCTGAGACTGAAGGAGTGCGAGATCTCGGGGCGGAGGTCATCAGCATTGGTCACACGCTGAGCTTCACCACCGACAACACCGACATGAAGGTCTTCGTCAAAGACCTGAGGAGCACGGAAGCCCTTGGCATAGGTCGCACGGATATTGAAGTTCTTCGTGGGGTTGTAGCGTAGCGTAGCTCGTGGACTGAAGATAGCCTTCTTCACAGCAGAGTTCTCATCGAGGCGCGTACCGAGCAAGAGGCTCCAGCGGTCGTTCTTCCATTCGATCTGGGCAAACTGACTGGCGTTGCGAATGACTTGGTGCAGAGCTGGTGAGAGGGAGGTGGGGTTAGCACTGAGATCGAAGCCAGTACTCTTTGTTGCCTCCGTTTCCCATTCTCTCAGTGGCATTCTATCATCTAGGCGATCATAGCTGTATTCCGCACCAGCGAGGAACTGTGCAGGCATGAAGAGGAAGTGGTCGAAGTCATAGGTGTACTGTGCACCGCCTACCCAAGTAAGACCACGCGTGATTCCGAAGTTCTTACCATAGTCTGAGGTGTGGATGGGTCGTCCGATAGCACCAGTGGCAAGAGCATCTGCTTCACTGTCGATCTCTACTCCTTGAGCATTGACGAACTTATCTCCTGCCTTATTGCGGAGCTTGGGCTCACCAATACCGCCGTAGTAGCTGTTACGTGTGATGTGCTGTGCCGAAGTATAGAGCTGGTAGTGGTGCTTGTAGTCTTCGCTATAGCCATCGAACTTCAGGTTGCCACTATATACCGAGTGACGGATGGACTCCGCTACTCCAGCTACCTGTTCAGGCCAGTCGATGCGGTCACCACCACGGCGAGCTTCGCTGAAGGTATGGACTTCCCCTGTCAGACGCGTATAATCCGAAGGACGGAAATAACCACGGAAGCCAAGCGAACGTGAGTCAAGGCGACCCAATTCGCTATAGCCATCACCATTGACATCGTGCTCCTTGCGGTAACGTGCTTGGGCGAAGACCATCGCTCCAGCACGATTGTCATCGCTGACGAGCGAGCCATTGAAGCTGAGGTTATTGTCCAGATCCTTAAATCCAGAGAAGCTCATGCTCTCGTTGAAGGTGAAGCTATTGCGCTGTGGTTCCTTGGTGATGATGTTGATGACCCCAGCGATGGCCGACGAACCAAAGAGAGCCGATCCTCCACCACGTACGACTTCGACACGCTCGATCATATTGGTTGGGATCTGCTCCAGGCCATAGACACCAGACAGAGCACTCATGATGGGGCGGCTGTCAATGAGGATTTGCGAGTAGCGACCATCAAGACCATTGATGCGAACTTGGTTGAAGCCACAGTTCTGACAGTTGTTCTCGACACGCACCCCAGGTTGGAAGATCAGCCCTTGCGCCAGGTTGGTCGCATTTGCACTCTCGAAGAGCTTGGAGTCAAGTACCGTGACGAGTGTGGGAGCCAGACGACGCAGGGTAGCTTGGCGATTGGAGGAGACGACGACCTCATCGATATTGATGTTGTCTTGCTCAGCCTCGAAGTTCACTTCGATGACCTTATCCGGAGAGATCTCTATGACACGCTCTTGGCTGAGGTATCCAAGGCCACGCATGACGAGGGTCACGCTCTTCTGCTTGAGGTTCTTGAGGAAGTAATGCCCGGTAGCATCAGTAGCCGTACCGAAGGTCGTCCCCTTGATAGCGATGGTAATCCCAGCGAGGTGTTCCCCCGTCTTCGCGTCTGTGACGTGCCCAATGATATTGGCATCAGTCGGCTTTCCTTGTGCTGCAAGCTCACAGCTGAGCCCCAGAGCTGTAGCTAAAAGGAGCTGTAGTGAGAGCATAAGGGAGTAAAGCTTACGCATAATATTATGAATTATAGTGAATAAAGTTGCCGTTAAGCGAGGCAAAAGTACGGCATTAGATAAGTTAATAATTCCAAGAGAAGTGAAATACACATATATAGGTATATCTCCGATGACTATCACCTTAACATCTACCTAATTATAGGGTACAACCTGCCTCATCCTACTCCTTCCATAACAGAATGCCCCATTACGGAGGCAGAGAAAATAGTATCTACGACCACGAAGCAATACGACTTCATATTCCATCGAAGGCTATAGATTGGCGCCTCCTACCAAAAAGGAGAAAAGAAACATAGAAAAAGAAGCACCGCCTCCAGCTCTGCTAAGCTGGAGGCGGTGCTATAAGTAAAGATCGGTAGCAGGGCTATTCTTCTGTAGCTTCTTGCTGCGAGAAGTCCGTGATACCAGCCTCAAGGAGGATATTGTACCACGTATAGAGCTTCTTGATATCCGAGGTATAGACGCGATCACGATCAAAGTTGGGAAGGACTTCTCCAAAGGAAGCACGCAGGGCATCATTATCCTTGAGGAGGTCTTCCGACACAGCGACACCTGCCTGCTTTTCATGAAGACGTGTGAGGACTTCGGAGAGAGCCACATCTTCACCATCGGTAAACATAGAGATGTCACCAAGCGAGACAACACGATCCTTAGGGAGGACAGGGATACGCTTCTTCGTCTGAAGCGACTCAACGATGAGGGTATTCTTACCCGAAGAGAGTAGACGATAGAGCCCAGGCTTACCTGAGATAGAGAGAATGGTCTGCAACATATATTATCTTAGTTTGAGCGAAAGGCTGACTGCCTTCCTTGGTGGATGCAAAAGTAGAGATATTTGGGGGAATAGCCACCGAGTGGCTCAGAAGGTAATCCGTGCAAGCAGTCGATCCAGCTGTGACTCGAGGGGATGCATCTCATCATTATATATAAGAAAATCCCCATGACACGCCAGCTCTTCTTGCGACATCTGGTGCTGCATACGCGCTCGTACGGCCTCTTCGCTGACGCCATCACGCTGCATAGCACGCTGCAGGCGAAGCGCATCATCAGCAAGGACCACCACTACATCATCGACATAGGCCTCAAGACCAGCCCCCAGCAGTAGGGCACTCTCTAAGGCACAGATGCGGAGACCAGATGCACTAAGAGACTCACGCCAGCGACAGAAATCCCTTCTCACCGCAGGATGCACCAGGCTATTGACTTGCTCCAGAAGCGCACGATCAGCGAAGATCTGAGCTGCCAAAGCCTTACGATCAAATACTCCTGAAGCAGTGTATATACTGGCTCCACAAAGCTCGATCATGGCTTGTCGCAGCTCGGCATCTGTATCATAGAGACTCTTAGCCTGGCTATCGGTATCGTAGACAGGAATACCACGAGCGGTAAGCTGACGAGCCACATAGCTCTTTCCACTACCTATACCACCAGTGATACCTAACGTATAGATGCCTAACGTATCCCAAGCAGAATACCCCCGATTACTTGCGCTCTTCGATGACATACTGCACATGATCAGGGGTCAGACGATAGTGCTTGAGCCAATCAGGCTTCTGGACTAAGGTGATAGGAAGCTGACGAGGAAGGTCGCTATCGACTGCTGCCGCTTCAGTCACTAAGTCGGGATAAGCCACCGCTATCTTCAGGTCTTCGGGGTGTATATCCTTATAGCGCGAGCGAGGCAACGTCAGCTGGATCGTAGCTACTCGTGGCAAGGGAAGCAAGACGAAGCCCTCTGGAGTGCCTGTCACCTCTACGGGGAGGGTAAAACTTTGCTCGGTAAGTTGCTCTACAGGTATATGCACTTGCACCACGTTGGTCGAAGCATATACCCCATCGGGGAGACGAAGACGCACCTTCGTAGTAGTAGTAGCTTGGAGGGTATTCTCTTCAAAGGGAGCCGTCTGTATGCTCGTCAAGGTCTCCAACGTCTTCCCCGAAGCAAAGACTGTCACCTCGGCTGGAGTCAGCTCAATATCCCCAGTAGCATAGCCCATAGCGATACGTGGGAGACTCCCCAGAGTAATAGGAAGCACCTTACGCTGACGACGATAAGCCATCACTTCTATAGACGTGGGAGAAATAGAGATAATACGCGCGCCTGTCGAAAGACGACTACGCACCTCCCCCGACAGCATAGAGGAAGAGATCGCAAAGCCAGCGATGACCTGACGATCGCGCTGCAGACGTAGGCGAATAGGAGCTAAGCCACGAGTCGTGTACTCTAAGAAATGCCCACCTTCATCCTCCAGACTCACCTCGATGTACTCAGGAAGCTTCGTTTGCATCCCCACTTCGGGGGGGATAGAGTCATACTCCACTGGGATACGAAGCGTGTAGGTAAAGCGTCGCTGCAGGCTCTGTACAAACCAAAAAGTCGCAGAGAGCAGGACAAAGATGAGGAAGATAAACAGCTCCCTACTCCGATGATGCTGGGGGCGTGGAGTACTTAGCTTTTGTGCCGACAGCGAGACTTTAGGAGTGGAGTTTTTCAGATCTAATCGCATAGCTCGTAGAGAAGAGAAAAGGCTGCCCGCACCGAGGTAGCAGGCAGCCTCTTATACTGATGAGACCGTAGTCGGTAGGCTACTTAGCTCCAGCTTCGGGAGCTTCACCTGCTGGGAAGACCGAGCCCTTGTCGATACGAACACGTACTCCTTCGGAGATCTCGACGACGAACTCAGTTCCCTTGATGTCCTTAATGACTCCGTAGAGACCACCTGAGGTCACAATGCGGTCATTCGTACCCAGGGCATCGCGCTTCTGCTGAAGTTCCTTCTGTCGCTTCTGCTGGGGACGTATCATGAAGAGCCAGAAGATGACAAAGATTGCTACCATCATGATGATGGTAGAGTAGCCACCGCCTGCGTTTTGACCTGCGGCCTGGAGGAGAATCATTTCCATTCGTTTTACTTATTAAGTATTGGGTAAATATGCTACGTGATCAGGATTACTTGAGTATCTTCCCGTCCTCTTTGAGCTTGCGAGCTAAGGCATCGAGGACGCCATTGACGAAGGATGCGCTGTGCGTCGTCGAGTAGTGCTTAGCCAGCTCAACATACTCATTGATCGTGATCTGAGTAGGGATAAGAGGGAAGTAGAGGAACTCCGTGACGGCCAGATTGAGGAGCAAGGCATCGACATCAGCCAGACGTTCGCTGCTCCATCCAGCACTCAGCACAGGCTCGATGAGCTTCATCTGGTCGCTGTACTTCAGTAGTGTCTGACGGAAGAGTAAGCGGGCAAAACGCTCGTCATCCTCATCCTTGAAGGCAGGGCGAATATCATCATCCATGGAGCTCTCTTCTTCGCTCTTGCGTAGGGTCTTCTCCACGAAGTCCTTGACGACTTCCACGGGGCCATTCTCCAAGCGAATACTCTGGTAAGCACCAGAGTTCTGGGCTTCGGTGATAGCCTCTACCAATGCATCTTCTTCCGTCCCAGGGCGGTTCTCGACCTCAGCCTTCTCGACTTCTCTCAGGTCATCCTGCCAGTAGATGGAGTGCTGTTCGAGCCATTCGGCCAGCACATCATCAGTAGCTATGATTTGCGTAAAGATATCGATCCAGAAGGCTCTATCCTGGGCAAAGCTTGTCTCTGCACCACTGAGGTAGGAGTGATAAATCTCGGAAGATTCGATGCGACGCAGTAGATGACGCAGCAAGGTCTCATCCTCATCCCAACGGAGATTGAAGCCCTGATACCAAGTGCTCAGCTTCTCAGAGGAAGCCAGCTTGTCGGCAAGACGATTCTCCACAAGGCGCATATTAGGACTCAGCTCCGACTTTGTCGCCAGATGTTTCTTCCTACGTATATCCAGCACTTCACGATAGAACTCCGTGAAAGATGGTATAAACTGAAGCAGGAAGAGGTAAAGGTCGTATGTACGATGCAGACTAAGCAAGAGGTCTTGCTCAGCAGTGGTCAGCCGTAGCTCCCCACGGTGCAGGTGCGCATAAGCCACCTGAAGTACACGGGTGCGTATTAGTACTCTATTGATCATATATTTAAGTCGCTTACTTCTGTCCTGTGGTCTTACATGTCCAGAGAACTCGAGGAAGTAGGACAAAGAACGCACAGATACTCAAGAAGTAGTACACAAAGATACGAGGATTTCACCAAACGATACGCCTCTTCATTCAGCGACTAAGCGCATCCTCTACGTGAAGGGAATGCATCCCCTACTTGAGAATTGGCTTAGCATACTGCAGATGAGGCAAGGCCTTGCTCCCATCTGGGGTCGTGATGGCTGCGGTAAACATCCACTTATTCAGACGAACCTCAGGAAGTGTAAACCGACTAATCGGCAGCTTAATCAAGATCTGGTTCCAGCCCTTCTGTAGCTGTATTTGCAGGGGAGGGCGTGAAGCTGCATTCTCATTCGAGAGAGAGAGGTCCAAGTCACGCTTACCGACAGAGTTCTGCCATTGTGGTGGAGCGATGCGCTCTCCATTGATCCAAAGGCAGCTTCCCTTATAGTCCCACGTACCTTGCTGTGGGGCTATATCCGCCTCCGAACGACTATAATTTTGAGTTTCAAAGAGCAGGCCTGCAGTCGTAGCCTCCTCGCTATGTACCCATGCCGTAGCATAGACAGTGCTATTCTCCGCAGCCTCGGGAATAAGCCCATAGCAATGGTGCCCCCAGACGTGACGCAGGTAAATCCCCGACCCTCCGCTGGTGTAGCGATAGGGATAGAGCTCCCCTCCTACCACCTCAGGGGGAGTATACTGATGTGCTCTCATTTGCTTGAGGTACTGCTCTTCGGGTAGGTAAGAAGCCAAGAGATCACCTCCATTAGGGTAGACTGGACTGATATACCATTGGGCTTGACTCTGGGCTACATAGGGGAAGGGTTCACTGCTAAAAACATGTTCCTTATGCCATAGGAGTCTGCGCTCGAAGTCAACAAACTCCCGTCTAGTCTCAGGGCTGGCGGCCGAGGAGAGCGCTGCCGTCGGAGCATCAAAGTAGCCAGCACCACCACCCATCCAAGCTCGCTCGGCAAGAGCCAACATATTAGGGTAGACGGCATTCTCCTGCATAATCTTCTGAGGAGTATCTACATAGCGATCATTCCACACAGCGAGGATTTCCCCCATCACACGGGTGTTACTGGCACTCACCCCAAGCACCCTACTGCTGTAGAGCATCTGTATGTCGGCAAACAGATCATAATGATTGAGGTAATGGTAGCGACTGTCAATGGAGGGTGTACCATAGATACTTTGCCCCTGCGAGCTCCATAGATGAAGGAGATCGACCTCTTTGCTCTTAAACGACCAACCAGGATTCCATGCAACGACCTTCTTCCCAAGCGAATGAACATGCTCGACCATCTCTGGTACGAATAGTTGATCCGTAATCTTAGCCTCATCCGTACCCAAGTGAATGTAAGGTACATCAAGGCTTTGAGCCAGCTCCGCAAGGATATCCTTGAGGACACGCTTCCCCTCAGGACTCTGCATATCGAAGCCCATAGCACGTGCAAACGCTGAGCTATGCCCAGGTATATCTATCTCAGGAATGAGTGTAATACGTAGCTCTTTGCAGAGGTTAGATAACTCTCGTAGCTGCGCCAACGTATAGTATTTACCAGGCATACGTGTCGCATACTGTGCTGCTGTCAGCTGAGGATAGCGTTTGCTCTCCAGTCGCCACGCCTGATGCTCCGTGAGATGTAGATGCAGCGTATTCACTTTGTACTGTGCCAAGAGCCGTACCTGTTTCTTAAGCTCTTCTATAGGAATGAATGCACGACCTAAGTCATGCATCAGCCCACGCATGCGGAAAGAAGGCCAGTCGATGATGTCGCATGCCTCAAGTTCGCCCTTCTTCTCAGCTGAGATGAGGAGCTGCTCTAAGGTCTGCAGACCACGATATAGTCCGACTCGCTCAAGAGCATCAACATAGATACCATCAGCACCGATACGCAGGCGGTAAGCCTCCTCCTTATTGAAATACACCTTAGGAAGGGAGGGTACGATCGAGGTGCGTACTACGATCGGACTATGCGTATCAATCGTGTAGCCATTCCTTAGAAGGATGCCTTTAAGTTCATCTTGCAGATACAGTCCCTCTGGCTTGAGGCGACGCATCATACAGCGACCAGCGTGTCGCTCAATATACTTAGGGCGAGGGAGAAGTTCGTCTACTGATGCACTTGCGCTCGCACTGAGGAGCAAGCAAGAGGCAAGTAAGAATAAACGATATTTACGAGTCATAGATAGAGCTACTATGCGGGCACACAGAGGCCATATAGTGGATATACGAAAGGGGATGTGCCTGCTGACACATCCCCTTCTTTGCTTGAGCCTCTTGTCGGATTCGAACCAACGACCCCGAGATTACAAATCACGTGCTCTGGCCAACTGAGCTAAAGAGGCAGGTGGGTAAGCGATCTATATCGCACCGCTACGACCTAATACCCTTGCTGCGATCAAGCCCTGGGGGAGTCAAAGGGAGCTGGTCGTATAGGACTTACCCAGTGCAAAAGTAGTATAAATATCTGAAAATGCAAGAGCGTTGCTCCGATGAGAGGTGGAGTGCCCTAACTCAATGCCTCGCAAGCGCACTACAAGGTGCTACTTACGACCTACACTGACCCATCGAGCGATCACTACTGGTGGATACCATCCACCAGTAGTGATCACCTCGCTGACCAATAGTCCTTCACCCGTCGAGCAGTATAGTTCCTGTTCACAAAGCTAAAGTCAGCACGGCGACTTCTTCGGGAAGAGGAGATAGCTACCGCCATGGAAGGAGGGCACCAAGGGCGCAGAATAGTCCCCAAAACAAAGGAAAAGAGTGGAGGAGAAAGGGTCAGTCAACTACGTGGGGAATGGATGGTGCAGCCACCCCTTCTCCCAACGACAAAGGTGCAACTTCGACCAAGAGACGGTCATAGAGTCCCGTAGTCAAGAAGGCCGAAAGCGTAGCTGCCCCCCCCTCGATGAGCACCGAAGTAACCCCTTCTTCATGAAGACGCGGCAAAAGAGCTACAGGCTCTATCCTCTCTCCAGCAAAGGGAAGGAAGCGCACCCCCTCACAAGGAGAAGGCACACCAGCCTGCTCCAAATAAAGCACCCAGGTGGGAGCAAGCCCATCGGTAAAGAGTCGAAGCGATCGAGGAAGGCGAAGTCGAGGATCTAACACAAGACGAATAGGCGAAGAGCCATACCAAAGCCGATTGGTCAGCTGAGGATCATCAAGGAGGGCTGTCTTATAGCCGACAAGTATGGCATCGTGCTGCATACGCTCACGATGCACCTCTCTCTGATGCTGCGGTGTACTGAAAAGTATGGGAGGCTGCGCACTATCTCGGCGTGCTCTATCAATGAAGCCATCCAAACTCTGAGCCCACTTCAAGGTCACCAACGGTCGCTGCTTGGTCTGAGCTGTGAGGAAGGGGGCATTCAGTCGCTGGGCTTCTTCAGCGAGGACTCCAACAGCAACTTCAACTCCAGCCTGACGAAGTCGCTCTATCCCACGCCCCGAGACGCGAGGAAAGGGATCAGGAATAGCGACGACGACACGTGGGATGCGCTCGTGGAGAATAAGGTCAGCGCAAGGAGGGGTCTTCCCATGATGCGAGCAGGGCTCGAGGGTCACGTAAAGCGTGGACTCGGGGAGGAGGTTGCGCTCCTGTACCGAGAGAACAGCCATCACCTCAGCGTGGGGCTGACCACTACGATGGTGATACCCTTCTCCGATGATGCGTCCTGAGTGCACTATGACAGCCCCGACAACCGGATTGGGGGACGTATAGCCCACGCCCAAGGCAGCCAAGTCGAGTGCACGGCGCATATAGCGCTCATCATCTGTCATCTGTATTCGTTATATTTGCTTATATGGATACGATACGCTCATTCGAGCAGGCTGCTATGGAGTGCCTCTCGGCACTCTACGAGCCCTCTGAAGGGAAAGAAATCACTCGCCAACTCTTAGAGGAGGTCCGAGGATGTACTCGCACGCAGCTACTGCTTCTCAGCAAAGATACGCTTTTATCCCCCGCAGAGTGCGCTCGTCTGGAGCGCATGCTTCACGAGCTATCTGCAGGTACTCCCCTACAATACGTCTTAGGCTACATCTACTTTGCTGGGCATCGTCTCACCGTGGCTCCAGGGGTACTCATTCCTCGCCCCGAGACAGAGGAGCTCATTGAGCTCATTCTTCAGCATCCTGAGAGCCGAACGATGCACCGCTTACTGGACGTGGGGACAGGGAGTGGATGTATCGCTTATGCCCTCACAGCTGGACTCCCCGAAATCACCTTGAGTATTGCAATAGAGGTATCAAGCGAAGCTGTTCCCATCGCCTCAGCAAACTTTGACACCTTTCGGAAGAGCACTGGCAGGGAGGTTCATCTATGGAAGCACGACCTCTTTGCCCTCGTGGAAGAAGATACCCCTCCCACTACACCGCTGGATCTCATCGTGAGTAATCCCCCCTACATCCATCCCGAAGAAGCAGAAGAGATGACCCCTCAAGTGCTCCTGCACGAACCCCACTTAGCCCTCTTTGCCCCCGAGTCCTCCCCCATAGCCTATTATATCGCTTTGGCTGACCTTGTCGCCCAGGGCTACCTCCGTCCACAGGGACATCTATGGGTCGAACTTAATCCCCTCTATGCCTCCGCCACCGAAGAGGCCATGCTCGATCGTATCGGTCGAGAGCGAGCTAAGACTAAGCTGATCCAGGATCTGAGCGGTAAAATGCGCTTCCTTCACCTCACCTACTGCCCTCCAGCATGATCCCGAAGAAACGCAAAGAGCTCACACCCGAAGAAGCATTCACTCGCCTTGCCACCTACTGCGCTTATGCAGAGCATTCCCCCCACGAAGTGCGGACGAAGTGCAAGACCTACGGCATATCGGGGGAGCTATGTGACGAACTGATTGAGCGACTGGAGAGCGAAGGCTATCTGAATGAGGAGCGGTTTGCCCATGCCTTCGTGCGTGACAAATACCGCTTCAACGGCTGGGGGCCTCTTCGCCTTCAGGCTGAGCTACGCCGGCACCGTATCGCTTCGCACATCATTGACGCTGCTCTTGAGGAACTCGATGAGGAAGAAATGCAGGGGGAAAGCCCTCTCCTCGCTCTCCTTGAGCGCAAGTATCGCTCCATCCCCCAGGGACTGCCACCACGTAAAGTTTACGAGCGACTGACTCGCTTTGCCCTCTATCGAGGCTATCCCTACGAAGAAGTGCGCGAGGCGATCAGCGAACTCTTAGCCGACTCCTCCGATGATTTGGGCGACGACTAAGCGTATCTGTGCTTTCTTGGTTGACTTGTTTTTCCCACGCACCTGCGCTATCTGCCGGATGCGCTTGGGCGAACATGAGCACTGTGTATGCATGGAGTGCGCCTTGACGCTCCCACGCTATTGTCCCTCCTACGTACGAGCCGAAGAGCGACTATTAGGCTCTCCCCTCATTCGGAGTCTATCAGCACCCTTCATTTATCAGCACGGAAACCCTACCTATGAACTGATCATCGCCCTCAAGTATCGGGGCTATGGCGAGGTGGCAGACTTTGTCGTTCGCACTGCCCTCACTGAAGGATGCGTGCTACCACAGCCTGGGGATATTGATCTCATCCTCCCAGTACCGATCGAAAGTGGACGGCTGGAGCGGCGAGGATATAACCAGTCGGCACTCCTCGGAGCGGCTCTGGCACGCCACTATGGTGTACCATGCCGTGAGGGGTATCTTCTGCGTCATCGGGGGAGTCATTCGCAGACGACCTTGGATAAAGAGGAGCGAAGAGAGAATGCACAAGCAGCTTTCTTCCTGCCTGCATCCCCAAGCCATACAGAGGAGCTACAAGGTAAGCGTGTCCTACTGGTTGATGATCTACTGACTACTGGGGCTACACTTCTTTCGCTCACCGACCTCTTAGAGCAGTGTGGTGTGCGTGAAGTCCATGTCTTCGTAGCGGCCGTCGCAGTGCGTTAGCCTTAGCAATGCACTTATTCCACCGACTACTTTAGCCCGATAGACGTAAAGAGCAAGCATTCTATTCGGTACTTTAATGCTATTGCGTCCAGACTACAGGGAAGTATTGCTCGAGGATTTGCCTCGCAGCTTCTACCTCCTCAGCGGTCGGTTCGTGTACATGCTCTAAGGGATAAGTGCGCCCAAGCGTCTCGTACTTATGCTTGCCATAGGTGTGGTAAGGTAGGAGTTCCAAGCGCTCAATGTTCTCATAACCGCCGAAACGCTCACCGAGGGCGTGCAAGGCCTCTGGCTGATCGCTGTAACCTGGCACTAAGACATAGCGCATCCGCACAGGCTTACCCATCGCTCTTAATTGGGCTGCTGTAGCCAGTGTATTCGCATTGGACTGCGTCGTCAATTGGCGGTGTCCTTCGGGATGAATATGCTTGCAGTCAAGCAAGACCATATCGACAAGCGAAAGGAGTTCATCGACATAGGCATTGCGTATGCTCCCCTGGCTATCGAGGCAAATATGTATTCCCTCATCCTTGAGCTGACGGCAAAGAGGGATAAGAGCCTGCGCCTGTACGGTGGGTTCTCCTCCGCTGAAGGTAATCCCTCCGCGCTTACCGAAGAAGGGGCGTTCACTCAGCGCACGTCGCAGGACTTCGGCCTCCTCGATGAGCTTTCCCCCCTTACCGATCGGTATGGTATCGGGATTAGCACAATAGAGACACTGGAAGTTGCAGCCCTGAAGGAATACAACCAAGCGAAGTCCAGGTCCGTCAAACGTGCCCATGGACTCAAAGGAGTGAATACGTAGCATGGCTATCGATAAAAGAGGAGCGGGCGAAGGGTCGAGACTGATCCTTCGCCCGCTCTCTATTAGATATTCGGAGAAAGTCCTTCCTTAGCGCATACGCTTGTGGAAGGAGCGCGAGATGACTTCGAGCTGGTGCTCACGGCTGAGCTTGACGAAGTTCACGGCGTAGCCCGAGACACGGATGGTCAGCTGGGGATAGTTCTCAGGGTGCACCATCGCATCTTCGAGCATCTCACGATTGAGGACGTTCACATTGAGGTGGTGTGCACCCTTGGTGAAGTAGCCGTCCATCATAGAGATGAGGTTCTCATTCTGCTCGCTCTTATTAGAGCCCAGAGAGTGAGGGATGATGCTGAAGGTATTACTGATACCATCGGCAGCGTCGGTGTAGTCGAGCTTAGCTACCGAGCTTAGGGAAGCGATAGCTCCGTGGTTGTCACGCCCATGCATGGGGTTAGCACCTGGAGCGAACGCCATACCCTTGGCACGACCATCAGGGGTAGCTCCTGTCTTCTTGCCATACATCACGTTAGAAGTAATTGTCAGGACAGAGAGCGTAGGCTCGGCATTCTTATAGACAGGAAGCTCCTTGAGCAGGCCCGAGAAGATATGTGTGATGTCGTAAGCGATCGTATCAGCACGGTCATCATCATTACCGTAGCAGGGGAACTCGCCTTCGATCTTGAAATCTTCGGTCAGCCCCTGAGCATTGCGCACTGGGGTCACCTTCGCATAGCGGATAGCCGAGAGGGAGTCTGCTGCGATCGAGAGACCAGCTACCCCATAGGCGAGGTTGATCTTCGGATCCGTATCGATGAATGCCATCTGCGCTGCTTCATAATAGTACTTATCATGCATGTAGTGTATGATGTTCATCGAGTCGTTGTAGACGCGAGCAATGACCTTGAGCACCTTGAGGTAGTTGTCCCAGACCTGATCGAAGTCAAGCACATCGCCCTTGAGTTCGGGGATACCTTCGACCATGAGCGTACCAGATATCTCGCATCGACCACCATTGATCGCTAAGAGCAGGGCCTTAGCGAGGTTCGTACGGGCGCCGAAGAACTGGATGTGCTTACCGATCTCTTGGTAGGAGACGCAGCAGGCGATCCCATAGTCATCTGAGTGGCGCGTAGCACGCATCAGGTCGTCATTCTCGTACTGAATTGAGGAGGTATCAATCGACACTTGTGCTGCAAACTCCTTGAAGCCTTCGGGGAGTGAAGGACTCCAGAGTACAGTAAGGTTGGGCTCAGGGCTTGGACCAAGGTTGTAAAGCGTCTGCAGGAAGCGGAAGCTCGTCTTGGTGACTTTGTGGCGACCATCGAAGAGACGACCACCGATGGACTCAGTGACCCACGTAGGATCACCAGCGAAGATCTCGTTGTACGAGTCCATGCGCAGGTGACGAACCATACGCAGCTTGATGACGAACTGGTCAATCAGCTCCTGCGCCAGTTCCTCTGTCAGTGTCCCATGGTCGAGGTCGTACTGGAGGTAGATATCAAGGAAGCTGGAGACGTTACCGAGGGACATCGCTGCACCATCTTGGTCTTTGATCGCTGCGAGGTAGGCGAAGTAGACCCACTGCACAGCCTCTGCTGCGGTGTAGGCTGGACGGCGAACATCGAAGCCATAGCCAGCAGCCATCTCGACGATCTTCTTCAGGGCACGGATCTGCTCTGCTACTTCTTCTCTCAGACGGATCGTGTGCTCGGTCATAGGACCGTGGATGCCTGCGAGGTCTTCCTTCTTCCAAGCGATGAGACGATCAGCCCCATAGAGAGCCAGACGGCGGTAGTCACCGATGATACGACCACGTGCATAGTTATCGGGAAGCCCCGTGAGGAAGCTGTTGCTACGGAAGGAGCGAATCTCATCCGTATAGACATCGAAGACGCCATCATTATGCGTCTTGCGGTAGTGGGTGAAGATATCGGTGACGCGAGGATCGACCTCAAGACCATTCTCGTGGACAGCCTTCTCGACGACCTTGTAGCCCCCGAAAGGCTTCATGGCACGGCGAAGAACCTGATCCGTTTGTAGCCCGAAGACCACTTCATTATCCTTGTCTATGTACCCTGGGGCAAAGGCTGTAATGCCAGAGACGGTGCTGGTGTCGATGGAGCGGACACCGTGTGGATCTTCACGCTCTTCCTTGAGAGCTTGGAGGCAGTGCTCCCAAACACGCTTCGTCTTCTCCGTAGGACCAGAGAGGAAAGATGCGTCACCATCATAAGGAGTGACATTCTGAGAGACGAAGTCACGAACATTGAGCTCGGCTTCCCACACACCAGATTTGAACTTGGGTTGTTCTTGCATAATGCTAAAGAGGTTAGTTAAATGTAGTTGACGACTACCTTGATTGGCAGAGGCGAAAGACCGCAGTATTGCATTGCCTTAGACTGCTCATCTCATCACCTTCACCGCAAAGATAGAATAAATACACAAATTGCAAACTCCCTTAGTCAATACCAACACATAGCACACATCCAGCAGACCTGTGCGTTTCGCCTCTAATAGATGGAAAACTCCGCTAAAGAGCTTGGACCACGTACCTCTCAAGATGGTGCTTCTCGTCCCAAGTAGCAGAGGCTACAACGTGGAGAGAAAACATGAACTATACTCCTGAGCCGAAGAAGAGACTGTTGTACGGTCTCCAAAATGACAAGCTGTGCTTATTCATTTTGCTGGACTTTGCAGCATGCGGTAATCGCAAGGCGTTAAGACTGAGGGCGAAGGGAGTGCCTCCTGTAAATGACCGAGTCCGAATGTCGCAAACAACGAAGCAAGTGCCGTATGATGCAATAGTCTCAAGAAGGCATCCTACACATCATTACACATCCTCTACTCAAGGAGAGTGGCAGATACCTATATTGGGCAGCGTTTGGAGCAGTACTGCTTCGGACACTGATCAGTACTGATCACTCCCCTTCACCACTACTGGTCAGCCGACCGATCTATAGTGGTCGCATCGCCTCCCTGAGCAGAAATACGTCCCTTCATCCCAAGAAGTATCCCCATGCACATATAGGCTACCCCTTCTCACTGGTCGGAAGTAAGGGAACCACACAGAAAGACGAACATTCACCACACATCAACTCTGCATTTTTCCCATGGATTTCTGAATAAAATTCTTAACTTTGCTATGCACGAGTGAAGAGCACTTCACCCATAGCACCAGTAGATAAAGTAAACACAATCAGAATATGGATGCTAAGATTCAAGAACTGACCGAGAAAATCTACAATGAAGGTGTCAAGCAAGGTCAAGCCGAAGCTGAACGCCTCATCGCAGAAGCCGAAGCACGAGCTAAAAAGATAGAAGCTGATGCCATAGCCCGATCCGAAGAGATCATCCGATCCGCAGAGCATCGTGCAAGTGAACTAAAGAAAAACACAGAGTCTGAGCTTCGCCTCTATACAGCCCAGCTGGTCGAATCACTCAAGAGTAGCATCTCTGACCAAATCCAAGGCGAGGTGGCCAAAAATAGCGTACAAGCATTGTCCTCTGACCCCACGTTCATCCAAGGATTCATCCTAAAGATTGCAGAGCACTTTGATCTCACACAAGGGGTAGAAATCTCGACAGCAGATGCCGAAGGATTACGCTCCTACTTCACCTCACATGCCAAGGCTCTACTTGAATCAGGTATATCAATTCGCTCTGTAGCTGGGAAGCCATCGGACTTCACCATAGCCCCTCAAGATGGAAGTTTCAAGGTACAGTTTGGCGAAGCTGAGTTCATCGAACTATTCAAGAGCTTCCTCCGCCCAGAGATGAACCGTATGCTCTTCTAATAATAATATCAAGGAGAGCACTAATGGCTAAGTATTATGCACTCGTAGCTGGACTACCCATTATCTCGGTAGATAGCCCCAAGCCTCCCTTCTCTACAGAGAGTTTCTACGAAGAACTCCACCCAGTACTCACCAAGCAGGATCTCAGACTGATCGAGGTACTCCGTCAAGAGGAACTGAACAAGCAACTCCTTCAGTGGATCTTAGCTGGAGAGATTACCCCAAAGGAAGAAGAGCCTGAGGTCAGCTATACTGGAGCTGGTGGAGAAGAAGCTCTGACAGACGATGAGCTTCGACTACAAGCCCTGCAAGCTGTATCGACTGCAGCATACCGTGGTAAGCGTAACCCCTTCCCTAAGCTACTTCCTCAGTACATCGCACGCTTCGTCTACGATCTCTTTGTCGTAAAGCAGAGGGAAGAAGAGACTATCCAATCGGAGGAAGCGACCCCACGCCTCTTCGATGCGATAGGTAGTGATCGCTTAGCTCTGGAAGACTTGATCGCCAGCTACTACTATGATTCTATCTCCGAGGCAAGTAGCCCCTTCCTCACCGAATGGTTTGCCTTGAACAAGAATATCCGTAACATCTTGGCCGTCTTCACCTGCCGTCGCTTGGGCTGGGATCCGCAGCACTACTTGGTAGGCAAAGGCGAAGTGGAGCAACAACTCCTGACATCCAAGGCCGCTGACTTTGACCTCGGAGACAAGCTCCCCTATCTCTCACGCGTGCTCCAAATAGCCAATGAGCGCGACATCGCACGCAGAGAACGCCTCATTGACCTTCTGAAGTGGCAGTGGATGGACGAATGGACCTTCGTCCGAGTCTTCGACATCGACAACGTACTCTGTTACTATCTGCGCCTCGGGATACTCGAGCGCTGGGCTAATCTCAATGAGACTAAGGGAGAAGAGACCTTCCGCCAGATAGTACATTCGCTCAAGGGTGAGAGTACTCAAGTCCTGCAAGACTTCAAGAAGTCACAGCAACACTAAGCACAGACTTTAGACAACTCAATAATAATATGATGCGTCTTTATCTACCTCTAAAGGGTCGGACGCACACAAATAATAAGGGATAGATGGCAACAAAAGGTAGTGTAAAAGGTATCGTCTCGAACCTCGTGACCATCAAGGCTGACGGACCTGTCGCCCAAAATGAAATATGCTACATCACCGTAGGTGGTGTGCCTCTGATGAGCGAAGTCATCCGTGTCAATGGCAAGAATGCCTATGCGCAGGTCTTCGAATCAACGCGCGGTATGCGTATCGGAGACCCCGTCACCTTCGAAGGACACATGCTCGAAGTAACTCTGGGGCCTGGTATGCTCTCGAAGAACTACGATGGCCTGCAGAATGACCTCGACAAAATGGATGGCGTCTTCCTCAAGCGAGGATCTTATACTTATCCATTGGAGCGTGAACGACTCTGGGACTTCAAGCCCTTGGCTACTGTCGGTGACCGTGTCACCGCTGGAGCGTGGCTCGGTGAGGTAGAAGAGAACTTCCAGCACATCAAGATCATGGTGCCCTTCACCTTCGAAGGGATTTACACCATCAAAAGCCTACAGTCTGCAGGTACTTACACCGCAGAGGATACCATCGCAGTCCTCATCGATGAAGCAGGCGTAGAACACTCCGTCACGATGACTCAGAAGTGGCCCGTCAAGCGTCCAATCACTTGCTACAGCGATAAGCCTCGTCCTCACAAGTTGCTCGAGACAGGGGTGCGTATGATCGACACGATGAACCCCATTGTCGAAGGGGGGACAGGCTTCATACCTGGTCCTTTCGGTACGGGGAAGACCGTCCTGCAGCATGCGATTAGTAAGCAGGCTGAGGCCGATATAGTCATCATCGCAGCCTGTGGTGAGCGTGCTAATGAAGTAGTCGAAGTCTTCAAGGAATTCCCTGAGCTACTTGACCCCAACACAGGGCGTCCTCTGATGGAGCGTACAATCATCATCGCTAACACGTCCAATATGCCTGTGGCAGCTCGTGAGGCTTCGGTATATACGGCGATGACCATCGCAGAATACTACCGCTCGATGGGGCTGAAAGTACTTCTGATGGCCGACTCGACTTCACGCTGGGCACAGGCTCTGCGTGAGATGTCCAACCGTCTTGAAGAGCTACCTGGTCCCGATGCCTTCCCTATGGACCTCTCGGCCATCGTGGCGAACTTCTACGCACGTGCGGGCTTCGTCCACCTCAACAATGGACACACTGGCTCTGTCACCTTCATTGGGACCGTATCGCCTGCAGGGGGTAACCTCAAGGAACCTGTCACCGAGAACACCAAGAAGGTAGCACGATGCTTCTATGCTCTGGAGCAGGAGCGTGCCGACCGCAAGCGTTACCCAGCCATCAATCCTATTGATAGCTATTCGAAGTATCTGGAGTACCCTGAGTTCGCAGACTATGTCGCTGAGCGTGTGGGTGCAGGATGGATCGAGCAGGTGAGCGAACTTAAGCAGTGGCTCATCCGTGGTAAGGAAATCTCAGAGCAAATCAATATCCTCGGGGACGATGGTGTACCTCTGGACTACCACGTCACCTTCTGGAAGTCAGAGCTCATCGACTTCATCATCTGTCAGCAGGATGCCTTCGACAGTATCGACTGTAACTGCTCCCTCGAGCGTCAGGAATATATGGTGCGTCGCGTGATGCAGGTGTGTCACACGGACTTCGCCTTCGAGGGCTTCGTAGAGGTAAGCGACTTCTTCAAGGAGCTCATCAATGCCTTCCGCCAGATGAACTATGCCGAATTCAACAGCGATGAATTCAACAAGCACCTGGCTAAGGCCGATGAACTGGTATCCCAACGTGCTAAAAACTAACAGCGCTATGGCAGCAAAAGCATTTCAAAAGATTTATACCAAGATAGAGAACATCACCAAGGCCACCTGTATGCTTCGTGCTACAGGGGTAGGTAACGAGGAGCTGGCGACCATCGGTGGTCGCTTGGCTCAGGTCGTCCGCATCATGGGTGATGAGGTCACGCTACAGGTCTTCGGTGGTACGGAAGGTATCCCTACGAATGCCGAAGTGATCTTCCTCGGCAAGGCTCCTTCACTACAGGTAGGTGAGCAGCTCGTGGGTCGCTTCTTCAACGCCTATGGAGAGCCGATCGATGGAGGTCCTGCCATCACAGGCCGTGAAGTCGAGATCGGTGGTCCGTCCGTCAATCCGGTGCGTCGCGAGCAGCCATCTGAGCTGATCGCCACTGGTATCGCTGGTATTGACCTCAACAATACCTTGGTCACAGGGCAGAAGATTCCCTTCTTTGCCGACCCTGATCAGCCCTTCAATGAGGTAATGGCTATGGTTGCTCTTCGTGCGAAGAGTGACAAGATCATCCTCGGAGGGATGGGTATGACGAACGATGACTACCTCTTCTTCAAGAATACCTTCAGCAATGCTGGTGCGCTCGACCGCATCGTCAGCTTCATCAACACGACCGAAGACCCTTCGGTAGAGCGCCTGCTCATCCCTGATATGGCTCTGACGGCGGCCGAATACTTCTCTGTAGAAAAGAAGGAGAAAGTCTTGGTGCTGCTGACGGATATGACGAACTATGCCGATGCCTTGGCCATCGTCTCCAACCGTATGGACCAGATCCCCTCAAAGGATTCGATGCCTGGCTCTCTCTATTCCGACCTTGCGAAGATCTACGAGAAGGCCGTGCAGTTCCCCGATGGAGGCTCTATTACCATCATCGCTGTGACGACCCTATCGGGTGGAGACATCACGCATGCTGTGCCTGACAATACAGGGTATATCACCGAAGGACAGCTCTATCTGCGCCGTGACTCCAGCGTGGGGAAGGTCATTATCGACCCATTCCGCTCTCTCTCTCGACTCAAGCAGCTGGTCATCGGTAAGAAGACACGTGAAGACCATCCTCAGGTGATGAACGCAGCTGTTCGTCTCTTCTCTGACGCTGCTGGTGCGCAGACTAAGCAAGAGAATGGCTTTGATCTAACGGACTATGACGAGCGTACCCTTCGCTTTGCGGCAGACTACTCACGCCACTTGCTCGCGATCGATGTCAATGTAGATATCGAAGGGATGCTGGATACAGCCTGGGGGCTCTTTGGTAAGTACTTCCGTCCTTCGGAGGTAAACATCAAGCAAGCCCTTGTCGATAGTTACTGGCCTAAGGCTTAGGGATATTGCAATAATATGTTGCCACACAAGTAGCCTCAGCTTCCTATGACCATGTTTGGCAGATTCAAATAGCACAGAGAATGGACTCAAATATTTTCCTCTTCCTCTGCTCCTCTTTTGCCGATGTAGCTCCTCTACTAGAGCAGACAAGTCCTATAGAGCTACGTGAGAAGATCGTCACCTTCATCCCCACAGCTAGTATTCCAGAATCCTATACGGAGTACGTTGGTCTGGGACGAGAGGCCTTGGAGAAGTTAGGATTAAGGGTCGAGACTTTGGATGTCTCTGAGGCTTCAGCCGGGGAAATTGAGGTTTCTCTATCTCGAGGAGATATTATCTACATCTCAGGAGGTAATACCTTCTATCTCCTACAGGAGTTGAAACGCAAGGGTGCGGAGAAGCTTATCAAGCGAGAGCTCGAGAGAGGTAAACCTTATATAGGAGAGTCGGCTGGGGCAATGATTCTTGCACCAAGCATCAAATATGTTCAGCTAATGAATGAGATTCAGGTAGCTCCCGAACTGAATTCCTTCGCAGCATTAGGCTTGATTTCAAAGTATCCGTTGCCACACTACCAGTGCTTTCCCTTCGTTGAAATAGGGGAGACTGTGATCTCTACCTTTGGAGGACAGCTCTCACTCGTGCCGATCACGAACCATCAGGCCATAATTGTCCGAGGGGGAGAGTTCACCATCGTGACTAAGGAATAACTAGGCAGACATCAAACGTCTTATGGCGATACGATTCCAATACAATAAGACTTCGCTACAGCAGCAAGAGAAGGCGCTGAAGATGCGCCTGCGCACGCTCCCGACCATCAAGAGCAAGGAGAGTGCACTGCGTCAGCAAGTCAAGCAAACTAAGCGCGAGGTAGATCTCCTTGAGGAGAAGCTCGAGCAAGAGCTACGTGGCTACCAAGGAATGGTCAGTCTCTGGGACGAGTTCGATGCTTCGCTCATCACGGTCGATCGAGTTGACCTATCGATGAAGAAGATCGCTGGCGTGCTCCTTCCCGTGCTGGATGGTATCCACTACGAGGTACGTCCCTTCAGCATCTTCAATGCTCCCAGCTGGTGGGCTGAAGGTATTGAGCTCCTCAAGACCCTTGCAACGACAGGTATCGAAGCTGAGTTCCTTCGTCTAAAGATGGAGTACCTCGAGCATGCACGCAAGAAGACCACCCAGAAGGTGAACCTCTTTGAGAAAGTACAGATCCCTGGATACCAGGATGCCATCCGTAAGATCAAGCGCTTCCTCGAAGATGAAGAGAGCTTGTCCAAGGCTTCGCAAAAGATCATGCGCACCAATATCGAACTACGCAAACAGAAAGAAGAGGAGGAGGCACAATGATCCAGTCAATGAATAAGTACGCCTTCTTAGTCTTTCATTCGGACTACGAAGGCTTCCTACACCAGCTTCGTGGCTTGGGTGTCCTGCATGTCAATGAGCAGAAGGATAGTCGCGAAGTAGAGGAGCTTAGTGCTATCCTCGCAGAGCGCACTCACATCAAGGAGACTCTACGTTCCCTACGTCCGTTCATTACAGACAAGGCGGTAGAGTCTGCGATTCAGACTCAGGAGGAAGGCAAGGCTTTGCTTGCTGAGATTGAAGACGAGCTAAAGCGCTTCGCTCAGCAGGAAGAGCAGCTAACGGCCCTTAGGCTTGAAGCTGAAGAGGTACGTCCTTGGGGCGCATTTGATCCAGCTATCCTCAGTCAGCTTGCTACATCAGGCTATACGCTGAGCTTCTTCACCACACCTCAAGCTCGCTTTACTGAGACCTTCCAGTCGGAGTATGATGTCGTTCCCATCGCTGTCGTTGCTGGGCGTGTGTACTTCGTTTACCTGCATTCCTCGGATACACCTCCTGTGCTCCCTGAAGCGGAGTACGTGAAGTCTCCGCTACGAAGCATTGCCACTCTAGAGGAGCTCGTCGCTGAAGCAGAAGCTACTCGCGAACTGCAGCTACAGTCACTCATTGAGCGCACGAAGCTCTGGCAGGCACAGCTCAATAGCTATGACCTGCTGTTGGAGAACCGCTTTACCTTTGGTCGTACCCGGCTACAAGGTGATCGCTTAGCCGATGAGAAGCTCATCCTTTTGGAGGGCTTTGTGCCGACTGTAGAGGCAGTAGCCTTTGAGCAGGCACTGAGCGCAATGGGGTGCTACTTCCACCAAGTAGACTTCGATCCAGAGACCGAGCGTGTGCCGATACAGCTGAAGAATAACGCCTTTACGCGGTGCTTTGAGTTCATCACAGGGCTCTTCTCCCTACCAAACTATCAGGAGATCGACCAGACATACCTCATTGCTCCCTTCTTTATGCTCTTCTTCGGTATGTGCTTCGGTGATGCTGGGTATGGACTCATCCTCTTCTCTGTATGCACCTACTTCCGCCTGAAGAGCAAGGACGGTGATACAAGTCTCTTGGGGCTTGGCCAATGGTTAGGCGGTGGTGCTTTCGTCATCGGTATGCTGATGGGAGGTATCTTCGGTATCGAGCTTCCTTGGGCGCACAACAAGGCCTACATCTTCAACCAAGATAATATGATGATGATCTCGGTCATCGTCGGCTTGATGCAGATCCTCCTTGGTAAGGCTATCGGAGCATACAAGAAGGGACGGCAAAAGGGCTGGCGATATTCCTTAGCTGGCTATGCTTGGGTTCTTTTGCTCACAGCTGTGGGGCTGATCTATGTGCTCCCCAAGGCATCGTTCGCTATACCCCAGCCTGTGACTTATGCCCTTTATGGTATAGCTGGTCTGTCGGTACTGGTTGCCTTCCTCTATAACAGTCCAGGGAAGAACCCCTTCATCAACTTCGGCTCTGGACTATGGACAACCTACGAGACTGCCTCTGGTCTCCTCGGCGACTCACTCTCCTACATCCGTCTCTTTGCCATTGGCTTGACGGGAGGGATCCTCGGGAGTGTCTTCAATCAGCTGGCTATGTCATGCCTTCCCGCATCGGGAAGTGGAGCAAGTATCTTCAGCTACATCGTAGGTTGGATTCTTGCCCTCATCGTCCTCCTCTTCGGGCACGGTATCAACTTCGGCATCGCCATGATTGGTGCCTTCGTACACCCACTGCGTCTGACCTTCGTGGAGTACTACAAGAACAGCGAGTTCGAAGGAGGCGGTAAGCCCTACACTCCATTCACACGTAAGTAAAAACAAACTAAATATTCTATTAAACTCAAGTAACAATTATGAATGAGATGTTATCTTTCCTCGGCATTGTGCTGATGGTTGGTCTGACCGGTATCGGTAGTAGCATCGGTGTAACGATCTGCGGTAATGCAGCTATCGGAGCTATGAAGAAGAATCCAGATGCCCTCGGGCAATATATCGGGCTCTCGGCACTTCCTAGCTCTCAGGGGCTGTATGGCTTCGTAGGCTTCTTCATGGCTAAGGCAGCCCTGGACAAGCTCATTGCGGCTGGTCCTGTATCCACCTATGCAGCCTGGGCTATCCTTGCTGCTGGGATCATCCTTGGAGTCGTCGGTGCTTATTCTTCCATTCGTCAAGCACAGGTATGCGCCAATGGTATCCAAGCCATCGGGAATGGTGAGAATGTCTTCAGCGCAACGATGGTGATGGCCGTCTTCCCCGAGCTTTACTCGATCTTAGCTCTTCTGGTGACGATCCTCATCGTTGGCTCTTTCTAAAGAGGACGAAATCGCATCTATAATATCCGCTCAGGGCTACCCAACGTCATAGTGGGGTAGCCCTGGTTTTTTTGATGGAGAATAGTATGCTGATACGCCTTAGTACCTTAGAGGATCTTCCCGAGATGATGCGGCTCATTGACTGTGCACGGGAGTTCATGATAAGGGAGGGAAATACCTTGCAGTGGACACAGGGCTATCCTTCAGAGAAGCAAATAGGCATCGATATAGCTCGTGGGTATAGCTATGTCTGTATGCATCCCGATTATCCGGGACTCATCGGGACTTTTTACTTTGCAGTGGAGGAAGAGCCAACCTACCGGAAGATTGATGGAGCTTGGCTGAATGATCTGCCTTATGGAGTCGTGCATCGGTTAGCTTCGGATGGCAGGAGTAAAGGTCTCTTTCAAGCATGCCTGACCTTCGTACAAGATCGATGCACAGAGCTACGTGTCGACACACACGCAGATAATAAGCGGATGCGTCAGCTCCTTCTTGAGTCAGGGTTCATCCCCTGTGGGACGATTTATGTAGCTGATGGTAGCCCACGCATAGCCTATCATAAGTCTCTGCAGAGATGAAGGAGGCCATAGTTTAAGTTTCGCCCTGGAGGCAAGAAATCATATCCCCGCACTCATCCATTATACGAAGATGGTGAGTGCGGGGATGGTTATTCAGAGAAAAAGAATCTATCGTGCCCCTCTCAATCCAGCTTCAGTCGGGCAATCCCAGAAGTTGCCGCGCTTTTTGCTGTGAGTCGGAGAAGGTAAATTGATCAATAAGTTGGTAGGCATTTCTTGGGTCGCGTAGCCTTGGAGCTACATAAGATAATACCTTGAGCTTTTCTTCATCCCAGTCAAAGAGACGAAGGAGCTGAATACTTTGTTGGGTAGTGAAGCCATTCCTACTTGCTATAGCTTGTATATAGCTTAACTGATCATCGGGGAAAAACTTGTTTTGGGCTTCTCGATACACCTGATTGAACCATCGTTCATTCTCTTTTTGACGACGATCATCTTCGTACTCGTCGTAGCCTTCATATCTGCGATGATCATAGGGATAGCAGTCTCGTTGGCGAGGGTAGCGACGCTCTTGTCCTGGATAGCGACTACCATCTGTACGTCCATACTCTTCGCCATAGGTATTCATACGTATAACTCTTCCTGCAGCGAATACAATGATGGTGATTCGCTTTTCAAGAAGCCCAGAGCGATGATATTCCCATTCTTCGATACCATCTTCTGCAATCTGTCTATAAGTAGGGCGGCCCAAGAGAGAATATACTTGCTCTTGAGTCATTCCACGCTCAATGCGCTGCGCTCGCTGCTGACCGATACGACCTTCGCTCAGTAGGATCAAGTCACACGAATTGAGGGTAAGGAGCATGGAGACTCCGAGCAATATAAAGGTCTTCTTCATACGATACTGCTATAAGTAAAACACTCCAAGGCAACCAGATATTCCATACGAATGGTCGTCCTTTGCTCTTTAAAGTTAGCATATAAGTCCCGACTATACACATACCTCTCAGCATCCTTCTCAAAAGGAACGCGTAAAAACCACTATAGCCACGGATATGTACCAGTAGTGGTGGGTGGCATGAAGGAGTACTGCTTCATGCGCTGACCAATACTGCTCCGAGCATAGAGCACTATTGTGCTGTACTGAAAAAAGTTGACAGTGGAACTGGTAAGTTAGGAGCAACTGCATCCACGAAGTAAATAGGTAACCTCGCCAGATAAACGCCGTACTTCTTTCGGTGGTGTACTTGGTCAGATCAGCACTCAGGTACTCTTCATATGATACGAAGGAGATCTGAATGGCTGAGTGGTTGTGACATAAGTGAGATTTGCACCAATCCTACTGTCAACTTTTCAGTACACCACAAATACGCCCCACAGGGGTTTAGTGATTTTAAAGTATTTTTGTTGGAGTACTCCACATTATATATGGAGAAGCATCTGAGACTACCATTTGGCTGTACGAGCTCAGAACACCTATCTATCGAAAGAGCAAATCTGTGGATTATCTGCATCGCACGCATAGTGCACTACTAAGGCAAGGAAAGCCCACCCTACAGCGGGCTCTCATGAAGGAAATCAATTGGGAGGATCGAATTATTGGTATTCGGGGCTCTCGTGGGGTAGGAAAGACTACCTTCCTTCTTGACTATGCACGTCGCCATTACGCTCCAGATAGCCCAGAGTGCCTATACATCAATCTCAATCAGTTCAGCTTCACGACCATCAGACTGGTCGACTTCGTAGATGACTTCATACGGCAGGGAGGACGTAGGCTCTTGCTGGATCAGGTCTTTAAGTACCCAAACTGGATGGAGGAGTTCAAGGAGTGCTATCACCGCCATCCCGAGCTACATATCGTCTTCACGGCCTCAGCTGTTATGAACCTCGAAGAGGAAGATCCTGAGTTAGCCGCTCTCGCTTCAATCTATCATCTGGCGGGCTTCTCTCTGCGTGAGTTTATCCAGCTGGACAACGGCATAGCTCTTCCGACACTGGATCTGCAGGACATCATGGAGCGCACAGGGGAAGTGGTGGGAGATATCTTCACCGCAGTCAACCCTGGACTATGGATGGATCGCTACCTCGAGTATGGCTATTATCCATTTCATTTAGAGCCTCGACTCTACTCCGAGAACCTACTGAAGACGCTCAACATGACACTGGAGGTCGACCTACTATTCATCAAGCAGCTCGAGCAACGACTACTCTACAAGCTACGCAAGCTCATCTACATCTTGGCGCAGCGATCTCCACTGCAGATGCTCAACGTATCACAGCTTGCACTGGAGATAGAAACCTCGAGAAGCACGATCATGAACTACCTACGCTACCTCTCCGATGCTCGTGTCGTGCGACCGATCTATCGCACCGAAGATACGGAGCAAGGTAAGCCTGCTCTCGTGTATCTCGGCAATCCCAACCTCTACCACGTACTGGGACAAGAGGCTTGTGACCGCTCCGAACTATTGCGTACCTTCGTATTCAATCAGCTGAGCAAGGGGCATCAGGCGCGTCTCTCATCCCGATCGACACTGGCTCTCTTTGAGATTGATGGTCACTACCCCATTCAGATCGAGGAAGAACTCTCAGGACGCTATCGTAGCGACCGCTACTATGTCTTGGAGCGAGGTGACCTTGCACGAGATAAGACCATTCCCGTCTGGCTCTTTGGGTTCCTCTATTAATCTACTGACCAAACATCCCAACTAAATATCAAATAACAATGACACTATTCAAGAACCTCCTCCTTAGCGCAGGTCTCCTCTTCGCTACTGGGACAGCCCTGTCGGCTCAAGAACTCGGCAAGCTGCACTATCGTGCCGAAGCTGGTCTCACTATATCGCGCATGTCGGGTCTCGGCGTACACCATCAGGGGGATGAAGGGAAATACCTGCCTAGCCTCCGTATCGGGGGAAGCCTCGTAATGCCCTTTGACAATACCATCTTCGCCTTCACTCCTGGGCTCTATCTATCAGGTCGAGGCGAAAAACAAGGCTCGCTTTCCAATGATCAGAAATTGCCATCAGCTGTTCAGACCTACACCCTTCAGCTTCCTCTTGAGATGTCCTTCCGTCTGGGTACGATAGCAGAGAAGCATCGTATCTTCCTCAATTTAGGACCATACTTTGCCTACGGCTTGTCTTCCAAGCTCACAGGGGATACCCCCAAAGACCTATACAAGGAAGACGCCTTCAAACGCTTTGAATTTGGCTTAGAGACCAATTTGATGTACCAATACAAGCACATCTATCTCCGTGGTGGTATTGAAGCCAGCCTGACAGGAGCAACCAAGCGAGGTAGCTTAGGATCTTACTCTTATGTAAGTGCAGGTACAGCTCGCTACCTGACCACCTACATCACACTTGGCTACGAGCTCTAATAAGACTAAAGCTTCCTATATACGAGATGCGCCATAAGCAGGAATCTGCTCATGGCGCATCTCGTATATAGGGTGCTATCGCTGTCCTGAGAAGGACGGGGAGAGGTTATTTGGCCTCGAGCTTAGGCTGGATAAAGAACTTCAGCATACCACAAATCCTCTATGAGCAAGGGATGTTTACAGGTACTAACGACGAAGTAACCGGAAGGTTAGGTGCAAGCTATCTACCAAGAGTAAACCATCTGTAAGATGAGATGGTAATCCCAACAAGTACTTCAGAGCTTCCGCTGCAGCGATGGAGCCGATGAGCGCAGGTGTAGAAGCTATCACGGGGAAGGGCTCTACTGGGGAGGACGGAGAAGAAAGCTCCTCTGCTTCGGGGAAGAGATCTACGTAGCGCGTGCATGCGTTTGGGAGGAAGAGAGCAACCTGCCCGGACCATCCTTCGAGCGAAGCATACAGCCAAGGGATACGTTGCTCCAGAGCATAGTGATCAAGGAGTCGGCGCGTGACTTCGTTGTCCGTGGCATCAATGAGTAAGTCTACTTTACCGATTAGCTCCTGAGCGTTCGCCTCTGTCAGTCGCTCTCTCCATGCCTTCAGCTCGCAGTGAGGATTAGCTTTTCGTAATCGCTCCAGCGCACAAAGAGCTTTATACTCTCCTACTTGCTCGCTCGTGTAAAGAGTCTGGCGAGGGAGATTTCCCACCGAAACCACATCATTATCGACGAGAATAAGATGCCCTACTCCTGCTCCTACAAGGATAGGCAAGAGTGTCGACCCCAAGCCTCCAGCCCCGATGACGGCCACACGCTTTCGCGCCAAGAGCTCTTGACCCGCGCGCCCGACCTCAGTCAAACTGAGCTGTCGGGCATAGCGCGTATCAAGAGTATCAATCATAGATGTAGTCATATCCGTGTATTTTGTGATGGGGAAAGAGGCTTAGAGCCAACTATCCCAGTCCTTCCATACGGGTTCATAGCCGACGCTTCGCAGGTGGGCAACAAACTCCTCTGGTGTACGCCCATCATTGATGACGAACTGCTCCAAGTCCTCATTTCCCTCGGCATATCCTCCTGGCTCGGTATGGCTTCCTGCGCTCATACTTGTGACACCTAATGGGAGCACATTGTCACGGAAGGCGGCAGACTCACGTGTCGAGAGCGAGATCTCTATGTGAGGATCCAAGAGGCGGAAGGCTAAGATCAGCTGCGTAATCCCTAGATCATCAATAGGAGAAGAAGGCGTATAAGCCCCGACGGCCGGACGGAGACGAGGGAGCGAAATCGAGTAGCGAGTCTTCCTATACCGCTGACGAAGGTAGCAGAGATGTAGGGCGGTAAAGGTGCTATCCGTACGCCAATCTTCAAGTCCTAAGAGGGCACCCAGCCCGATCTTCTCAATACCAGCCTCTACTATGCGGTCAGGAGTCTCCAGTCGGTAGCGAAAATCCGCCTTCTTTCCTCGTGGATGATAGGTGGGATAATGCGCTTCGTGATAGGTCTCTTGATAGACACAGACATAGTCAACCCCAGCCTGATGAAGGACTGCATACTGCTCGGTGGTCAGTGGCTGCACCTCCAGACTCAGTTGCGCAAAGTGCGGACGAATATGCTCGACGACCTGCAGATAGTACTTCCACGAACTGGAGCGAAGGTCTTCACCACTGACAAGAAGGAGATGACGGAAGCCCAAGGCCTTGATTGCCTCTACTTCACGGTCGATCTCAGTGAGCGTGAGTTGTCTCCGTCTGATCTTGTTCTCCACGCTGAACCCACAGTAGACACAGCTATTGGAGCATACATTGGAGAGGTAAAGGGGAATATAGAGCTGGATGGTATGCCCGAAGCGCTCTACTGTCAGTCGGTGTGCCTCGCGTGCCATCTCCTCAAGAAAGGGAACAGCAGCTGGCGATACCAAGGCCTTAAAGTCCTCTATAGTGCGGTATGGCGTAGCGAGAGCACGCTGCACATCCGCAGCCGTCTTATTATAGATATCCCGATGGAGTGTGTCGAAGTCGTAAGCTGTCAGGACATCATAGGCCGTCTTCCCGGTACTCATAGCTTGGTATCAAACAAGAAGGAGGTCAAGGGAGAGGATGCTACCGCTTCGTAACTTTTGGGAGCAAGCTTTGCCTCATAGGCCATACGTCCTGCCTCGACACCGAGTCGGAAGGCTCGAGCCATAGCCACTGGGTCTTGCGCTGTAGCGATCGCTGTATTGACTAAGACAGCATCAGCCCCCATCTCCATACATTCGGCAGCGTGACTGGGGCTTCCTATCCCAGCATCAATGACTACGGGGACGGAGCTCTCGGCGATGATAATACGGAGCAAGGCACGAGTATCCAGCCCTCGGTTCGTACCGATAGGCGCAGCTAAGGGCATCACGGCAGCGCAACCGACTTCCTCCAGACGCTTGCACAATACAGGGTCAGCCTGCACATAGGGCAGGACAATGAAGCCACGCTTTACCAGTTCATCCGCCGCACGTAGCGTCTCGATAGGATCGGGCATCAGGTAGCGTGGGTCGGGATGCACCTCGAGCTTGAGCCAGTTGGTCTCAAGAGCTTCTCGCCCCAGCTCAGCGGCGAGAATGGCCTCTTCGCTCGTCTTTGCTCCGCTGGTATTGGGTAGGAGCTGGATGTGCGGGCTGATGAGCGGTGCGACGAGGTCATCACTTTCAGCTTTTTGCAGTTCGACACGCTTAAGTGCCAGGGTTACGAGTTCACTTCCCGAGGCTTCGACAGAACGAGCCATCAGGTCAGGAGAGGCGAACTTCCCCGTGCCTAAGAAGAGGCGAGATCGGAAGGTCTTGTCTGCTATGGTAAGCATAATGGTAAAGATGAATGGATTAAGGTCGATCGTCCTGAGCGGTGCGAGCGGCGTGAATAAGACTACTGCTCATAGCGACTCCATAGAGCCCAAGAGCATAAAGGTCTGGGATATCATCGGGACGTACACTCCCGATAGCATAGGCTGGCAAAGGATAGGATGGGAGCTGAAGCGCACGATAGCCCTCCAGCCCAAGGATAGGTGCGAGCTTCTGCTTCGTGGTGGTAAAGCGGAAGGGACCAATACCGACATAGTCAATAGGAAGGGTGCGCGCAGAGGCAAGGTCAGCGGATGTATTGCACGTCAGTCCGATAAGTGCGTGCGCTCCCAATAGGCGACGCGCCTCCACAGGAGACATATCTCCCTGCCCCAAGTGTACCCCATCAGCCCCTGTAATGAGTGCAATATCTACCCGATCATTGATCAGAAGTGGCACTCCATAGCCACGACAAAGAGCCAAGGTCTCGTACGCCGTAGCAAGGAAGGTAGCCCAAGGAACCTCCTTCATCCTCAGCTCAACCAAATCTGCCAAGCCGTAACGAAGGACGAGATCCACCTGCTGGAGCGTCTCGGCTGTCGTCGTAGCGTGCGTGACAAACATACGCCGCCCGAGGGGATGACACCGTTTGGTCTGGATAGGCGCATAGCCAAGGCGGTAGTGCATCGTCGCACGCTGAGCGGAGTGAAGCGCCTCGGCATAATCCATTCCTCGAGCTAAGCTGGCGCATAGAGTCGTGGCATAGAGACAGCCTGTACCGTGGCGATCCTCTCCATGTCGTGGTATCGAGCTCTCAATAACACGACCATCAGGGAGATAGGCTCTATCGGTGACAGTATCCTCCCTACTTGCCGCCGACTTACAGATGACCGTAGTAGAGGTACGCTGTGCCCAATCCTGGGGCAGCACATCTCCGAAGAGCTGACGACACTCATAGCTATTGGGTAAGAGGACATCTACCGACTGCGCTGCCTCGAGGAGAGCTTCACGAGAAGTATCGGGCAAGAGATCTACGCCCGAACTCGTACGAAGTATCGGATCCCAGACAATACGACAGGTCGGAAAGAGCTGACGAATCTCATGCACGAGCAGATGTAGTTGGCGTAGTGATGCCAATAAGCCCACCTTTGCAATCGCAGGAGGAGACTGTCGCCGTAGAGCACGTACCGACTCGACAAGCATATCGTCTGGGACTTCGGTGAGACGTGTGAAGCTCACCGCATCTTGGCTGGTAAGTGCCGTCGCTATGCTATATGCTTGCACTCCCAAGCGTGTTGCGTGCTGCATATCTGCCGTCAACCCTGCCTCTGCCGTAGGGTCAATGCCACCGCAAAGGAGGATCTTCGGGGTACAAAGCGAAGCAACCCGTTCGGTCAACTCGTGGAGACTACGTCCTGCGAAGTAGCCTAAGAGAGCCACGCCTGAGAAGCCTTCATCGAGGAAGATCTGCGCATTCTCCATCCCAACTCCACCCAGCGCAATGAGCGGAAAGGGATAGCGCACCGACAGCCCTCGCCTGATCTCCTCCGTCCACGGACTATCACTACCGTAGCCAGGCTTACTGATGCTCGGAGCGACCGGACTCACATAGGCATAGTCAGGTCGGAAGGGCAGTCGCTCCAGCTCTTCGATGCAGTGACAGCTGACCCCAACAAGTTGGTCTGGTTTGAGCACACTCGCTGGGCGAGCTTTCAGGCTACTCCAGTCCGAGACAGAGAGGTGTACGCCCTCCAAGCCCCAGCGTGCGACCAACTTGATATGATGCGAGAGGACACAGCGACGGCGCAGCTCAGTGGGGAGTGCGCTCAGAAGGGCTTCAAGCTCCGCCTCTGTAGCTTCAGGCTTACGTATATGCACTCGCCCAACCCCCAAGCGCAGAAGGTGTGCGATGCTTAGAGCTTCGCAGGCACCTCCGAGCTCAGGCGATGTGATGGCGATAATTTGATCGGCGTGCATCACTGCTGCTTATGATGGCTACAGGGAGCCTCGATACTGAGAGCAAGCCCTTGAGCCGAGATGGTGGCACGCTGCTGTAGTAGCTGGCGGAAGCTACGATTGGCTCGCATCGAGCAGAAGTGCTCCCCACACATCGAGCAGAAGTGCTTCTCTTTGTGCGCCTCATCTGGCAGAGTCTGGTCGTGAAACTCCTGAGCACGCTCGGGGTCAAGAGCCAGATGGAACTGGTCTCTCCAGCGGAACTCGAAGCGAGCCTTACTCATCGCATGGTCACGCAGGTAGGCTGTCGGATGTCCCTTCGCCAAGTCTGCAGCGTGGGCAGCGAGCTTATACGTCACGACTCCCTCACGGACGTCATTGCGCTCGGGCAACCCTAAGTGTTCCTTCTGCGTCACGTAGCAGAGCATAGCCGTCCCATGATGCCCGATGATCGAAGCACCAATAGCTCCAGTGATATGATCGTAGCCAGCACCGATATCAGAGACCAAAGGGCCAAGGGTATAGAAGGGAGCTTCATCGCAATCAAGGAGTTCGCGCGTCATATTCTCAGGGATGAGGTGCATAGGGATATGCCCTGGGCCTTCGATCATCACCTGCACATCGTAGCGAGCTGCGATGCGGTTGAGTTCGCCAAGGGTCTTTAGTTCAGCGAACTGAGCTGCGTCATTAGCATCGTGAATACACCCAGGACGCAGACCATCCCCCAGCGAGAGGGAGACATCATATCGGGCTGCTATCTGACAGATCTCCTCGAAGTGGGTATAGAGGAAGCTCTCTTCGTCGTGCTCGGTGCACCAGCCAGCCATAATTGCGCCTCCACGGCTGACGATGCCAGTGAGTCTCTTGAGTGTCAAGGGAATGTGCTCCTTGCGCAGGCCTGCGTGGATGGTGAAGTAATCCACCCCTTGCTCGGCCTGCTCGATGAGCGTATCCCGATAGATTTCCCAGCTGAGGTCGTAGGCATTCCCTCGCACCTTCTCCAGAGCTTGATAGAGGGGCACTGTACCGATGGGCACGGGGCTATTGCGGATAATCCACTCGCGCGTCTCGTGGATGTGTCGCCCGGTGGAGAGATCCATCACCGTATCGGCTCCCCAGCGAGTAGCCCAGACGGCCTTCTCCACCTCTTCAGCAATGCTGCTGGTGACGGCTGAGTTGCCGATATTTGCGTTTACCTTGCAGAGGAAGTTCCGCCCGATAATCATAGGCTCCAGCTCAGGATGATTGATATTGGCTGGAATGATTGCACGACCGCACGCTACTTCATCTCGGACGAACTCAGGAGTCACATACGAAGGTATTTGCGCTCCCAAGGGATTACCCTCCATAGCATAGCGCTCCTTGACCTCATCGATGAGCTGATTTTCTCGTATCGCTACATACTCCATCTCTTCGGTGATGATCCCTTGCTTGGCATAGTGACGCTGCGTGACACAGTCCCCTTTGGTCACACGTGGATGCAGGGAGATATGGCGGTAGCGCAAGCCATCGAGTGATCGTTGCTGTAGTCGTGAGCGGGTGTACGCACTACCCAGCTCCTCGCTATGCATGGTATCTCCACGGCGTTCGATCCATGACTCACGCTGGCGGGGCAACCCAGCCTCAAGGTCTACCTGATAGGCGCTATCGGTGTATGGACCTCCAGTGTCATAGACGACGACAGGCGGATTAGGGGTACGGCTACCATCTTCATTGAGGGTATCCGTGAGACGTATGCGACGCATACCTACACGGAGCTCGGGGAAGAGCTGACCAGGTACATAGATTTTCTCAGAGCCGATAAGGGGGCCATGAGTGAGGACATCTTTAATCTTCATAAGTGTAGAGGAAATGTGCTTATCGAGGGAGAATGGGACTTAACCGCCGAAGGTAGGACGGATAATCAGGAGGGCATCTCCGTCCTGAAGCTGGTAGGTCGCAAAGGCGGCACGAGGTACCAGCTGGTCATTAACGGCAATCGCGGAGCGTGGAGGTAGATCGATCTTAGCTAAGCCAAGGGCTTCGTGAAGGGTACACACGTGTGGGAGCGTGATAGGAGCTCCATTGAGCTGGATCTTCATCATAAGTTAGTTAGTCGTCATAGTGTTAGCCAGAGGTGCGAAGTGATGACACACCTCCGGTGAGCCTGCGACCATAGGCGCAGACACTCTCTGGGGCTATGACGAGCTCACAAGCTCGAGCACAATGCGAGTAACAGAAGATTATAGAGGGGATAAGCGGCGAGATATCGCCATCACTCTCTGCCTACGCCAGCATTATCTGGATCAGGTCTTCGGGTATAATCTCAGCACAGCGTGAACCAATGTCCTACGCCAGCACCCCTTTGAGTTGCTCTACAGCAAAGGTAGCCCTTTTCTTGATACTTCCTGTGGTGTACGAAAAAAGTCTCAGGACAAGCGCATCAAATTCCGAGAATTTTTTGAGGTAGTCATTTTTTGATGCGTCAGCCCTGGTAGAGTTGCCCTACAAAGAGGTAAAACCAAATATATTTGTTTTCTTTGCAAATGCAGGCGAGTGCATGTTGCTTTTCCTGCGAAATAAATATGAAAATGGTGATTGTATTCTGTCTTGCACGGTAGTACATCACGTGTACCTCTACATTAATCAACTATGATCGGAACGGAAATCAAGGAGTTTGGTCAAGTCCTCAACAATGACAAGCTAATGGTTGTGCACATCCATCTTCCCGAAGGAAAGAAGATCGCACCGCACAATCACCCCAATCAGGATATCTTCTTCAGTGTCGTCAAAGGGCAGGTCAAGGCGACTCTTAATAGCACTGAAGAGCATATACTCACCCCCGGGACATTGCTTCGCTTCGATGGGGAAGCATTCATCGGTATTGAGGCGCTCATCGATAGCGAGTTCTTCGTCTACCTAATCAATCTCTAAGTCGCCAGCCCTATGGAGAACATGCGCAACAACCTTCCTGAGGTAGATATGGAGAAGCTCCGTATCGTGCTTGATACGAAGGAGAAGTACCTCGGTGGTCGCCTCTCGCTCGATGAAGCTCGCTCCATACTTAGGGAGCAAGTCAAGAGCCTGCGTCCCTATGAAATAGCATTGGCGGAGCAGGAGCTGAAGACCTTCGATGAAGATGAATGTCGCAAGGAGGATATTCAGCAAATGATGGAGCTCTTTCAGGATGTCCTCGATACAAGTCGCCCCGACCTTCCTGCTGAGCATCCGATTATGTGTTATCTGCGTGAGAATGATGAAATGCGCAGACTACTCAAGCAGGTAGAGGAGCTTGCTCAGTATCCTGTCATCAAGAATCAGTGGCTCGAGCTGTATGATGAGTTAGCTCACTTCCGCCTACACTTATCTCGTAAGCAGAACCAGCTCTATTCTCTGCTGGAGCGTAAGGGGTTTGATCGACCTACTACTACGATGTGGTTACTCGATGACTTCATTCGAGACGAGATACGTGATGCTCGCCACCTCCTCGAGGAGGATAAAGATGATGAGTTCATCTCAATGCAGCCCACCATCGTGGCTGATGTGCTGGACTTGATGCAGAAGGAGGAAACTGTGCTTTACCCGACCTCACTGGCTATGATTCGTCCTGCAGAGTTTGAGGATATGAAGTCGGGTGACCAAGAGATCGGCTTTGCTTGGATTCATGTGGGTAAGGAGCTTCCGGCTACTCCCTCCAAGAGTGGTGTCGCTATGACGGCGACGGCAGGCTTTGCTGGCGAGCTCGCTACGCTATTAGGTAAGTATGGCTTCAGTGGAGGCAATACACCTGGAGCACTTCTGGAGGTAGCCACTGGTCAGATGACTCTTGAGCAAATCAACCTCGTCTATAAGCACATGCCTGTAGACTTCTCCTATGTGGATGAGAATGAGATTGTACGCTTCTATACTGATACGGATCACCGTGTCTTCCCTCGTAGCAAGAATGTCATCGGTCGCGATGTCAAGAATTGCCACCCACGTACCAGTGTGCACCTCGTCGAAGAGATCATTGAGAAGTTTCGCCGTGGAGAGCAGGACGAAGTAGACTTCTGGATCAACAAGCCTGGGCTCTTTATCTACATCTACTACGTAGCCGTACGAGATGAAGAGGGACGCTTCCGTGGAGTGCTCGAGATGATGCAAGATTGTACACGTATACGTAGCTTGGAGGGATCGCGCACACTGCTCTCTTGGGATAAGAGTAACAAGGCTGCCACCAAGCAGTCAGTTGCCAGAGGCGAGGAGGCTACATCCGATTCTTCGGAAGCAACTCAGAGCCAAACTCCTTTGGCCGAAGTCCAGACTGAGGGGGAGGCATGCTCTGGACAGCACCCTAAGCTCGAGCTCACTGGAGAGACTCGTCTAAAGGATCTCTTGGAGCAATATCCTTGGCTCAAAGGAGAGCTTCCTTCGATCAATCCTGCATTCAAGATGCTTTCCTCTCCCTTAGCTCGGATTATGATTCCTAAAGCTACTGTACGGATGATGAGCGAACGTAGTGGTATGGAGCTTCAAAGTCTTATTACTGCTATCAAGCAGCGCATTGCGGAGCATCAGTAAAGCACTACGCTTTTGCTCCCTATATACGAGATGCGCCATGGGCAGATCCCTGCTCATGGCGCATCTCGTATATAGGGAGCTTTGATCTGCTTAGAGCCCGTCTCTACAGGAGACTATTGCATCATACGGCACTCACTTAGTTGTTTGCGACATTCGGGCGTGTCATTTATGGGAGTAAACACCCTTGCCCTATGTAAACGATCACTGTAATTATCGCGCAAGACTGTAAACCCATATCCTAACTTACCAGTCCTACAGTCAACTTTTTTCAGTACGACACAATACAGATTGGCATGCAAAGCAGTAGTGATCACTACTATACACCAGTAGTGGTCGGCATGCAAAGCAGTAGTGGTCACCACTATGCACCAGTAGTGGTCAGCATGCAAAGCAATAAAGATACATACTTCATACCACTATTACTCCATACCTTCCACCTCTAAGCAAGCTCAATGAGACTGCCTTGCGAAGACTTCCAAGCAGGCAAGCATATGCCTACCTATTATGAAAGAGAAAACGAAATGTAGTGGAGAGGTCGGGCGTATGTTGTGGAGCATCAGGGAGTTAAGGGGTACAGACGGGGAAAACGAATTGCGCTGACAACTTAAATCAGCTTAAATTCAGGTTAAACTTTGAAGGAGATTTGAACGGCGGTGAATTGAACCAAGTTTAATCCAGCTTCGGAATGGTTAAATAATCACGGGCTGAGGGTGTCATACAGACGCTCTCAGCCCTTCTCTTTTGCGTCGGTGGAGTGTGGTGGCTGATATGCCGTTAGGTCGCTTAGATAAAGGATTTTCGTGCGCCTGTGTGGGGCGCTGGCATGGTAGGCGATGTGGCAGATAAGGGCATCCTTGAGCCTCCCTTATCCGAAGTGTGTTGGATGGTGTGCCAGGTGATTAAGGACTGATTAATCACCCGCTCTCAAGCGGTCAGATTTCGTGTAAATACCCCCTCTTTGAGCCCCTACAAATAGCCCCATTTTCCACGGTAAAAACGGAATGGATTACCTATTGGATGGATAATGGAAGTAGTTGAGTAGCGGCTAATGGATGTATAAAAACACTGCTATTTTTAGCCCATTGAGTGGGGGGATAGATGTTGTTTTAGCTTGAAAAACAGCTATAAATTCCAAACTCAAGGGGGGATAATGACACGATATTAGCCGTTGAGAATGCTATAAGTAGTTATGTTCCAAACGCTTTTCCTTTTATTAGTCTAAATGTAGGAGCTATACAGCACGGGCAGACTCTTCTAAGGTCACATCGCCAGCAGATTTTGCGTGGTGATTAAGCTCTCTTTGAAGGGACTCTATTGTGCCATCAGCTCGCCCTATTCTCTCTCTAAGTTCTCCTATCTCTTCGTTCTTTTGGCGGAGCTCGTTCATAAGCTCTTGTATCAGCCCTGTGAGCTGGGCTGGCGCCGCTTCTTGCTGGGGGTTGCTTTGGTAGACTGTAGATTGGAGCATATCCCCCTCCCCCGAAAGTAACCAATGAGCACTAAGACCTTCGCATTTTGCGTAAATCAAATCGTAGTTCATCGTATCTCGAGCGATCCAAGTGGCTATTACCTGCGGTGTAGTGCCTAAAAGTCGAGCAAACTCCGATTTATTCCCCTTCCCATAGTACTCTACCAAGCCATTTACTCTCTCTGATTTCGTGGCGTACCCCATATATTATTACGCTTTGTGTTTTGAAGTTTACGCAGAATGTTTATATCTTTGCAGTGTCAGGTAAGGGCAAACCGATTGCCGTACGATATTACCAGATAGAGCAAAGATAATGTATAACGCACAATGAAAAGAGAGATACGCATAAGCAATGCGCTTCGTCGTGAGCTCGTGGAGCAGTTCGGCACGACTCAGAAGACCATCTGGCAGGCTCTCCACTATGTCGGTGGGTCGGAGCTTCTCGAAGGTATCCGCAGGGTTGCCTTGGAGCGTGGCGGCGAGGTCGTCGTCACTGCCCTCGAAGAGGAGGTGCTGGTGGATATGGGTGATCGCTTGGTATGCCGCTATCGTAGCGGTGCCTACCTCGAGTGTAGCAAAGCGACAGGCGACGCCCTCCTATATAACAAGGAAGGTAATCTATGCAGCACGCACCATTCTGTAGCAAGTTCATTGCTCCCAGTGCTTGAGTTCGGCAAGAGCCTGTAGTGTTATGGAACGAGTCAACGGAGTACTAACTATCACCAAGGACGAGCTGGTCGGAGCTGCTTTGATTAGCAAAGCATATCTCAACCTACTGGTTAGTAAGAAGACCCTCCAGATCGTCGTCCGCGGTTGCCGTGGGCGTCAGGCTCAGTATGCCGTTGACACGCTTCCCGAGAAGTACAAGGCCGAGGTTTACAAGCGCTTTGACATCCCTCCCATGGATAGAGTGAAGAGTCTCCTTGAGCAGCTCATCCGTCCCCTGCCCGAAGCCGTGAGCTACTACCACAGCTACCGTCTGGGCGATGGGCGCTGCCTACCCAGCGACAAGATCGCACAGTACACCGCCGAGGCTCAGATCCTTGAGGCTGTCAGCGTCTACCAGCAGGAGCACTACAGCAAGCGCGGTAAGGCAGGGCGTCGCCCGATGGGTAAGGGAGAGCTCTACTGCAGGCTGGCCGATATGATCCAGGCACTGCCTCAGGAGGAGTACCCCCACAAGCTCCCCAAGAGTCGCCTTCAGGAGAAGCACGAAGCCTACCAGCGTGACGGCTATGAGAGCCTTATCCACAAGGGCTATCAGAATCAGAACGCCAGCAAGACGGGCAGTGACGAGCAGTCGGCGCTCCTCCTGATGCTCCTTGCCAGCCCCAACAATCTCAACAATAGTCAGGTGGCACGGCTCTACAACGAGACCGCAAAGGTGCGTGGCTGGGAGAAGCTCACCGCTTCGGCCGTGGGGAAGATCGCCAAGAGTAAGAGCCTACTCATCGACGCAGGGCGCAAGGGTCGTACCGACTACCGCCTGCAGGTGCAGACGGCCATCAAGAGGACGAAGCCCACCCGCGCTATGAGCTACTGGGTGCACGACGGCTGGACGGTGGAGCTCTACTACCAGCACACAACTACCGACAAGAAGGGGGACACCAAGACGGTATACGACTGCCGTCTGGTGGTGGTGGTCATCCTCGATGCCTCTTGCTCCTATCCCATCGGCTACGCTATCGGGGAGCGTGAATGCCCCCAGCTGATCGCTCAAGCGCTGCGCAGTGCAGCGCACCATACTGAGGAGCTCTTCGGGGTGAAGTGTCACCCCCGTGAGATCCAATACGACCACTATCAGATCGGAGCGCTGACACCTCTCTACAAGGCGCTGAGTAACAAGCTCAGCCCAGCGAGAGCGAAGAACGCCCGCGCTAAGATCATCGAGCCTTACTTCTCCCGCCTCAACAAGACCTACTGCCAGCTGCAGCCGAATTGGTCGGGCTACGGGATCACGGGGAAAAAGGGCAAGGGGACGAATAGAGAAGTCGCCTCCGACCTTCGCCACCAGATCCCCACCCGCGCTGAAGTCGAGGGTCAGATCCACACGATTATGAGCCAGGAGCGCGCGCTGAAGCACGAAGAGTATATGAGCCTCTTCGATGGGGACATCACCGACATCCAGCTGGACCGCTCTATCTACCTCGAGCACTGGGGCGAGACCTCGGGGCGCTACATCGGTCAGAGTATCTACGGGCTCACGCCCACGATCTTCGGCGAGGTGCAGTACTACGAGAGCTTCGAGCAGGGCTTCAAGGAGCAGCGTCACCAGCGCTGGCAGGTCTACTACGACCCGAGCGACCTTGCGAGCGTCCTTGCCGTCAGCGAAGATGGGCAGTATAAGTTCCTCCTCGAGCGGAAGCACCTCCAGCCTATGGCTGTCGAAGACCAGCGCACCGAAGACCTCCAGCACCTGGAGCGTGTGCGCACCCATCAGCGGGAGATCGAGGACTGGGTGGATGGAGAGTGGAAGAGGATGATGCCCTTGGCTCTCGAAGCCTCAAAGGACAACAGCGTCGCCCAGGAGCTCCTCCAGCGAAGTATCACGCCCTTCCGCCGAGGCGAAAAGAAGAAGACGCGTCCCATCGAGGACGACACCCCCGCCGAGGCAGAGGCCTTTGGCCGTGAGATGGACGACCTCCTGCCCGACAGCCAGGGGCAAGTCAAGGACAACCGCTACGACCGTAAGCTCCAGCGAGAAGGTAGCCCCCAAGAAGAGCCCCCCACAGAGCCGCGAAAGCGAAGCATCTTGGAACGAGTATAGTCGTTCCGCCGAACGAGTACACTCCTTTTTTCGAAGGAGTAGGACAACACAAAATAGCACAACAATGGAACAGAAAGAAAAAGACCTCATCACGGCCCGCCTGCGTGACTACTGCACGAAGTGTGGTGGGCAAAACAAAGCCTCCAATACGCTGAGCGGCGTCAGCGCTGCCACCATCAGCAAGATGCTCAACGGTGACTGGGCGACCATCGCCGAAGGGATGTGGCACAATGTCAGCAAGCAGATCGGGCTCTCTGCCGAGGGCTGGTCTATCGTCCCGACGAATGTCTACGACGAGCTGAGCCAGCTCCTGGAGTGCGCCCAGCAGGATAGTCAGGTGATGGCCATCGTGGGTAACGCTGGCTGTGGCAAGAGTGCCACCATCCGCCAGTACATCTCCCTCCACAGCGAAGCCTACGCTATCACCTGCAGCGAGTATCAGAACCGCACCAGCTGGCTCTCTGCGGTGATGGAGTCGATGGGGCTTGACCCCCGTGGGATGAACGTAGCCGAAAAAATTGGCTCGGTGGTGCGCCGCCTCAAGCGTGCCGACCGTCCGCTCCTGATCCTCGACGAGGCGGACAAGATGAGCGACCAGGTGCTCTACTTCTTCATCACCCTCTACAACGAGCTGGAGGATCACTGCGGTGTCGTCCTCAGCGCCACGCACTACCTCGACAAGCGACTGCAGCGGGGGCTTCGCACCGGGCGCAAGGGCTACGAAGAGGTGTACAGCCGTGTGGGAAGGCAGTGCGTCCAGCTCAGCGCCCTCTCCCCCGAAGACATCTCCCTGGTGTGCACTGCCAACGGCATCTCCGAGGGGCGCTGTGTGCGGCGTATCGCTGACGAAGCCCAGTGCGACCTGCGGCGTGTGCGCCGTGCCGTGTGGCGCGAACATCAGTTGGCACAGCAGGCTTAGCTATGGCACGAGCATACTCCAACGCTAATATCCGCTCCGCGCGCTTTAAGACCGCCGACTTCGACGGGGCGTGGCTGGCGAGCATCGGGATGCCTGTGCTGCGTGGCACGTGGCTCATCTACGGGGGTAGTGGCTCGGGTAAGACGTCCTTCTGTCTCCAGCTGGCTAAGTACCTCAGCCAGTTCGGGAGAGTCCTCTACAACAGCCTCGAGCAGGGTCTAAGCCCTACGATGCAGGCAGCGTGGATCGCTGGAGGGATGGATGAGGCAGGGCGACGCGTGAAGCTCCTCGATAGAGAGGGCTATGATGAGCTCTTTGAGCGTCTGGGCAAGCGACAGAGCCCCGAGATCGTCATCATCGACTCGATCAACTACCTCCGAGGCCTTCGCCTCTGCGACTATCAGCTCCTCAGTCAGCGCTACCGAAAAAAGCTCTTTGTAGTCGTCGCCCACGAGAAGGGCGGCGAGCCGAAGGGCGCCCTTGCCCAAGCCATCCGCTACGATGCCGACGTGAAGATCCGCGTCGAGGGCTACCGAGCTATGGTGACCTCCCGCTACGCTACAGGCGAGGTCGGCGGAGACGACTACATCATCTGGAGCGATGGAGCAGCCGCCTACTGGGGCACCGCTACCACCAACCCCAAAGAGCGTGACCAACGAAAGAGAAAACAACCCATCACCACCGACCCACAATGAAAGCCAAAGGAACAAAGCAAATGGACGACCTCGCTGCTGCCACCATCAAGAAGTACCACACCCTCTGCTCGCACCTTCACCTCACCCCCGAGGATAGGGAAGCCCTTCTCTCCCCCTACGGCTGCACCTCATCGAAGGATATGGAGGTGCACGACCTCCTCGATGTCTGCGCTTCGCTGGCTGCCGAGCTGGACCGTCGTACCGAGGGCGCCGACATTCAGCGACTGCGCCGCCGCGTCATCGCTGCCATCGCCTGCTACCTTCGTCTCGTGGGGCGCGTCGAAAGCCTTTCCCTCATCAAGGCCATCGCCTGCCGAGCTACGGGCTACCGCTCCTTCAACAAGATCCCCAAGGAACGACTACGCAACCTCATCGGACTCTTCAATGACAAGGTCAAGGATAAGCGTGCCGTCGACGCCCTCAACACCGAAGAGCCCACTCCCGAAGCTCCTCTGCCTACCTTCCCCACCTCCACCCTCGCTAACTAATTCACCACTTAATAACGACTACAATGAAACGTGAAACAATCTTCATCGGCTTCCTCTGCCTACTCGCTGCCTTAGGCTTCGATGCCATCATCCCCGACAGCCATATAGGCATCATCGTTTGGCTCGCCGGGGTAGCCCTCTGGGGCGTCTGCACCACACTGACGCTCAGTGAAGTCATCTCCCGCCAGCGTCGTGAACTCGACGACCTCCGCAAGAAGTCCACCCCCACGAAGTAGCCCGATGATACCCACAGACCTCTACCGCTACAGTCCCGAGCAACGTCAAGCCTTAGCCGACGACCCGACGACCTCCCCCGCACTCCTTCGACAGCTCGCAGGAGATAGCCTTACCTGGATCAAGGTCTCCGTAGCCAGCAACCCCTCCACGCCCGAGGATGTCCTCTGCGACTTAGCCCACATGGGGGATACGCTCCTTCGTCTGATGATCGCCGAGAACCCGTCTACCCCCTCCGAGCTGCTCGATGAGCTGAGCCTGACGGACGACCCTGACATCCTCTTTGCCCTCTTGACCCACCCCCACACCTCCGACAGCTTAGCTCGCTCTTTAGGCAAACGCCTGCACCACATCGAGCAAGCCCGAGGCTAATCAAATAGCATTTAACAACCCTTTAACCACCCCCACACAATGGACACCGTACAAGTATCAATGACCCCCGAAGAGTATGCCCGCTACCAAGCAGCGATGCAGGCTCAAGACGAAAAAGACCGCCAGAAGAAAGCCAAAGAAGACCGCGAGGCCTACCGCTCCCTTGCCTCCACCACCGTCGATGAGCTCTTCCCCCAGCTCGAGCAAACCAGCCGCCAGCTTTCCTCGATGAAGAAGCACGTCTATGATGCCTTCGCCCAAGTTATCGAGACCAAGATGGAGGTGATGGGCAGCGAAGCCCAGGGACAGCGCTCCCACAGCTTCCTCTCCACCGACGGCTCGCAGCGCATCATCGTCGGCTACTACCAGCGTGACGGCTGGGACGACACCGTAGAGGATGGTATCGCCAAGGTACGCGACTATATCTCTTCGCTGGCTGGAGACGAGGAGACTCGCAAGCTCGTGGACATCATCCTTGACCTCCTCTCCCGGGATAACAAGGGCAACCTCAAGGCCGACAAAGTCCTCCAGCTTGACAAGTATGCCGAGAGCATCCAGGATGCCCGCTTCTCGGAGGGCGTAGCCATCATCAAGGAAGCCTACAGCCCCGTTCGCACCAAGGACTTTGTCCGTGCCCAAGTCAAGAACGGCACCGGCGGCTGGTCGGACGTCCCCCTCGGCATCACCGAAGCCTAAAAAAATACCAGCCTGGCGGGGTGCTACCGCCAGGCTGGTCAATGGAACGACAAACGGATACTGCTTAGTCCGTCATCGCCACAAAGGTAGTACAAATTCAACACCTATAGAGCGATGCATACGAATAGAATAGAGATGGCACGACGTGTCAGCTACATTGTCCACCGATACCACGAGCGCGGCAACCACAAGAGGTCGCTCCGCAAGGTGTGGTCTGTCTATGTCTATCCCGTCTATGCCATCAGCTATCGGACGATGATGTACTACTTAGCTATTGCCCGCAGTCTCGAACTCCCCGACGAGATGCCCCCCGGGCTCTATCCTCTGTTTGACAAGTGGAACGAAGAGCGCAAAGCGTGGGATACCTAAGCCCCCTGCGCTCTATATAACGACAAGCCCCTGCCCCGAATAGTCGGAGCAGGGGCTTGTCGCATTATATGAGGTTAGTCTTCGGGCTCAATGATATCACGGATCTTGATGATGCGATAGGCAACGATACGCCCTTCTTGGTACATCGCGATAGCATCTACATAATAGAGGCACTTGAAAGCATTCTTATCCGACTCCACAAATCGTGCTTTGATAGTCTCATCATCAAACAGAAGTTTTCTTGTCTTCTTGGGATCGAATTCCTCAATAATACCTCTATCTTGTTTGCTGTCGATTCCTCTTTCTAAGCGCTCAAGACGAAGCAGGACAGAGTTTTTGCGTTCTTCTGTTTTGACGATCTCCTCTTTTAATTCCTCGGAGATACGAGATGCTTGGTTTTGGAGCGCATTCCCTTCGGTTGTACCTATATTAACAACACATTGATTATAGACATTTCCCTGGATAGTTCCAGTGATTTCTACCGTTAGATTAGATCCTGCGTTGTTTACTAATGGTTGCATAAAGGATGATATATTCTTTAAACTATCAGGATTTCGGCCTTCCGAGGGAATAGGTGTACTATGAACTAGAGCAGTTACCATGCTCCCAAGAAAACTGGCAAACTCAACAAGGGTATTGATGTTGCCTGCCAAATGAATAGCATCAGGAAGAGTATTGGGAAGAGCTTCTATTATCTCTAATACAATGCTTCCTTCTTCTACCTTTTGAATATTCAGTCTCGTTTTCGTAGAGGTTTCTCCTCGCTCCTTTATGAATCGCGAATATTCTCCGTGGAGAGCTTGTAAGCTTTGGGCAAAGTCCATTAGGTCTACAGGCTCGACATTCTGTAAATGGTACCGTAGGTGTGCTTGCTTGATAATCTGGTCTCGTTGCATTATGATAAAGTATGAGAGGTTTGACTAAAACAAAGATAGATAATTTGAGTTACCCTTGCTTTATGCCAACTTGTAATGCTGGCGCTTTCCTATATCGGTCTCGAACGACCATTGAGCTCGGGTAGGCTACCCCCGTGACGAAGGTCGCCCAGTGGTGCATCAGATCGCCGTGCTGGTGGTCAAGGTCGCTGGAGGTGAGCTGTAGCCCCGAGAAGCCCACCCCCGAGAGCCCTATGGGAGCTGTCTCCAACCGCTCCATCAGGTCAAGGTAAGCAAGAGGGTCTTCCATATAGTCGGGGCGCTGGTACTCTTCTCCCTGGAGATCCTCGTGGGGGTCTTCGGGGGTGAACTTATGGATCAGGTGCAGAGTGACCTCCATCGGAGCACGAGGGATGCCTTGACCAGATGCCGAAAAGGTCACGGGAGCGAACTCCACGAAGACGGCAGGAGTGGCGAAGAGCAAGCCCCCTTCTAAGTCTTCCATATTTTCATTCCAAAGCGCGATGTGCTGGAGCTCAGGGAGGGCTTCCCGAAGGCACTTCCTCAGGGCGCGGTATAGTTCTCTTCTCATATTCATTGTCTATTTAATCAGTGATTGATGGGAGCGCTCAGCTCGACGTAGTCGGGCATTCAGCTCCTCACGCCACAGGTCGACGTGCTTGGTGACGATGTGCTGGATGAGTGCCTCGACCTTGGGGTGGTTGCCCACGAAGCGACGCTCAGGGATACGGACGAACCGCTTGAAGGAGCGCACTTGGTGGGCTCGAACGTGGACACGCTTACGCTGGAGTCCACGCTTACCCTTGACCAGTCGGATAGCTGTCGTCGCCTTACGGGTATGCTGGGGAACAGTTACCTCGCCCGAGAAGCCTTCATTGTGCATCGAGGCATAGGGCATCGCCGAAGTGAATAGCACCCCTGAGGCTGTCGTCTGTGCCTTGAGCGAACGGCGTAGCTTACCCGTCGCTACGAGGAGCGTACCACGGGGGCTTTTTCTCCTCGAGGACTTCCAGCCCGACTCTTTGCGAGGCTTCCACGGCTGATCAAAGAAGGCTTTGCGCCTGAAGTTCTCGTGGAACTCAGCCGTAAGCCCCACACGCATCTCCTCGCGTATCTCCTCGAAGACCTGTCTACTGCTGCGCATTTGGTAGTTATGAAATTAGTTGTACATTTGCAGTGAGGTAACCCTTGGAAGTATCCTAATCCTGACTGTAGTTCGGGTACGGATACTTCTGGGGGTTATCTCTTTTTTAGAGCTACGTGAGGGCTATCAGATATGCTATGGAGTAGGATTTTACCCTGCTTGTTTTCCAGGGCGATGATCCAGCTCTTCTCTCCCTCTATCTCAGTCTCAAATAGGTGAGTCTGTACGACCCATTCCTTCTTACCTTCGTCTTCATACGCCCCCAAGTATTTAGCCTCTTCGATGAGCTTTGGCAGCTCAAGTAGAAGTTCATTTTTGGCAAGATAGTGTTCGTGGGGCTGGTTAAGTATCTCCTTAATACCTGTGCCTGTTATTTCTACATGCACGCCATTCTCGACCACTTTACCGACAAATCTTGCCTTTGCGAGTCTCTGTATCTCCTTGCGGTGTTCCTTTTGCTCGGGGGTAAGGGATATTTTCCTTGCCCCCTTTTGAGCTTTGAGGACTTCAGCAAGCACCTCGCATTCCCCCTCGTCCTCCTTGCTGTGCTTCGCGATGGAGCAGTGAGCGATGCCACGCTCCCCATAGTAGGGGTGCTTGTCGGGGAAGAGGCGTAGGTCACGCCCGGGGTTGCCACGGAAGAGCTCTTGCTTATTACTCCTCAGGGCGGTGTCTCCCCTCTCCCACGCCTCTTGGGGGTTGGATAGAGGGGTGTCTGAGGGGACTTCGATAGCATCACAGCGACAGCCCCATCCGTTGGGAGGGAAGTAGTCTTGCCAGAAGGGGGCACCCTTGGGGAGACGAGTGCGGTCGAGGGCTTCGTGGGCAGGGCGCACCTTGCTGTCTCCAGCGGTGCGGTATTCGAGGATGGACTTGGGGGCAGAGGCGTGCCATCGGTCCGCCATCAGGGCAGAGCCTACGGCGTGGTCGTATTCGCTCTCGAGGTAGCGGACATTGTAGCGCTTATGGAGGACACGCACCTCTTGGGCGAAGGCGGCAAAGGGCTTTATCTCTCCATCGTCCTTGGTCAGGGACAAGCCTATCTCACGCATCGTGTGGTAGGTCTTGAAGCCCGAGAAGATGAAGGCATTACTCTCAAGGGCATCACGGACTACCTTGGGGGTCGTGTGGCTGAGGTGACCGAGGGCAGGGCGCAGACATTCGTAGGTCTCACGGATGGCAGCCACTACGGGGGCATCGCGCAGCATCTTGCGGTCAAAGCGTCCCTTCTTATAGATGTATCGAGCAGCTCGCATAAAGACCTCGGGGCGGTAGGTCGGCTTCTTCTCGTCCCGGCTCTTTGCCAGCTGGCAGGAGGGACAAGTACAGCTATATAGCCCCTCGAGACTCTGATGGAGCTGGATGTATCGCTGGGGCAGGGGGAGGGGGCGTACACCCCCTAAGCGAAAAAATCATCCCCGTGATCGAGCTGCTCTTTCTTCGTCTTCTTCTCTTGCTTCTCCTCAGTATCGTCAGGCAAATCGCCTTGACTACCTCGCTCTCCTGTGATGGGGATGCCGTACTTCTCGACGAAGTAGGCAGGATCGATCTTGTAGTATTGGAGGATGGTGCGCTCTTCTTCCCTCATCTCTGCCTCGGTCATCTCATCGCTGTAGTCCCATTCGAAGGTCAGCCCCTTGAGTGGGAAGCCCGAGGCGATCATCAGGGGCAGGAGACGGTCGTTGATGATGTATGAGAGGCGGCGTGCATCTGAGGCGCAGACATTCTCGAAGATCTCTAAGTGCACCTCTGACTGGGAGAGGGAAGAGCCGTTGTCGATGGTCATCGTCTGGTTGAGGATGATCTTGGAGAGCTCCTTGTCGCATCGGTCCAGTCGCTTGTCATAGACGTTGTAGGCATCGCCTCTACTCGTCTCCTCGAAGGAGATAGTGGTGCCCTCGGGGAAGACACCATAGGAGGCAGCACCCATCGAGGCCATAATGCGCTCTATTTCGTCCAGGTCGGCTTTGTTGGTGGCGGTGGTATTCGCCACACGCATCGGCATCCCGAAGATTTCCCCGAAGGTATCCCAATAGGCTCCCATATTCTTCTTGGAGATGTAGTAGGGGGCGCACTTGAGCAGAAGCCCGAGGTCGTGGGGCTTGCCTACCTCTACGAGCCAGCGTGCCAAGTCTCCCTCACGATAGGGTAAGCCTCGGCTGAGGTCGTCGGTGGGGTCTCTGAGGATGATGCCCCGCTCAGGGATGACGTGCTTGCGAGGTATGAGCGTAGAGGAAGCGAAGCGGATACCCTCACTGTCCTTGATGACCTCTCCTAACTCGATGAGGCTATGCCCCCAGAAGATGGCATCGAGGGCAAGGTCTAAGAAGTCGTGAAACCACTCGCGCTCGAAGAGTGCAGACGCTTCGGGGACTTCCTTGCCATCGCCATTGATGAGCTTGAAGGGACGGGAAAGGGTTTTGCTCTTACGCTGTTCGATAGCACCTGTGATGTGTCCATCGACGAGGGTGTCTGTGTAGATATCGTAGAGAGCGAGTCGACGAGGGTTATCTACAGAGAGAGCCGTTTGCCACGCACGTCTCCAAGAGGCTATGTCCTTTCGGGTGAGGGCATCGGTCTTGCGGATGAGTTCAGCGGTGACGCGTCCGCTTCCTGTGATTTGACGAGCAAAGTGTGCCAGTCTCGCTTCTCGTTGCTCTAAAGTAAGTTCAGCCATAGTCTAATAGTGATAGGTACTCTTGTCGATGCTGCCGAAGCGTAGGGCACCGCTGGGGAGAGGTTTGCCAGAGGTCTGGTCGGTGAGCAGGGGGAGGTCGGGGTTGGTCTTGCCTGCTTGTATGTCTTCGAGCCAAGCGATGGCTTCATCATAGCGGTCTTTCCAGCGCTCATATCCCATTCCTTGGGGAAGTCGGTGTACCATCTGATAGAGGGTGATGTGTACGATAGATAGGACCAGGCGAGGGTTGCGCTCGCCTCCGACCTTGGCATAGGCAGCCTTTACGTCGTATCGAGAGCGGAGGTAGCCTGCTGCTATCTCCGCAGCGACCTCTTCCGCCTGCGTCCACTCCTCGGGGTATCTACTGATGATGGATTGCTCACGCTCGTCGATGGCGGTGCGGTAGTCTTGTTCGGTGATGTACATAGGTCAGGGCTTAGCGGTGGAAGTCATAGAGAGCTTGGTCGGCTGCTTGCTGCTTGAAGGGGGAAGGGATGTCTTCCCTTCGGACGAGAGCGGGGAGGGCATACCAGCTCCCGAGGCGAGCAAATCTGTGAGGCTTAGCGATGATGAGGAGGTGTTCCCCTGTCGAGGCGAAGCGGTCTTTTGCCTTGAGGTAGCAGAAGAGCAGTGAGAGATGGAAGACGATGAGCTGTAGGGCTCGGTAAATGTATCTCCAGGAGGTGACTAACATAGGGCTTCGGCTTTTTGTTGAGCGTCAAAGAGCTTAATACACTCAAAGAGGTAGTGGGCAATTCCTGGAATAACAGCATTGCCAAAGTCCTCTATCTCTAATCGTCCAGCTTTGCCCAGTTGGGAGGAAAACCCATCATATAATTGTACACGGCTAAAGTCTGAGTCGGATCTAAACCGTTGAGTCGGCATTGCCAGATTGTCTTGTCTTGATGCCCTCGACGATAGTACGTGGCTAATTGGTCTAAAGAGTTTACCATAAACCTCCCGTCCACTCGGCAAGGCGTAGGCAATAGCATATATTCGCTTGCGAATGTGGGGGTATCCAAAGTGGCAAGCTGATAGCACTTGCCATTCGACATGATACCCGCTTTCGGCCAGATCGCGAAGAGTGACCTCGAGTCCACGCCTAAGGAGGAGGGGGCTATTCTCGAAGATGATGTACCGAGGCTTAACTTCCCCAAGTACACGGGCGTATTCTTTCCACAGCCCCGAGCGGTCTCCTCGGATGCCTTTGACAATTCCGTTTTCATCATATTTATTTTTGCTTGTGTTAGCACAACTGATATCTTGACAGGGGAAGCCTCCCGAGAGGATATCCACGTGGGGGATAGCTCGCCCATCACGTCCCATCTGGGCGATGTCAGCCCATTGGGGAGTATCGGGGAAGTGCTTCTTGAGGATACGACGCTTACGCTCCTCTACTTCACAGGAGAAGAGTGTAGGGATGCCACTCATCTCGGCTCCGAGGTCAAAGCCCCCGATCCCAGAGAAGAGTGACCCGTGAGTGAGCTGTGCTGGGTTATCTGAGTTCATAGTTACCATTGGTTCTTGATGTTTGTGGTTCGTCGTCCGACTTTGGGGGCAAGTCCTGAGGTACGGGCGGAGCGTTGGAGACGCCAAATAGCCCCTTCGTCGGCGTCGGGGCCGTCATCGTGGCCACGCATCCCCTTCTCCATCGACAGGGTCTGCTCGACGGAGACAAGCATATCGGGTGATGACTTCTCCTCCTCATTGTAGTAGACCTTGCCACGCTCCCAGAGAGGGGAGACGGCTTCGATACGTGCGAACTTATTCTCCTTCTTCCGGCGGTCGGGGCTGATGGGGAGCTGGTAGCCTCGGGTCTTGCCTTCGGTGGCGAAGTCATCGAGGAGGCTGTCCTGCATAAAGCCGGCCTCGAGGTAGATGCGCAGGCTGGCACCTTCGCCTCGGACCCATTCGTAGCAGTCGTAGACCCAGCGGACCAGCTCGGAGATGGAGCACTGGCGTAGGAAGGCTTTGATGTGGTGGAGCTCGCCTGATGGGAGCGAGCCCCAGAGCTTAGCCGCCTTGTAGTCGTTCCTGGTCGTACCTTTCCACGAGGGGTCGATGTAGAGGATGAGGGCGGAGTAAGCGGTCAGTCGGGGGAGCTTCTTGTACTGTATCCACTCGGGGCGGAAGACGCTGCCGGCGATGATGGGGTTATTCATATACTCCTTTTGAAAGGCGCGGTAGCCGCTGAAGGCTTCGAGGTCAGCGACCTCCTGCCGTGACCACTTCTCGCTCCAGGTGACCTCACCCTTGGGGGTAAGGATGTTGACACGGGAGACGTGGACGGTGGGGGTGTGTGAGATATTGTAGAGGACGCTGGTCTTACTGATTAGGTTGCCTACCATAATGAAGCGCCCACGCCCCCCATCGAGGGCACCGAAGAGGGCTTCACGCACCCAGTCGGTGAGCTTGCCTACTCGGTCTTTATTTTGGACGAGTTCGTCGTCATCGAGGTCATCGATGACGATATAGTCGGGGCGATGAGAGCGGTGGCGCAGACCACGGGGGGACTGCCCACGGCCTAAGGCGAAGAAGGCGACACCATCGGCGGTGACGAATCGCCCTGCCTCCCACGATCCTGAGGATACCTGCTTGCCGAAGTCGGCTATGTAGCGCTGGTTATACTCGAGCTCTGCCTGTACGTCTGAGAGGAGGGTCTGTGCGCCCTGCTCGCTCTTACCGACTAATACCATCACATTCAGCTCGCGCTTGCCGAGGATGCTGTGCGCCTTGAGCCAAAGGGGTATGAAGACATCCATGTGCGTACTCTTAGCGTGGCCACGTGCCCATTGGAAGACCGCCTTGAGGTTCGGCGTGTCGCGTATGGTCTTGGCTGCAGCTAAGTGGAAGGGGGCGCTGGGGATACTTCTCCCGAGGGCTTCATTATAGGTATAGTGGGGGAAGTAATACTCGACGAAGGCACGGTAGTCCTGGAGCAAGCGTCTGATGCGTCTGGTCTTCTCCGTTGGGGTCTCTTGCGGGGCGAAGGCTGTGGCACTCTTGACTTCCTCACACCGCTTCCTCCAGCGCTCTAATGCTTCTTTGTCTTTGAGGGATGATGCCATAGGGGTAGCTTGTTTATCGGCAAAGGTCGGGGCATTAGAGGGGGAGGAAAAGTAGTAATGACACCCTTGCATTGATTCTTTCATTGGGGGGCAAAGTAGTAGACCTTTGCGCTGAAAACAAACAAGCAACACTATGAATAAGGTAGTTATCAGCACCCCATCGCTGAACTCATACGGGACGCGTGTCCTGACCTCGGGCATCGACATCGAGCAGTACAAGAAAAATCCCATCCTCCTGTATATGCACCGCCGAGGGGAGCGAGAAGATGCCCCCATTGGTCGTGTCGAAGATGTCCACATCGAGGGGGAGAAGCTCGTCGGCTCCCTCGTCTTCGATGAAAAGGATGATTTTGCTCGGAAGGTTGCTCAGAAGTGGGCTGACGGCTTCCTGCGCATGGTCTCTGCCGGGCTCACCATCATCGAGCTCAGTGACGACCCAGCAGTCCTCTTGCCTGGGCAGCGACGTATGACCATCACCAAGAGCAAGCTCGATGAGGTCTCTGTCGTCGACATCGGTGCCAATGATGATGCCTTAGCCCTCTACAACGCTGAGGGAGGGCGCATCACACTGGCTCAAGGGGACGACCTCTCGCTGCCACTCCTTCAGACTACTCCAACCTCAAATACAAGTCAATCAATGAATGAAAAGATCGTCCTTGCCCTCGGACTCTCTAAGGAGGCTACCGAGGAGCAGGTGCTGGGAGCTATAGCCCAGATGAAAGAAAAGAGCGAAGCATCCGACAAGCTCACCATCTCCCTCGTCACCGCTCAGGTCGATGAGGCTATCCGTCAGGGGCGTATCTCCGCCGAAGCACGCGAGACCTACCTGCAGATAGGACTCACGCTCGGCTGTGACCAGCTCTCCATCGCCCTCAGCGCCCACACAGCTCCCCAGCGTCCCTCCACCCTCCTCCACGAGAAGAGTACTTCCCCAACGACCTACATCCGCCTCTCGGACATCCCCATCGATCAGCTCGAGCAGTACAAGCAGGAGCACCCCGAAGACTATGTACGTCTCTACCGCGAGCTATACGGCTGTGATCCTCGTTAGCTCCGACCTCTTAGCCACTCTTTAACTATCTATTAACTCCTCTTTAACTAATGAAGACGATCCTCAAACCACTGGCTGTAGCCCTGCTACTCCTAATAGCTACTCTATCGCTCAATGCGCTTGTCGGGGCTCTCTTGGCTTACCTCCTCGGCATCCCTGCCTGGATGGGAGCTGTGACCCTGACGCTCATTGCCCTGGTCATCTACCCCTTCCTTCCCTCTGGCTCGGCTCGTGCTGGGGTGATGCAGGAGGTATGGACGGGGGTAATGATCAAAGCCCTGCGCGAAGCCCTCGAGAATCTCGGCTGGTTTGCCGCTATTACCTCGTACGACGAATATGTAGACAACGATACAATTCACTTTGCCGAGCTGGGTGGCGACCCGAAGGTGCTGGTCAATAACACGACCTATCCGCTCAATATCTCCAACGTCACCGACGCCGATAAGCCTGTCTCGCTTGACAACTTCGAGACGGAGGCTACGGCCATCTCTGACAAGGAGATGGACACCATCAGCTATGACAAGCTCGGCAGTGTGAGAGAGCGCCACAAGGAGGTCGTCGAGGAGCGTATCTACGCCAAGGCGCTGCATGCACTCGCTCCCCAGAATCACTCAGACGGATCGCCTGTCCTGCTGACTACGGGTGCTACGGCTCCAGAAGGCGGACGTAAACAGCTATCCTTAGCTGACCTGCGACTACTGAAGAAGACCTTCGATAAGTGGAAGATCCCCAAGAAGGATCGCATCCTGGTCCTCTGCCCTGACCACGTCCAGGACCTCCTCGCTGTGAGTGAGACCTTCACACGACAGTACAACCTCGATAACGAAGATGGGCGCGTCGGTCGCCTCTATGGCTTCGAAATATATGAATACACCGAGAACCCTGCCTACACGGTTGCCTCGAAGACGAAGCTCGCCTTTGGCGCTATCGCCGGTAGTGGTACGGCTCCCGCCTCGGTAGCCTTCCACGCCAAGAGCTGTATGCGCGCCACGGGTAGCCTCACCATCTACGAGAGCTTCGCGAAGAACGACCCGCTGCATCACCGCAGTCTTTTCAACGTGCGCCAGAGGGCAATTTGCGCCCCACTGCGCTCTAAGGAGTGTCTGGCAGCTATCATCTCGGCTAACGCCTAACCTATGGCACAGCTGAAGTACCTCGTCCTTCACTGCACCGCCACCCCCGAGGGGCGCGCTGTCTCCAGCGATGAGATCCGCCGCTGGCACACCGCCCCTCCCTCCCAAGGGGGACGCGGCTGGAAGCAGGTCGGATACACCGATATGATCCACCTCGACGGCCGTGTGGAGCGACTCGTCGCAAACAATGAGGACGCCCAAGTAGATCCCTGGGAAGTCACCAACGGTGCCACAGGGTACAACTCCGTCTCCCGCCATGTCGTCTATGTCGGCGGCTGCGCTCCGGACGGTAAGACCCCTCGGGATACCCGAACGCCTCTCCAGATGGAGGCGATGAAGAAGTACGTCCTCGACTTCCACCGACGCTTCCCCTCGGTCAAGATCATTGGGCATAACCAGATTGCCCAAAAGGCTTGCCCCTCCTTTGACGTGCCTAAGTGGCTTCGGTCAATAGGCATCAACCAATAATTCACTCTCCACCGATGGATCAGCTCCTCACCGTCCTCCAGTGGCTGGTGCCTGCGGGAGGGCTGGGAGCGATCTTAGGGTGGCTCACCAACTCCCGTCTCCGTGCTACTCGTACCGCCAAGGAGGTGCACGACACCTACAAGCAGATGTACGATGACCTGCACGACCAGCTCCTCACCCTCAGCGATGAAAACAAGCACATACGCTCCTACCTCTCGCGCCTTGAGCGTGCCGTCACTAAGGGCGCTACTTGTCGCCTGTGGTCTCAGTGCCCTATCCGGAGCGAGCTGCAGCGTGCACCACGCACAGACATTGACCTCCCAGCGCCTCGACAGCATCAGCGAACGGGTAGAAGTCCTACCGACACCCGTGACCCTCCCCGAGACGAAGGCGACCCTGAGCCTCCCCCTCTCGACCCTCCTTGACCTCCCCGAGGGTGCTGGCTTCCACGCCCGAAGGGGCAAGACCCACCTCACCCTCACACGCCGTGGGGACTCCCTTGAGGCGACGGCCACCACGGACAGCCTCACGGTGCTACCTCGCCTCACCCAAAGGGAGCAGCGACACACTGCCCACTCAGCCAAGACCTCCGAGGTCGCTACCAGCACCACAACGGGCTTCCCCTTCGCCCCTTGGCAACTCGCCACGGCGATCACCCTCATCATCATCATCCTAACCCTCCTATTATGGCCACGAAGAAGAATGTAGCTTCGCCCGAAGACGAAGGACTCAGCACGGGCGCACCAGCCCCCGAAGAAGCTCCCACCAAGGAAGGCGAAGTACCAGCCCCCGAAGAAGCTCCCACCGAGGAAGCTGAAGTACCAGCTCCCGAAGAAGCTCCCATCAAGGAAGGCGAAGTACCAGCCCCCGAAGAAGCTCCCACCAAGGAAGCCGAAGCACCAGCTCCCGAAGAAGCTCCTACCAAGGAAGGCGAAGCACCAGCCCCCGAAGAAGCTCCCACCAAGGAAGGCGAAGCACCAGCCCCCGAAGAAGCACCCACCAAGGAAAGCGAAGTACCAGCCCCCGAAAAAGCACCCACCGAGGAAGGCGAAGTACCAGCTCCCGAAGAAGCACCCACCGAGGAAGGCGAAGTACCAGCCCCCAAAGAAACACCCACCGAGGAAGGCGAAGTACCAGCCCCCGAAGAAGCTCCTACCAAGGAAGCCGAAGCACCAGCCCCCGAAGAAATACCCACCGAGGAAGCTGAAGCACCAGCTCCCATCGAAGAGCATGTAGAAGGCACCGACACCCCTGAAGCTACTCCCGTAGCCGAAGAGCGTGGAGCTGCCGAAGCCGAGGACAACCACGAGGACACGACACCAACAGACGAAGAGATGCCTCCGACGGCACTCTCCGAACTGGCACGTCAGATCCTCAGAGACCACGACCTCAGAGTCGTCTTCCTCGTCAGCGACGGCACTGCCTTCTACACCTACTCCGATGCGCTGAACTATGCTCAGACCCTCACCGATAGCCAGGTGCAGTACTTCTTTGCCACCCCTCCCACCGACGAAGATCTGCGTGAGCTCCTCCCCCCATCACTCCGACCTAATCACCTGCAAGCCTCCTAACTATGAATAGTGTAAAGATCTTCCGACAGAATGGCGGTATCCCCGCCTCCCTGCCAGGAGAAGACCACATCTCGGGGATGCTCTTTTACCTCTCCACGCTTCCCACAGCGACCTCGGGTGTCACCGATGGCTTCACAGCCACCGAGCGCATCCGCCCCATCTCGACCATCGAGCGTGCGGAGGAGCTGGGTATCACCCCAGATAACGCCAGCTGGGAGATCCGCCTGCTGCACTACCAGCTCTCCGAGGTCTTCCGCACCAACCCCGGTATCATCCTCTATCTGGCAATCTACCCCAAGCCTGCGGAGGGTAACTACACCTTTGCTGAGCTCAAGACCCTCCAGCGCTACGCCTTGGGTAGTCTGCGTCAGGTAGGAATCTGGCTCGGTGATAAGGTGGCTGATGCATCACTCGTGACGACCCTCCAGGGCATCGCCGACACCCTCGATATCGAAGGGATGCCTCTGTCGGTCCTCCTTGCTCCCAAGGTCACTGCTCCTGTAGCCTCCCTGCCTACGAATCTCGCAGGAGGTGGCAAGATCCGTGTGTCTATCCTCATCGCCCAGGACGGCGAAGGCGTGGCCAAGACCCTCTACACCGATACGGCCAACAATGCGGCCAAGGCTTCGGTCTCCGCTCTGGGTACCTTCCTGGGTATCCTATCACGCGCTGCCGTCCATCACTCCATTGGCTGGGTGCAGAAGTACCCCCTCGGGCTGGCCCTCCCTGCCTTTGGCGATGGGACGCTCCTGCGTGCCCTGGACAAGGCCGTCGTCGAAACCCTCGATAAGGCGCGCTACATCTTCGCCGTCACCTACCCAGCTATCGGCGACTGCTACGCCTCCGACAGCCACACCCTCGACGAGCCTACCAGCGACTACAACGCTATCGAGCGTGTCCGTACGATGGATAAGGCCATGCGTGGAATGCGTAAGTACCTCACTCCCGAGCTCGGCGGCAACATCTACATCGACAAGGAGACGGGCAAGATGCAGGACTACACCATCAAGCACCTCAATGGGGTAGCCTCCCGAATCCTTGAGGAGATGGATCGTTCCGGCGAACTCTCAGGCTACATCGCCTACATCAACCCCGATCAGAACGTCTTGGCATCCTCCTCCATCGAGGTCGTCATCCGCAAAGTACCCACGGGTGTGCTACGCTTACTTCGTGTCAAGGATGGTTTCACCCCCAAACTCTAAATAACCTATGGCAACAGTAGATAGAAACGGCATCCCCTTAGTCAATGGTGTCCTCTATGGCTGGGCGGAAGTCCTCGTAGCCATCGCTGGCGTGCCCCTCACGGGCATCACCTCGGTCGAGTACGCCGACAAGCAAGAGGTCTCCAACAAGTACGGTGCGGGGCGTTACCCCGTAGGCCGTGGCCGTGGGCGTATCTCCTCCGAGGCGAAGCTCACCCTCTACCTCGAGGAAGTCCTTGCCCTGCAAGCCAAGAGCCCCAATGGTCGCCTCCAAGACCTCGGGCTCTTCGACGTCACTGTCTCCTATCTCTCGCCCTTAGGCGTCATCATCACCGACGTCATCAAAAACTGCGAGTTCAATGAGACCTCCCGAAAGGTCTCCGAAGGCGACAGCGAGATTAAGATAGACCTTCCCCTCATCACCTCGCACATCGTCTGGGGTGCTAAGGGGGCTTAAATAACGATTAAACGAAGATTAACTATGGAACAAAAGCGCATCGGGGAAGCCTCCCCCGAAGAACTCCTTACCCTCAAAGGCAAGTATGGTAAGGTCAAGATGGTCGAAGTCGAAGATGAGGATGCCACCTACTGCATCTACCTCAAGCGTCCCGACTTCGCCACCCTCAAGGCCGTCACTAAGATCGCCAAGACCGACGAGCTCGAGGGTACGAAGATCTTCCTGCAGAACTGTATGGTCGCTGGGGCTCAAGAAGTCCTCGAGGACGGTGTCCTACTCGTGGCAGCTGCTTCGGCTGCCTCCTCGCTCCTGACCTCAGCTAAGGCAACGCTAAAAAACGCATAGAGGCGCACACCCTTGACCCCGACGATGCCAGCGATGGCATCGTCAAGGGGTGCGCCCTCATCCGACACTACCTCCACCTGGACCCCGACCCCCTAAACGAAGAGGACTGGGTCAGCGCACTGACCCAGTCCCTTTGGCTGGAGAATAGATTGATGGAGCTTCACAAGGCGGCTATCGCCTCTGCTCTCTCTGGCAAGGACGCTTAGTCGTCACTGCGATCACTGTGAGTCGCTGACCAGAAGTTGATAAAGCTATCCGAAAGTGGGGTATCTGGCTTGCCTTTGATGGCATCGATGATGCTCCCCACTATATAGCAGGGAAGCATAATAAAGATGAAGAACATCCCGAGTATCCAGGTCAGCAATACGCAGAGCGTGCAGAAGACCATAAACAGGTCAAAAAAGAAACCGCCTTCCATTGTCTTATCGTCTTTAGTTCATCCGCTAAGATAGCTATTCCCTATGAATACGTCCTCCTTCAATTATCTCTTCGGCATTGACGGCAACTTTACCGTCAGGCTTGAGGAGATGAATCGAGCCACAGGCGAGTTTACTGCCAAGGTGCAGAAAGCCCAAGGATGGCTTGACCGCTTCGTGGGATTCGCTGGGAAGATAGATATCCTTAGCGATGGTATCATCAAGGGTACTCAAGCCATTGCCTCCCTTGGGCAGGGGGGTATCGCCCTCAATACTTCAATGACCGACCTTCAGGCCGTCACGGGAGTCACGGGCGAAGGACTGCGACAGATAGAGGGCTATGCCCGAGAGACGGCCAAAGCCTTCGGCATCGATGCTGCGGGGGCGGTGGAGTCCTACAAGCTCATCCTCGGACAGCTCTCCCCCGAGCTGGCCAAGAGCCCCGTAGCCCTCAAGGCGATGGGTGAGCACGTCGCCACTCTCTCCAAGCTGATGGGCGGTGACGCCACGGCTGCTGCCGAAGTCCTCAACACCGCTATGAACCAGTACGGTGTCGACCTCTCCGACCCCATCCGTGCCTCCGAAGAGATGGCGCGGATGATGAACGTGATGGCAGCCGCTGGTCAGGAAGGCTCTGCCGAGCTACCCCAGATTAAGGAAGCCCTCGAGCAGTCGGGGATGGCTGCCAAGGGGGCAGGGGTCAGCTTCGAGGAGATGAATGCTGCCATCCAAGTCCTCGACAAGGCTGGGAAGAAAGGCAGTGAGGGCGGTGTCGCCCTGCGCAATGTCTTAGCCACCCTCTCCCAAGGGCGCTTCCTCCCCAAGGATGTCCAAAAGGAGCTGAAGAAAGCCGGCATCAGCGTCACCGACCTGGCAGACCGAGGCAAGAGCCTCAAGGAGCGTCTCGAGCTCCTGCGCCCCGTGATGAATGATGCCGCCCTCTTCTCCAAGCTCTTCGGTAAGGAGAATACCAACGCCGCTATGGCTCTGGTCGGTGGCACCGAAGAGGTCGGTCGCTACACCGAAGCTATCCAAGGGACACAGTCTGCCCACGAGCAGGCAGCTGTCGTGATGGAGGGCTTTGTCGAGCGACAAGCTCGCATCCGTCAGCAGATAGAGGACGTCAAGATCAGCATCTTCCAAGCTACAGGCGATGTCTCGCTCTGGGTAGGTGCGATCTCCGAAGCCCTCATCCCTATCGCTCAGCTGATGCCTTTACTCTCAGGCGCTCTCCCGCTCTTCAAGGGAGTAGCCAGCTGGGTCTTCAGTGGGGCAAAAGCCTTCTTCCTCTTTGGCAAGGGCGCACTCCTCTCCCTGGTCCATGTCGGGAAGTTAGCCGTGACCCTCCTGACTCGTGGCGTGACCGCACTGGTCTATTATATCGGTTCGCTGGTCACGGGCGGTACAGCACAGATAGGCTTTGCTGCGATGGCGCAGATCGCCTTCGCCTCCTTCAAGACGGCTGCCGTCACGGCGTGCCGTACCGTCAGCGCAGCCATTATGTCTATTCCGCTGGTCGGATGGATAGCCGCCGCCATCGCTGCCATCATCGCCCTCGGGGTCTACTTCTGGAACACCTCCGCCAAGTTCCGCGCCACCCTCAAAGGGCTGTGGGCTGCCTTCAAGGCGACCTTCTCCAATATCTGGGAGATGGCCAAGACCGTCTTCTCGGGCATCGGTGACCTCATCAAGGCCGCCTTCAGCCTCGACGGCAAGGGCATATCCGCCGCCATCCACAAGATGACGGGTGCCTTCTCGAAGTTCGGCTCAGAGACGGGCAAAGCCTTCCAAGAGGCGTATGACCAAGAGATGAAGGCATCGACAGCGAAGGGTAAGGGGGGCAATGGCTCCGCAGGCTCGACGCAGGGGACAGGTGGCAAGGGCAACGGGCAGACCGATAAGCCCATAGTCCCTCCGCTTGGTGGGGGCGGTGGAGTCACCGACTCCTCCACCCGTCACGGTGGGGGAGGCGTAGGGCGCGCTACCAGCGTGACCATCCACATCGGCAAGCTCGTCGAGTCGCTCAACATCTCCTCCACCCACCTCTCCACCGACCCCTCCGAGGTCAAGACCATCATCACCGACCTCCTCCTCTCAGCCGTCAATGACGCCAACTTAGCCCTCCAATAACGATGCAATAGGCGGTGACAAGGCACTGCCGTGGGTGCGAAGCCCACCTAAGACGTAGCCCCAATTTCTTAACCCAAACCCCAACGAATATGAACAGTCTCGCAGGCGGAGATGAAGGACGCAAGCCCCTGCCCTTGGTGCAGCAGGGCACGGATACTATCCTACACATTGACCTGGTGAGCACCCTCTCGGGTGATGCCTTTGACCCCGCGCAGCTCACCCAGCTCTCCGCCACCATCCAAAACGACTCACGCACCGCCTCAGCCCTCATCCCCGTCACCATTCAGGACGGGGCACTCAGCATTGAGCTGACCGCCGACCTCTCCCGCCGCCTCGGGACGGGGTACTACACCCTCACCATCACGGGGCGCGCCGCCGACTCAGCCTATGCCGATGGCTTCCGGGACTACACCATCCCCCTTTCGCTGTGCCGTGTGACGCGCTCACCAGCCCCCTCCGTCCCCGACAAGCTCACCGCCACCGTCCGTGACGGCTTGCGGGGCAAGGACGGGAAGAGCGCCTACGAGATAGCGGTCAAGCACGGCTACACTAGCACAGAGGACGAATGGGCGAAGAGCCTTGTCGGGAATGATGGGGCAGACGCCTACGAAGTGGCGAAGAAAGCGGGCTACACGGGTAGCCGTGAGGAGTGGCTGAAGACACTCATCGGGGCGACTGGGCTGTCCGCCTACGAACTCGCTAAGGCGGAGGGATACGAAGGTAGCCTATCGGAGTGGCTTACCTCGCTCAAGGGGGCTGACGGAGAGGACGCTTACGAGGTCGCCAAGGCTGGGGGCTATCAAGGCTCACGCGAGGCGTGGCTGGAGAGCCTCAAGGGAGAAACGGGTAAGAGTGCGTATGAGCTTGCCAAGGCTGGCGGGTATCAAGGCTCACAGACCGATTGGCTCGCCAGCCTCAAGGGAAAGGACGGGAAGAATGCATATGAGCTCGCCAAGGAAGCTCAGAGCTTCACGGGCTCACTCACGGAGTACCTCGCAAGCCTCAAAGGAGTCAATGGCAAGTCCGCATACCAGTCGTATCTCGACACCACTACCGACAACCCCAAGCTCACCGAAGCTCAGTGGGCAACAATCAACGCCGTCACCACGCAATTCCTCTATCGCATCAACAAAGGCAAAGACGCACCAATGAACGAACAAACACTATCTGCTGACCAGCTCCTCGAGCTACAAGGCAACCTCATCGAACTCGCAAACGCTATGTCGAAATTTGGAGTCGTGATAGACACTCGTGATGTGTCCATCAGATCCATCATTGAAGACGTAAAGCGCTCAGACATTGACTTAAGGCTGATCGTGCACCGCAATGATCTATTCACGGGGTATCCAGGCGAACGGTTACCTCCTCTTGTCTTAAATGGATCGATCTCCTGCGATCGGCTTTTCAAAAACAGTGGGATAGTCGAGCTCCCAGACGTAGGCGACATCGAGCTAACGACGAGCATCGTTGAATTTATCTATGGTGCACCTGCTATTAGGCGTTTGTCGCTTCCCACTCTAAGATTTGCACGAGATGCGTGGTATATGGCAGGAAGCTGTGGCTCACTTGAGGAGGTTAGAATTGGAGACCTCCCGGAGTGCGCTGGGCTCGATGACGCTGTATCACGCAACACGAAACTCCGAAGTGTCGAGATTGGGAATTGCCCAAAGGTTGACCGAATGGAAAGATTTGCATCTTATTGCCCCGCTCTTGAAATCATCCGAATAGAACTTGGTGACAAGCTTTTGCGATTTAACGAGGCCTTTAATGGGTGCTCAAGCCTCCGCACAATAGAAGGAACTCTTAACGTTAGCCTTGTCGCTCAAATCTCCAATGGAACGTTCGGGGGCTGCACCTCTCTCGCAGAAGTGCGCATCAAGGGGCTCAAGACCTCCATCAACCTCGCTGACTGCCAAAGCCTCTCGATGGAGAGCATCCGCTACCTCGTGGAGAACGCGCAGACGGTCACTGGGCAAAGCATTGACCTGAGCAGGACGCTCCTCGAAGCCCACGAAGAAGAGCTGGGGACGCTTGGAGACACCGCCAGCGACAAGGGCTGGACGCTTAACTATAGATAACCCTTTAACAGAAAAGAATTATGAGACACAATTCCGTACGTATCAAAGCCCCTAAGGGGCAGATGGTCGTGAGCCGTGAGATGCGCATCGTGGGCTACTTAGTCCGATGCCCGAAAGAGAATGAGCATCTCTTTGAGCTGATGCCCGAAGAGGAAGCCCTCGCCCTCGAGGCGCAGTGGAAGGCTGAGGACGAAGCACGCTACCGCAAGGAGCGAGAAGAGGAAGAGGCACGCCGCACTAATAATTCAGCCCATCCCGATGACCGCTAAAGAACGCGAAGAAAAGAAGGAGCTGGCACGTCTGCTCTTCCTCCAGGGGCAAGAGCAGAAGACCATCTCCCTACGGGTAGGCATCTCCGAGACCACCATCAGCAAGTGGGTGCAGACAGGACAGTGGCAGAACCTCCGTGCGGCGCAGAATATCACCCGTCCCGAGCTCGTCAACAAGCTCCTGCTCTCCATCGACCGCATCATCTCCGAGACCCTCCAGAGCAACGACCCTACGGCTTCGGCTGCCCTCGGCAAGCAACTCAAGGGCTTCTCCGATGCCATCGAGAAGCTCGACAAGAAAGCCAGCATCGTCGATGTCATCGAGGTCTTTATGGCCTTCGGCAAGTGGCTCGAGTACCGTATGACGATGGACGAAGAGCTCTCTCCCGAGCTCGTCAAGACCATCGTCCACTACCAAGACCTCTACGTAGCTCACGTCCTCGGCGCAACCAATGGCTAACTCCTTCACTACCGTCGCCCCTATCGCCCTCACCGCTGGCAAGGTCTTGCTCTACCGCTTCCCCGGTGGGGGCAAGGGCGCACACTCCTACAGTAAGGAGGGACGTGACTTCGCCCCTACCTCCGTCGGCGTGCCCATCACCGACCCCTCCGACTGGCAGGGGAGGTACGTCCTTTGCCCCCTCCTGCTACGCCTCGAGGACGGGACTGAGCTGAGCCTCCCCGATGCCGTGGTGGCGATGACACGCACCAAGCAGATCGTCACCACCCAAGTCGTCGGGATGACCGGCACCGTCAAGGAATACATCTCGGAGGGGGACTTCGACATCAACATAGCTGTCGGCATCCAGGGGCTTAAGGATAGCAAGCTCGCCGATATCTACCCCGAAGAGGGACTGCGTCAGCTACGTCCCTTCCTCGAGGTAGGCAAGCCCATACGTGTGCAGAGTGCCTTTTTTGACCTCTTCGAAATCAACCGCCTGGTCATCAAAGGCTATTCCCTGACCCAAGCCACCGAGAGCAACTACCAAGAGCTCAGCATCAGCGCACTCTCCGACAACGAGTACAACGTCTTCTCCACCGACTACTAAGCTATGTATCGCCTTACCGCCCGCCTTGAGATAGAGTCTGAGCGCCGCTGGGTCATCGACAAGATCACCGCCTGCCAGATAGAGCGCTCCACCGATGACCTCACCGATACCTGCAAGCTCACCCTCCCCAAGCGGATGCTCTGGGATGCCAAGGAGGGAGCTCCCCTGCGCCGTGGCGACAAGGTGCGCCTCTCCCTCGGCTATGACGATGACCTCCAGCTTGCCTTCGTCGGCTATATCCGTGAGGTCGGCTTCAAGACACCTGTGGAGCTCGTCTGTGAGGATGAGATGTACCAGCTCAAGAAGAAGCCCACCGTCAAGAAAGCCTACCGCTCCGTCACCCTCTCGCACCTCCTCTCAGACCAAGGGCTCACCGACTTCAAAGTACTGGGTGAACAGACCCTCGGAGCTTACCGTGTCAAGGCCGACAACGTGGCCGCCCTTCTCGGCGAACTCAAAGAGCAGGGCGTGCGTAGCTTCTTCCGCTACGAGGACGGCAAGCCCATCCTCTACTGCGGTGTCCTCTTTGACCGTGGAGCTTCATCCAAGCCCTCACAGGTCATTGCCTCGGGCATCAACCTCATCAGCGACTCCTCCCTCAAGGAGCAGCACGGCGACACCCTTCGCCTCAAGGTCAAGGCCATCTCCTTCCTCCCCACCGCCAAGAAGGGCAAGACCAAGAAGATTAAACTCGAATTAGGCGATGCCGACGGCGAGCTTCGTACCCTCCACACCTACGGCAAGACCGAGTCCGAGCTTCGTGCCTGGGCTGAGCAAGAGATACGCCGACTGAAGCGCGATGGACTGACTGGTAGTGTCACGACCTTTGGGGCGAAGCTCCTTGACAAGCTCAACACCGTGGGCATCATCATCGACGGCAAGAAGAAGGGCATCTACCAAGTCAAGAAAGTAACCATCAAATACGGCACCGAAGGACTCCGCCAAGAGGTCTCCCTCGGCTTACGCCTATCCGACTAATATGAGCCAAATAGCAAGACTGATCGGACAACTCTCAGGCACGACCTCCCCCGTGCTGAAGGCGTGCATCGTCACCGCCGTAGACCGCACCTCACGCAGTGTCGACTGTGAGCCCTTGGACGAGAGCGCACCCATCCTCGGCTGTTCGCTCCAGGGAGACCAAGAGGGCGAAGAGGGCTTCCTGCTCCTCCCTCAGGTAGGTAGCTACGTCATCATCGGTCTCGTCGATGGGCAAGACACGGGTGCCGTGCTACTCACCGACACCCTCGAGGCGCTGGAGCTGAAGATAGGCGACAAGACCCTCCACTTCACCTCCGAGGGCATCGTCTTCAATGGGGGCAAGCTCGGCGGTATCATCAAAATCGACGAGCTGACCACGAAGCTCAACACCATCGAGCAGGACATCAACTCCCTCAAGCAAGCCCTCTCCACCTGGACACCTATCCCCTCCGATGGCGGTGCTGCCCTCAAGGCTGCCGCTACCTCGTGGGCCGCCAAGCCGCTCCAGCAGAGCAAGCGCAGTGACTACGAGGACAAGCTCATCAAGCACTAACCCCCTTTATCCCTCCCCATTATGTTAGGCATCCTTCTCTCCACCGAGACAGGCGACTTTGACCTCTCCAAGGGACACCTCTCCCTCGGTGAGGTGCGTGAGCAAACGGCCGCCTTCCTCCTTGAAGCCGTCCCGGGGGAGTTCGGCGAATATCCCACGTTAGGGCTTGCCATCCGCTCCCACTTAGCTGGGCCAGGCGACCCAATGCTCCCCACAGCCACCATCAAGCAGATGCACTACTGCAGCATCCCCGCTGACCGCTTCCTTCAGACCCCCTCGGGCTACGAACTTACCTTCAAATAATCCCTATGCCCCGCACCATCTCCGACATACGGCGCGAAATAGCCGCTGCCTACATCGCCGATCCGACCATCCAGCACGCCTACAAGCTCACCGCTGGCAAGACCTTCGAGGAGCAGTTCAGTAAGGTCTCTCTGGAGAGCATCCTCTTCTGGGCCTTCGCCTCAGCCGTCTACACCCTCGAGTCCCTCTTCTCCAAGCACCGCACCGAGGTCGCCCAGCTCGTCAGCGAAGCCGAGCCCCACACCCTGCGCTGGTATGCTCAGCGGGCTAAGGCTTACCTCCACGGCTATGCCTTACCTCCCTACAAAGATCGCTACGACCTCTCCTCCATCTCCCCCGAGGAGCAGGAGCGTGCCGCCGTGGTGCGCTACGCCGTAGCCTCCGAATATAGAGGTGTCGTGCACATCAAGGTCGCTGGAGCTGCCGAGGACAAGAAGCCCATAGCCTTGCCCCCCACCACACTCACCGCCCTGACACGCTACCTCGAGGTCATCAAGGATGCTGGGGTGCAGCTGCGCGTCTCTTCAGCCACGGGAGACGAACTGCGTCTGACCCTTAGCCTCTACCTCACCCCATCGCTCCTGATTAGTGGGAAGCCCTCGGACGACTTAGACAAGCGCATCCGTCAGGCCATCACCAGCAACATCGCTGACCTCCCCTTCGATGGCGTCTTCCGCCCAGCTGACCTCATCATCGCCCTCTCCAAGCTCTCGGGTGTAGAAGCCTCTGAAGTGACCTATGCTGCCGCACGCCCTTCCTCCTACGACTCCTTCACCCCCTTCACGGGCTATCACCGCCCTTCGGCTGGCTACTTCCTCCTCTCCGACTTGACCCTCAACTACAAGCCTTATGAACCCTACACCGACCGATAGAATAGACTGGAGAGCCCTCATCACCGATGCCCTACCTTCCTTCCTGCGCTGTAGCCTCATCATCGCCCTCCTGCTGGCGGTGACGGCTCCCCTGCGCAGCCTCTATGACCGCTTCCTCCTGCTCCGTGATGCCGACCGCTACCACGTCCAGCACAACGGACAAGTGTGCCACCTCCTCGGCATCTTGGAGGACAAATATCCCTCCGCCCAAGGCATCCACTACCGCATCGAGGATGTCCTCCCCACTGGGAGCGTCGTAGATACCTTCCCCGAGCAGCGCCCCAATGTCCCCATAGCCAAGCCCAACGCGTCCCAGGGTGTCCTCGATACCATACAAGAGGGTGTTCCCGACCGCACGAGCTTCCGCGTCTTCATCCCCCGAGATGTCTATGACAAGAACCTTCGGGAAGTGAGCTTCCTCGTCGAGCGCTACAAGCTCCTGACCCGAACGCCCATCTTCCTCCCCACTGACCGCTGATTAATCTCCCTTTAATCCCTATTCAACCAATGGATATAGCTAACTACAAGACCGCCGTCAACCGCGCTGGCCAGGTCGGTCACTACCCCCTCTCCACCGAGACCCTCGACTTCATCCAGGAGCAAATCAAACTCCTGCAGAAGCTCTCCTCCATCACTGGCTATCAGCATCCGTGGGTCATCCGTTCCCCTAACTCATCCTCCGACGGCATCCTGCTCTACAATGACGAGCTCCTCCCCATCGAGCCCATAAGCATCCCTCTGACGGAAGGGACTACTTATGACCTGTGTCTCCGAGAGTGGAAGCAAGAGGTGCAGACGCTCGAGGATACTTACCGAGATGCACGCCTCTACAGGACTGCCTACATCGCCGCAAAGGGAACGGCTGATGCTATCGGCTCCGTCGTGGCTACCTCCACCACCAGCGTCCATACCCCCGGCGCCTACACCTTGGCGCAGCTGGCCACCTCCGTCACCTCAGTAGAGAACTTAGAAGTGAGTACTGAGCCAGGGAAGGCGATGCTGACAACGACCGATATCGACTCCAGCTGGCTGGGGAGAAAGCGTTTATACCTTGCCTCCAGCCGATGGGCTGGGGATTTTATCTCATCATATGAGTTAGATGGAGCTCACCTCGCGACCCAACTCTTAGAAGGAACAAGCAAAAGTTTTATCCAAGAGTTAGAAACGAAGGATGGGGTGCGCTATAGACGTGAATATAAGGATCCAGATTATTTCCTCATGCGTGGAGAGGACCCGTTTCTTGGTCCCAAGAGTTCTCCAGCATACGAAGGATGGAAGTGCTTACCCAATCAAATTATAGGGTCTTGTATTCTTGATATTGATCCTGAGGTTAAGTCGGTACAGATAAGCCACGCTCGAGGAATCCTTAGTAGACCCAAAGTGTCGGTAGCTTCTCCCAGCAGCATTAGTATCCATCCTGGAGAAGAATTGGAGATGAATGACCCTCGGCATTCGAGGGTAGAATGTCGTCCTTTACACAATCTGGGTGGATCGTTGTCGCCAGTGCCTGTCGGGGCTTCTTATGTGCAGACGGGTGGCGTGATTAATATTTCATTGGATCGGACTAAGGTCTCAGGTTATTTACATCTCTTGCTCACGATTGTGTCGTTATAAAGTTATCGGGTGAAACACCAGCTGTGTTTCACCCGATAAACTTATAGTTCGTGATATTTTTGTGTAGCGTTTTGTTTTCCCACCTTGCTGCAATTCGTTTGCGAAAATCGCCGCATTTCGTTTTTTGCATTATACTATCAAGGGGTAGAGGTCTAACGCACAAAAAGAAATTAGGAACACAACGCACAAAATCGAAACACGCTTGTTATTATTTACAATGGCTCACAAGGAGTCACTAAAACGTAAAATCATTCAATGGGAAAGTTCATCCAAGAGTTCAAAGATTTTGCCCTCAAGGGTAATGTAATGGATATGGCTGTCGGTATCATCATCGGTGGTGCCTTCGGCAAGATCGTCACTTCGCTTGTTAATGACATCATCATGCCTCCGATCGGTCTGATCACGGGCAGCAGCTTCAGCGACTCCAAGCTCGTCCTTCGTCCCGCCGAAGTCGATGCCGCTGGCGAGACCATCAAGGAAGCCATCGAACTGAATTGGGGTAACTTCGTACAGACGACTGTCGACTTCTTCATCATCGCCTTCTGTATCTTCCTTATCATCAAGGGCATGAACGCCTTCCGCAAGAAGGAAGAAGCAGCGCCTGCTGCTCCAGCTCCTACGCCTGAAGACATTCAGCTGCTGCGCGAAATCCGTGACGAGCTGAAGCGCCGCGGCTAAGCCTATCGCTTTACTCTGCAAATAAACGAGCAAGCCCTTCCTGAGTTTCCACTCAGGAAGGGCTTATCAGTTTATCACCAGCTCCAATGCTCCAACCTATCCCTCCTGCAGTAGAAGCAACATCGACATTACCTCCCTCTCAGATCTTACCCATGCTATATATGTATGCGCACGTGATGGGTCTCCCTTTTCGATGATTCCCCTCACGACTCATCACTCGAGCCATCATACATCCTTCCTATGTAGTATCACCAATCAATAAGGGGGCGCAAGCTGCAAAGACTCGAGGCTTTCAACACCCTCCTCTGAGCTGCGAAGCTACCTACGAGAAAGGAGAATAGCGAAAAGTTCCGTATCTTTGAGTATTCAGCACTCATCTCAAGAGCGTCCTTATCACGAGGCTAACCTCCTCGCTATCCCATCAAAGAATACTTATGAGTAATAAGCGTACTATCCCCAGCTCCGAATTCATCATCAACAGCGATGGATCGATCTTCCATCTCCACCTACGTCCCGAGCAACTCTCCGACAGAGTCTTCCTTGTCGGTGACCCTGCACGCGTGGACATGGTTGCTTCTCGCTTCGACTCGATTGAGTGTAACGTATCCAGCCGAGAGTTCCATACCATCACCGGCACCTACAAGGGGAAGCGCATCTCTGTCGTCAGCCATGGTATCGGCACGGACAATATCGACATCGTCCTCAACGAACTGGATGCTCTGGCAAACATCGACTTTGAGACGCGTCAAGAGAAAGACACCTTCCGCCAGCTGACCCTCGTACGCGTGGGTACTTCGGGCGGTCTTCAGGATGAAACCCCCATAGGCACCTATGTAGCAGCTGAACATTCTATTGGCTTCGATGGCGTGATCTACTTCTATGCTGACACGGAGCGCATCCGCAAGCGTGCCTTCGAAGAAGCTCTTATCAGCCAGTTAGACTGGCACATCGAGGGACTACGTCCCTATGTAGTAGCTGCCGACAAGAGCCTCATCCAGCAAATCTGCCAAGACGACGTCCTGCGAGGAAATACCATCGCAGCTAACGGCTTCTACGGTCCCCAAGGGCGACAGCTGCGCCTTCCACTCCAAGATCCACAGCTCAACCAGAAGATCCAAGCCTTCGACTTCGAAGGACATCACCTGACGAACTACGAGATGGAAAGCTCTTCACTGGCCGGACTCGCAGCCCTCATGGGGCACCGTGCGATGACCGTATGCTGCATCATCGCTGGTCGTAAGGCACAAAATATGAATACGGACTACAAGGGAAGTATCGAGGGGCTCATCGACTTAGTGCTTGACCGCATCTAAGTCACGTCTCTATGGCATCAGAAAGCTTCTCGCTTCAAGTCATCCTATATATCTTCATCGGAGGAGGCTGTGGTAGCCTCCTCCGATACCTTGTTAGCTGGGGGATGACACAGCTCCTCGGGAGGTCAACCCCCTGGGCGACTCTCGCTATCAACCTCACTGGATCGCTACTCATCGGGCTATTCATCGGGATGATGCTCAGCTCGACACGACTCAGCACAGCCTATCGTCCGCTACTGGTCATTGGCTTCTGTGGAGGCTTGACTACCTTCTCCACCTTCTCCATCGAAGTACTCCACTACCTGCGTAGTGGCGAGCTACTTACCGCCTTTTCCTACCTATTACTAAGCCTCTTCGGAGGCCTTCTACTGGCCTATCTCGGCTTACGCTGGGGGCAGACACTCTGACCTCCATCCTTTTACCTCCTGACTATGTATCGTTTGTTGCGTCTTCTCCTCACCCTCCTCCTCTTTATACTCTCCACAAAGCACGCGCTGGCCAAGCCAATCGACCAAGCAACCGCAGCTAAAATAGCCCGACAAATACTCCAAAAGGGCAAGCAATCGGCACGCAGTATCCAGCACCTCCAGCTCACCGAGCGTCCTACCTACTATATATATAATAGAGGGAGCAATGGTGGCTTTGCACTCATTTCTAAGGATGATGCCTATGGATCCGTCATTGGGTACAGCGATCAAGGAACCTTCGACCTCGAGCGCATGTCACCAGAGCTTCGAGACCTCTTCGCTATCTTAGACGCTCCCATTATTCCTCAAGTAGGGAAGGATGAAGCTCGCTCCTTCGATTATCAACCGAGATATGTCGTAGCTCCTTTACTACGTTCTAAGTGGAACCAAGATCACCCCTATAGTCTATATACCCCTACCTATAAGGACACTGATGGTGACGAGCAGCACAGCTTTGCAGGATGCGTCGCCGTAGCTCTGGCACAGCTTATGTACTACCATCAATGGCCAGCACAAGGACAAGGATCGAAATTCCATCCCAAGCTCGGTACAACGGACTTCTCTACCCGCCACTATCGCTGGAGCGATATGCGTCCAATATATGGGCCCAACGAACGCTATATAGGATCGGGAAATAGTCAGCGCACGCGCCCAGATAATGACCCAATGTTTACCTCAGTGGCCGAACTAATGGTCGACCTTGGAGTAGCCGTATCAATGAACTACCTCCCATCAGTCAGTGCTTCAAATTCCGAGCTTGCAGCCTCTGCTTTACAGACCTACTTCGACTATGATGCCACCGATGCGCTCTACACTTCTCGATTAGGGATAAACAAGGCCGAACGCCTTATCATCGATGAGCTAATCGGAGGTTTTCCCGTTTATATCAGTGGGATGAACAAGTCGGGAGGTAACTACGGGCACGCTTGGGTCATCGATGGCATAGATGCTAACGGTCGCTTCCATATGAACTTTGGCTGGGGCGGACAAAGTGACGGCTACTATTCACTCCGACATATTGCTCCTGGACAAGGCGGTGCAGAGTTCAGCGGCAAGCAAGTCAACTTCTCCCGAAGCGTACAGATTATCCTCGCGCATCCCAAGCGCACAGGTACAGCCCCTCTACCAGCAGATGTGAAGCAGTCTGAGCCACAGCTATCGGGTCATGCTACCACCTTCCTCCGCCTACACGGAGTGCAAGAGATGAAGCTGGCTCGCAAGAAATCTATTGATGTAGATCTTGCAGGCTTCATCAATAATAGTGGTACTCTCTTCAGTGGAGACTATGGATATGGCTTATATAATGAGCAGGGACAGCTACTTCGTATCTATCCCTCGAAGTACCACCGCGAAGGAGGATTTACTAAGGTCAAGCACCGTGGAGCTATGGTTGATGGGCAATACATCGACGAAGAGTACACCGAGACGGACCGCTTAGACATCACGGGTCTTCCTTCGGGCATCTACGCTCTGCGTCCGATGAGTGCCTACCTCAACAAGGAGGGCCAATGGAGTCCGTGGGTGATGATGCAAGCAGCTGCCACGCTGGGACTACGTCTCACAGAGAGCGAAGTCGAAGTGATCGAAGAGGATGGACTGAAGCGAGGCTTCCAGATCATGGAGCCGATCCAGCAACCGACTCTCCTTCCTGGTGACGAGCTTCGCCTTCCACTCGTCGTCAAGAACCTCTCATCGACCAACCCCAGCACAAAGCTCACGCTACGTCTCTATGACCCACAGAACAAGCTGATCGAAGGCTTCCAAGAAGCGACTCCCTCCGAAGTAGACTTCCAGCCGATGGAGACACAGCTACTCCATCTACCACTCGCCTTACCTGAGACGATGCCAGCAGGTCGCTACCGCCTCGCCCTCGAAGTCAAGGACAAGCTGGATGATGCCCTCTACCCTACCCAGCTCTATCAGCTCTCCCAAGAGACCTACCTCACCGTCTCTGCACCCATTGCCAACCGCGTAGAAGCTCTAAATGCTCGCCTGATGCAAGTAGAGAAGCAAGAGAGCAACCCTGATCATCCTGAAGAGAAACCCAAGTATAAGGAGATTACTTCCTACCCCGTAGACCTTACCACGGGTGAAGCGATCTATCTCGCCGTAGACTTTAAGACCCCTCCCGTAGGACGTCCTCTGGGGTCAGTCAATCTATATCTTGAAGACCCAGCTACAGGTAGCCGTACGCTCTGCGTAACGCAGTCCCTCGTCAGCCGTTCGACCTTCTACACGATGACTGAGACGATCAAGAGCGATGCACTCAATCAGCTACTCTCTGGCAAGCTCATCACAGGACGTACTTACCGTGTTGTAGCCGAGGTCACACAAGGAGGCCAGACCTATAATGCCTGGGCTCCAGAGGAACGAGCCGCCTATCTGAGCTTCACCACAACAAAGCAGCCAGAAGTTGCCCCCACCCCTGAGGTACATCCAGCAGAGTCTGCCACGACTCCTGCACCTACCCCCGAACCACCAGCACCCAATCCTCAACCCCAGCCTGCGCCCAAACCCGAGCCAGTACCCGAGCCTCCAGCGCCCGCACCAGTTCCGGAGCCTACACCTAAGCCTGCACCCAAGCCTGAGGAACAGCCCGAGATCAAGCCTGCACCTATTCCAAGCAAAGAGATGCAAGAACCTTCACTGCGCTACTTCCCTGCGGAGAGCCGTGTCGAGGTATTCGGCAAGCAGCTCCTTCGGCTGGAAGTCTTCGATTTGGTGGGTAAACGGCTTATCCTCCTCCCCTTGAGTGGAGTGCAGCAAACCAGTCATTACCTCACAACCCTACCTAGTGGTATCTACCTCCTACGTGTCTTAGACGGGGGAAGCTATACGACCTATCGCTTGGCGCGATAGCACAGTCTTGCTCATAATGGATATTATCACTACCTTTGCGTCACGATTACAGGAGCTATCCCCCGTGGTGAGCTTCACACAGGCGGCTGTGGTGTAATTGGTAGCCACGTCAGACTTAGGATCTGATGCCGCGAGGCGTGGGGGTTCGAGTCCCTTCAGCCGCACCGAAAGCAGGCGACTTACTCAGTGATGAGCGAGTCGCCTGCTTTATTTCTTTCCAGAGAGCTATTTGCTTAATCGTTAGTCATACCTTACCTTTGCCAGCGAAAGAACTAAGGACAAAGGGGTGCTTATCCGACTATATCGGTAAGCTGAGATGATACCCTCAATACCTGATCCAGCTTATACTGGCGTAGGAATTGTTCATCGACCAGATCTATCCTCCCCCTCCCTTCAGCTCTACAATTACTGTATATACAGCAAGTATTGTATGATGAAGAGAAAAACAATCCTCTCCTCTGTAGTCCTCTCGGCTACAGCCACCCTACTCCCCTCCACCGCCATCGCAGCGACACCGCACACCGACAGCCTCGCCACCCATCGACTGGAGGAAGTACAGGTAACAGCCACACGTGCTTCGGCCAAGACGCCCATGTCGTACACCAATATCACCAAGGGGAAACTCCTCAAGTCAAACCTTGGTCTGGACGTGCCTTACCTACTTCTGCAGACTCCTTCGGTCGTAGCTACGAGCGATCCTGGTATCGGTATCGGATACACTTCCCTTCGTGTCCGTGGGGTTGATGCCGCAGGGATCAACATTATGACCAATGGTGTTCCTCTCAATGACTCCGAAAGTCAAGGTGTCTTTTGGGCAAATATGCCAAACTTCTCCTCCAGCATCCAAGATGCGCAGCTTCAGCGTGGCGTAGGAACCTCCTCTAATGGTTCGGCCGCCTTCGGTGCCAGCCTCAACCTGCGTACCGATCACTTCTCAATGACTCCAACGGCCTCTGTAAGCCTCCTCGGCGGAGCTTACAACACCTTCCGACGCGATGTACACGCCTCCACTGGACGTATCGCTAGGCATTGGGCATTAGAAGCTCGTCTCGGAAAGACCACGACCGACGGATATATCGATCGTAGTGGAACGGTAGGTACCTCCTACTTCGTCCAAGGTGGCTACTTCGGAGAAAATACCATCCTCAAGTTGCTCGCCTTCGGCGGAAAGCAACGCACGGGCATCGCGTGGAACGGACTTAGCCCCGAAGATGAAGCCAAGTACGGGAGACGCTACAACTCTGCTGGGCACATCAACCCAGGAAGCTCGCTCCAGGATGCACGCTACCGATATAATACCGACAACTATGAGCAGTCCCACTATCAAGCACAGCTCACCCAGCGTCTGAGCGAAGGTCTGATCCTCAACCTCACGGCGCACTACACCAAGGGCTATGGCTTCACCGACGAATACCGCACGGGGCGCAAGCTCAAGGAGTATGGTCTGAAGGAGTTCACCCTCCGTGATGCCGATGGCGTTGCCCTTCTTGACGAGGCTGGAAACAAGCAAACGATCAAGAAGATCTCCCTCCTTCGTACCAAGTACCTCGACAATGATTTTGCAGGAGGTATTGCTACGCTGGACTACAAGTCGGATAAGCTCGAGCTCACGGCTGGGCTATCGGGCAACCACTATGTAGGCTTGCACTACGGAGAGCGTATTCCCGTAACACCCTACCCTTATCTTGTGCAGCCCAACGACCGCTACTACGAAGACAAGGCACACAAGACCGACCTCTCGAGCTTCGTCAAGGCGAACTATGAGGTCGCAAGAGGACTCAACATCTTCGCTGACTTGCAGTACCGCTTCATTGACTACCGCATCGCTGGCACCATTGATCACTTCATCAAGGACAGCCAAGGAGCGATGGTAGCTCAGGCAATCGACCTCAAGAAGACCTTCAACTTCCTCAATCCTAAGGCAGGGATCTTCTATCAGTTCGCCCCTCAGCATCACGTCTACGGCTCTATAGCGATAGCTCATCGTGAGCCCAACCGCAAGAATTACACGGACGTAACGCCCAAGGATTACCCACGAGCAGAGCGTCTCGCCGACTACGAATTAGGCTACGGCTTCCGCAACCGCACCTTCACGGCTGGGCTCAACTTCTACTATATGAACTACCACGATCAGCTCGTGCTCAATGGGAAGCAGAGCGATGTCGGTGGTGACTTAAGCGAAAACGTAGCGAAGAGCCACCGCATGGGTCTTGAGCTCAACGCCTCGTGGCAGCTATCTTCCGCCCTCCGCTGGGACGTAGCTGGTGCGGTGAGCAAGAACCAAATCAAGCAATACAACCTCTATGCGTGGAGCGATAAGGCGAACAACTACGTGCTTACCTCCTACCACGACACGCCTATTGCCTACTCGCCTCAGGCCGTGCTAAGCAATACGCTGACCTTCACGCACCGAGCCTTCGAAGCTGCTCTTACCTCGCAGTATGTCGGAATGCAATACCTCGACAACACGGGTAGTCGTGAGCGCAGCCTCCCAGCTTACCACGTAGCTAACCTGCGCTTAGGTTATGAGCTCCCCGTGCACTTCGTACGTAGCTGGAGCATCAACCTGCAGATCAACAATCTCCTAAATGCACGCTATGCAAGTAATGGCAGTGCTTACTATGGATTCGATGATCAAGGGGTATTAAATAACGTGGTAAAGGTCTTCCCTCAGGCTGGTATCCACGCCTTCCTCGGCACGACCATCACGCTCTAAGCACTTATCTCAGTACTCTTACCTATGGACTTCCTCTCCTTCCTCGTAGCCCACACGCTGGAGCTCGTTACCCTCGTCGTCTCCCTCGTATGGCTGTACCTCGAGTACCGCGCCAGTATATGGCTTTGGCCCGTGGGGATCATCCTGCCCCTCTTGTGGATACCCATCTGCTATCAGAGCCACCTCTATGGTATGCTTGCGATCAATATCTACTACCTGGTCACCAGCATCATCGGCTGGATAACGTGGCTACGCAAAGGTGCGAGCGAAGGAGAGGAAGTCCCAATTACCAACATACCAGCGAAGACTGGGGCAATTTACCTCGCCCTGGCCTTCGTTGGTTACATCGCCTTACTGCTACTTCACCCCTTCATCCCCGAGTGGAAGCTCCCGTGGGCTGATGGTCTGATGACCATTACCTCCATAATCGGGATGCTCTGGATGACCAACAAATGGAGGCAGCATTGGCTTTGCTGGATCGTCGCCAACGCCGCTGGATTCATCGCCCTGTATGGAGCAGAAGACTACATCTCTTCCTTTGTCTATATCGTGAACTTCATCACCGCCTTCTTCGGTTACCGTAAGTGGGGGAAGCTGATGCAGGAGTCCAAGACCATCTTCCACTAATCGAACGCACCGCTACCTATGCGCACCTACCCTCGCTTCACCCAAGAAACATTCCCCCATACCCTCGTCTTAGCTAATGGAGCCTTCCCGACAGCTCCTGCGCCTCTGTCACTCATCGATAGCTGGTTGCAGGGAAAGGCAGGCTATACCCTCACCTGCTGCGATGGGGCTGTCAATAAGCTACGCCGCTATACCGAGCTCCTCCCTGATGCCGTCATCGGCGACTTAGACTCGGTTTCTCCCGCACTCAAGGATCTCTTAGCCGGGCGTATCCAGCACTTCCTCGACCAAGAAACCAACGACCTGACCAAGACCTTCCGCTATCTCCACTCCCAGCACGGCAAGCAATCCATCACACTCCTCGGTGCAAGTGGCGGTCGTGAAGACCATCTCCTTGCCAACCTCGACCTCCTCCCCACCTATGCTCCTTTGGTTGACGACTTAGTGATGCTGACGGATGAAGGCTACTTCCTCCTCATCACCGAACCCTCGAAGATCGAGGTACTCGTTGGGCAACAGATTTCTATCTTCAACTTCCAGCAGACACCGATCAGCCTCAGTGGCGTACGTTGGCCACTTGTAGATGCGACCCTCCCAGCCCTGTGGTGCGGCTCGCTGAACTGCGCCATTGAGAAAGAAATCACCGTGCACACGACCGTCCCCATCCTCATCTATCTGGCTAATGTCTGAGCAGGAAGCACTGCATATTGCCCTACAGGCACTCGAGCAGCTCACTCCTCGGCGGCTCGATCCACCGACCACGCTGGAGCTAACGCTATGTCTGGGCTATGATGCTTTCACCTTGGATGAAGCCTTCTCTACCCTCTTTCGGTGTGGGACGGACGAAGCTCTTTCCCTCTTCGCTCGCGAGCGTCTATGCCGACACCCCGTTGCTCTCCTCTCCAACTATCCCACACGCCTAACCCTCGAAGGAAGCTATACGGGCGAAGTCACCTACTGCTTCTACCCCTACCGACTCGGAGAGCTCATCTTGGCAGCGACTCCCTTCGGACTCTGCTACAGCAGTTTTACCCTCGATGACTGGCAGAGTGCTTATACGATGCTACGCAAAGTCTACCCTCAAGCGACCCACGATCTTGACGTACAGAACGAGTATCTCCAGCAGGCTATCTGCTTCCTCCAGACACCCACCAGCACTGCACTCCCCCCACTTCACCTCATCGGCACCCTCTTCCAGCGCAATGTATGGATGAGTATGCTCCTCATCCCATCGGGGAGTCACACCTGTTACCAAGCTCTTGGAGCAACCTTTGGGATGCCCCAAGCAGCCCACGCCATTGGCTCTGCAGTAGGTGCTAATCCCTTAGCACCGTTTATTCCGTGCCACCGTGTTCTACCGAAGGAGCACACACTCGGTCACTATCACTGGGGCGTAGCACGCAAGGCACTACTTCTCATACCGGAGCTTCTCCCCTCGCAGAGATAGCCCATATATATTATAGTATACATAGCCCCCGCATCACCCGCCCTAAGAGGATGGCAATGCGGGGGCTACTTGTTTAGTGTTGACTAATGTCGTTCAGGTAATGAGGAGCAGAGTAGACCTATATCTATACGGCAGCACAAGCCGTAAAACCATTGGAGGGAAATGCGTGTTATCCTATTGTCTATTTATTTACCTATTTGCTGATATATCCCGATGAGTATCAATCTCCCTTCTACGTCGCTTCCTCGCGTGGTCATCGCTGGCGGAGGCTTTGCTGGACTCAAGCTCGCCCAAGAGCTGGACTCTTCGCTCTTCCAGATCATCCTCATTGACCATCACAACTATCACCAGTTCCCTCCGCTCATCTACCAAGTAGCCTCCTCGGGACTGGAGCCAAGCTCTATTGCCTTCCCCTTCCGCGCCGCCTTTAAGCGCAAGAAGAACTTCATCTTTCGCCTGGCTAACGTCATCGGAGTCGACCACGAAGCCAAGCAGCTCATTACCTCAGTAGGGGAAGTCCCCTACGACTACCTTGTCTTGGCCTGCGGTGGCACGACGAACTACTTCGGCAACGAACAGGTCGCCAAGCACAGCCTACCGATGAAGACGCTCTACGAGTCGATGAACCTACGTAACGTCCTCCTGCAAAACATTGAGAAGGCACTCGTCTCCGACCGCCCCGAGACGCGCGAAGCTCTCCTTACGGTCGCTATCGTCGGGGGCGGTCCCTCTGGTGTAGAAATAGCAGGAGCTTTGGCCGAAATGAAGCGGTATGTCCTCCCGAAAGACTACCCTTATATGGAGATGGAGCAGTTCAAGATTCACCTCATCGATGCCTCTCCACGCCTCCTGCAAGCAATGAGTGAAAAGAGCTCACATACCGCTACAAAAGGTCTCACAGAACTGGGCGTAGAGATTCATCACAATACGATGGTCACCGATTATGATGGGCGTGTACTCACCCTCGGGGACGGCACGAAGATGAATACCCGCACCGTCATCTGGGTAAGTGGTATCGTCGCAAACACTGTCGAAGGTATTCAGGCAGATGCCCTCGGACGTGGTAAGCGCATCCTCGTCGATGGCTACAATGAGGTACAGGGCTACCCCAATATCTTTGCCCTCGGAGACCAATGTCTGATGACTGCTGACCCAGCTTACCCCCAGGGACATCCACAGATGGCACAGGTAGCCATCCAGCAGGCTGCACTCTTAGCGAAGAACCTCAAGGCTCGACTTTCGGGAAAAGTACAGCGTACCTTCCACTACAAAGACCTGGGCTCTATGGCTACCATCGGGCGCAATCGTGCTGTCGCTGAAATCGGCAAGGCTAAGTGGGGAGGCTTCACGGCTTGGCTTCTATGGCTCGTCGTACACTTGCGCTCCATCCTCTCCGTGCGCAATAAGGTCATCGTCCTCCTCAACTGGATCTGGAACTATGTGACCTATGACCGTTCGCTCCGTCTCATCCTCAAGCGTCACGTCCCCGTCGATCCCTACCAAGCACGACAGGAGCGACTCGCCAACCGAGAGACACATGTCGAATAAACTTCACCGAAGATTCATACCACACGCCCATCACGTAATACACATGCTGGGCGTGTTCTTTATAGGCTGGTCTCCTATCTGTGTCAGTCGCCCCACTACGTAGGCAATCCCCCATCATAAGGAACTGGGATACCTATATCATAGAATAGCTGGATGCGTCCTATATGCATGGGGGCTACCGACCTATAGTGGTGCGCACTCTGACCAGCGGTGGTCGCACATCAAAGCAGTATTGCTTCACACCCCGACCTATACTGCTTCACTCTCAAAGCAGTATAGGTATCCTCCACACATCGGAGGAATAGCTCCTCTGAGTTCTTTGAGCTCGCTGTTGCACTAAAGTGTGGAACATGCACGATGGTGCGTGGACTTGCCCCTTGCTTGTACATTTGAGCTATTGTGTACCTTTGCTCGCGATTCAGATGCTTGTATCCTTTCATTCTTTTCAAATATAAGTCTCCTCGCTGTTGCACTTAACGGTGGAATGTGCAGTTTAAAGTTGGGTATAATGTGCTAGGTGGCTCTTTCGGTTGTTTTGCTTTCATTCCACCGCATGATGTTTATGCAACACCACAATTAGCAGAACAAGCATCAATAAATGATGATTATGATGACACACCTAGCAATAGAGAGTGGACAATCGTCACAAACAGAATTCTCAATCTCGCTTTCCCTGAGAAAAAGCAGATAAAGGTTCTAATCGAGTACACTGACCCTAAAGAGACCTATGTTCCCCAAAAGATTCTCGCAGAGTAAGACCAAGTGCGTTTCCATTGCTATTGGTTGTACAATAGGTGGTCTTATGTCTCTTTTCGAAGCATTGGCTAATTATATAGATACAGCACCTGTGGATGAGTCTTTTCTGGCATCCACTCTACAAATGCTCGATGCACACGCTGGTATCACTTTTCTTGTGTATACTTTCCTTGGAGGATGTTTGGGGCTGGTAGTTGCATCCTTATTACTTAAGCTCAGGCTGTCTGTAAGCAAACCAAAGTAGCATATACGCGCAAGCGAACATCTCAACATGCTGTAAAGCTATGCTCCAATAGTATACGAGCACCCTCCCTATTAATTATAGACTATAATGCTAAAAAGACTTCTTATAAGAATCAGCGTAATACTTTCTCTTCTCCTTGGAGCTAGGTCTTGCGAAGGAAATTACGAAGGTAGAATGATAGGCACTCGGTCATTCACATCTCTTCTTATCGCAGTGTTATTTGGTACAATACTCTTTGCTTGCACTGCTCAGCAATCAAGTCAAAAAGCGATTTATTGGACACAGATGGTTGCGCAAAAGTCTCCACTTCAAGATAGTATCATGTTCACGCACGACACTATCTACGGAGAGACATTTGGCTTTAGGCTCCCCAAACAGATAAGAACAGGTGTTTGTGAAGAGCAAATGTCCTCGGACGGATATACCTATCGACTCCTTAAGACCAAACTGGCTGGAGAAAACAATATACCAATCAAAGCGACCATTCTTGCTATCTCCAAAGGAAACAAGATACTCGATGCTGTCATTTTAAGTTTGGACTTCACATTTGAAACCGAACACTTTGCTCATTTTGTTGTGACTACAGATAGTATTCACATTCACAGATACGAAGTAGAGCATCTGGAATACGACAAGGAGACTGGAGAAATCATAGGCAATAGGAATACTCCTGATACAACGATATACTCAAGTCTTTACCTTATAAGAGACGGACACATCATCAAGCAATAAGCTCAAGCTATTCTTCACCGATAATCCTGTTCAGCTCTTCCTC
>CAURNJ010000002.1:0-272062 GCA_963526345.1 uncultured Porphyromonadaceae bacterium
ACGCCCGAATGTCGCAAACAACGAAGCGAGTGCCGTATGATGCAATAGTCTCATGGAGGGGAAGTAGGAGAGGCACAATATAAGGGGGATAGAACGAAGCGTACACAATAACACCCCCGCTCAATACCCCTTAAATCGCTGATTGTCGGGACGTTCGTTCGGACGACAGGCGAGTGCGCCCGCAAAACGAAGCGTTACATTTGGGTTACATTAGTGTTACATTGACGGGCTTCGGATGGCATTATAAGGCGGTATGTGTTACATCCGAACACTGAAGGGCTGAGATAGCCCCATAGAACGCCCACAGAGGGCGCAAACGCTTGAAATAGGCGGTTATAGTAGGACTTATCCTCTATAACCGCCTATGTTGATTATGAGCTATTCTAGCCCTTCTTTCAGCAATCTTATGTCTTTCACTATTCCTCTAGCAAATGCACTTAGGTGGTCACTTAGGTAGTCCACTTAGGTAGTCAATACCGATAAATTTAGGTGGTCACTTAGGTGGTCAAAATGGGGTAATTCATTTGTCGTGATGATAGCCGTAGTACACAAAAAAGAGGTTAAAATGCTGATAAATAGCCTGAGTATGTGGGGGTAATACTCGTGTTAAATAGCCGTAACGCCTTGATATTTAGCGGTTAGTCTATGCTATTTTCTCGTTATGGCTTGAATTAGCTCGCTAATCTGAGCCTCTTTCGTTCTGATTAGCTCTTCCAACATATCAATTGTCCGCTTCTGTGATGCTATCAGATGCTCTTTACTTGCTAATAAATCTTCGGCGAAGCCAACTGTGGGGGCGGATTGGTCTAGTGACGGCGTGTTATCCCCATGTCCTATGCGACTCCCGTGCATTGCAATTTTGACACTACCTCGATTCCCGATGACAGAATGGGTAATACTCTTGTCCGATAGCGAGGGGGGCTCACACAGCATCCCCCCCCTACCTGTAAGGAGCCACAGCGGAGATATATCAGGATAATTATCCGATATAGCAGTGAGCCATTTGCTCTGTATGTCTGAATTCTGGGCTATTGCCTTCCGTATAACTCCACTACTAGCCCCTATAGTTCGTTCGAACTGGGCAATATTAGTCTCCTTGTAATCAATAATTTGAGATATTCGAGAGGCGATAGTGCTAGACATAAAATCAGAGAATTATCCTATTTCGCTTGCTTCATCGGAAAATTATCCGTTACTTTGCAGTGTTGTTAAGACTTAACAACGTGTAAAGATAGACAGAAACCGATTAGAGACAATAATCACATGGCAACAACTATGCAACGCCACATTGAAGTGGGTGCCGATGTCCGCAAGCGCATCATGCAGGAGCTGGACATCTCTGAGGGTGGGCTATCACTCGCCCTCAACTACAAGCGAGACGGAGAGGATGCAAAGAGGGCACGTGCTCTGGCTCTCGAGCTAGGCGGTGAGGTCTACTGCACCATACCAGAGTGCGAGACGATACACGACGCTGACGGGCAGATGATCCAGGTCTTCGGCAACGGCGCACGGCTCATCATTGACAAGGGTAACAGCGAAGGACGCATTGAGCATAATGGGCGAGTAGTCAGTCTCTGCTACCACGTAACCATCAATATGCTTGATGGACTCCAGGCACTAGCCTCCAATCTCTAAGACCATGCTTCAGCACTACGGAAAATCCATGGTGATAGACCTTGCCGACCTCATTGAGGATCGACGAACTTCCGATAACCAGTCCGAGTGCTTAGCTCCCGTCATTGTCTATGCAAACTACCAAGCAATGGTTCGCAGAGGCAAAATTAAGGTTGTGCGTCAGGGTAAAGGCAAAGGCAACTCAGCGCTCATCGACTACGACAGCTTGCCTCGAGAGCTCCGAGACAAGGTAGATCAGCGAATTGGGAGCGATGCAGTGCACGTGGCGGTACTCCGCAAGTGGTTCAGCGACCACTACCAGCGGGATCGCCAAGCTCAAGAGTACTACCCTAAGCGCCTGCGAGAGCTTAACCTCACCCTCTCTCTTGAGCGTATAGCCCAGCTGACAGAGGAGTACATTGTGAATGCGTCGGTACTACAGAGCGTACGGAGCTTGCAAGCGGATATCCGCCTCTTGAAGCGAGTGATGGGCGGAAGCAAGAAGGTGCGCTGGGAACAACTGGCGAGTGCTATTAGCTACTATCGCCAAGAAGTCGGGCATACACTCCCTCAGAGTGCCCCCCGATTTAGGAAGGCTCTGCGAGAGTTTGAGCAGAAAGGCTACGAAAGCTTGATCAGCAAGAAATTTGGCAACCAGCAGACTCGCAAGGTTGATCACGACACGCTCCGCCTCCTCCTTGCCATCGACAACGATGACACCCGACCATACAATAGCACGGTGGCAGACCGCTACAATGACTTCGTCGAAGGCTTGGTAGCTATCTACAACCCCGAGACGGGTGAGCTGTACGACAATCGCCAGTACAAGCCCCTCTCCGCCTCTACGGTTGCCTTCTACCTCAATACCCCTGAGGCAAAGGCACTGAGAGGTAAGGTGCACGATGATTACCAGACGTGGCGAGGCAAGCACCAGCCCTACGTGATGCGTAAGCGCCCAACGATGTCCCTCTCGAAGATCTCCCTTGACGACCGAGACCTCAAAATCAAGGTCAACTGGAGAGAGCAGGGCATCAGCGAGACCGTCAGCCTAAAAATCTATGTGGCTTACGACTTGGCAAGCCAAGCAATCATCGGGTACGCCTTCTCTGGGAAGAAGCGCCACGACATCTTCATCGGCTGTCTGCGCTCGACCTTCCGCACGCTCCTCTCGCTTGGGCTACCTTGCCCGCATGAGGCAGAGGTGGAACAGCATCTGGTATCGGACTTCCGCACCTCTCTGATGGCGGATGGGGCACTCTTCCCTAAGGCACTCTTCCTTGCCCCAGGGAACTCGCAGGCAAAGGGCGCTGAGCACTTCAACAGGCTCTTTAAGTATGAAGTAGAGAAGGAATTTATTCCGAACACGGGGCGACACTACGCACGCTTGGAGGCGAACCAGACCAGCGAAGAGAAGAGCTTCGACGAGCATAATGACCGCTTCAAGTCGAAAGTATGGGCTTACGAGGATGCCGTCGCCTTCTATGAGGGGCTGATACGAGAGTACAACAACTCACCGCACACGAATGAGGCATACTGGGGTGGGCGCACCCGCTGGGAAGTCCTCCAGGAGTCGGTCAACCCCGAACTAGCAAGCATCGACAAGCACCGCTTAGCCGTCTTGCTCGGAGAGCATCGAGCAACCTCGGTGCGTCGAGGAGCTATCAAGGCAAACTACCGCTCCTTCGCATTGTCTCCAGAAGCCATCGGCAAGCTGAAGGATAGAAATGGTAAGGTGGATGCGTACTGGTGGGAGCAGGAAGACGGTAAGATGGATGAGGTCTACATCTACGAAGGTGGACGCTACATCGAGACTGCCACGGAGGTCGAACGCTTCAATGAGGCGACGATCGAACAGACAGCGGAGGATCGCAAGAAGCTACACGGACAGCTACAGCGTGTAAAGTCCTTCGACACCTACATTACGGAGCGTCTCCCTGATAAGGCTCGCCTACTGAAGGAAGAGACACACCGAATGCTTACTGACCTCGAGCCTCAAGAGGTGGTCACGCTACGCCGAGACGAGGATGGTGAGCTCCACGACGAAAACGAAACAGAGGACTGGCTGGTAACCTCCCCCGAGGTGGATGACATCCGAGCAAGGGCACTGGCAGACCTGTAAGAATGACATTTAAACGCTAATCAAACGATGAAACAATCTCCACGTCATCAGAGATCATGCCTCGGTATTCTATATCGTATTTACGAGCAAGTAGTCCTCCGAATCGGGCTAAGAACTCGTAGTAGAAAGATACATCAGAGAAGTACTGCTGTTGGATTAGGACAAAAACCTTCATATGGAGGTCAAGATACCGAACGGGGACGTCTCTACGCCCATCCGTCTTTATGGCATCTAGGAAGTCCACACTCAGCATCTTTAAGTGAGGAGGATGTTCAACCCCTTTAAAGGATGTATTGAATTTCAGTCTGAACCCTCTTTCGATGGCTTCTATCTCTTCAGGGGTGGAATCGTATGTCCCTTCTTCGATGAGTTGTTGATACTGAAATCTTAGAGATGCAATAGTCTTATACATAATCGATAGTGAGTTAATGAAGAACAAAGATATGGAACTACTGAATAGTGAACTCAAGGGGCGCACGCTCGAGGCAATACTCGCCGACCGTGCTAACTACCCCAGCGACAGCAAGCACGCTACCTCACTCGGTATCTCCCCCAGTGTGTACAATGCTCTAAAGAAGGGAAAGCTCGAGAAACAGCTGAGTGAGACTGCTTGGCTGAGCATCGCCAGACGACTCAACGTGCCCCTGCGTGGCGAAATCGAATGGAAGGTTGCACCAACCGCCACCTTCGACTACGTCACGGGACAGCTGGAAGCCTGCCAGGAGCGAAGCCTCTCTGCCCTCCTCTGCGACCTGCCGAATATCGGCAAGACCTTCTCAGCTCGGCAATACGCACGTACGCACAAGAATGTGGTCTACGTAGACTGCTCGCAGGTCAAGACGAAGGTTCGTCTGGTGCGACAGATTGCCCTTGGCTTTGGCTTGGAAGCCAAGGGGAGGTATGAGGAGATCTACGCTAACCTCGTCTACTACGTCAAGAGCCTCCACCAGCCCCTGATCATCCTTGATGAAGCGGGAGACCTGCAGTATGAAGCCTTCCTCGAGCTCAAAGCCTTGTGGAATGCCTTGGAGAACGCTTGCGGATGGTATATGATGGGCGCAGATGGCTTGAGAGCAAAAATTGAGCGAAGCATCGACTACCGAAAGGTCGGATATACCGAGCTCTTCTCTCGCTTCGGGGATGCTTACCGTCAGGTGACACCGCTCGATGGGGAGGAACGCAAGACCTTCCTGATGCGCCAAGTGGTCGAGGTGGCAAAGCTCAACGCCCCCGAGGGAGTGGATGCTGTTAGCCTTGCTCGAAAGTCGGGGAGCCTGCGCAGGGCTTACACTGAAATCGAGAAGCTCAAACTACAAGCAGGGGTATAACGATGGAAAGAGCCTACTCACCTTCCGAAATCCTCAAGAAGAAGATCCCGAGCATCCCCTTTGAGGGGGTATGGCGTGACGCCTTCGGAGAGCCTGGACGTACAGGTGTCTGGCTCATCTGGGGAGAGAGCGCCAATGGGAAGAGCTCCTTTGCGATGCAACTGGCAAGAGAGCTGACTAAGCACGGTAAGGTAGCCTACAACTCGTTGGAAGAGTCCCTCTCCCTCTCCTTCCAAAACAATATGCGCCGATGCCGAATGGAGGAAGCTCGGGGGCGCTTCTTAGTCCTCGACAGAGAGCCGATAGAAGCCCTTACCGAGCGCCTCAAGCGCCAACGCTCCCCAGACTTCGTCATCATCGACTCCTTGCAGTACACAGGTATGAACTATAAGGAGTACAAGAAGCTCAAGGAGCAATTCCCGAACAAGCTCTTCGTCTTCGTATCGCATGCCGATGGGGAGAAGCCCAAAGGATCGACTGCTGTCAGCATCCAATATGATGCCGACATAAAAATCCTAGTACAGGGATACCGAGCAATATGCAAGGGACGATTCATGCCCGAATCAGGTAAGCACTACAGCATCTGGGCTGAAGCAGAGGTGAAGTACTGGGGGCTTGAAACAGAACAAGACAATGAACCTCAATACTAACTAGTAACTAAGAAAGAATTATGGACTACGTGATCTTGAGTACCCTCAGTGGGCTGGTCGCCCTGTTATTTTGTGATTTACTATCCATCAGACCTACAAGAAAGGAGCTAGAGGAGTGTAAAAGTAAGATTCAGGTGCTCGAAAAGGAGAAGATGAAGCTTGATAGCGACCTGATGGAAGCTAGATCCATCTGTTGCCTTTTGAAATTGATGAATGAGGTGGATGATGAGAAGCTAGAAGAGATGGGGAAAGAAAACAAGTCTCTGCGTCAGCAGAATGAGGAGCTTAGGAAGGAGCTCCTGGAGCAGGTCGATAATCAAACGGAAGAAAGCAATGGCAAAGCGTGATTCTTACGCTGTCTTCTTCGCCCTGCTCAAGAGGATGCCAGGGGCGACTAAAGAAGATCTGGTCGATCAGTGGACAGGCGGTCGCACCTCCTCCCTGAAGGAGATGACCAACCGAGAATACAATCAGATGATCTCGGCGCTTCGCTCCCAGGTGGATAACCTTGAGGAGAAGAAGAAGGCTCGATCGGCGGTACTAAAACAAATCCAGCTCTATGGCATAGATACAACCGACTGGGATGCCGTAGACCGCTTCTGCTCTAGTCCTCGCATCGCAGGGAAAGCATTCCGCTACCTCACCATAGCAGAGCTGAAGACACTTCGAGTGAAGATGCTTTCAATCCGCAATAAGGCGGAGCTGAAGGGCTATGAGCAGCGCAGGGCGGCGTTAGGTGGCGAGATCACCAAAGGACAACTACCTAACTAATGACACATGGGACGAATAGACAAGGCTGCCAAGCGTCATCTGGAACAGTCCTACCAGCAGGATATCGAAATGTATGAGCGAGAGCGTGAGGAGCTCCTCAAGCGGATACGAGCCGACACGGCGACGCCAGCTGAGCGAAGACGCTATAACACGCTCGGCTGGAAGATAGAAGCGGTGAAGCAGCGCAAGGACAAGTGCTACCGCGCTGGAGTAGCAGAACCAATTAAAATCATGCAATAAGTAAGATGGAACAACAAGAAAACAAGACGGTGGCTATCACCGAAGAGCAACTGGCCGAGTACCAGCGCCTCAAAGAGCAAGAGCAAGCACGCGCAGAAGAGCAGCGTGCCAAGAATGAACGCGAGGACTTCCGCAAGCTCTGCGAGGAGACGGTCTCCGAGACATTCGGAGAGCTGAAGGCTGCGAATGAAGCTCTCAAGCGTGCGAAGATGCGTGTCCTATCAGCCTTCAGCTCGCTTCTGGAGCTTAAAATCTCCCTCATCGGGGGGAAGGAGCAGGGGCAGCACACCTTCCGAAATGAGGAGGCTAATCAGCGCATCACGATTGGGAAATATAAAAAGGTCTCCTATGACGCAACGGCAGACGCTGGTATCTCCCTCATCGAAGAGTCACTCGCGTCGATGGCTGATGGAGAGAAGTCGCAGAAGCTCGTGCGCATCATCCTCGACCTCCTCTCACGTGATGGCCACGGTCAGCTTCAGGCGGAGAACGTCGTACAGCTCGATAAGTATGTCGAAATGGTGGCAGACCCACGCTTTGCCCGAGGCGTGACTATCATAAAGGAAGCCTTCTTAGCTGAGTGGACGCGCGTCTTCATCCGTGCCGAAGAGAAGGACGAGAAAGGCAAGTGGGTCAACATCCCCCTATCGATGGTCGAAGTATGACGTACGATCTCATGGGATCTGCGCAGAATCTAACAGAAGAAGAAATATGAATAAATGGTATTTGTGTACTGTCGCCTATGAGCGTCAGGGCTACGAGATGGGACTTAGAAAGGTCTCTGAAAGTTATCTGGTGGATGCACTCTCCTTCACGGAGGCTGAGGAGCGTATTATCAAGGAGGTAACACCCTTCGTTTCGTGTGGAGTGCTCGAAGTGGTGAATATCCGCCCGATGAGGTTGGCAGATATGCTGATCAGCAACAACGGAAGCAACTACTACCGCGGGAAGGTCAACTTGATCACGCTGGATGCAAGCTCGGGGCAGGAGCGTAAGACCTCCGTGGCAATGGTGGTCAGAGAGGACTCCTTGCTCTCGGCAGCGACACTGCTGGAGTCTCACCTCAGCGAGAGCCTCTCCTCGTATGAGATCGTCAGCATCGCAGACCTCGGCATCCTCGATGTATATCAGTATGTCGCACCTAACGAGACGGACGTATGATTATAGCTGTTGACTTCGACGGCACACTCTGCGAGAGTGCCTACCCCAGTATCGGGGATGTGATGCCAGGGGCGAAAAAGAGCCTCGAAGAGCTCCGAGAGAAAGGCCACTACATCATCATCTGGACTTGCCGAACAGGAGAGCTGCTTGTCAAAGCGATCAATTGGCTTCTCGAGGCGGGCATACCATTTGACCGAGTGAACGACCATGAGCCTGAGAACCTCGCGATCTATGGCGATGGGGGCAAAAAGGTCTACGCCAATGTCTACATCGACGACAAGAACCTCGGAGGCTTCCCTGGATGGTATGAGACGATGCGCCTGCTAAGAGATCACCCCGACTACTAAGCAGGTCTACAACGATTGAGGGGGCGTGTGGCAACAGCTACACGCCCCCTCAAGTATTTGCTGTGAGAGGTATATTGGTGGTACCTTTGTGGTAGATAATCCCCACCACATCAGTAATATGCCCAAGGGTCGAAGTAAAGAGCTCATAGAGCGCCGAAACCGTGACCTCTATAAGGACTACCGCCACCTTATGGATGTGAAGAAGCTGCGCTACTCGGCAATTATCACCATGCTCTCCGAGAAGTATTACATCTCGGAGTTCACGGTGCTTGATGTGCTGCGCTCATGCATCCGAGAGGAGGATGAACCAAAGGAGTGCAAGAAGGAGTTTACAGGCTTTAGGGTCTCTCGATGGAAGTCTCGAGCGCAATCCTCACAGGAGAGCTTGGGGGAGTTGTTTGTCGAGTGATAACCTCTGATATCCGACAGGTGTAGGTCTCCTGGTAGACCTTAATGCCATGATCAAACGTATAGAACTTGCTTTCTGTGCGCATTAGCCCTGACCCCACACTTCCAGACGGATGAAACCCCTGGAGGAGTTGATGCATGCGTGCGCGCATCTCCTCGCGCTGTTGAATGAACATCTCTGTGCCACTGCCGACGTGGGTGTCCTCATAGCAGTCAATGATTAAGCGCGCCTTGATGCGTGCTTCTCCGAACTGGCTCCCCCCTTGTATTTCACTCCAGTCGACCTGCTCTATGTCAACAAGCACTGCGGGGTATGTGAGCTCATACATGAGCTTACCATCGTCGTCTACAACCTCCAGCTGTCCATAGTCTTCGTCTACGACCATTAGCTCAGGCATACCATTAGAGATATGCTGTATGATGGGCAGAATTAAATACTCCATAGTTATTCCTTGAGTGCGTTATCGCTAACCTTGTTAATACTCTTGATGATCTCTTCGTTGATACGCTCGCGTAGCTCCTTGCTCTCGCCGATGAACTGTCGCTTAGGCATACGCACCTTGATCATCAGCTTGTCGCGTGCGCCTAATGCTATGCGCTTCCACTTCTCGGCAGCCTCTCCTCCCTTGTCTCCCCCAGCGTGGTAATACTGCGCCCAAAACCACTTGCGCATTTTGGGCGTGACAGTGGGGTTAGAGATAAGCATACCGCCCTCATTGTGGATGCGGGCATAAGGGACGGGGTTGTAAACCAGTACAGAAGCTCTACTCGGTACAGCCTCAATGCTACTCATTAAGTGATTGCGGGCAGAGGTGAGCGTTCGGTATTGCGCCGATGTGCTCGATCCCCCCTCTCGCTGGGCACGCTGCCATGGACGCAAGCCTCCATCGACGAACCCTGACTGTCGGAAGTTAGCCTTATAGTGTTGCTTCGCCAGGATCGCAACCTTGCGAGGTAAGACTACATTGATCTCCTTCTCGTACTCTGCTGTGAGGCGAGTGATAACTTTGAGAAGTTTAGCGGATTGCATTTACAGATAGATTTATTATATTTGCAGAGTCAGCACGTCAGCAAACTCTAAGCGCGATAACTTCAAGCTCCGCTGATCTCTGGGTGACACCCTATAATGGAGTCGTAGATAATTCTACGGCTCCATTTGCTATTGTAAGTGGGATAAGATTTCCTTTATCGCTTCTTTGTCTCCTGTCTTGATTACGACAGCCTTCCCTCTGTAGACGATATAGCATTGCTGGATTCGTCCCTCTTTGAAATCGGCACTCCGACGAGATATATAAGCTGCGAGCTCGTTGGTATGTATTTTCTTCAAGTGAGCATCTAAGTCAATGATAACAGACTGGCACCCTTGCTTCAGTGCTTTTTTAAACGCATTGGTTACACCTTGTTCGCCTCGTATCATCTTGTTATCACAAAGTACACCTCCTATTAATAGCTCTGGGTTCTTCACTCCGAACTCCTTGCTGTGTGATCGTATTCTCACCTCAATATCAGGGAATGAGCGCAGGATTGCTCGGGCGACACGCTTGTTGTCTTCTAAATCTATGGGGTCAGCACTGTTGCTTATCTTGAAACGCTCTCCAAACTCCTCCTGCTCGACGCTTCGATAGATGCCCATATCTCCCTTTCGAGCTTCCTCTATCTTTTCATCTACGTAGGGGCAATTGTGGCAATCCTTTACTCTGTTGCTTAGGTGTCTGCGAATCCATCCCTTTAGCCCCTTTGATGAGTAGAACGGGCACTTGGCGCAGCTCTCGGGATAGTAAGGGTGCTTATCCGTGATGAGCCCCTTATAGGCGGGGCTTCCTTCAAGCCCGCGCTGTGCCTGATGCTCTGGCTTTACAGCCTCCTTGCGCTCTTCGGTGTCGAGCCGTTGCACGTCAGCATCGGTGGCATCAAGGGAGCACTTACAGTTCCATCGGTCGCCTGGTCGATGCTCTTGCCAGAAGGGATCATCCACGGGGAGGATGACTGGCTTCGACCAGAACACCTGATGGCTTGACTCGGGGGATACCGATGTGGTAGGCATCCACTGCAGATTGGGGAAGATGTCTTTGTTGGCTTCGAACTCGAGCCAGTCAGCCGCCTGATGAGCACGTATGACAGCGGTGTCGTACTCTGTGCGAAGCCATGAGCCTACCTGATGGCGAGCGATGGGTGCAACAGCCTTGCGCCACTCCTCGAAAGAGCGGAGCTTCCCGTCCTCACCTATAAGACGCTCCGCCATCTTTGCCCCCATTGCGTGGGTCTTGAAGACGGAGAACACCTCGTTGGAGTGGCGGATGCTTCGCAAGAAGCCTTCCTCGTGAGTAGGTGGGTTCATGCTCTCGGAGAGCCCTTGCACAGCCCCAGAATTCATAATGCGCAGCACCTCCCTCCACGCTGTTGGCTCGATGTCGTTAGAGACATCAAACCCATCGTATATCTTGTGTAGGAAGCCCTCCAGCACATCAGGGGAGAATACCGTCTCTGGTGGAGTGGAGTTGCTTATGGATGAGCAAGAGGCGCAGGGACAACCATAGTAGAGCTCGTTGATCAGAAGTCGTTGTCCGCCCCGAGAGGAGTCTCCCCTGGGGCTAAACCGAAAAAATGTGCCAGCCTGTCCTTGATTCCCTTACTTCCCTTGTCGTCTTTCGTAGGCTCTTCGGGCGGCGTTTTATCATCCTTCGAAGCCCCACCGAGGGCATCAGCAAGCGCTTTTCGACGCTCCTCAAGTTCGGCCATCTGCTCGTTGAAGTCCTCGGGCTTTTTCACTCCGAGGGTCTCGTACACGTCGTCAGGGTCGAGTGGTAGGTTGAGCTGCTGCATCTTGAGGTAGATGTCCGCTTGGCGCGCGGTGTCAACCTCCTTGCGCTTTGCGCTGACAAACTTCCCACCCGAGACATTGAATCCAAGTGACTCAAAGATGGGGAGCATGTAGTAGTTGAGGACATCAAGGACTGTGTTGCAGTCATCTTCGTTGAGCTCCTCCTCTACCGCCTTGTGAACAGTGCCGAGTGCTTGCGTGCCTGTGGATGACGCCGAGGTGGTGAGGGTGTTGCCAAGGACACGCACAGCGATCTGATTGTCCCAGTAGTCCGTGAAGTCTTTGAAGAGCTCAGATGTGCCAGACTTAGCATTGCTCTCGACAAACTGGAAGTTGCTCTCTGCTGGGTGGATGTACACGGCGTTGTTGCCTCGTTGACGAGCGTCAAGGAGGAGCTGTCGACGTGTCTCTTCGTCGCCAGCATTATAGGTGTACTCCTGAATTGGAATAGCATAGAGTTCGCAGTACTTAGCCCAGTCTGCGTAGTTATTTCGCTTGTAGAGGACAGCTACGAGGATTTGAGCCAGGATGCCAAGGTCACGCTCCGCTCCGACGAACAGCATGTTGGGGAATTCGGAGATGGGAGTCCCATTGCTGTCTGTCTGGTGCCTGAGTAGGACCTGATTGACGGGGTCGTAGTGCTTGCGAGGCACGGAGTAGAAGCGGATGTCCCCCTCATCATCAGTATAGAACTGTAAGAGCGAGAATCCCCAGAACTGAGCCAGGATGATTTCCTCACGCAGCTGCTTCATCCATGGAGACGCGAGCTGGCGGTTGATCTCTTCGTCGGGTACGCCGTCTCGAGAGAATTCAATGGGCACCTTAGTAACCCCTTTAAGGCGCTTGGCTAATACCCCTGCGAGGTGCAGGTCCATGAGCGCCGACTCATACATATCGTATAGTCGAGAGCGGAAGGAAAAGTCTACGGCCTTTGCGGAGTTGATCGCATTGATGTACTTCTGTATGTCGAAGTAGAAAAGCTCAGGGGCGCTAAGGACGATGTCAACAACCTCTCTGCTGTTGTATGATCCCTCAGAGATGCGTCGAGCAGGCTGAGCGGCTGCCTTATGATACTGCTTCGTTTTCGTCCGTGCCATTGCTGTCAAGGGTATAAGGGGTGAGGTCTACTGCTTGCTTGGCTGCCCAGCACTCGGAGAGGCACTGCTTGATGTGCCCGAGCGCCGAGAGGATGAAGTGCTTATATTGGTTGAGCGTGGAGACCTGATAATAGTAGGCCTCCTCCTCTGAAAGCCCCATCTTGATGATGGTCGGCAGATTCACTCCGTCAAAGAGCTTGGCGAATGTGAACTCTCCGAGGAAGTTGCGCTGGTTGGTCTCGTCGAGCCATACGTGGCGAGTGATGGGCGTCTCCTCCAGCGTGGTGTAGCTGAAACCACGAAGCACCCGATCATCGCAGAGCTCGTTGTACGGGCGGTAGATGACCTCCGCCACCTCATGCAGAGAGGGGCGGTGGTCAAATACTTCGGTGAGATATGAGTACTGCTGTGGAGTGTCCCCCTCGCTGTCAACCTTCTGGAGGTCATAGGCGAGGAGGTAGCGCTCATTGAATGGATCGATGCAGTAGAGGAGTTTGCCTCTCATATAGGGGTTGCCAATTTGGCGATATGTCGTTACCATTTGCTGAGGTCTGGTCTTTCGTCAAGGAGGAACTTATAGTGCTTAAGCTTTCGGAGCTCTTCTGGAGAGGAGGCTTTGATCACCTTGCCACGGAAGATGGGAACGATGAACTGTCGTCTCCAGTCCCATTTCGTAATCATACCGCCATCTGAATAGGTGCCATATCCACTGTGATCGGTGGAGTAAAGTTCATCATCGCTACGACCACCAACATCATTATTAATAGCGCAACCCATATTGACGTTTCCCCCATCTCGCCGTTGAAGGATATCGAGGTATCTACCACCAATGACTTGTAGCGTATTGGGAGTACCTGAGTCCGATACTCTTTCATATTTAGTCAATGGATGTATTCTGCGTTCTCTGCCATTAAAGTGCCTCCATTCTCTAACCCATAAGAGTTTGGTGTAGCCATCTCCAAGACCAGCATTCTTCCTTCTCATAGTAACAGCACTACGAATGGCATCATTCTTTGAGAAGGAGCAGAATTCACCATTTCTGCTGAAGGTTGATAAAGAGAGTATTACACGAGCAGGAAGCCAGATATACCCAAATATGGAAGGACATGAACACGTTGAGAACGTAAGGTTGTGACTCTTATCCTCTCGAAGGAGTCCTGGGTTAAATGAAGTCCGACCGTTAGTATTACGAGCTGTTGTGCCACGCATACCCGCATCTGGGAATGAGTAAAAGCTACCAAAACTGTTCGCGTATTCTTGGGTGCCTTCTCCCCAACCATAGACATCTCTTAAGTTAAAGTTGCCGTTGTACGCCCAAATCAAGTTTCGCAGATCCTTATATTCTTCATAGGATACATAGTCGTAGAATCTATGCACCTGAATGAGCTTATACTTCATCTCATCTTGTCTGCCAAGTTTTTTATTCTCTCCTATTGTCAGTTCAGGAAGACTCTCTCCAACTTGCCAGTGCAATGGTACAGCTGCGATCCAAGTCTCTTTATGCTCTTGCCAATTTGGCTCCCAGTCGGCTGGGTTTTCTGAGTTCGTCAGCCATATTTCCATCTCGTCATCGATGAATTCGGTAAAGACAGAGGTGTAAAGATGAGTAGCTCCTTCTGGAATTGATGCCGAATAGTCAAGGACAAAAGTGGGGTATTCCTCATTGGACAAACGAATCACCTTGAGGATAACTCCTGCTGCATTTGTGAATACGGCAGACAGCATATACCCCCTCTCCCATTTGTAGCGATTTTCAAAAGGAGCTGGTTGCTTGTAGTCTGGGTATCGCACATGTTCTGATGGATTATCTCCATTAGAAAACCCATTATTACAAATCGGAAACTTTACCCGCTTATACCCTTGGACGGGGATTTTTATGTAGGAGTAACAGTTACAGTCTTCTTCATTGACATATCCAGCTTTGTGCTTATAGATACACTCGGAGATATTCTTCCCCTCAGATCCCTTAGGGCAACGGATATAATGCTGGAGTACAGGCTTGAGTTCCCTCTCAATGGCATGAAGGTCGTATAGCTTCCCTTCTGGACGGCGCGGCTCATCGAGAAGCGAACTATACACCTGGTAGTCGGTGCAAGTGTCCCCATCGTGGATGCCTTTATACCAGTAGTGTGGCTCGTTTACCCAAATTCCACCCTCTTCGGCGTCAGCGAGGTTGGTCGGCGTGGATAGGTCTTGTGTGAGCCCGTCAGCGTAGTATCCGAAGTGATCGTCTCTGAGGGGATAAACGACCATCTCACCTCGCTTCTCTTCGCGACCGCGCCATCGGTGGCGTGCTTTGAAGATGCGCAGGAGGTGTCCAGATGGGGTGTAGGGCTTGTCAAAGCCAAAGCCCGTCTGGTTGTCGTGGTTGAACCAGCGGTCAGTCGCCAGTACCTCCTGCGTAAAGCCCTGCTTATCCACCGTGCGGTTGACGTAACCTACGATGGTGTACTCGGGCTGTCTGATAGAGAGCTCGGGGAAGTGTGCTGCGAGCTTGTCGTACTCGACGTCAGAGAGGTATTGCGTGAGGCGGTACGTGCCAACAAGCGCGCAGGTCGTGGTTAGTGAGCCTGACGCGGAGATTCCTCCCTTGCTGAGGAAGCGGTTGAGCCAAGCGACATCCCCCGTGCGATCGATGCCGACAATACGCAGGTGCGTAACGGTACTGAGCTGCTCCAGGAGAGCCTCCCAATCAATAAGCGGACATGCCTCGTACCAGAGTCGCGTGACAGCCTCAGAGTTCAGTCCTACGAGCCCTTCGGTGGTGAGCTTGGGTAGGTAGCGTAGTCGAAGCGTTGTGAGCGTCTCGGGTAGGCGCAGCTCTGTAATGGGAGCTCCATTGGCCAGCACGATGTCCGTAAGGATGGTGTTCGATGCGTCAAGCTTCTTCAGTCGCGGATTTCCCGTCAAGTCAAGCGATCGGAATGAGGGGGAGCGAAGCCCTGCCACACTCAGCTCTTCAAGCACACGACACGCACCCACAGTGACAGCCGTGAGGGTCGTCTGACCTGTGGTGCATGAGACGTTGAGCTTGGAGAGGCGGTAACACTTGTCGAAGTTTGCCGTACCAACGATGTAGGCGCTCACGTCTGAGAGGTCAAGCTCCGCCATACGACTCGCCCCGTAGATGTTCTGCGGGTCGTTGACGATGAGGTCCGTGTCAAGCTCCAGGGAGACCTTTGAGCCCGAAGCGTCGGCACGCACACCTGAGACATGAGGTGCCTTCGAGGTGTAACCATAGCCGAAGTAGTAGCGCTCGCTGGCGGTGATATTGATGCGCTTGCGGTCACTTGAGAACTGGTGCGCGAAGTAGAGGCGCAGCGCATCAGCTCGGTACGTCCCCGCCAGGTGCTGGGCGTCGAGCAGTGCAAAGCGATCGTTGATTATCGCCGTGCGGTGAGCATAGCGTGAGCCCTGCAGACAGTAGAGGTAGTCGATGCCGCTCGCCGTGTATGGCTGGAGGTACTTATACTCCCCATCCTTATTGTAGGCTCGCTCGGACCAGTTCGTCATGAACTTGCCGTTGAGCATCTCCAGTACTCGCTCCTTACTCATCGTAGCGCGGATCTTCTGCGCCGTCTCGTGGAGCTTGTCGGGGAGTGCCTCTCTGACGAGCTGCCAAAGGAGGGAGTCGTGACCTGCATAGGCATAGGAGCCGATCGTCTCGTCGAAGGTGTTCTCGTCGATGGTGTAGTCGTAGACGACCTTACCATCGTTGCGTACCCCGAGGACCGTATCGTTGTCATAGGGCAGGAAGTACCAGTGCAAGCCGTCCCAGGTGGCAAGCATCATGTTCTTGGCGCGCTGGTCCACCATCATAAAGTACTCGGTGAGCACGTACCAGCCCGCCAGGCTATCCACGTCGAAGTAGTCGGCGACCTCTCTCTTAAACTTTGTGGGATTACCCTTGCAGTTGATGATCCACTTCCATAGGCGACGCACAGCCGTCTTCTGCGCCTCGCTGGCGGTATCCCATTCCACGCCGTCGGGGTGGCGGAATTCGAGTGCAGTCTTAAAGCTCGCCATGTTGTCGGTGGTGAACAGGGCAAGGGGCTCGGAGTTGTTAAGGAACTCCAGGCACATGCACTTCTCGTCCTTGACGAAGCCGAAGACCTCCTCACTGCCACTCTTGTCGTTGTTGAAGTTATACTTACCCAGGTAGGTGTTGTGGCCAGACCCATCGATGTCGAAGAAGGCATCCATCGGGAAGCCGTCGATAGCTATTCGAACGCCCTGCGAAGCCTTCTGGGGAGGAGTTAGAATGCCCGCTCTGCGGAAGGTTTCGTCGATGAGCTTTGCCAGCCCCGTGTTGTGCGTCGAACTCGACTCGGCGAAGTCCGCTTTAATTGTGAAGATCGAAACGGGTACAGCTCCAGGAGTAAAGGCGTACTTAAGCTCCTGCTGCTCTACACCTCCCACCGTGAGGGTGGTATTGTACTTCTTCTTGCGGTCGAGGTAGATGCGGTAGTTCTTTCGGGGATAGGTCGTGGAAGACGTCCCCTGGATGCGCAGCCCAGCGCCCTTGCATACAAAGTCGTACTGCTTGCCAAATCCGCTGTAGAAGTAGATGTCTACCGATACCTCGAACTTTTTGGTGTTGGTCTCATTGACCAGGGGGACATTGCCCACGATGCGCAGTACGCTCTTACCCTGACTGCGGAGCTTGTCGAGGGAGACAGCTCCGTCGTCACCGAGAACATCGTTACGCTCATAGAGAGTTACAACCTCAGCAGCATCAGGGCGGGAAGCTATGTAGTTGCTGAGCACCTCATCGTCGGAGAGGGCACGGCCATAGAGGCGTACGGCACGCAGGCGTACGTCAGCATGCTGGCTGGTCACGTCGATGGGCTTGGAAGCAACCTGCAGGAGGGTATCTGCCTGCCCGTAGCTCACCGCACCCGAGCGGATGCCATTGACGTAAATCTCCAGGAGGCGACTCCCCGACTTAGGCTGCACGACAAAGGCGATGCGGTAAAACTCTCCCGTGGCGAACTTGGTGACCACGACCGCACCTGACGCGGTGCGCAGCTCGGCTTGCTTACCCGTAACGACAAAGCCGATACCCGTGTCGTCGACGCAGGAGACTACCGCCCCCGTCGAGGAGAGGACGTTGTCGGTGCGTAGCTCTAGCTCGATCGTACCCCCCAGCCCCATCGGGTCGGTGGCGAAGACGGTCGCTGGTATGGTGATGGCCGAGCCATTGACTAGACGCAATGACGAGCCATCCCATCCCCCTGCCGCCCAGTCGAACTGATGGAAGGAGGTGGAGATCCCGCTGCTCTTCCACGTGGCTGGATTAGCCTCGGAGTTGCTGCGTCCGAGTGCTGAGAGAGCGAGGGTCACGCCGTCGGTGACCTCCCCTACGTTGACGTGACCTTCACGCACGGAGATGGTGAGGTTGTAGCTCACGTCAAGGCGCGTGGATAGGCGCGCAGGGATATCCCCTGCAATGACGCTGCGTGAGGTATAGACCTCGGCACCTCGCCCCATAGAGAGCGACAGCGCCTCGGCGTCGCCTACCTGGAGTGATAGGTCGGCAGGTTGTCTCTGGGGATCGTAGAGGGCATAGTGAAAGCTGTAGCTGGCAAACTGCTCAGCGTCGAGGCGAGGGGATAAATGCTCTTCGGCAGAGAGGATATGCCCGTCGTGTCGACGCAACATGACGCCGATGCGAGGAAGATCCTCTGTCTTGCCCACAAAGTAGTCAAAGTAGATGCTCTCGCTTCGGATCTCCTTAGCCCCAATAGTGAGCTCGGCGATGAGCTGAGCTGTATGACGGCCCTCGTGTGCCCCCTGCAGTGGCACTTGGAAGGTGCCGTTAGTCGTACCCGCACGCGTGACACTCTGCACGCTGTAGCTCACCCCGTCGATGTAAAGGGTGATGGTCTTGTTGCCCACGCCCGTCACGGCATAGGGGATAGCGAGGATGTCCGAAGTGGTATATCCAGGAAGCCCAGAGGAGAGGGAGTAGCTCGAGTTAAGCGCAAGGGCGTAGACGGCTACAGAGGTGGCTATCGTGCGCTTCTGAGTCTTACCCTCGGCGTTGGTGGCCGTGGCGAGTATCTGCACGTCGACCGTCCCTGCCGTGGTGAGGTAGGGAGTAAGGTCCAGGGTGTACGTCCCCGCAGACACATCGGGGATGATCTGCTCCAGGAGCTGCGTTGCCCCTCGACGGATGGTCAGGTGAATAGTTGCCTGAACGCCCGTAGGAGCCTCGTCGTTGTCTGCCGACACGTGTCTGTAGGAGTAGGTTAGCTGTGCGGTGTCGCCAGCCTTGACGGCCGACTGCGACACCGAGGAGGTGAGGATGATGCGGGTGGTCTGCTGGTCCCCTCCGCCGCCGCCCTTACCCCCTGCAGGGAGGTCAACAGAGGCTACCTCACCTCCCTGCTTGTTGGTGAGCTTGAGTGTGACGGTCTGCTCGTCCTCGGAGAGCTGAGCATCCATCCCTGCAATGGTGGCACGCTCTACCTCATTGAGCTTGGCCGTGACTGCGGCGTTAGATACGGCGTTGGTACTCTCAGCGCTGAGGGTGTCGTCGACAGCCACCTCATCGATGGAGATAGCCACGTTGCCCGACTCATCGGGGAGCGACTTGACCCCATTGAGCGTCACGCTCTGCACAGTCCCACTCTTGGTCTCGATGTTTACGATGCCCGAGTCGTCAGGAGCGACAGTGCTGCCGTTGACTGCCACCCCCTGCACTGGTGCTTTGGGGATGGTGAGGTCAACGTTCCCACGAGAGTCGGGAGGAAGGTTCGTACCGCCCACGGAGATGCTCTGTACAGGGGCTTGAGGCACATGGATAGGCTTATAGTTACCATCACCAGCGAGGTAGTAATCCTTGCCAGCGTCAGTCTTGATAAGGTCTACCTTCGCCTTATCTTCATCCGAGTAGGGGTTGGCAAGGTGCACCTGTAGATGTGCAACTTCCGTGTAGCCCGTCCCTGTGTACACGTAGATACGCCCGTTGTCCGCTGCCGTAGGATGTGCAGCGTCATAAACGGCTACGAGGTTGCCCCTGCGCAGTGGCTTGTCGTCGTCGCCTGTTGGAGCCGTATCGGCTGTCATAGCCGAGATGGAGGTGTACACCTTGCGTACACCGAGCGCTCCACCCTCGCGCTCTACCTCGGCGACATAGGCGGCGACATCGCGGATGAGATATCCGAGCTCTTCGGGCGTGATTGAGCCCGATTCAGTCTTAGAGGCGAGTGCCTCAGCGCGTTTGATGAGATCTATCTGAGAGTTGTTCATACGAGAGGGTAGGATGTCTTAATGAGAGCACTGGCCTTGAGCCCATGACCATCAAATTCTGTAATACGATCAGCTCCCTTGTGAAGTGCAATACGTCCACTTTCGATAATGATGTCGTAGATTGTTGGTTGAAAGACATCTACCATATTGCGAAGGGAGAAGTAGAGCGTGTGGGCGTTGGGACCCTCTATATCATACATTGCTAACCAAGTATCCGTTGCTTTGATGACTTTGTTGTCTGCAGGGATATGTAGATCACAGGCTCTAAATAGAGGGAGACCATTGACTGCATAGAGGTTCATATAACCGACCTGCTTGCCATCGCGAAGGATACGATAGCTGTCAACTTTCGCCTCTTCACTCCTCGGGATGAATGGGCGTGGGTTGCTACTGTTGTTACCTGATATCTTGTACGCAATGTATTCCTTATTGGATGGACGCTCACGAACCGCTACTGCGGTCTTGCGCACGCGAGTTGGATGCGTACTCCCGTCGGCAAAATTCATTGAGCGACTCTCATCACTCGAGGGGACAAGGTAAATCTCTGCGGGGAGGTCACCGAGACCGATACCATTGAAGTTTATCTCAGTATGGTCAACCTCATAGACACCTCCCCCAATGATGGCATGTCCTGAGGATATGAAAATGCGGGCACCTCCCCCAGTTTGATCACCTGAGAGGGTGCATCCGTCAAGGATACCGTCGCCGCAGAGGTTTGCCAGTAGTGCGACACTACTGGTGATGTTGTCACTGAGTTGCTTGAGGTCGTTGAGGGAGATAGGTTGCCCACCCTCGGTAAATTTGATCTCATTCATAGTCGTAGTATTCTATCTTGTATGTTCTGCCAGCAGGCTTATAGATGTTGATGAATCTGATGATTTCAGCTTCCTCGCTATGAAGGAAGGAGGGGATGTGGACAATGAAATCAGGCTCATGCTTCCCCTCATGTTCGAAGCCGAGGTAGAAGGGCTCTTGGTGCTCGGAGGTTAAGTGTAGGTGAAGCGGTGCATTCCCCTCCGATGTGAAGTAGAGATAGAGCTGCTTATCATCTGTGTCGGTGATGTAGATCGTACCGCGTGATAGCTGATACTTATTGTTGAGAGTGGCCTCAAGGGAGTAGATCTGTCCCGTCGTGTTGATACGTTGATGTACATCTCCACGGAATCGACTGAACCTATCAAGGAGTCTCCTGAGTGGAGTGAGAATTGCTCGTAGGATAGCGAGGAGAACCTTTGAACGGAGGATAGGAGGGAGCATATCCGATGCGAACTTGAGCGGGTCGAATTTATACCACATAGCTAAGAGTTGAGTTGAGGTCGTCTGAGACGATTGAGCCGCTGAAGGCGGTGTAATTATTGCCGTCGATGCTCTTGTATATCTCAGCGTCTGGGCGGGCAGAGCAGTCACCGAGGGTGACATCGGTGACCCCCTCTACGGCTTGGATTGCATCGACGAGCTTTGTCTTGTTGAATGTGCCACCGAATGTGATGCCGCCGAGGTAGGCGTTGATAGCATCTTCTACAGGTCGCACACCATCTCGATAGCGCACACCCTGAGGGGAGAGGATCATCGGATCGGCATAGATGGTCGCTGATATGCGGATGTGGTCCGCGGGGGCGGTGCGAACTGAGATGACAACGCCTGCTGGCTTGAGTGTACGGATATATGCTTCGAACGCCGTTAGTACCTCTTTCGAGAGTGCTTCTGGCCGCCCGCTCTTTTCTCCTGATACAAGGATCTGGATGCTTCCGCCACGGTCGCGTACTGCAGCGTACTTGACCACCCTACGCCCCTCGTCTATCTTGTCATAGCGATACTGCATCGTCGCCTCATCAAGGGTGAGCTTGTCGCCATGTTGATAAGCCAGCGCCTTGTGATAGTACCACGGAACTGTGGCCACGATAGCACGCTCAAGCGTACGCTCAACGTCATCGCGGTGCCCATCGAAGATGCGCTCCACGACATGGTGCGCAGCTGCTACGATGAAAAAGAGGATATTCTCCAGGCTGACCAGCGAAAATGCTGAGCGGAAGGTATCCCCCTCCTTGAGCTGGTACTTCTCGCGGATGACTGGATCAGCCATGAATGCGTCGGTCATCTCTCGCTTGATTTCGTCTACTGTTCTTGCCATGTCTATAGTCGTGTGGGTCTTGGTCGGTCGCTGTCGATGATAAAGCGAGCGTTTTGCCGTGCGTCCTCTTGTGAGAGGCGAGGAGCCCCGCCGATGGTGATGTCTCCCGCTGCGACCATCTTGAGCCACTCCATTGCTCTGTCGTATCGGTCCTTGCGGATGCCCGACATCTTGTAGGGGTTGTGAATGGTGAAGAGGTGGTAGAGTGTGATGTCGATTGCGTACATGAGGATGAGCGCGTGTCTGTCTCTACCTCTTGCGCTGAAGATGGCAGCTACGTCGTATGCCTTGTTTAGATACCCCTGCATCTCTCCAACAGCTCTATCCTCGCAGGTCTCGATGATCTCGGGGTCGTAAGATGGGTTGGCGACGCCTGGCTGCGTCTCCTTTCTCACGAGCGCCCCTAAAATCTCCTTATGGATAGAGGAGTCGTAGTCGGTGAGGTCAATGAAGTTGTCCATATCTCTATAGTCTATACTTGTTGTCATGTCGAAGGTCTTCGACGGGGATTGTGATTGTTGGCTCAAACGCTCGCAACTTGTCGTCAAGAGCTCGGATCCCCCCTTCGATAGAGTCAGGGCCGTCCGCGGGGTAAGGCAGTGAAAGGTCGAAGAGCGTAAATTGCTCACGCAGCTCAAGCATCATCGGATTGTCCTTTTCTTCTTCGTTGAAGACCCAGCGTGCCTCTCTGTCGATCGGCTCAAGTCGCGATTCAATACGTGCCGCCTTGTCGGTCTTCTTCTTCTCGTCCGCTCGGATATGTAGGCTCATCTTTCGCCTCTTGTTCGCTTCGGCGAGGAGGGGACGGAAGACTTGCTGGAAGAAGGGGTCCTGGAGCTTGTTGTTCTCTATGTAGTGGTAGACGGGTGCTGCCCCACCAACGTACTGCTCAAGCTGGAAGTACCAATCAATGAAGGTGGCGTTAGTCTCGTGGGCGAGAAAGCCCTTGATGATGTAGTAGCGCTCCTTGTACTTTCCGAGAAGCCACAGGGATTTCGTTGAGCTCTTCTTGCTTCGGCTATCTGAGTAGGCAGGGTCACCGTACGTGACTAGGAATTGAAACTTATGGAGCGGTGGGACCTTCCCCCATGGGAGGAGCTTGAAGAACTCCCCCTCTTCGAGAGGATTGTTGAAGTACTCCGCTTGTGCAGTGCGCTTACTAATCTTGGAGAGCACTCTGTCGATGTGCTCTTCGCTGTTCTTTGCTGCCCAGCTACTCTTGCCGCTTTTGTCTCTGATGTTGATGATGTCCCAGCTGTTGGCCAGCTTGCCTGCACGTACGATGCAGCAGTCTTTGGCGATGATGTTACCGCACCAGACCACCAGTAGGGGCTCGGAGATGGATCGTGTACCATAGAGCGCCTGCTCCCACCATTCCCACTTTTTCTTCAGCACCTCGGGGTTTTTGCAGTCGGCATCGGTGTCAAAGTCATCGGTGTAGATGACATCGGGTCGGATGTACTCATTGCGGAGACCACGAGGAGCCGACCCCGCCCCGATGGCGAGGAACTTAGCGCCACAGCGGGCGGTGAACTCGCCTGCCGTCCACGCTCCCAGCGTCTGCTGATCTCCGTAGAGCTGACGGAGACGACTGTTGCTTTCGAGGTTGATCTTAAGAGGTGTGAGTAGGCGTATAGCAGCGTCCTCCGTCGCGGAGGCGCAGACGACGAAGCGCTTGCGCCCTGTAAGCACCAGGTAGAGGAGTACGAACATCACCGTCGTGCTCTTAGCTAGCTCTCGAGACCAAGAGAGCACTTCGTACCACTCGTCGTGCTCGATGAGGCGAAGAATGGCACTGATGTGAAATTTGGAGAAGGGGTACTTAGCGTATTTGGGGAAGCAGTGCTGTATCCATCGTATGGGGTCTGCCTCCAGGTTTCGACGTAGCTTGTCGACCTCCGCCTGAGAGAGGGAGGTGTCTGTAAACACGTCGTTCAGCATCGAGCGGTGGTACTCCGACCACTGCGCTAAGGCTCTTTTTTCCTCTAGCTTCATCTTTTTGCCCCTCCTGTGACATCTTGTATGTAGGCGTTAAAGAGGTTGCTGAGATCCTTAGCTCGCTCGGGGTCGGATGTGCGCATCCAGCTCGTCATGGCCATGGCCACAGAGACGAGGTCCTCAATGCCTACGTCTTTTTCGAGCTTGGCGATAGCCGTGGCGAGCTTGTTAAGTGAGTCTGCTTCGGCTGGCGTTGCCCATCGCTCGGCGATTGGACGCGCCAGGATGGCTTCGTTAATATTGGCAATTTGTTGGCGAAGCTGTCGAATCTGTTCGGCTGGTGACACAGATGTTGCAGCGCGGAGCTCCTGCCAGTGATAGGTCTTAGCCCATCGGATGATGGTCTGTCTGGTGACACCAATGATCTCGGCTACCTCTTCTTGCGTATAGTTGCTATCAATATATAGCCGTTGAGCAAGCTCTCGCTTGGCCGTTTTTGTATTGTCAGTCTGCTTTGCCATTGCTACATGCCTACGGGTGATTTACTAAGACAAAGTTCGCTCCGAAAATACCCTCTTTGCAAATCCAATTTTACCGATTGTTTACCGCTGGTAGTGTCACACTATCAGTTAGTTGCGTGTGTAAAATTGGATTTGCAAAGAGGGTATTCCCGCTTATAAATTTGCTCTCAGAAATTATAATCGCATGGCACAGACAAGACGATTTTTTGACGTGATTCCTTCAGGGGGAGGTGAGGCAACTATCCTCCTCTATGGAGAGGTCGGAGACTGGTCAGAGGTCTCCGCCCGAGATGTCGTCACGCGACTCCTTGAGCTTACGCGCAGCTACGATAAGATCGACATCCGTATCAATAGCGGAGGTGGCGAGGTCTATTGTGGGTTGGCTATTTATGAGGCGCTTCGAAATAGTACGGCGAATCTCACCATATATGTTGATGGTATCGCCGCATCGATGGCGGCTATCATCGCGCTTTGCGGGAAGCCTCTCTATATGTCGCCCTATGCACGCCTGATGCTGCACAATGTAAGTGGGGGATCATGGGGGAATAGCAAGGAACTCCGACGAGTAGCCGAGGAGATGGAACAGCTTCAGGGGACGCTTGCAAAGATGATCGCAGGACGTATAGGTAAGACGCCCGAGGTGATTGAGGCGACCTACTTTGATGGGGAGGACCATTGGCTCACCGCTCAGGAGTGTCTCTCGATGGGGCTCATCGACGGCATCTACTCGATGGAAGAGGATGATGCGCCTCCTCTCTCTGAAAAGTCCACACAAGAAGAAATTCAAACGTATTTCCAAAACCGCCTGGAAAACCAGGCAATAAATAATGATGACATGGCACTAATCGATGAACTTCGCAAGTCCTGCCCTTCTATCACCGCCTCAATGGGCGAGGGTGAAGTGGTAAGAGAGGTGGCTCGCCTCTCCAATCAGCTCCGATCCTCTGAAGAAGAGAACAGTAAGCTGAAGGCACAGGTCGCCTCAATGGAGGCTGAGCGCAATAAGAGTATTCTTGACGCAGCTGTTGAGGCAGGTAAGATCACCCAGGAGCAGCGTGCGCACTATGAGGCTCTCCTCTCTTCAGCTCCCGAGGAAACGAAGGCGCTGCTCAACTCTCTCCCCACACAGAAGCCTAAGAATAAGCTCCCACGAGTAGAGGACCATCTCGCCCCAGAATCAACGCCTGCGAGCAAGTTCGCTGGGAAGAGTTGGGATGAGCTCGACCGTGCAGGTCTGCTTGCGGACTTCAAGGCTACTAACTATGAGGGCTTCAAGGACCTCTTCCAGGCGGAGTTCGGCGTCCCCTATAAGGAGTAGCTGCTCCACCCAATTAACCAACAACCAATAACTATTAAGATTTATGGCACTACAGACACAGGTGTGGCTGAAAACGCTGCAGGAGAACTTCTTCCCCGACGACTCCTTTGTCGCCAAGTCGGAGAACGACTCCCAGTACGTCGAGAACAAAACGGTGCATGTCCCCAATGCAGGTAAGCCCTCGGGGGTGAAGGTCAACCGAGCCTCCCTTCCTGCGCAAATTCAGGAGCGAACAGACAACGAGCTTACCTACAACATCGATGAGCTCACGACGGATCCTATCCGTATCTCCCATGCGGATAGTGTCGAGCTCTCCTACGACAAGCGCTCTTCTATCCTGAAGAACGACAAGGAAGAGCTCCAGAGAATTGCCTCCGAGCTCATCCTTCGCAGTTGGGCAAAGGGTGCAGATGCTGCTCACCCCATCCTGACTGACGGCGGTGAGCGTGATGCCCACACCGAGCAGGGTACGGGTAAGCGTAAGAAGATGACGGCAAGCGTCGTACATCAGGTGGCCATGCGCATGGACAAGCAGAACCTGCCGAAAACAGGGCGCTACCTCATTCTTGATACAGACATGTACGGTGACCTTCTGGATAGCCTCACCGAGGCTGGTCGCTTCGCATTCCTCGCATCGGCGAATGTGACCAAGGGCACCGTCGGGCAGCTGTATGGCATCGACATCTTCTCTCGCAGTGAGGCGCTTCGCCTCAAGGCAAATGGCGAGATCATTGCCGAAACTAACGGTGGTGAAGCCACCGAGGTAGCAGCTGGCTTTGCTTGGCAGTCGGGCTGTGTTTCCCACGCCTTCGGGGAAGCGAAGATGTTCAGCTCGCTCGATGACCCCACGTACTACTCTGATATCTACTCCTTCCTGATGCGCGTTGGCGGTAGCCACCGACGCTACGACAAGAAGGGTGTCTTCCTTGTCGCGGAGGGTAACGTCTAACAGCAACGATCATGGCACAGTTACCACGAGTTAAAATCACCTTTGCCGAGGGCAACCTCGGCAAGGTGGGCGACTCTCCCGATGGGCTCCTCGCTCTCATGGTCGCCTCTACGGCCGTTGGCTCAACTTACGAGCTCGGCAAGGTTTATTCCATCCGTTCGGTGGCTGACCTCAAGGCGCTCAAGGTGGCCGAGGATAACAACGCCACACTGCTGAAGCACGTGCGTGAGTTCTATGCTGAAGCTGGTGAAGGTACGGAGGTCGTCATCTACGGCGTCGAGAAGACGAAGACGATGACAGAACTCTGTACGAAGGGTGACACCGACGAAGATGCTGGCGAGCTTCGTAAGCTCATCACCCTGTGTAAGGGTCGTCTGCGTGCCGTGGCCATCGCCCTGGACGCCCAGGACGAGCCTGAGGCAGTAGAGGGGATTGTTGCCGATGTGCTCTCGGCTATCCCTAAGGCTCAGGAGACGGCAGTGTATGCAACCGAAGCGCTCTATGCACCACTCTTCGTCATCCTTGAGGGGCGTGGCTTCAAGCGCCAAGGCCTGAAGGACCTTGGCGAGCTCGCTTGCAACCGAGTCGGAGTATTCGTCGGTAACACCCAGACTGATGGTAAGGGTGCAGCTGTCGGTCTCCTCGCTGGTCGCATTGCAGCAAGTGCAGTGCAGCGCAACGTGGGTCGCACGAAAGATGGTAAGATCGCCGCCGATGCAATCTATCTGAGCGGTCAGCCTATCGAGCAGCAGACAGGTGCTGTCGCCGACCTCTACACTAAGGGGTATATCTGCCCTCGTCAGTATGTCGGCCGCGCAGGCTTCTACTTCTGTGACGATCGTCTGGCGACGAGCGAGTCTGACGACTATGCTCATGTCACTGCACGCCGAACGATCGACAAGGCCTACCGCATCGCCTACGACACCCTCCTCTCCTCCCTTCTTGATGAGCTTGAGCTTGAAGACGACGGAACGCTCCACCCTGCAACCATTCGCAGTTGGGAGCAAGAAGTTACGTTGGCTGTCGACCGAGCTATGACTGCCAAGAAGGAGCTCTCTGCCGATAAGTCTACGGGTAGCGCTTGTCGCTTTGAAATCCTGCCTACCAATGTCCTTGCGACGTCGGAGGTGCGAGCAAAGCTCTCGGTGCGCCCCTACGGCTATGCCCGCTACATCACCGTAGAGCTTGGCTTCACAGCCGTAATATCTAAGTAATCCGAATCCAATGAACATCTACAACGGACGCGAGTACGAGTGGATGACCATTACCCTGCTCCTCGGCGGTCGTCGTGTCACGGGTCTCCGTGGGATTGAGTACACCGCCGAGCAGGAGCAGGAACCCATCTACGGGGCTGGCAGCCAGCCAATGGCTATCCAGCGTGGTAACATCAAGTACTCTGGTACAATCACCCTTACGGGTAGTGAATTCCATCTCCTGCAGAAGGCTTGCGGTGGAAGTATTCTCGGAGCTTCGACAACCATCGTGGTGTGCTATGGTGACCCCTCGCAGGGCGATGTCATCCACACCGACACGCTTGTCAGCTGCACCTTTAGCAAGGAGGAAGACAAGTGGAAGCAGGGGGATAAGTTCACTGAATATACCCTCCCCTTCTCCTTCCTGCGCAAGCTGAGTGCATAGTCCTTCGAACGCTTTTTAATCTGTATAAAAATGGAATTCAAACCCGAACAAATCGACTCGTGGAAGAAGCAGCATGGCAAAGATGCCATCTTCCTCATCGTCGTAGAGGATAAGAGCTGCGCTATCCGCAAGCCTACCCGCCAGGAGTTCAGCTTCGTCTCTGGCATCAAGGATCCCATCCAACTGTCGGAAACGCTCTTCAAGCAACTCTGGCTGGACGGCGACAAGGAGATCCTTGAGGATGACGACTACTTCCTGCCTGCTATTGGCAAGCTGGATGAAGTCCTCAAGCAGAAGGAGGCCGAGGTAAAAAAGCTCTAAGGGAGGCGGAGGCTATCTCCTCCTCCGAAGAACGACAGGTCTCCTGGGAGAGCTTCCTCTTCTTTGACACCTACATCCGCTACTACTTACACCTAAACCCCGATACGCTACCCGATCATCAATGGGCGGCAACCATCAACTATCTCAACGAGCTACGCAAGCTCGAAGCCCAAAGCAATGGATAAGCAGCTAAAATTCTTCATCAACCTCCAAGCCAGGCAGGAGAATGTCTGGTCGACGGCTCGAGGAGTTATTAGCGCTCTCGATAATATCGAGAGTAAAGCTAAGCATGTTGGCGCGTCCATCAGCAAGGCTTTCAGCTTTTCTAACCTGGGTAGCCAGCTTAGTAGCATCCCTGGCTTTGCGCTGCTAACCAACCCTTACGCCCTCATCGGCGGAGGGTTGGCGGCAGTATCAAAAATAGGGATGCAGGCAGAGCAAACGAGTATTGCGTTTCAGACGCTTGTCGGCAATGGAGAGCGGGCAAATCAGATGCTCAGTGAAATCGCTGAGTTTGCTGACCGAACCCCTTTTGACCGCATGCAACTCACGGAGGGAGCAAAACAGATGCTCTCTTTTGGGATTGAGGCAGACAAGGTGACGGGGTATATGCGTCAGCTGGCGGATATCTCGGGGGGTGATGCCCAAAAGTTTTCCACGCTCTCGCTTGTCTTTGGCCAGGTGAATGCAGCAGGTAAGCTCATGGGGCAAGACCTCATGCAGTTCGTAGGTGCTGGTTTCAACCCGCTTAAGGAGCTCTCTAAGATGACAGGTGAGAGCTTCGAAGCCCTCCAGGAGAAGATGAGTAAGGGTCAGATCACTGCGAAAAATGTAGCACAGGCAATCGCTCATGCGACGGGTGAAGGCGGGCAATTTCATGGAATGATGGATGCACTGGGTTCATCTGGAGCTGGGGCATGGAACACCATGATGGGAGCTATACAGAGTGGAGCTGTCAGTATCTACGAGCAGGTCAAGCCCTACCTCTTAGACCTCTTCGAAATTGTAGGGAAGTACGTGCCTAAAGTCTTCGCGGTCATTGGCGGAGTCATCAATGCTGTTGTCGGTACGGTGCGATTCTTCGAGCGGTGGAAGACGACAATCCTTGTCATCACAGGGATCATCGTCTCACTCACCATCGCTGTCAAGCTACAGCGGATCGCACAGTATGGGCTTGCCGCCGCATCGCTTATTGCCAAGGGTGCTATGACGGCACTCGCAGGCGCACAAGCTGCCCTCAACGCCGTACAGGCAATGAGCCCACTGGGGATGATTGTCCTCACAATCGGAGTGCTCATCACAGTGGTCGTTGCCTGTTGGGATAAGTTCGCAGGGTTTCGTGCCTTCCTACTCACGATGTGGGATACGATTAAGGGCTTCGGCGGTATCATCAAAGAGTACGTGACAGACCGAATTAACGAGCTGCTCGATGCTGTGGGCAACGTCGGTAAGGCGATCAAGTTGCTTTTTGAAGGGGACTTCTCTGGTGCGGCCAATGCCGTAGGCGATGCTGCCAAGGGCTTCGTTGGTGTCAATAGTGCCACGCAAGCCTACCAGTCGTCTAAGGACCTCCTCAGCGGCGTTGGATCTGGCTACGACAAGCACCTCGCAGAAGAGATCGCCAAGGACGAGGCTAAGAAGCGGAATGAAGGGAAAGAGACTTCGTCGATATCCGTTCCTGGCCTACTCGGAAGTAGCAGTAGTGAGAGTGTCATCTTTGGCTCTGGAAGCGCAAAGGGTGGCAAAGGTAAGGGCAAGGGTAGCCGTGGAAAGACAGGCGATGCAATAGCCACTGGTGGTACGCGCAACACGCAAATCACGATGAATATCGGCAAGCTCGTCGAGCGCATCCAGGTGTCCATGATGGACAAGACCGATACCGCCGAGCTGGAGCGTAGCATCATCTCAGTGGTAAACCGCTCGCTGGCCATAGCAACAAGCACTGACCGATGACAACATTCGAGCTTGACACTATAATTAGGCGACTGCCCATACCTCCCCCCTTCCTCTTCAATCGGGCAGGGGTAGCCCTCCCTGACGGAGATCTCCCCGAGGTAGATATACCTCTCTCTGATGAGGAGCTTGAGGAGGTGCAGACGAATGCCCTCGGCCTGCCGATGGTCTTCCCCGTGTCTCTGGCACTTGAAGGTGAAGAGCCGTGGCTACTCCCTCAAGAGCCGATGATCACCATAACGGGGCAGCATATCCTCACGAAGAGGCAGGTATCAAAGGGGAAGATCCGTGGTTCCGTCAAGGAGCGCTGGACGCTCGATGACTACAGCATCAGACTGGAGGGAGTTCTTATCGGATCCGATGGACGCTACCCAAAGGAGGATGTGCAGCGCCTGCGCAAGTACCTCGAGTCAGCCAAGGTCTCCGCCTATTGCCCCCTTCTGGAGCTCTTCGGTATCACGCGTATTGTCTTTGAGTCATGGGAGTTCCCGCACACCTCGGGTGATGCCAACCAGAACTTCTCACTCCAGGCAGTGAGCGACGATACCTATAAACTCCTGCTCACTCGTCAAGACCTCACCAAGTAGTCAGCTATGTACACGATGATTTATGACATCCAGATAGGTGGCTACCAGCTCTCGATGCTCGATAAGGTGGAGATACACTCCTCGGTGGAGCTCCTCGCTGATACGGCTAAGATCACACTCCCTGCCGCCGAGTACAACAAGGCGCTCGATGTTGAAGATGCAATCCATCGTGGTGATGCCGTCACAATTCGCTTAGGATATGAGGAGACGGGGCTCGTCGAGGAGTTCACGGGCTACCTGCAGCGCATTGCCACTGATAATGGTGACTTGACGCTGACGTGCGAAGACGACCTCTTCCTCTTCCGCAAACCTCTCAAGGATGCTGTACTGAAGAAGGTCAGTCTGTCAAGCCTATTGTCACGCATCATTAAGGAGGTGGGGCTGTCGCTCAAGGTTAAATGCACCTACTCCTGGGTGTATGACAAATTCGTCATCAAGTCGGCTACTGCCTATGATGTGCTCAAAAAGGTGCAGGAGGAGTGCGGAGCCGACATCTACCTGCGCGACGGGGTGCTCCATCTACACCCTCCAGGAGAGGTCATCGGACAAGAGCGCCTATATGACTTCGGCTATAATGTTGAGTCCGCTGACCTCACCTACCGAAAGGCGGAGGACAAGAAGTACCAGATAACTGTCAAGGCGCTCTTGCCCGATGGGAAGGTGCGCGAGATAGAGGTCGGTACTCCTGGAGGAGACAAGATCACCGTCAAGTGCCCTACCTCTGATGAGGTGAGTATGCGCCTGCGCGGGGAGACTGAGCTGAAACGGCGCACCTTCGACGGATACGACGGCAGCATCGACACCTGGCTCATCCCTGAGTGTCGAGCTGGTGACACCGCAGAGATACACGATCCTGACTACCCACATAAAGAGGGTACTTACTTCGTTCGCGCCGTTACGACGGAGTTCAGCTCATCGGGCGGAAAGCGGAAGGTCGAGCTTGGATTTAGACTTAACTAATAATGGATCCATACAGAGAGCTACGTGAGCTCCTCGCTAAGATCGGAGGGGGCAAGGCAACTAACCTCTACCAGGGGGTTGTCACAGCCTTATCGGATATCACCTGCGAGGTTTCCATCGATGGGCTGAGCATTCCTGATGTGCGCCTACGGGCATCTACCGAGGTGGATGGAGCGCAGATCATTGTGCGCCCCGCCGTCGGCTCAGTCGTCATCGTTGGATCGCTCACGGGCGATCTTGACCACCTGGTTGTGCTCTCAATGGATAGAGCTGAGGAGGTGATCATCAATGGAGGCTCGCTCGGAGGGATCGTCAAGGTCAAGGAGCTCACGAACAAGCTCAACACACTCGAGAGGGAGCTCAACGACATCAAGCAGGTACTCTCAAGCTGGACTCCCGTGCCTAATGATGGTGGAGCTTCGCTGAAGGCAGCCGTTGCCTCCTGGGCAGGTAAGCCGCTCACCCTAACGAGGAGAGAGGACTACGAAGACACTAAAGTGACACATTGATATGATAGGCATCACGCTTACCGCCGACTACGAGCCTCGCATCCGCCTTGTGCGCGACGAGGAAGGGCGCATCATCAAGGGGCTTACTCTCGGTGAGACGCTGCCGCAGAATCAAGCCCTGATACTCACCCTACATCAGGGTGAGCTTAAGGAAGCCCCTGCTGTCGGGTGCGGTGTCTCAGATATGCTCCTTGATAACCAGCCACTGTACTGGCGAGCTCGCATTCGCGAGCAACTTGAGATGGACGGGCAAACTGTCAACTCCATCAAAATAACAACCTCGGGCATCCACATCGACGCCCACTACTAACTCTATTATGCGCAAGCGCCTTACTGTCCAACTTTGGATAGCCGTCCTCCTCACACTCTCGGGCATCGCACTCGTCTGGACGGCATTCCTTGTCGTCCCTCGAGGGGAGATCCACAACTCGGTGCTGCTAGCCTTCGGAGAGATGAGCACCTTCGCTGGTGCGCTCTTCGGCATAGACTACAAGCATCGGCTCAACAAGTACATGTGTCAGCCTCCTAAACAAGAAACTAATCAACAAGATGATGAGCAAGAGAACAATTAACTACATCGCCGTGCATTGCACGGCTTCCCCCCAAGGGTGGGGAGTGAAGGAGCTCCAGCAGGTCTTCAAGCAGCGTGGATTTCTCCGCCCTGGCTATCACTATGTGATCACCGCCGACGGGGTCGTGCATCCCATGCAGCCCGAGGAGCTTATCAGCAATGGGGTCAAGGGATACAACTCGGAGACTATCAATGTCGCCTACGTAGGTGGCATCGATAAGTCGGGGAAGGGTATTGACAACCGCACTGATGCTCAGCGAGACTCCCTGCGTAGACTCCTCGGTGACCTTCGTAGTCGATACCCCAAGGCTAAGATCCAAGGGCATCGCGACTTCTCTCCTGACGCCAATGGTAACGGTATCGTAGATCCGTGGGAGCGTATTAAAGAGTGCCCCTGCTTCGATGCTATTCCTGAGTATGCAGACCTGTAGAGCTATGAGACGAGTAGATAAAGAGCGCCTGCTGATCTTCCTTGCGCTCATCCTCTTTTGGTCGCTTATCCTCGGGGCGCTTTCTTCCTGTGGAACGACTAAGACTGTCGAACTCAAAGGTGAGCGGCGTGTGGAGTGGAGCGACCGCAGCAGCGTACAACGTGATAGCATCTATGTGCATGACAGCGTGTACATCCACTCCAAGGGGGATACTGTCTACCTGGAGCGGTGGCGTACACGCATCCGCGATCGAACGCAGCGCGACACCATTTATTTACAAAAGGTAGACAGTATTTATGTGGAGACGCGCGTGAAAAAGACCAGTGCAATTGCTGATATCAACTCTACACTACGAGTACTCGGATGCACCGCTATCATCATTGCTGTCATCATCTTCATCCTCAAGATACGTAAACGATGGATGTGACGATGCTACCTGGGCAGACCCTGTGGGATGTCGCCGTGGCAACTAAAGGGTCCTGGGAGGCGGGCATTGATATGGCTCGATCTGCTGGCGTGTCGATGACTGGACCTCAAAAGTCGGGGGCTGTATATCCAGTGCCGATAAAGACCTACGACCGCACGATGGAGCGATACGCCCTCACACATCGCCTGGAGCCTGCTACCGCTGGCGAAATTTCGCCGCTTTCAATACGGATATTCACCTCCGCATTCTCTGCGGAGTTCAGCTAACCTAACAGACAATGGCAACTGACAATAAAATTAACGGATGTGGAGCCTGCTCAGGTTGGCTTCGCTGGGTGCGCCCGCCGCATCATGAGTTCTTCCAAAAGGAGTGCGCTCTTCACGACGAGCTCTATAATATGGGCGGGAGTGAGTCTGATCGAAAAAAGGCGGATTTCGCTCTCTTCCAAGACATGGTGGCTCACTCCCTCGAGTACTTCAAGGGGCGTAAGGCGGGCTCGCAAGTATGGTTCGTCACGCTGGCCTACCTCTACTACAAGGCTGTTCGCCTCTTCGGCAAGAGCCAGTTCAACTACAAGTAACTTCTTCCCTGGTCGGGGTATAAGAAAGCCCCCGACCTTCGTAAGTGGACTCTCACCTCACACTTACAAATATGCGCCGATACGCAAAGGTCGAGGGCTTAATGCCTTTCCTTTCGTATCGGCGCATTGCTTATGTAGTGTGGGTGAGAGACCGCAAAAATACAACGATTTATCCTAAATGAGAACCCCTATTACCTACTATGGAGGTAAGCAGACGATGCTCAAGCATATCCTGCCTTTAATCCCTTCGCACACCCTCTATACAGAGTCCTTCTGTGGTGGCGCGGCTGTCTTCTTCGCTAAAGAACCTTCAGACGGGGAGGTTATCAACGATCTCAACCAGCAGATGACCAACTTCTACGAGATGCTCAAGACGGAGTATGACCTCCTGAAGGCCCGTGTCGATGTCACAGTGCACTCGAGGGATATCCACGCACACGCAGCCCACATCTTGGAGTACCCGCAGTTCTTCACTCGTATGGATCGAGCGTGGGCCGTCTGGGCGCTCTCTAAGATGAGCTTTGCCAGCATGCTCGATGGGACCTTTGGCTACGACTTCGGCGGAGGGATGCCCAAAAAGCTCCGCAACGCTAAGGAGGAGTTCGGTGAGCATCTTGCCCACCGTCTAGACAATGTTACCATTGAGAATAGGGATGCTCTTGACGTAATCCGATGCTATGATACACCCGATACCTTTCACTTCGTCGATCCTCCCTATGTGGGGAGTGACTGCGGGCATTACGAGGGCGTGTTCGGCGAGAGCCACCTGCTGGCTCTCCTTGACCTCCTTACAGAGGTCAAGGGCAAGTTTATGCTAACCATGTTTCCTGATGATAATATCGAGCGATATGCTACGGAGCACGGGTGGCACATCCATCGTATCGAGCGCACGATATCGGCCTCTAAAACCTCCCGACGCAAGCAGGAGGAATGGATGGTTTGTAACTATGTCAAGGAGGAAGAGCCGACCCTATTTGACTAATGCAAGAAGGGCGTTCGGATGGTTGCCGAACGCCCTTGGTATATTCCCTGAAAATGTAACGCTTCGTTTCTTCTCTGCGGGGTGTGTTGGTGTACGCTTCGTTTGCAATGTGCCGCACGCTTCGTTTTGCGGATTATAAATATGATGCCACCCACATACAGCGCAGCCGAGAAGCCCACTGATGGGCTTCTCGGCTGCATTGTTCAGTTAGTCCGGCTCTGTCTACGAGCTTACTCGCCGTAGTACTTCGCCTTGAGCTCAGCGACCGTAGGATCGACGATGTAGTCATCGTAGTCCATGATCTTATCGATGATGCCACCAGGAGTGAGTTCGATGATGCGATTAGCGACCGTCTGGATGAACTCATGGTCATGACTGGTGAAGAGGACATTCCCCTTGAAGGTCTTGAGCGTATTGTTGAACGCCTGGATCGACTCCAGGTCAAGGTGGTTCGTGGGGCTGTCGAGGACGAGCGTGTTTGCATTCTTGAGCATCATACGCGAGATCATACAGCGCATCTTCTCACCCCCAGAGAGGACAGAAGCACTCTTGAGGATTTCCTCACCCGAGAAGAGCATACGCCCAAGGAAGCCCTTGAGGTACACTTCGTTGGTATCGGCAGCGAACTGAGAGAGCCACTCGACGAGGTTCATATCCGTGTTGAAGTACTCCGAGTTATCCAGTGGCAGATAAGCCTCGGTGATGGTCTGCCCCCATTCGTACGTCCCTTCGCTGGCCTTCTCTGCACCATTGATGATCTGGAAAAGCGCAGTCATAGCACGAGGGTCACGGCTGATGAAGACGATCTTATCGTCCTTCTCCACATTGAAGTTCAGGTCACGGAAGAGGAGCGTACCATCATCGGCATAAGCGGTAAGCCCCTTGACCTCGAGGATCTTGTTCCCTGGGTCACGATCAGGGGTGAAGATAATCCCAGGATAGCGGCGACTGCTGGCCTTGATTTCCTCGATATTGAGCTTCTCAAGCATCTTCTTACGGCTCGTGGTTTGCTTACTCTTAGCCACGTTGGCACTGAAGCGGCGGATGAACTCCTCAAGCTCCTTCTTCTTTTCCTCAGCCTTCTTGTTCTGCTGCTGTTGCTGACGCAGGGCAAGCTGGCTGGACTCATACCAGAAGCTGTAGTTACCAGCGAACTGCTGGACACGACCGAAGTCAATGTCTACCGTGTGCGTGCAGACCGAGTCGAGGAAGTGACGGTCGTGACTGACGACCAGCACCGTCTGCTCGTATTCGGAGAGGTAGTTCTCGAGCCAAGTCACGGTCTCCAAGTCGAGGTCGTTGGTAGGTTCGTCCAGGAGGAGGTTGTCAGGCTTACCATAGAGAGCACGAGCCAAGAGGACACGCACCTTTTCCTTACCGCTCAGCTCCTTCATTAGCTTGTAGTGCTGGTCTTCCTTGATCCCCAGACCACTGAGCAGCATGGCAGCATCGCTCTCTGCATTCCAGCCTTCCATCTCAGCGAACTTATCTTCCAGCTCAGCGACGCGGTTGCCATCCTCATCGTTGAAGTCAGGCTTAGCATACAGTGCATTCTTCTCTTCCATGATTGCCCAGAGGATGCTGTGCCCCATCAGGACGGTATCCATCACGGTGAAGGCATCGAAGGCATGGTGATCCTGACTAAGTACCGAGAGACGCTCACCAGGACCGAGGGTGATGCTACCGCGTGTAGGATCAAGGACTCCGCTGATGGTACGCAGCAGGGTCGACTTACCAGCACCGTTGGCACCGATGATGCCATAGCAGTTACCTGGGGTGAACTTGAGGTTGACGTCTTGGAAAAGGACTCGCTTACCGAACTGTACGGCGAGGTCGCTGACTGTAATCATATTGCTTCTGGTTTGTTTCTACTTATCTGCTTGGGTGAGGGAGTGGCGAAGTCCATGGGTCGATCGGTCTCAGCGATACTGCTATCATCCACGACTACGGTGTATATTTCGCCCCTAAAACGCCCGATACACTCCGCCAATAAAGGTACGCAAAGGTAATACTTTGCTTTTGAATAGCACGTATTTACGAAGGCGTGGCAAGTCTGTGTACATACCGCCACACGAAGCTCGGCAGATAGGTGGTATCGAGCTATACTGCTTCGTGCGTTGACCACCGCTGCTCCGCCCGCCGACCAGTAGTGGTCAGCCCCCTCCACCTATACTGCTCCGCTCGCAGAGCAGTATAGGTGGAGGGGGGCTTCTCCGAAGCTATCTCTGTGGATGAGCCAAGACACCTCTAAGCAAGAGGCTATTTTTCACCACCCTCTTCCAGTTAACGGTTGAATGTGCAATGCGCTCCCTGAAATAATAGTAGTATAATTAAGACGGAGTTTTTTCCTACCTTTATTAGAGCAAAACGAAGGGCTTATCTGCTCTTCACCTTGCCCCAAACAAATACATTTGTCCCTCAGACCTACAACCATTATGAGCCAAATCAAGAGCTATATCCGCGAGCACGAAGCTCGCTTCCTCGAAGATCTCTTCGAACTCATCCGTATTCCTTCGGTCAGCGCCAAGAGCGAACATAAGCCTGATATGCAGCGCTGTGCTGAGCACTGGCGTGACCACCTCAAAGGCCTCGGGGTACAGACCGTAGAAGTCTACCAGACGGCAGGTAACCCCATCGTCTTCGGGCACTATGAGAAGGATCCCTCTAAGCCCACGATCCTCGTCTATGGGCACTATGACGTCATGCCCCCCGAGCCACTTGAGCTCTGGAAGAGCGAGCCCTTCGAGCCCGAAGTACGTGATGGTCACATCTGGGCACGTGGTGCAGATGACGACAAGGGGCAGTCAATGATCCAGATCAAGGGCTTCGAGACGGCTTTGGCACTTGGACTCGTTGAGTGCAATGTGAAGTTCCTCCTCGAAGGTGAAGAAGAGATCGGCTCGACACACCTGGAGCAGTTCTGCCGTGAACACCTTGAGATGCTCCGTGCTGAGAACATTATCGTCTCCGACACCAGCATGGTCAGCGCCGAGACGCCTTCACTCACCACTGGGCTTCGTGGGCTGGCTTACTGGGAGATCGAAGTCACAGGAGCTAACCACGACCTGCACTCTGGTCACTTCGGCGGTGCTGTCGCTAACCCCATCAACGAGCTCTGTAAGCTCATCGCTCAGGTACAGGACAAGGACGGGCGTATCACTATCCCTCACTTCTACGATGACGTAGTGCCCCTCTCAGATGAAGAGCGTGCGATGATCGCAAAAATCCCCTTCAGCGAAGAGGAGTACAAGAAGTTCCTCGACATCGATGACGTCTTCGGTGAAGTAGGCTACCACACGCTCGAGCGTAACAGTTGCCGTCCTTCTTTCGATGTCTGCGGTATCTGGGGAGGCTATCAGGGCGAGGGCTCGAAGACGGTTCTTCCTTCCAAGGCTTATGCTAAGGTCTCCTGCCGTCTTGTCGCCAACCAAGACCACCACAAGGTCAGCCAGGCCTTCATCGACTATATCGAGAGCATCGCCCCCAAGTACGTCCGCGTCAAGGTCAAGCCAATGCACGGTGGTGAAGCCTATCTTTGCCCCATCGACCTGCCCGCTTATCAGGCAGCCGAAGAGGCTGTAGGTGTTGCCTTTGGTAAGCGTCCTCTGGCTGTGCGTCGTGGTGGTAGTATCCCCATCATAGCTGCCTTTGAGCGCGTCTTTGGTATCAAGACGATCCTCATGGGCTTCGGTCTGGAGAGCAACGCCATCCACTCGCCCAACGAAAATATGCCACTGGATATCTTCTATAAGGGCATCGAAGCCGTCGCCGAGTTCTACAAGATCTATCCCAAGCGATAGCGTAATCATGCGGACTTACGGACTGGGATTCATTTCGGATAAGAATATCTTTGACCACGTCAAGGATACAGTCTTGCGTTACCGGAGAAGTATCAGCTTACACGAGTTTAACAAGAACCTTGTTGACCCTATTAAGCTGACCTTTGATGCTAAGATTTATGACAAGAAGATTGAAGAGATCATCGAAGCTGAATGCATCCGCCAGATAGATAAGTCTAATACAAACCACATTGGCTACTTCCATCAGAACCTCTTCCGCTATGTCGGAGGAGGCTGGGAAGTACCCGATGCTGGATTTGATATAATCAATCAAGAGAAGCATATCTTCGTCGAGCTGAAGAACAAGCATAACACGATGAATAGTCGCTCTGCCTTGGCTACATATTCATTTATGCAGGATCGTATTCTGCACGATGACGAGGCTACCTGCATCTTGGTTGAAGTTATCGCCCGAACTTCTTCGGATGAGAAGTGGTTTATCAATGGGACATCTCACAAGCAGATACGTAGAATGTCTATAGACCGCTTCTACGAACAAGCCTTTGGAGACCCGCTTGCATTCTATAAGCTCTGTAAGGCTCTCCCCCTTATATTAGAGGATGTCTTGACCGAGATCGGAGCTCAAGGGATAGAGAACAGCGTCTACCAAGAGCTCTGTTAGACATCTTCAGACCTATTCAACTCACTATACCTGCTTGCATTCAGCTCATATAATGGATTCTGAGGCTACAAGCCATTTACTTAGTCCTGAAAACTTCGCAAACATAATGGGAGTATCACGTGCCACAGTACAAAAGTGGCACGCCAACGGCACCTACACCCCTGATGTGTCTGTCGGAGGAAAGATGTTCTATTCTTTGGATTCACTGCGACACGTCCCCCTTGTCAAGGAGATGCTGGAGTCTTCTTGGGAGGAAGAGTTGCAGACGAAACCTCTACGTCCATACACATCTATCGAACTTTTTGCTGGAGCAGGAGGGCTTGCTCTCGGGATGGAAAAAGCAGGGTTCTCTCATCTTCTACTTAACGAAATCGACCACGATGCCTGTCGTACGCTCCTCATCAACCGACCTGAATGGCACGTTGTAGAAGCTGATATACATCATCTTGACTTCAGCAAATACAGAGGGGAAGTAGACTTACTGACAGGTGGATTCCCTTGTCAAGCCTTCTCCTATGCTGGAAAGCAAGGGGGCTTTGCAGACACTCGAGGTACGCTTTTCTTTGAGCTGGCACGTGCAACTCAAGAGATCCAGCCCAAGGTGCTCCTGGCTGAAAATGTACGCGGACTACTCGTACACGATTCAGGTCGTACACTCGACACGATCCGTCAAACCATCTCGGAATTAGGCTACACCCTCATCGAGCCAGAAGTCCTTCGTGCCATCATGTACCAAGTACCACAGAAGCGCGAACGCTTGATCTTAATAGCCGTACGCAACGATCTCGTTGACGCTCTACCAGCCTTCTCTTGGCCGAAGCCCTACAAAAGAGTGATGACGCTACGTGATGCCTTCTATGCGGGAGAGTTATATACGACGGATGTACCACCAAGTGAGGGGCAAAGGTACCCTGAGAAGAAGAGAGCTGTAATGGAATTGGTACCTCAGGGTGGATGCTGGAAAGATCTCCCTGAAGCGATACAAAGAGAATATATGGGGGGGAGCTTTCATCTCGAAGGAGGCAAGACGGGCATGGCACGTCGTCTATCCTTGGATGAGCCCAGCCTTACCCTTACATGTGCTCCAGCACAAAAGCAGACAGAGCGTTGCCATCCGACAGAGACCCGTCCCTTGAGCGTGCGCGAATATGCACGCATCCAGACCTTCCCTGACGACTGGATCTTTGAGGGTTCGCTATCGGCAAAGTACAAGCAAATAGGAAATGCAGTACCTGTCAACTTAGCCTATGCTATAGGGCGTTCGCTTGTGCGCCTCCTCAATGCAATTACCAACCAACAATTATAAATGTCTATCCTCATAAAGAATGTCCTCCACGGGACGACGACTACCGACGTCCTCATTGAGGGAAATATAATCACCCGTATTGCCCCAGGCCTCTCCGCTCCCGAAGGAGCGGAGGTGCTTGACGGCACCGACAAGGCCATCATCCCTGGCTTCATCAATACGCATACCCATGCGTCGATGACGCTCTTCCGTGGCTACGGTGATGACCTGCCCCTGATGACGTGGCTGCAGGACTACATCTGGCCTGTCGAAGATCAGATGACTGCACACGATGTCTATGTAGGTGCTAAGCTCGCTTGCCTTGAGATGCTTCGCTCGGGCACGACCTGCTTCCTCGATATGTACATGCATCCGCTGGAGACCGCCAAGGCTGTCGAAGAGATGGGGCTACGTGCACACCTCTCCTACACGCTTTTCGACCAAGGCAATCCCGAGCGTGCTGCCCTTGACCGCAAGCGTAGCTACGAATATGTGGAGCGCTTTGGTGAGTTCAGCGATCGCATCACCTTCACGCTTGGGCCGCACGCCATCTATACAGTGAGCGGTGAGCAACTGCAGTTCTGCCATCAGTTTGCCGTAGAGCACGGTGTGAAGATACACCTGCATCTCTCCGAGACTAAAGGCGAAATTGATGAATGTATTCGACTGCATGGCCTCACCCCAGTGCGCTACCTCGAGAAGCTCGGCATCCTCAGCGAACATCTGGTACTGGCGCATGTCGTTTGGGTAGACGATGAGGAGATGGATCTCTTAGCTAAGCACAATGTCTCAGTCGTGCACAACCCTGCATCTAACATGAAGCTCGCCAGCGGCTACACCTTCAAGTACGAGGAGATGAAGCGCCGTGGCATTCGCATCGGTATCGGTACAGACGGCTGCTCTTCATCGAACAACCTTGATATGGTCGTAGCGATGAAGCTCGCATCCTTCCTCGGAAAGGCGTGGCGCTTCGACAGTACAGCGTGCAAAGCAGATGATATTTTCGCTTCAGCTACGTCTGTGGGTGCAGACATCCTCGGTCTCAATGCAGGGCGCATCGAAGAGGGGCGACTGGCAGATGTCTGCCTCGTCGATCTCAATACGCCAGAGCTTGTTCCCCTAAACGACCTCACCTCCAACCTCGTCTATGCTACCTCGGGCAGCAGTTGCATTGATACCGTCATCATCGATGGGCGCATACTGATGCGTGACAAGCACGTGCCTGGGCAGGAGGCTATCATTGCCGAAGCCCGCGAAGTATCACAGCGTCTCTTCAGTAAGCATCGATAAATGCGGGGATATCCCTCCATACTTCACCGAGTAGCACACGCAGCCCTCGGCAGGCGACTAAGCGAGCGTCTCTGGCTCTTCGTCTTAGTCTTCCTCGCCCAGCTGCGTGTGCTACTGGCTTATTTACCCTATCAAAGCGAAGTCCCTTCGGGCGAAGTTCTACCGCTGGTACTGGATCAACTCCAACGTATCGGAGGCTGGGCGAGTCTTCTAACACTGCTCTTTACCCTGTCTCCATGGAAATGGCTGACCCGCTTCCTCGGATTGTTTTTTGCGCTCACAGCTCTCCTCTTCTCTGCCTACGAGCTCTACCTTATTGGGCTCTACCATGTCACATATAATATGGACTTGGCGCAGATTATGCTTTCGACCAACTGGAGAGAAGGGTGCGAGTTCCTCGATAGCATCTCTACTTCCCAAGCCCTTCATGTTCTTACCCAGCTCACACCCTCGCTGGTAATTGCCTTCCTCACTAGTCGTTTTACGGGAAGGCATCCACTCTTTTTCGGACGCTTAGGTTACATCTTGGGTATAGGGCTTCTGTTCCTCGGTCCTATAGCACATGTTTCGTCTGATTTAGAGTACTACGACAAGCATATTAGTTTTACCGGACTCTCCTGCTCAGGACTTGATCGCCTTGTCTATAATACTATAGGAGCGCACGAGGCAACACAGCGGATTATCGCAACTCAGTACGAAATTCTGCACGGACAACATTCCATCAAGGCTCTTACGACCGTCCGTCCTCTATCCAAAGCCCCCCTCACGGTCGTGCTTATCCTCGGTGAAACAGCACGTCGAAGTAGCATGCATTGCTATGGCTATCCGCTACAGAATACCCCTTATGCCGATAGCCTCATACAAGCTCAGGAGCTGATTCCCTTCACTGAAGTTGTCTCTCCAGCATCGGCTACCATCTTATCAAACACACGCTCCCTGACCTTCTTCACGCACGAAGAGGGCGAAAAGCCTTGGTATTATTTCCCCTCGATTATCCAAGTCCTGCGTCAAGCTGGCTATGCAACGGCATGGATTGCGAACCAAGAGATCACGGGCGAATACTCAATGTCGAATCTCTTCGGTCGGCAAGCAGATATCCTCACGGGCAATCCAGCCTTCTTCAAAGGGCTTGGTGGGGAAAGTGTCGCTAATCGTCCGGACCTTTGTGACGAAGCGATCCTTCCATTGCTACAGCATTATCCGAGTCTGCCCGATAGCCTGCGCAAGCACTCCCCTCAGGGTCTCTTCCAGATCGTGCATCTGATGGGGTCGCACTCTACTTATAGCGAGCGGTATCCTAAGGCCTTTGATAAGTTTACCCCCGACAGCTTACCTGTGCGCAAGGGCGAAGCAAAGGATAAGATCATAGCAGCCTATGCCAATAGCTTGCTCTACACTGATTACATCATCCACGAGATCATACGGAGCTACCGCAAGGAGAATGCCCTTGTTATCTACCTCTCCGATCACGGAGATGCGCTCTTCGATGAGGATCACCCTGACTTGATGGGGCATGCCCTCCTCCCTCGTGCGGTAGAAATACCCCTATTTGTCTATTTCTCTCCGCAGCTACGCAAGGAGCGTCCTGACCTCTGGAAGCAGATATATGGCCAGCGCAATAAGCGCATCCTCACAGATCTCCTTACACATTCGCTCGTGGATCTCCTCGGTATCCACACCGAATATACGCAACCACGCTTCAACTTCTTCTCACCCACCTACGACGAGCAACGGAAGCGAATAGTCGTCGCTCCCATAGCGAATAAGAAGCTGGTAATGTAGGTTCTCTCTCCTCCCTCTTTGGGGAGGTGGCGTGTGTCAACCTATTTCTCTCATGTACTTTTACGAAGCGTCAGCCACATTAGCTGGCGCTTTTTCTATGCTTTGTGAGCTGGATGGATGTACCTTCTGTGTAAGGTGTTGCCTTCTTCCTCAGCCTTGTGTAAGCTGGCGGAGGATGGGCAGACACTTGAGCGGAGGAAAGGAGTGGAAATGTAGCCGATAATAGTCTAAGAGGTAGTCCAAAATGATGCCTCTCTGTGTGCGATTATAAGCGAAATGTGCCATCGTGGTATAGTTCATCCGCAGGAAAAGAGGTAAGTGCAGTGTCTCTTCGGGAGTCAGGCAATAGGCCGTTCGGTGTGGTAGATAGCATTGATCCTGGAGGCTGAAGTAGAGTCCTTGTCCCCAGCACGACTCCTCTGGAAGTTCGGGTGCAATACCGAAATAAGGGAGGAGAGTCAGTAAGAAACAAAGGTGGAAGTTAGCTGTCCCGTGCGTCAGACCTTCCCACAGGACTAAGGACGAAGCGATGTAGTCATAGAGTTCTCTATCGGCTGTTTCCGTAGCAGAGAGCACACGATAGAGAAACTCACTCAAGAAAATAGCTTGTGCTCCCTTAGCTACATTGATGTGCACTGAGTGACGAGGATGCAGACTATGTACTTCCTGAATGCGTGCCAAGTCGCGCTGTGCTCGCTGCGACAGCGTCACTTCGACTTCGGCCAAGGGACGGAGATGCTCCCGAATGGCACTTCTTCTACTCGATGACTCGGGGACAAGCGTCCCTACATAGCCGATCTCACGGCTATAAAGATGCACGATGCTATAGCGGTCATTATAGCGCGTGCGGTGTAGGACAAGTGCAGCTGTCGTCGTGTAACCCATCGGTAGAGGAGTCTAAAGATCGTACATAAACAATAAAGACGAGTCTATAGCACTCATCCACACAAGGCAGATGCGTGCTATAGACTCGTCAATGTCTCAAGAGTTCGAAAGCTCAGAGAGGCGACTTAATCGACCTGTACAACGAGGATCTTGGAGTTGCTCCAGAAGGACTGAGCGTTTTTGATATAGAGGACAAGTTGCTTATCCGATCCAGGAATGAGCTCATAGGACGAAGCGGGATGCACCGTCAAGAGACGAGCCTTGCGGCTAAAGAGAGGGATCTGTGAGAGCTCACGAAGGTCGGTCTTCGTGAAGTAGCCCATATTCGCATTCTCCGTGACGACACGCCCACTCTTGATGAGGTTCATCTCCTTGAGGTCAGAGCTGGTACCGATGCAGTAGCGTACCGTGTTCATCTCCTTATCTTGTGCGGCTAAGGCTTCTGCTTGCTGTGCGGTAGCGGCATTCAGACGATCTACATCCCCATTACGCTGAGTGAGCATTGAGTCGAGCACACCGATGGCGAGGTTCTTACGCTCCAGCTCCTGAGAGAGGGCGAGGACGCGCTGCTTCTGGTTCTCCAGCTCCTTGCGGAGAGCTGCGATCGTACCGTGCAGACGCTTGTTGTCCTTGCCACTGGCTTCGAGCTTTTGGGTAAGCATGTCGAGGGCTTCACTGCTGGCACGGAGCTTATCATTAATGAGGAGCATGTTGTCCTTGATGCGTTCACGCTCCGAGCGCTGGAGGTCACCGTTGCGAGGATTGACGTTGATCATCCCTTCGACAGAGGTGATTTCTTGGAAGTTGTTGAGGACGCTGGCCACCAGAGAGTCGGTTTCCTGGAGCTCAGCTTCGTAGTTCTGATTGATGAGGGCAAGCGAATCATACTGCTCCTTGAGCGTCTGGTATTCACCAGAGCCCTTTCCACAGGAGGCAAGAGTAAGCAACATTGCTACCCCCGAGATTAGTCTTTTCTTCATACGTTATTTAGTTTACTTATTCCACTTTTTTGAGCGCTTCATCTTGCGTTGCTCGTCTTCGTCAGAAGAGCCACTTCTGAAGTCTGCGGTATTCTGTTCGTCGTTACTTTGGGTACTCTTCCCCACAATGAGGACAAATTCTCCACGAGGCTCGTGGGTGGTGAAGTGCTGGATCACCTCTGTGAGGCTTCCTCGTACCACCTCTTCGTAGAGCTTGGAGATCTCGCGGACAGCAGCAACGGGCGTGTCTGCCCCCAGATACTCAGCGAGCTGCTCAAGTGTCTTGACAATGCGGTGCGGTGACTCGTATAATATAGTTGTATAGTCAGAGCCAGCGATTGCCTGGAGCTTGGTCTGTCGTCCCTTCTTCACTGGAAGAAATCCCTCAAATATGAAGCGGTCAGAGGGCAATCCAGACACTACCAAGGCAGGAACAAAGGCCGTAGCGCCAGGAAGGCATTCGACTTCGATCCCTCGCTCAATACAAGCACGCACCAAGAGGTAGCCTGGATCGGAAATCGCAGGCGTACCTGCATCGGTAATAAGTGCTACTTCTCCTTCCAGCTCAATGCGCTCACAGAGCCGCTCCAGAGCTTGATGCTCATTGTACTTATGGTAGCTCTGCATCGGGCACTTGATGTCGTAGTGCTGCAGGAGTAGCCCTGAGGTACGCGTATCCTCCGCCAAGATGAGACGTACTCGCCTCAAGACGTTGAGGGCACGTAGGGTAATGTCCTCGAGGTTGCCTACTGGCGTAGGGACAAGAATGAGCTTAGGCATCGTTAGACTACTGCTTTTTCTTCTTACTGATAAGCTGGGTGAAGACTTCCATCCAGCGCTGCATCACTGCTTCTTGAGAGAAAAGCGAAGAGCGTTGCTTGGCTTTGCGCCCCATCTCTTTTCTCAGCTTCTCATCTGCAATCAGGCGGATGATTCCTTCCGCCAACTTGTTATAATCCTGCTTCTCCTCGATGAGTATACCCGTCTCTCCATCAAGGATCAAGTCCCGAGGTCCACATTCACAGGCATAGGATACTATAGGTAGACCACACGCCATCGCCTCCAGCAGGAACATCGGCATCCCTTCGTGGCGCGAGCTAAGCGCACATATTGAAGCGTCCATATACTCGCGCTCCATATCTCGCGACTCGTAGCGGATGACCGTATCTCGCAGATCCAAGGAGTCAATGCACGGGTCGAGTAGATCGAGTCCTTGACCACAAATCTTCAGCTTCCATTCGGGATAGACCTGATGAACAATCGCCCAAGCGTGGAGCAAATTCTCAAAGTTCTTCTGCTCTCCATAGCGTCCCACAGCGATGACCTTAGGCACATCGAGCGTAGCTACATCTTGAGGCTCGAAGGTGTTGCCGTTGGGAACATTGATCGTCCCCTTTACAGACCAGTTAGGGACATCCTCTTGAGTCAAGACAACAAACTGATCAAAGCAACGAATGAATCGAAGGTCAAGCCAGTTATGTAGCTTTCCCAATAGGCCTTTGCGCGAGAAGAGCCATGTATAGCGTGCACCGTGGGCTTCTAAGACCTTCACGCTCCCGTCCTTTATGAAGGGTAGGAAGTACACCTCCTTGCCGTACATCGACACCACTATATCAGGAGCTATTTCCTTCAGAGTCTGGCTGAGTAGCTTGTAGTGTCGCACAAGGAAGCGGGAAAGCCTCTTGGTCTTTTCCCAGAGACCTAACTGGTCAGCACCCATATAGCCAATAGCAAAGTCAATCATCTTTACCCTCGAATCGATTGGATAGTACGGCGTATAGCCGATCTGATCAGCCGTCAAGATGAAGACTTCGTGCCCGTGCTCCACCCAATAATTGACCTTATTAGCGAGCACACGAGTCTGCCCACCAGGGAACCAAGTATTATTAAGTAGGTAGACGATCTTCATCGGGGGGAGGAGCTAAGAGTACTAAAGAGTTCCAGCCATTGAGGCATAATCACCTCAAGATCGTAGCGATGCGAAGCTACTTCGGCAGCCTTACCCATACGTGTGCGGAGGGCCTCATCACGCATCAGTGTAGATAAGCGTTCGGCAAAGGTCACCTCATCATAGAGAGGCACTAAGAACCCATCTTCGCCATCCGTGATGATGTCTCGAGGTCCACTGGAGCAAGCATAAGAGACAGCGGGAAGCCCCACCGACTGCGCCTCAAGAAGCACCATCGGAAGCCCTTCAAAGTGGGAGGTCATCAAGTAAATAGAGGAAGACGCATAGGCGGTCTCCATATCGCTCACTGCCCCCTCGAAGGAGACCTGCGAAGCTATTCCCAGCTCTACGGCCTGCTGCTTCAGTCCGTCGAGCATCCAGCCATCCCCATAAATATGAAGCGTCCACTCAGGGAAGTCAGAGGCTACGCGCGACCAGATGCGCAGTAGTTCAGGGAAATTCTTTTGATATTCCATACGTCCCACAGCGATGAGACGCTTAGCCTGTATATATGCGGACTGCTTCGGTGTAAAGGGGAGTGCATTAGGGATGACACTCAGATTACTAAAGCCCTTCCACAGAGGCTTCTCCTCGTGAGTGAGGATAACGAAGCGATCATAACGAGCTGCCACTCGCTCCTGCAAGACTACTCGCATACGACCAAAGAAGCGACGCAATGTACTTTCTACAGGGTACATCAGCACGGCTGTATCCTTGGCCGAATGTAGCTCAAGTACCTTGCGACTACCATCTCGGAGGTCTGGGAGAAAGCCTGCTTCATGGCGCCAGACTGATACGGTGATATCAGCACGGAGCTGCTTCAATACAGCCTCCAAGCGGGCTCGATGTAGCGATCGCATTCGCCACGTCTTCCAGTAGCGCTTCCACGTGGGAAGTTCATCATACTGGTCGTAGTTGAGGCCTAAGTCAATACGCTCGACTCGCTTATCTATGGGGAAGAAGTCGGGGCGTCCAGCTTGGTCGGTCGTGATGATACACGCTTCGTAGCCGTGAGCAACGAGATAGTTTACCTTGTTGGTGATGACGCGCTCAATGCCCCCTGACTTAAACATCCCTGAGATGCAGTAGACGATCTTCATTGACTTATGCTCTTGATACGTTGATACACAAAGTTAATTCTTTCCTCATACTACCCCAATGGGTGCTACTTATTCATCCGCTTGATGAGGCTATAGGCTTTGTAGAGACCCTGTTCGCCAGCACGGCTCAAGTCGCTTGTTCCTTCCTTCACCTTTCCTTCGGAGTAGAAGAGCAAGCCTCTATTGAAGAAGCTCTCAGCAAAGAGTGGATTCAAGCTAATCGCCTTGGTGTAATCCTCCTTGGCACGTGCTATATCTCCACTCTTTACATAGAGGTTCGCACGATTGTAATAAGCAAAAGCAAAGGTCGGAGCTTGGGCAATGACCTGATCCAAGTCCGATAAGGGAGAGTATTCTATGACGCGCGTAGCGGGACGAGGAAGGGCGGGCTCGGGTGTGGGTGCATTCTTTCCGCCTAACGCAGCGGCACGTACCTGAGGAGTCGAGGTAGTCGTGGTGACTTGTGGCTCAGATGGGTGCGCACGCTCAGCTTCACTACGACGGAGTGAAGCCGCAGAGCGGGCAAAATAAGCCAAGGTGAAGGACGGATCACGCTCAATGACTTCGGTGAAGGTTGCGATCGCTGTGCTGAGGTCTTGCAGGAGCATATAGTCCACGCCCTTCAAGAAAGTCTGCAGGAGCGAAGGCTTTGCTCGGCTCGTCAGTTGCGTTAGATGTCGCTGCACCTGCTCCAGCTCAGCCTGACTGAGGCTACTTCCTTGCTCGCGTAGCACGAGACGTAGCGCCTTCTTATCCTGCTGAAGGTATCGCGTATTGAGCGCATCTAAGAGTGGAGCGAAGTAAACCTGCCCTTGATTACCATCCTTGTCAATCTCAGTAAAGTACGAGAGGAGAAGGTCTCGGCGTGGGGTCATCTGCGCCTCTTGATCTTGGATACGTCCACGTATTTGGCTGGTGTATCGAGGCTTATCCTTGACTGGCTCAGGTGCTGTCTCGACAAGCATATTGTACTTCTCGATGGCTTCATCCTCACGGCTACGCGTCTCCTTCCCGGCCTTAGGGGTACGCGAAGCAGAAGCCGCTCGGTTGCGGTAGCTCTTACTGTGCTGAAGATCGAAGAGGTGCAGCTCATCGCGCGTCGCAGCCTTGATATCGCCCAACTTCCGATACACCTCGGAGCGAGCAATGAAGCCCTCAGCGAAGATGGGATAACGCTTAAGTACCTTGTTCAGATCCTCTAAAGCGGAGCGTAGCTGCCCTAAGCGCAGAGCAAGGAGGGCACGATTGTAGCGCGCGATGTAGTGCTCCGGCTCCAGCTGTAGGAGCTTGTCCCAGTCTTCTATGGCCAAACTATACTCACCGACTTGGGTGCGGAGTAATGCACGGTTATTGAGAGCCGCACGGTCATTTGGCTCAAGACGCAGCCCTTCGGTGTAGTCGCTCATCGCCCCTCTCAGATCGTTGAGATGGTAGCGCATTATGGCCCTATTGATATAGAGGTTTGCATCACCAGCATCCTGCGCCAAGACCTGATCCAGCGAACGGATACTTGTCCGATAGTCCTTCTTCTCCGCTGCTATCTGAGCACGCAGGAGGTGAGCTGGGATGTAGGTCGAGTCCTTTGCGAGTAGCTCATCTACCTGACGAGCAGCACGGATGGTATCCTTACGCTCCAGTGCCGACTGTGCCAAGATACGGAAGGCATCCTTGTTCTTCGGATCAATCGCAGCAAGTCGATGAGCTGCGCTATCAGCCTCGACATACTTCTTATCCTGGAGTAAGGCGATGGCCAGATTGTATTGTAGTCCTACATCTCTCGGGGAAAACTCAAGCCCACGGCGGAAGTCTTCGATGGATGCAGGGTATTCCTTCTGCGAGAAGCGAGCTATACCACGCAGGAGGTAGGCATGGGGGTAAATAGGATTACGCTCGAGAGCAAGCGTCGCATCAGACTCAGCGCCAGCGTAGTCATCGAGGTTGATCTTCGCTACGGCACGATAGAAGTAGGGCTCCGCCATCCAGGGACGTAGCCCGATGATCTGGTTGAAATAGCCCATCGACACAATATAGTCGTTGAAGTAAATCGCATTGCGCCCGATGGCAAGAGCCTGCTCCACATCGATCTGCGCACGGAGCACAGAGGTCGAAAGAAGGAGCGTCAGCATCGCAAGGGAGAACTTCTTCATAGTGCGTCTATCTCGTAGCGTGGTAGCAATGGGTCGTTCGTGACGACCCTTTCTGTGACGGGTTACTTACGCTTCTGGGGAGCTGTGACGACATGGTAGTGCGCCGAGACCTTACCCTTCTGCATATTAGCGAGCTTACCCTTGATGAGTTGCTTGCGTATAGTGGCGATTTTATCGATGAAGAGCACCCCTTCGATATGGTCGTACTCGTGCTGGATCACGCGTGCGGCAAAGCCTGAATAGGTCTCGCGATGGGGCTGGAAGTCGGCATCGAGGTATTCGATCGTGATCGTCGCAGGGCGGGTCACTTTCTCGTTGATACCAGGGATACTCAGACAACCCTCGTTCTCCGAAAGGGTATCTTCGCTACTCTCTACGATACGTGCATTGATGAAGGTCTGCTTGAGTCCCTTACATTCGGGGAAGCTCTCAGCCATAGGGTCAGCATCGATGACGAAGAGGCGGATGGCACGACCGATCTGAGGAGCAGCCAGCCCGATACCATCGGAGAAGTACATTGTCTCCCACATATCTTCGATGAGTGTGCTGAGACCTTCGTAGTCTGGGGTAATATCTTGCCCCATCTCACGCAGGACGGGGTGACCATATATATATATAGGTAGCTTCATTGGGTATAGGTGAAATTTAGGTGATACTATCTGAAAGGGAGCTGGATGGCACCGAGGCCATCACGGCGCTCGAGGTAGCTTTGTAGGATGATGACGGCACTGACTTCGTCGACCAGCCCCTTATCTTGCTCCCGACGCTTCTTACCTATTCCGGCCTCGCGTATAGCACGCTGTGCTAAGGTCGAGGTGAATCGCTCATCTTGGTAGTCGATGGGGAGGGAGGGAAGCGCCTTGCGGAGCTTCTCCACGAAGGGCCGTATGTACTTCATCGAAGCCGACTCTTCGTTGTTCATCTGGCGTGGATAGCCTATGACGATACGCTCCACGGACTCACGCTGCACGTAGTCCGTGACGAAAGCCAAGAGCTGATGTGTCGGGAGTGTTCCTATGCCTCCTGGCGTAATCTGAAGGGGGTCAGTAGCTGCGACACCACAGCGCTTCTGCCCATAGTCAATAGCGAGTATTCGTCCCATAGCTTACGAACAAAGATACTGAAATCTACCCGCCCTACGCTTGTCAAAGTATGAGGAGACTGTTGCACGGTCTCCAAAATGGCAAGCGCAGCTTGTTGTTTTGCTTGACTTTGCAGCATGTGGCAATCGCAAGGCATTATGACAGAGGGCGCAGGTTTATCGGCCAGCAAGATTAGTAACCTTACGCAGAGGATGTTCCTCGGGGCCGTATCTGACAACTTCGATGAGCGCATCGAGCAGAAGATCTTCCACGCTGAGATTGTCGTCGATGTCGCGAAGGTATCAGCCGAAACCAAGGCTTACCAGCCCATCCCCGTCATCGCAGAGTTCCTTAACGAAGATGGCTCCGATAGTCTCAGCGAGACTATCGAAGCCAATTACAAGTGCGTGAAGCAAGAGATCCTAAGCCTTGTCGAAAGCGAGATCGAGCGAATTAAGAATGATGCTAAGCTCAAACATCTGATCAAGGAGTAGGGCTTAACGGAAGAGGAAGCCTCAGATTCCTAGGCAGTGCTCCACCACTCGGACTATGTACCTCAGTGAGGGGAATAAAAATTATCTCAGCGCTACCTCGCACTTTGCTTGGATAAAAGCCTGTACGAGCGATATCATATCCCATTTTCATCTCTAGGACTAGCTCCCTGTAGCGTTCAAGCCAGACTTTTTGCAAGAAGGCATCTATGCCCAGAGCCATCAACTCAGCCTTTTCCTCTTCTCTATTTAGATGTGGCATAGCTCTCAACTGTACATCTAGGAGGGCATCAACAGCCTCCTCTCGCACAGTAGCCTCAGACTGGCAAAGAGCCTCAGCAAACATGAGCAGTATCTCTGAATAGCGATAGACTCCTAGCTGATTTACCCTTGGTGCTGAGAGGTGTTCTCCCTCTCCGGTGAGCCAAAAGTAGGGAGCAGGGTTAAAGACTTCAAAGATGGTCTTCTTACCCTCTTGAACCTTGAAGAAGGAGTGGAAATATTGTCTATCCTTTGCTCGTATATCCTCTTCTGAATAGAACGATTGCAGTAGCTTGCTGGGCTGGTAAGCATTAAAGGCAACAGTGGTCTGCACATTACTCCAGCCCTTCGCCTTGCTAGGAAAAGAGAAAATAGCCCGTGATCTACCTTCTTTTACCTGCCAAGTATGTAGATACTCTGGAGCCATAGGGTTCTGGCGCAACTTATTGTAGGCTGATAAGTCTTCACTGGAGCCATGCCCAGTAAGTTGATACTTCCCCGATGCTAAGATAGGCCTCAAGATAGCGGTAGCTTCTGCCCACTTGTTTTCTCGCAGTGGTAACCCACTCATCTGCATATAAACTTCCGCCAAAAGAGCTCGAGCAATGAAGGCACTAACTCGAGATTTATTCTCTATAAATGTTTTATGTGGCAAGCGAGCAATAGCATCTTGAAGATCTTTAATGACTAAAGAATAAAGAGCTACCTCTGTCTCTGAAGTTGAGCTGGTACGAGCTGTAGGGTGGGCTCCAAAAGTTCTAAGTAGAGAAAAGCGATTAAGGGCTCTGAAAAACTTAGCCTCCCCTTGTAGTCTCTCCCGCTCTTGGACATTCACAGATGGACTGTCATTTATGCGTGCTATAATGGTGTCGGCTTGCTCAATAGCATCGAAATAACTCGTGTATAGCTTCTTGCTAAGTTCTTGGACTTTAGGGCTACTCACCTTCCCTTGATGTAGATCGGGATAATAGCCCTCACTAGCTTCACTCTCAATAAGTCCAGAGAGATAAACAGACCAAGCTAAGGGGAGACCTTTGTTAGCATCTGCCTCTAGGGCTATAGAAGGATATCCAAGATGATACAGAACATCGACAGCAGCCTGAGCCTCCTCTTTATTCTGATAGGTCTTCTGTATCTGAGGATGTATCTCCTCCACAGGTTGCTCCTTCTCACAAGCCCACAAAAGGCTACAAAAGATGACTAGGCAAGAGCTTTTAATGAATGTACTTAGGTGCATATAGGTGAATGACATTCTAGAATGAGAAACTATAGGCAATTTGACTCGTAATAGAGGAGCTTCTCGGAGTCTGTAGGTTATGGAAAGAACGACTCTGATAAGACAAACTCGCATTTAGGCTATGTCGCTTGAGGAAGCGATAACTCGCTTGATAGCGGAGGTTGAATATGCTAGCCTGTAGCACCCCTTCATCGCGCGTTTGATTATAAGATAATGTTAGCCCCATACTCATCGCATCCTTCAAAAGGCGCTTGTTGAGATTAAGCATCGGACCGACAGTGAACATATTCTTACGAAGAGCATAGTTGTTACTCCCATTAACTCCAAAGTTTATAGCCAGCTTGAGTGCTGAAAAATCAATGCTATAGTTGCTGGATAGGTTAAGAAAGCGGGTGAGCTTACCTGGCATAATATATCTTCCCTGTTTATCTGCGCCCTCTTGATAGCCTATGCTCGCCGAAAGACTATGGTTTTGTGCTTCACTCTTCTTGACCTGCCAGTTCATGTTGAGGTCAAGACTGTTGTTGAGCTGTACAAAGTTCAGTGTATCAAGATTCTCATAGGGCATCTGCTGATTGATGTAGTCAAAACTGGATTTGATATTACGATGCCCCTGAAAGCTTGATGCCGACAGCGACAGTGAGAAACGTTCACTGGGCGTAAAGCCGATATTGGCTGAGCCTACAAAACGCTTATTCTTTTCCTTCTTATCGCCGGAGAGGTCATCTCGCTGTACCCCACCACTCAGTGCTAGGCTTAGTTTATCGGAGAAGAAGTTTCGACTATAATTGACTGTTAAATTCTCGTAGTCATTATTAAAGTAGTAAGCCCCCAGAGTCTCGTAGTCTGGACTAATACGCTCATAAGCAAGACCGAGCTGATTGCCCAGTAGCTTATAGCTAAGCTCAGTCTTAAAAGCGTGATAAGGTTTACGAGCATTGGTACGGAGGTCTTGCTGCATCAGACTAAGACCATACTCAAAAGACCACTGCAGATCCTTGATGAGACTAAGACCGCCCTCGATACCCAATGCAAGGTTGGCTTTGGGACTAAGGCCAAGAGCATCGGCATCAAAAGAGATAACACCAGCTTTATCTTTAGCCGTAAACACAGTACCTCCAATGAAGAACTTATCTCCATCATAGCGACTCTTGAGCCCGTAGCCCCAGCGCTCGTAGCTTGGTCTAATACTCGGCAACTCAGGATTGAAATCAATCCGACGTAATAATCGACCACCCATCGCGGAGATTTGCCACTTCCCAGGTGTGAGCTCTAGCCCCAAACCCGTAAACTGATGCCCACTCATCGTATAAGGGCTAAAGGTCATCGACACATCGCCAATATGTGCCTTGATCCACTTATATGAAGGGTGTAGGCTGAGACGATTAGGAAGAGATGGATAGCTGAAGTTAGAGCCGTAGTTGTTGAGGTTAAAAGACAAGGGAATGTTGAAGAGCTCATACACGGAGATATTAACTGCCCCCGTCACTTGATAAGTAAAGCTTTGCCGTGCTTGCTGTGGCTTAGCAGAAAAGTAGGAGGCACTGGTCGAAATACTACCACTAATCTTAATCGGCTTCTTCTTTCGGAAGCTCATGACCTCCTCTATATTCACATTCTGAGCCTTCAAGCTTGGCGAGATCGCCAGCATAGCTATAGTTGCGAATAAAGAGAGGGCTATCGTGGCGTATATCCTTGACGTACGTAGCGTAGACATAATCTTATTCTCCTAGTCGTTTTTCTATCTTGACATCTGCAAGAATGTATGATTGAGCTCCAGCCTCCACAAAGCCTTTGACTCTAATAATCCCCCTACGGCCATCAGTGGTTCTAAACAGAACGAAGTGTGGGCTCTGCGCTTTGGTGAAGTGCATTCTACTAGGCTCCGCCCACTGAGTAAATCGAGAAAGTGCTTGTGCATTATTAAGAGCATCAAAGCTATCATTACTCACCAAGATACCCATAGCTGATGTGCTATTGATGAAGGTAGAGGCTATAGCATTGGGGATCGCTGGGAAAGCATTAGCTCGTGCCTCAAGTGGAGAGAAGAAATAGCAATAATTGAATGAGGAGTTCAACGCAAAGAACCCGAAGTCAATACTTGCCCCTACATTCTCTTGTGCGATACGCTGAGAGGTTAACACGCCACCTAAGCGAGAGGAATAGAAGCAACCGATACTATTCTTTGCTTCGCTAATGCCGAACTTAAGGTCTTGCTGGAAGACCAGACCACTATTGGGCTTTATCGTTAATGTCTTCTCAACAACCTTATCCTCCTTACCGTTGCTGGCAATCAGTCTAAGGCGATAAATGCCAGCCCGCTCAAAGCGCACCGAAGGGTGCTCAGCAGTAGCGTTATCTATCGTAGCTCCCTCGCAAGACCAACGATAGCTTAGTCCTCCACTGGTTCGGTTCCGAGTCTGTAGCGTTAAAGGGGCCTCCCAGTCTTGGTCTACGGCAATGGGCTCATAGTCGAAGTCTGCCTGCATAGCGGGCTGTAGCGTAAAGCTTTTACTTAGTTCCTCATAACGACTACCATTGAAGACCTTGAGATGAATGCGATGTATGCCTCCATCTGCAAAAGTAACAGCGGAGGGATATTGCTCTGTAGATGAGCTGGGGTTGCCTCCCTCAAAAGTCCACTCATAGCGACTACCCCCTCGGCTCTTATTGCTGATAGATACTACACCTGGAGCAATATCATTGATGGCAATAGCGTAGTCAAAGTCAATACTCATCGCCGAGTCCACACGGATAACTTGCTCGCTGACACGCTCATCAACAGCATTCCATACGCGTAAGCGAATCTTATGCTCACCCGCTCCTGTGAAGGTTACAGACTCGGGAGCTCTATCTCTTGAACTGGCAGGTACACCGCCCTCAAACGTCCACTCATACTCGTCGGCTCCATAGCTATTGTTCTGTAGCTTAACCGTGACAGGAGCGGTCTTATCCTCTGCAATCGCAACCTCAAAGGACGAGGCAATGGGGATAGCCGTCTCTTTGAGACAAGAGCTAAGGAGTAATAGTATTGCGACAGATAAGAGTAATCGCCGAAACATACAAAACAAACGTTTGATATTATTCATAAAACAAAAACACTTAGAGTTTGCTAACAGACAAGGTAAGAGTCAACAGCGAAACAGACTGCATAGGGGTTGTCTTCGAACCCCAATATACGAAGCCAATAGGTAATGCGCCCCTGATAGAGGCCGCACTTCTTGTCGGTGGCGTACTTGATGAGGTCGGAACTCAGGTACTCTTCGATGATACAAAGGAGCTCCGAATAGCTGAGCGGGTGTGACATATAAGTATGATTTATACCCATCCCACTGTCAACCTTTCTCAGTACACCACAGGCTTGTAGTATTCGTCTAACTTGACGGAGCGCTGGTACCAGGACTCAGTGCCGCTGTCAAAGGCATAGCGTGCCTGTGCTGATGACTCAAAGCGAACCGTACCGACATCATGAGCTAAACGGCTCGCATCAAAAGAGCCAATCTTATCTACACGCTCTACCTTGAGCCCTTGCTTCCTGCCTACGCGCCCCTCCGAGGATGAGGTAGCTGATAGTAGATTCTCTGGGTTCTGTGAAGAGGGCCACTGAACAGTCACGTGAATAGGATAGTACTGTCCAAACAGCTGACCACCGACACCTAAACAGAGTGTCAGTAGCAGCACGAGTAGACGAAGACTATGCCTGAGGCAATACATGAGACTGTTATTATTAAGCTTTATAGCTGCTTACTACGATGGGGGCTAAAGACGGAGCTTCTTTGCTGTCAAAGTTAGCCCTTTCAGCGGGGAGTACGACGGAGGCAGAGGTGCGATAGAATGCGGGCTTGCGGAAGGAGGGGGTGCAAACCTATAGTGGTTCACGCGTTGACCAATAGTGGTTGGTGGTAGTAACCTATAGTGGTTCGCGCGTCGACCAATACTGGTCGCCTCGCTGACCACTATAGGTCGCTACTACCTCCCCATGGAGAGAGTGGTGGCGCATACGGCGAAGGCGATGAGGATAGGCATAAAGCAGTGTCCCTCGAAACAGCTATGTAAGACACGTTAATATGTCCGCTGGTAGATGCGCACCTCATCGTGGGAGTGAGCAATCATTCGGTCGCCGATGATGTGCACGGAGTCGATATCCCAACCGCCCCAGAGGTCATGCCAAACAAACTCCTCCGTCTGAATATCGAAGGCTGCAAGGAAGAAGATACCCGACACTCGCACTGAGACGTAGAAGATCCCTTCGTGTAGCAAGAGTCCCGTGTACTCCGCACTATACTCCTTCCCTTCATAGGCAAAGCGATCCCTTCGTTCGTCACAGAGCATACGCCCTGCCTCGAAGTCAAATACGGTATAGTAGCTTCCGTATAAGGAATATCCTCGTGTCCCTTGGATAAACATCTTGGGTAGTGTCTCATCCCGTCTCTCGAGTACCTTCCCCGTGGCTACATCTATACGGTGCAAGTGCTTTTGAGTTGTCACCCACAGATCAGAGCCGTAGAAGTTGATGAAGTCAATCTCCCCAGGGACGACTCCATTGCGCCAAAGGGAATAGCCACGACCACTCTCAGCAAAGTCCAGCCGATAGACCTCCTCCAAACCTTGACCATCCTTATCTCGCATAGCTACCAGCTGACTCTTCCCCTCGCAAGTGAAGAAGTGGAGACCACGGTGGCTGCCCTTATAAAAGAAGGGCCTCCCAAGAGGGACGAGTCCTAAGTCATGATACTCATGGGTGGAGAGATTGTACTTGACTACGCGCTTATTCACGAAGTAGACCCAGTCCGCCTCCTCTGTCGGGAGCATATCAAAATATCCCATTGCATCCACTAAAGACTGCTTTAGCTCTCCGTCTAAAGAGAATATATTCAGCTGATCAGAGAGCGGGGACTCTGACGAGTAATAAACGAACCACAAACCTCTTCGCAGTTCGGGGACTCTTGCATAGGGACTATATAGGAACTGGAGCCTCTCTTGGCAGACACCATCCAAAGAGTATCGGTGGGTACTGTAAGTACGCTTCTTGTTGGTCGTCGTAATGAAAACGGAGTCCTCATAGATCGACATCCATACGGCGGGGATTCGCTGAATTAACTGATACATCATTCGGTAATATCAAAGATTAAATTAAAGACCTTATCCTCTTTGAGAGCTGTATATAAATCTGTAGCCTCAAGGATATCTGTACCCAAAGCATCACTCAGAGCCTGCCTAACGCTAGGTTGCTCTATTAAAGTCGTGACCTCTACCATAAATGACTGCTCCCGTAGCGCGTCAAGGATTTTCCTCTTGATCTCCTCTCGGCTCATCTTATGACCACTGAAGACCCACTTGATTCTTTTACCTTCAGACATTGCTGTGAGATCCTTTAGGAACTGATCTCGGAAGGCCTTACTAGACCAGCTCTGCCAGTTAGACCAATTCTTCAGCTCATAGTGAGTTATCCCTTTTCGAGATTGCTCCACTATATCGTATATACGAGCAACTGCCTTTTCACCGACCTTGACCTCCTCTCTAACCTCAAACTTCACGATGCTCGTACCCTCAAAGCAAAAACACATACGTTTCGCTCGTTAAACATATACAATCGAATGAGAAAGGCTGTACGCTACAGAGAAAAGCACTTGCGATGCTGGCGAAGATCTTTAGAGGTTGCTGTCGGATGGACCTACTCGCTGGTAGATGCGCACCTCATCGTGGGAGTGAGCTATCATTCGGTCGCTGATGATGTGCACGGAGTCGATATCCCAACCGCCCCAGAGGTCATGCCAAACAAACTCCTCCGTCTGAATATCGAAGGCTGCAAGGAAGAAGATACCCGACACTCGCACTGAGACGTAGAAGATCCCTTCGTGTAGCAAGAGTCCCGTGTACTCCGCACTATACTCCTTCCCTTCATAGGCAAAGCGATCCCTTCGTTCGTCACAGAGCATACGCCCTGCCTCGAAGTCAAATACGGTATAGTAGCTTCCGTATAAGGAATATCCTCGTGTCCCTTGGATAAACATCTTGGGTAGTGTCTCATCCCGTCTCTCGAGTACCTTCCCCGTGGCTACATCTATACGGTGCAAGTGCTTTTGAGTTGTCACCCACAGATCAGAGCCGTAGAAGTTGATGAAGTCAATCTCCCCAGGGACGACTCCATTGCGCCAAAGGGAATAGCCACGACCACTCTCAGCAAAGTCCAGCCGATAGACCTCCTCCAAGCCTTGACCATCCTTATCTCGCATAGCTACCAGCTGGCTCTTCCCCTCGCAAGTGAAGAAGTGGAGACCACGGTGGCTACCCTTATAAAAAAAGGGATCTTTTAGTGGGAATGGACCTAAGTCTTGATACTCATAGGTGGAGAGGTTATAGCTGATAACACATCGTTCATCGACTAAGTAGAAGCGGGGATCTTCCTCAAGAGTGACCATGTCCAAGTAGCCATCTATACCTGTTATAGATCGCTTTCGTTCGCCGTCTAATGAGCAAATATCAAGCAAGGTCTCAAACGGTGTCCCCACCTCATGATAGAGCAACCACAAGCCTTGAAAGAGAACAGCTGTTCCCACACCTTCTTTGTGAGGGAATGGGAGCGCATCACCTATTACTCCATCTAAGGAGCAGGGGTGAACAGACCTCCGTCCCTGAGGAGTTAGCTTGATTAAGAAGAGCTGTCCCTCATATACCTCCACTCGAAAGGCATTGAGCCGCAAGATTACTTTGTACATAGAGCTACCTCATAATTTCAAATATTATATCAAATACCTTGTCTTGCTCTAAGTTTTTGATGATTTCAGCATTTCGTTTAATCTTCACGCCTAGGATATCCCCGATTACAGGCGCCTTCGCATCATCAATAACTTCATTAATAGCCTTTTGAAATATTGGATCTTGCAGTGCTTCGATGATCTTCCTCTTGAGCTCCTCTCGGCTCATCTTGTGACCACTGAAGACCCACTTGACCCTCTTGCCTTTAGCCATTGTTGCGAGATCTCTTAAGAACTGGCGTTGGAAGGCCTTGCCAGACCAACTTCCCCAGCCAGACCAATTCTTCAACTCATAGTGTATCTTGCTTCTTCCCTCATCTGCCACGATATCATACACACGGGCGACGGTCTTTTCACCAACCTTAATCTCCTCTCTAACCTCAAACTTCACGATGCTCGTACCCTCAGCAAGGTGGTCGGCGAAGTACTGCAATTGGAACTTCCCCCCTTGGAGCTTTTTCCCGTTCTGAGCCATATCTCTTAGTACGATCTCGATACCTTCGGTGTGAAGGAGTTTCTCGAGCACCTCAGGAGTAAAGCCTGAGAGGATTTTGCGGAGCTCTGCCTCTTTACTAGGGGAAATAGCCTTTGTGCCCTTGAGCTTCCCAAGGAGCTGGTCCACCTGAGAGGTGACGGATTTGGCTTGCCCAGCCTTAGAGCCAGCTTTGATGCTGGGATCAACTGCCTCCCCACCCGCGGCGATCTTAATGGGCTTCCTCTCTGGATCAGACGATGTGAGGGCCTTAAACACCTCCTCCTGCTGAGAGAGAAGTTGCTTTTCAGTTGGAGACAAGCCTTTGATTTTCGGGGAAACGATACGCTTCCATTCCGAATATTTAGAGGCAAGGAGGCCTCTAAGAGCCTTGTTCTCTTGAAGCAACGTCTTACTCTGCCTGGGCAGATTCTTAACGAACTTATATCCCGCCTGCCCCGCATTCTTGATGCCTATGACCCCCATCGCTGTATTGTAGATATCTACAGCGCGCTTCAGCTCTGGGTCAGTGATCACCTGCGCATTCACTGCGATATTCCCCACAGCGCCCACAACCTCAGCCAAGGCCCAGGCACGCTGTACCCAGTGGACTTTCGTAGCTAATGCCGTACCGCCACTGAAGACAATCGTCGCGACATCAAAGGCTGTGACAACTCCCTTCGCGATATGGTCATTGCGGATCTTGTCTGCGCGATACTTCATGAAGATCGCAGGGACAACATACATCTGATCAGACAGAGCATTGCCACCCAAGGCGGTCTCAATCAGCGGGAGATTATCTGTATCGGGGACGATGATAATAGGAGTAAGAGGAGAGACAATCCCCAACTCTTCTCTATGCTCTTGTGAATGAAGTGAGTTCCTTGCAGTGGTATAGGTCTTATATACATCCCACAGCTTTACCTCACCTGTTGAGCTGATGTACTCTCCTTGGTTATACTTCTCGGTGAAGGAGGCATCACCTCCTCCCATCAATTGGACAGAGCCATAATTAACGGGAGTTAAGTTGAGTACGATCCGAGCATAATCGTCTGGTGCTTCAGGGAATCTTCCCTTGATGCTTTTTCCGCCATCGGCATGGAACATCCACACCAGCGCCCCGATGAAGTTGGTATAGTTCTCCTTGTCGGTCCAGAAGTAGAGCGAGACATCATCTATCTCGGATACAAGATGCCGAAGGAGCGCATTCTGATCAGCCTCTAAGTCACGATAGAATCGAGAATAGTCCTTGCCATCCATCGATTGCATCAGACGCAGAAGGGCTAACTCCTCGCGCTCCTTTAGCGTTTCCTTTTGAGCGACTCGCTTAAAGGTACGGATCAGCCATTCATAACTCTGGCGCTTAAGTGAGCGGATATGGCAAGACTCAAGCGTGCGGAGCAAATCTTCATAACTCGTCTTCTCTGACAGCTGACCGAGCTTCAGGATATCTCGTTTTATCTGCTCCTCATCATAGGATCGTCTATCTTTAGCGAGGGTGGTACGGGCGATGAACTCAGCCTTACAAGACTCAGAAGCAGACCATAGGTAATCTGTTTTCCAGTCCCGCTCAGGGATCTTGAGGGATGAGGGATTGGCAGGGTCATACGTGACATCATGATAGTCGTAGAGGCACTTTTCCCCTGAGGCTACACGATACAGTCTGGCAGTAACCTTATGGGATCTCGAATTATACGTCAGTTCAAGATCTGGTGCATCTTCTATCAACTCACCGCCTGAGACATAGGTCTTCTTCTCTTCATCCCAAGAATAGCTCTTCGTGGGGGTGCCTTCTCTTGAGAATAGTGTTATTCCATGGACGTAGTAGCTCCCTGGAACGATGGTTAGAGTAGCGATATGGTCACTATCCGTAGCCTTGACAGAGAGAATAACCTTGCCAGCAGGTGTAATCCCTCCATTTTTGGCGTCTATGCGAGCCTCTTGTCTTCTTACTAAATCCCCTTGACTCTTATTATCCGCTGCAGTGAAGACGGCTGGGTTCGCAAGGACATTCCACTGGAAGGCAGCAAGCTCCTTGCCCGTGGCGTAGTCCATCAAATTACGCGTCTGACCCTGACTCTTCGTCCCACCGTACTCGTCATCGAAGGTGTGCTGCAGCGTGAAGAGCCCATGTCCAAGCTCGTGCGCAATGGTATGACTTAAAGCAGACGCACCTCCATTCGGACTATTCCCCGAGAAGATGTACCCGAAGCGACTACGACGGGGCATCTCGCCCAGCAAGTCCTTCGGCTGAGACTCCAAGCCTCCTGCTGCATCCACCACGAAGAGGTAGACGCCATCAAGCGTGCCGGCAAGCTGCGTATAAGCTTTCTTCAGGTACTCCATCTCCGCACTCTCCTTCACCTCACGCACACGACCGAAGAAGCTCTTACCTACGATGCTTAGCTTACCGTCACCGTCACGATCCCAGCTATAATTCCCTCGCATGCGAGCATCCACTTCGACATCGAAGTGAACGCCCACCGAGTTATAGATACTATTCAGCTCACGCTCTATCTGATCCTTGTCCAGCTGGGCGTCATTGACCGGCACCAGCGTCAGCTTATGACGCTGCTTCGGATAGCTTACGACTCGAAGCTTACCCAAGACCTCACCCTCATAGATCGCATAGACATCATAGCTACTCTGGGCATCCGCTGCCGGTAGTTTGAGACTCCAGGTCTTACTCTCTTCGTGGAGCTCTGCAGGCAGCGCAGGACTATTAGGAGACGTAGCAAAGCGAACACAGCTCAGGTCAATCGTCTTCTTCCCTTCGTATCGTGCCGCGACGACATCCTGCTCTCCCGTAGGGATGAGCTTCCAAGGAGCGATATAGCCCTTAGCAAAAGGCTTGTAGTATTCGTCCAGCTTGACGGAGCGCTGGTACCAGGGCTCCGTGCCGTCGTCAAAGGCATAGCGTCCTTGCGCTGATGGCTCAAAGCGAACCGTACCGACATCATGAGCTAAACGGCTCGCATCAAAAGCTCCAATCTTATCTACACGCTCTACCTTGAGGCCTTGCTTTCTGCCCACGCGCCCCTCCGAGGATGAGGTAGCTGATAGTAGATTCTCTGGGCTCTGTGAAGAGGGCCACTGGACAGTCATCACATGCACAGGATAGTACTGCCCAAACAGCTGACCACCGACACCTAAGCTGAGTGTCAGTAGTAGCACGAGTAGACGAAGACTATGCATGAGGCGATACATGAGACTGTTTGACTTAGGCGAGATGATATACACCTCATTGAACGGATACCTACCCCTCTGAGAATCCAACTTGCTATATCATTTGCCAAGGTTCTAATACTCCCCCCTCCTCTGCGAACCAACGGAAATACATTGTAAGTGAATCGGCATCTTCATCATCTAAGAGTTTATCATAACTCATTGTAGAGTTAAGCTTACCTGTCTTTGGCTCATAGGTTATCCTTAGACTAGAGGGAACCTCTCGCCCATCATCTTGAAAGCTTGCTCGTATTTTCTGAGCGATCGCATTACCATTCGAATTCAACCACCTCTGATTCTCATCAGAGACATCAATTTGTTTTGTGGTCACATATTCATTAAGCTTATGCTTAAGCGACAGGCTCCCGTTAATCCTGAAAAACACCAAGTATTGCACTGATCGTTCAAGAGAGATGTAGATATAGATACAGTCTATATCCAAACTATACCCTGTATACTCCAATGCGTTGTGTAGTGCATCTTCTATGAGATGCACAAAATTCTTATCAAACACCTTCGTTGCCATATTAATTGTTAGGAATGATTACGGTCTCATATAGTTCTCCATCAATTTTATAATCTAGCTTGAAACCACTAGGCCTAAAAGAGTCACCTTCATATAGGACTTGTATTTTGAGTTCCACCTTAGCTCCCTTGGAAACTGCACTAGCCCAACGACGCTCATAACGTGCGAACACTTGTCGATTAACAGATCTAAGCTGGGAAACCAGGTTATCAAGCTCTGGGGAACCACCAAATCTATCTGCAATGATATGACCGGCATCGTCCCCAATAGCTTTTTCGGGTGTATTCGGATTATGAGGTAGGCGTTTCGTTCTAGCTGTTAATTGCAAGTTGTCAGTAGACATACTTGTGAGGCGTCCAAACTCATCGGTTTCCCCCCAGTAGCCAAACTCTCCTGTCTTAAAGCGCACATTAGGTTTAAGCTTATTTAATTCATCAAAAGGGTTATCAACAATCTCTTTGAGAACCTTCTTGGTCTTCTTAATAGCCTTACTCAGTTCTTGCGTTACTTCAGGAAGCTCTTTAATGATAGCTCCGCCACCGATCGCCACTACCACAGCATTACCAGTACCCCTGGTAAGTAAATGGCTTTTCTTCCCCAAATCAGCCTCCTTGTTTCCAATGCTTAGCCATTCTTCAACAGAGTTTCCAGTGGCAACTGATACAAGAACATTGCCCAGGATGGGGAAGAACTGCTTGGGGTTCTCGCCAATCTGCTCCTTGATATCAAGGAACTGTTGCCACAAATCCTTGCGAACTTGTTCATCGACGGCTATATCCCAGGCAAGGACACCAAGACTTGTGAGGTCGGTTACCTTCTGCGCGACCACTTCTGTGGCCCCTGTGACTATACCTGGAGCATGTATGACGACCTTATCCTTCTCGCTTGAACGGTATATCTTCTCGGGTAACTCCGAGGTTTTGAGTAATGTTTTGGCAGCATCATAGCCCTCTGCGACAAACCGCATATATGCGGCATTATTATCCAAACGGAAAGCGTTGCCATCGGCAAAAAATTGGCTATTGGCATTAAGGTCAATCCCCCGCTTGGCAGGACTATCTTGGAAATCCCTAACCTGATGTTGCTTTAGATAAGCATTACTCTTCTCAAGGATATGCTGAGCAACCTTTACAAGATCAGCCCTTTTGCCTAGGGCTAGCTGGAGCCTAGTGCTAATACCAAAAGCTTGGAACTGAATAATACCATCGGTGTCTGTTGCCAAACGAACATACTCCTCAGCATCCCCCGGCCAAGTGCCTTGGGTGATGGTCCTATCAGACAAAGGCTGATCTATCTCCTCAAGCTCAGACTTCGGGTTTAGCCTGTAAACTCTATTCCCTAGAGCAAAGTCTATCTTTCGCCCAAAGAGGGAGCTTGCCTGCCTAAGTAGTTCCTGAACCTCGCTCAGCGAGATGCTCCCCCGATCCGATGAACGGCAAGCTTGTATATCTTGCCTAAACTGCCCTATATACTGGGTGATAGAGCTAAAATCTTTCAGCTTACAGATATTAGGGTAGTTCTGCACATCAGCCTCACAATAGCATAGATTATTTGCCTCGTCAAAGTGGAGAAGCAAAAGATCGGATTCACTCTTGACGATTCTCTCAAGTAGCTCCCTGCTGGCTGTGGACTTTTCTACATTGAGCTCAACCGCTGTGCTGTCAGACGACAGAATGCCGTAAAGATAGGTTTTGCTCTGGCTAACGATATAGGGTTCTGCCATTACCCCCTTGATAACGACAGCATCCGCGAGACGTACAGTAGGCTTCTTCACAGAGCGATACTGCGAACATCTTAGGCGTAAACCAATATGACCACGCCCAAGCTTTTTAAGTGCACCCTCTAGTTGCTGTAAAGCGAGAAGGTCCTCAGTGCTATTTTTTAGCTGTCCCTCCTTATCTCTGTCTAGGGCTGTGAATGGAGCTGGATTAGAGATGATATTCCACTGGAATGCGGCGAGCTGAACAGCCTCGCTCCCCATCGTGTAGTCCATGAGATTCGCGGTTTCATCCTGTGACTGCTTACCTCCGTACTCATCGTCGAAGCTATGTTGGAGCGTGAAGAGGCCATGACCCAGTTCGTGAGCTAGGGTACGGGCAAGGCTTTTCTCATTGGGGCTATTGCCTGTAAAGATGTAGCCGAAACGACTCTTGCGAGGCATTAAGCCCTCTACATCCTCGAGCTTCGATGACTTGCTTAGCTCTGAGCTAAGCACAAAGACACAGACCTCATCCTTGCCGAGTGGGTGTTGCTCTTCGTAGCTGTCTCGGAGCTTCTTAAGGTCTTGCTTGATATGCCCGTTCGATAGCTCTGCTTGGAAGGCATCCGTCTCGGCGAGCCTAAACTCTACCCCTACTTGCTGGTAGATTTTATTGAGGTGCTGACTTAGCTCTGAGACATCGCCCACACGCTGCCCATTCACAGATACGAGACGCACACGATAGCTTTGCTTCGGATAGCTTACGACACGGAGCTTACCCAAGACCTCACCCTTATAGATTGCAAAGACATCATAGCTACTCTGGGCATCCGCTGCCGGTAGCTTGAGACTCCAGGTCTTGCTCTCTTCGTGGAGCTCTGCTGGCAGTGCAGGACTATCGGGCGACGTAGCAAAGCGAACACGGCTCAGGTCAATCGTCTTCTTCCCTTCGTAGCGTGCCGCGACGACATCCTGCTCTCCCGTAGGGATGAGCTTCCAGGGAGCTATATAGTCCTTAGCGAAAGGCTTGTAGTATTCGTCCAGCTTGACGGAGCGCTGGTACCAGGACTCCGTGCCGTCATCAAAGGCATAGCGTCCTTGCGCTGATGGCTCAAAGCGAACCAGCCCGATATCATGAGCTAAACGGCTCGCATCGAAAGAGCCGATCCGCTCTACACGCTCTACCTTAATGCCTTGCTTCGTGCCTACACGTCCTTCCGTTGATGAGGTACCTGATGATGCACCACTGCTACTCACCTCTGACGACTCTTCGGGGCTAAGCTGATAGCTATCGCCCTTACTGTCGGTGATGATCATTGGGAAGGCCGAAGCAGACGCACCTCCCTCGGGAAGGTCGAGCTTGATATGCTGTGGCTTGCCCTCGGCATCAGTCACCTCCAGCTCTCCGGTCTCAGGATCGAAGCTCATCGTAGGCATCTCCCCGAGGGCGAAGTCTACCTTACGCGCTTGGATGCGTAGCTTACTTGGCTGGACTGTCTTACCCCCATCATCGATCTTGTCGAGATCGGCAATACCCCCAGGCTGATCAGCGTAGATAGCCTCGACAAGCCCATCGATCTGACGCTTCTCGATATTGATACGAAGGCGATCAAACCGAAGAGCCACTCGCGGAAGCTCGATGATAGAGCTGAGTCGTGTCGTGCCTTGACCTGAGTACCAGCCATCACCAAGCCCTTGGAGCTGGGTAATCACCATCGGATAGTCTCCACCAATGGTCACCGTATCCCCCACTTGAATATCTAAGGCGGGATCGGGACTAAGGCTGAGGTGCGGAGGCTCCTTACCACAGTCACGTAGAAGGTCTGGGTTACTCTTAGGTAGCGTTACCTCCTGAATAGCCGAGTAGATCGGCTTATCACCCGTACAGAGCGTACCCACACGCCATTCGTACGTCCAGCCGGGCTTGAGCTGAGCAAGCGTCATTCGCTCACCGTAGGACTGCACCTCGCTCCATTCGTAGATATCCTTGCTCGTCTTCGGGCGGCAGGCTAGCATATAGCCCGTAGCACCGGCGACTCTATTCCACGAGAAGTCCACCTTAGCATAGCGAGGATCTGCCTTCAGCCCCGTGGGCACGGGGCAGTTCTCGTTGAGCGTGAACCAGTATATTTCGCTGAAGCCCCCATGCTCAAACATACCTACCTCATCTGCACCATCACGAGCGATAGCCTGCACCTGCCAAGCGTAGCGCCGATTGGGCAAGAGAATCGGCTCTAGGTGCGTATAGTTGAGCGTAGTATGACGAGTCCGGGTGCGGTAGATCTCGTTGCCATAGGCGAAGGCTGCCTGAGGAGCAACGCCATTATCGGGGAGCTCCTTGAGGACAAACTCGTACTCCGTCCCTGCTAAGCCTTGATGACGAGGATACCACTGGAAGCGGATGAAGAGCGGATCACGATAGGCCACTTGCTCATCTCGCTGGGGGAGGTTCAGCATTGGCGGTTGCTTACTGTCCAGATAAGCGCGAGCCGTATGCCAAGACGAGAGAACTTGCTGGCTATAGTAGTCGACCACCTGTACAGAAATCTCGGTAAAGCCTGTCGGGAACTGACCATTACGCAGACGACCGTTGATAAGCAGGTTCTCCGGACGAAGGTAAGGCATCAAGTCTGTTGCCGTCAGACGAGTTGGTACGCCCGCCATAAGCTCCAGCTGAGGATACGACAGCTCCTCTCGGGTCTGCGCAAGGAAGCCATTACTCTTGATCTGCAAACGCAAGCGAGCCAGAAGTAACGGCTGCTGAAGATCCCGATTATGCAGCGTGATGATAAGACGATCGCGACTGCCGGAATAATAGCCCTCTAAGTGCGGACTCTGCGGCGAGGGCCACTGAACCACAGCATGGACGGGGTAGAACTGAGCACACAACTCCTTCCCTCCTCCACAAAAGAGGAGCGAGAAGAGTAAGACTTTATAGAGTATGGACCGAGCAAAGCCCGAGTGCTTGGATCTCCACATCGCTATCACGACTACAATCTGAATAAATTAGTTGCCTTGTTTTGCCACCTTGAGCAAAGACCTCTCTTCCCCGACACGAAGCTCTACGGTATAGACTCCTGAGGTATTTCCTCGTAGCTCGTACTCAAAAGTTTGCACTTGCACTTTCTTTAGAGCCTTCTTATCCATCTCTACCATGGTCGGAGATAGGAGGCGTAGTGTAAAGTCTTGAGGCTCTCGGAGCTCAATAAAGACCTTAAATTCTCCTGTCGTTGGATTAGGAGTCACAAGAAACTGCTTGATCATGGCTCCAACTTTATCATCGGGAAGAAGGACGCTCCCAACAGGTAGCACCTCAATGCGCCGACTAACAAGTGTAGAGCAGACACCAAGATATCCCTCAAGTGCTACTGTATATATACCAGCAGAGTTCATTGTGAAGATAAGCCTCTCGTCACTCTGGCTCTTGACAACAGCCCCGACAGGGACGTGCCATTGTAGCCGATCAGCCTTGATTTGACTGATATTTACTACATGGATCTCTGCTCCGAGATCTACAGAACTTGGAGCTGTAATATCAATGGGTAGTTCAGTCTGACTGTCACGGATTATAACCTCAGCGGAGGCTGTGCAACCGCCCTCATTGGTCACGATGACACGATAAGTGCCGGCACGGCTAACGCTAAGGTCTTTACTCGTTTCGCTGAGAGGCTGACCATTACGCGACCATGAATAGCTTACATTCTCTTGAGTGGATGTAGCTCGTAGATTACGACTTTGGTCTTTACAGAGAGTAAAGGCTTCGGAAAGGCTTACCTTGAGTTCGTCTGGCTGTGTCAAGCTCAAGCGATAGCGCAGCGTACATCCAGCAGCATCAGACACCAGAGCTACATATTCTCCAGCCTGGAGTTTATCTCGTCGATGAGTAGTAAGACTAGGGCCATCCTCCCAACGTATCGTATAGGGACTCGTACCTCCACTGATATTGAGTTTGATGCTACCATTAGAAGCTCCAAAGCAACTGGGGTGCACTAATTCTGGTCGCACAACAAGGGCATCAGGTGAAGAAACCTCAGCTGTAGCATCAATCGTACAGCCTCTACTATCTGTAACACGTAGCAAGTAGGTACCTATTTCGTTAACTCGAAGACTTGAGTTGGTTTCACCCTCCTTGTTCCACTCATATGAGTATGGTGCAGTGCCTCCCGTGACAAGTGCTTCGATAGAGCCTTCTCCTCCACTACAATTAGGGCTGATGACCTTAAACTTGAGGCTTAGAGGCTCGGGCTGAACTAATGTAAATACAGTAGATGATACACTGATGTTATTAGCATCTGTAATCTTCACTTGATATTGTCCTGCACTAAGACCTCGAGCGATACTATCTGTTTGTTGACTGAGCTCTTCGTTAGAGCCATTGGTTAGCTTATACCACGTGTAGGTGTAGGGCAGGCGGCTCGCTATATGGGGCTTGCCACCCTTAGCATGTGCTGTTATCTCTCCGTTACTATCTCCGTTACAGCTAACGAAGCGACTTTCCTTAACCTCAACACCTAGGGGAGGAGGAGCATTGAGCGTTATATCAAGCTTTGCTCGGCAACCGCAAGAGGCATTCTTATCCTCGGGGGCGAGAGCATCAAAGCGGGCATCCTCTACAATGACCTGATATTCTCCTCTGGATATATTAGATAGAGTGTAGATATAGGCTCCCCCGTCGGGGCGTACAGAAGTAGGGGTAAAGCTGCGACCATCCGACAGACGTATGATACGAACCTGGTAGCCGTTAGCGAGTGGAGTTCCCCCTGAGGCTCTAAAACTGATGGAGCCATCAGAAGAGTTATAAGCTAAGGGACTTACAACAGCTTCCTCCAAAACAGACACAGCTTCGGAGGGCTCAGCTATAGTGACGCGATGTATGAGTTCATTGCCTCCACCGTCTTTGGCGAAGCAATCATTGCTATCATAAACCTTGAGGGTATATTGCCCCGCAGGAAGGCGAGAAAGCGTAGTTGTTGAGCTAAACTCTTGGGTGCGGATCTCTACCCCAGAGGCGTCAAGCAGATGTACCTTGAAGCGCCCTGTTCCGCCCGAGGCCGTGAGTGTGATGGCACCATCAGCGCCAGCGAAGCAACTCACATCCTTCTTGGTAAACGAGTGTGTGATGGCAGGTCGCTCGGCGATGGTCATATTGATGACATGGCTAGGTGCTTGGGCGTAAGCAGCTAATCCATTAGAGTGTGTCCCTAAGAGAGCGAAGGTATAGCTCCCTGCTGTGAGCCCCCGAATGTAGAAGCCATTATTGGCATCAAGAGCCTCAATATTATCTACCCTCTCCCTGATATTTCCAATCAATCGAGCAATTCCAATAGTTTCATTGGGTTGCAGTGCTCTATCTAGTCTCACATAAATAGAGGCATCTTGAGAGTTATGACAACGCTCTTGTTGCATCTCTGTTGAGACAATATGAGGGACTGTGAGTGTAGGCTTGAGCGTGATGATCTTATATTGACTCTCTGTGCGTGCCTCATCGGTGATAGCGTTAATGCGGAAGGCAATAGATTTACCACTCGCAATCAAAGCACGATAGTCGGCCTCGCTCATAAGGTCTTCGCCCTTAAGCGTAACAACAGACTTACCCTCACTATAAGATACGCCTGCTGGTAGGGGGACCCAGGTTGGGTCTCCTACTATTCGGTACTCCCATTGATAGGTTGCCTCAACGAAACCTTTTGTTGCCTTGAGGGTAATAGGATCTTTGTCTGGCAACATACGATTAACACTTACTTCCGCCCCCTGCCCCTGGTTGTGGAAGTAATGGAGGTTAATAGAGACGGGGATAAGCTCTACATATGCAGTAAGTCGCATATCGTCAATATATCCACCAGATTTCGATGTATTTACATAAGCACTACTGTTAGGGACATCTATGAAATCATCTCCTGTATCAGAACCACCCCCGAACCAGAGGAATCCGCTCCAAGACTTAACTGATCTAATTCTCACTCTTGAGGGGCGATCAGCTACATTGTAGCTATTAACATAACTAGTCGGTGTTTTCCCCCATGAGTCTCCAGAAAAACCTCCATAGTCATAATGATAAACTTGTTTGTCAATACCATTTGTGACAACATGGTAATATATATCTAAACTAGACATGGTATTCCCATAGTTGTAAATTGGGCTAAATGTCACAGACAACTTATACTTCCCCTCTTCTTGAGCTTTAACACAAGTAAGAGAAACAAAGAATGCAATAATTATTACAAATACCTTTTTGATCATAGTGTTAAGCTTCTCTTAATCGTTTGCGGCTTGCTGCCCTTATGCTTGACAACAAGGGTATAAGTATTGCTCTTTCCCTGTTGGGTTTCCCTATCTACAACTTCTCCCTCGGCAGGTAGGCTATCACGATAGAGGTATAAGCGTCCTTGCTCATCTGTCTTATAGAGAGCTATACTTATGAGTGCTGTAGCTTGTGTCTTCCACTTAATGGCTATCCCCCCTTCTGGTAAAGCACTAAGGCTAAGATGGCTATCTACCAAGGCTTTTTCACTTATCTGAGCTCCGATAGCGACTTCTGGAGACATCACAGAGAGAAGCCTCTTACTAGAGTAGGCTTGCATCTGATAAATGTAGCTCTTCCCTGCTTCGTCTTTGATGCGATAAGTTCTCTGTGTCTTATCATCAATCTTCGCTAATTGGTGCAGGGTATTGCTTCCTGGCTCCTTCCTAAAGATGATGAAGCCTGTAAGGTATGGGTCATCTGTGGCTTCCCAGTGAAGCACAGTATGCCCCTTATCATGCTCTATACGAGTAATACTTGGAGCTGTTGGCGCAAGTACATTAGGCTTTAATGCCTCAACAAGCTCTGATTGCTCTGATTGATTGTAGCGATGATCAAGAGCTGTCAGGGCATAGTACACCTTGCTATTGAGAGATTGTAGATGGACGCTGTCTTGATATAGAGTATCTCGTATGGCTACATCTGTAATAGGGATTAACTCTTCACCCTTATTCTCTCCTCGGTATAGGCGATAGCCCAATATGTCAGCCTCTTTATTAGCAGTCCATTGTAGGCGAACCTTACCCAGACTATCTACTTGAGCTCTTAGTCCTGTGGGCTTGCTCGGGGGAATACTATCAATTGGCTGCAGAAGGATGGGTAAAGATTCTCTTGAAGCTCCTCTCTTAGGCTTCGCCTCTATCTTATAGTAGACATAGTTTGCTTTAGGAATATCTATCGTATAGCTCCTTACGGAAGGAGCTAGTCCCTGTTTCAAAGGAATATACTTCTTATCATTTGTTGAGTGTAAGATACTGAAGCTCTCCAAGAGATCTTCTTCCTCTGGGGAGAATGTCCAACTCATCTGCGCCCCACCCTTCTCATTAAAAGAGGCAGAGCTAATCATAGGTATCGTCTTAAGACTCGGATATCCAGCTCCCGAAACAACTATGCTATATGCACTCTTAGTGCCAAAAGGAGTAATCCCAGCTACACGATAGTAATAGGTCTGTAGGTTAGCAATGCTATCCGTATAGGTAATCGGAGCATGTGGGCTCTTTTCCCCTTTGGACATGCGAGTGATCGGCTCAGGGGTAATAGGAGCAAAGGTATGTCCATCCTCACTCCTCTCTACGATGTAGCTATTATATAGGTGTACTAACCCATTGTAGTCCCAAGAGAGTTGAGCCGATGCATCCCCAAAGCGAACAGAAAGAGCTTGAGGCTTGACTAGCTGGGTATTCTGCCCCATAATGACGAAGTTCAGCCCGGACTTGATTGGCTTCTTCTTGTCTGTACTGAGTGAGATGACCTTATACAGGTATCGCTCTCCAGGCTTCACCGTCGTATCCTCCCAGCCCCATCCCATAACCTTGGCAACAGGGAAGCATAGGTCGGCCGCATAAGCTGAGAAGAGATAACGCTGCTCCCTTTGCTCATCAAGAGCTATAGCCTTAGCCATGGGGTTATCTCCCAGACCGACCTCAAAGTCCGCCCCAAAGACAGCTTGTGCCATCACTAAGCCCATAGGGTATTGTGTGGCTATAGCCTTGAGTTCATCGCTCTCTCTTGGCTTGAGCTCAGCACCTAAGATGCGGACCTCAGGGGTTGGTAGTATTTGTCCGTTACGTGCGATGGTCAGACGCTCTAAGCGAACCCCATGCTTGTTCAAACTTTCCCAAGTATTGGCATCACTGGCAATCCATCGCAATAACACTTTATCACTATGGACTTCAGTCCTTACTTTGATGCTTCCCTGTGACTTCGTTTGCGCCTTGACCATAGCCGACAGCAACAAACACATCCCAAGGGTAAGGAGCCTCACACCCCATCTTGCTTGTTTCATCGCTCTGCGTTAAACTTGAGATTGTTATTGTAAAGGATAGGCATCGTTGAGCTCACGGTACCGTCAGGTAAGACATAGCTCACGAGAGCCTTATACTTGCCATGTCTGAGTACGGGTAACGTCCCAAGGGCGAAGCGCTCGTAGATACTACGCCCCACTAGCTCTTGATTATTAACCACAAGCCCCTGTAGGTCGCTGAAGTCAGCAAAGACAACACGCGAAGCTAAGAAAGTGAAGGGGAATCGATAAGCTTGCTTATTGAGAGTCCCGTCACTCAATTTAGACAAGAAGGATGGACTTGGAGCAAAGGCATAATAGGGTGGTACTCCATAGGGTTGCTCACTACGATTAGTTAACTCAAGTCCAGCAAAGGGATAGCCCTCATAAACTAAGGGGTAGACGGTCTTGGCAAAATAATCCTCTTCTAACGTTGCTTTGAGTTGCACAAGGGCTTTCCCTTGTGTTGTCTCTACCCCTAATACTTCAGCCTCATCAAAAGCCTCATCAGCTCGGACATCCAGCTCAAGAGGATAAGCTGAGGCTTCATCATAAACAGCAAAGCCATCTTTAATCTTGAGTGCATTCATCTTTTCCTTGAAGGTACTGTGCTGACTTGTGCTGAAATCATAGCTGAGGATAGCTTTCTCTAGGTTGTTAGCCACAAGGCGCTCAGCCCTATCACCTCCAATACGCACACTTAAGTCCTCGCTATCAAGATGAGTAGTAGAGTTGTTCTTAGGACTTTCTTGCCCCTCCTGAACCTGTGCGGTGTAGACCAGGCTTAGTGTGTAGGGAGTTTTCTTTCTCAGGCTGGGAATAATAAACTCTAGTCTATTCTCGCTCTCGTTATAGTTGAAGTCCGTGGATACTCGTCCTCCCTCTTCATCAAGGAAGCTCATCTTGTAGTCAAAGCCCTTCTCAAAGAGGTACTTTTGTCCCATCTTGAGCTGCACATAGCCCTTGTTACTTTCCTTGGGAAGGAAGTATGACTGACCTACAACTGGGTAAGCATAAACGACATTGGCAAGAGGAATTTCGCTGGGAGCCCCACCCGTAGTGAATGTATGTGTCTTCTCTTCTATCGCCGGTTTGCCCGAAGTCACAACTTGATGCCAAGCGCCATTTATAAACTCTTCGAAGCCAACACGAACACTTGCCGTAAGCTCTGTATTTGGAGGAAGGACTTCTTTAGCCTGCAAGCTGAGCTTAGTCTTATCATCACCCCACACAAGTTGAGTAGCAATGCTCTTGCCTTCCTTGTCCTTAAGGTCAAAACTTTTGAGACTAATACGATAGATCTTATTTACACCACGCTCGTCTGAGGCCTCAAAGGTTTTACCCATTGCAACATTGAAGGTTGCTTGAGGTACAGCAAAGACGCTTACTTCTCGCTCCCCGATAACTGGCGAAAGGTCATTGATCATTGGTTCGTCTACGGGAGATGAGCCTGGATTGACGACCTCACACTCTTCGCCGATACTTAGCTTAAAGCGAGCATGCCCCTTCACCAGCCCAAGCACATTGAGATTTACGCCAAGGTATCCCTTGAAGAAGGTTGGATCGGGTAAGCCTGCTTGTAGCAAGGTGGCTGCACCTCCCCTAATGACGGGGACGCGCATACGCACCAACCACAACTTGATTTTTACGCCCAACTCACCTTGCAGATAGGCATAAGCCTGCCCTTGAGCGTACCAGCCATTAAGCCCGATTGTGCCCGAACGCCCTCGACATTGTGCCTGACCATAATCCTTAAGCATCACATCAAAACCTAAGCCTGCATTAAAGTTGGCATACATGATAGCAAACTGAAGGTCACCAGTACGCACTCCCAGTTTCGAGCCAAAAGCGAAGCCTTTACCCGTACTTAGAGCATCTAAATTACGCCCTTGGCTCAGACGGCTAATATCTTGCCCTATAAGATTAGCTACTTCTTGCGGAGGAGCAGGCATACCCGGAATACGGCTTCCTGCCATTAGGTAAGCATCACTCTTAACAGCGAGAATGCTACCAACATTTAGCTTCAAGCCAATAGGAGTCGCGGGAGTCCCTAGATGTAAGTACCACTCCTTAGGATCAATATGCAGCACTCCCCTTCCGGCAAGTCCATCAGGACCAGTGCCTGCGATTACACCAGCTGGACTTGACACATAGACTTGGCTCACGGCGTGTAGGCTACTATTGTCCAAGTCCAACTGCATAAAAATAGAACCTGAAATATTAGCCCCCTTAAGAGCTTCTGGTAGCTTCTTTATACTCAAAGCTCCGAGCACGTTCTCAAAGTCACCACCCTGCTTCAGCTGTTCTCCTAAGTTACTCGGAATGAAACGATGTTGTTGCTCGATCCTCTCTTCTACGGACACTTCGCCCCTAAGATCTTTAGGGAATTGGGCATAGCCATAGAAACCGACCATACTTAAGCCTCCAGAACGAGAAAAAATCAGCTCTAGGGCAGCCTCACCTTGTGCCGTTTTGCTGATTTCAAACAATGTAGATGCCTTAAATCCGAGCCCCTTACTCTCATCAGGTACATACTGAGCACTTCGGAATTTGCCACCCTCGGCACTTTGCCCTTCAGCTCGCACACCATAAGTAAGAGCTCCCCCAATGCCATTGAGGGTCATAGGAGCAACAAGCGGTATACCTTGAGGGAAAGTCCCTAGGCCATCGGCATACCAATAACTATTGCTGTCTTTACGCCCAAAGCCGGCACGGACTTTCCAAGAAACATGATTCGTCTTGCCTAAACCCAGCGATAAGAGAAGATCCCCAGTAAAGCCATTCCCATAAATTGCATCGTCGCGATGCCAATTAAGCTTGCCTACCAGACCAATCTTGCCCGCAATTTTAGCATCAAGGGCAATCTCGCTGACGTCCACCCCCTCATAAGACCAGACATTATCGCGATAAGCCGCTCGTAGTGTAATGCTTGTCTTTCCTGAAAAGAGGTTTTTCCCCAGGCTGAGCCCAGCTCCTAATGTCAAATGAGCACCTCGTTCATTAGCTCCAAACTCTAACTGGTGTATGGATAGAGGAAAATCTCCCAGCTTAGCCTCTCCCTCGTATCCCAAAGCCTCGACGCTAATATAGGGAGCTTTGGTAGTCAAACGAAGGTTGCGAAATTTTAAGCTCGCGAGCTTAACAGACTCAGGGGCGCTTAGATCATCAAGCCCCACGGCCTTACCAAGAGTCATCCGACCATGTAGGACAGCCTCTGGGACAAATTTATCATCTATTAGATCCAGCTTAACATAAGAGCTGGGATCTAACTGAGCCTCGGCATTAAAGATTGAGAAGCTTAAACTAGAGTCTGGCCGAACAACCAATGTATAACGGTCATTCATTTGCATAAAGCCCTCATAAGCTAAGGTTGTTGTTTCCCCTTTGAAAGGTAAGCCTAAGCGACCTTTCAGCTCTGAAGACACTAGCTCGCTGGCTACAAGGTGCATCGCAAAGCGATCCACGGAGAATTTCCAACCGCTGGCACTACCCTTATCTAGCTGCAGAACATTATCCGCAGCAAATATCCCCGTAATGCCATTATCATCAATTAGGAGGTTCTCGGCAGAGAAACGAGCATTAGAAAAAGCTTTAGGTAGAGTCACTGAAACACTCTTAGCATATACCCCTCGCCATAATGTACGTTCATCTGGCAGAAAACCTTGTTCATACTCCTTAGGGAAGTGTATATCTCTATAGTTGCGTATGCTACTGAAGTCAAAGACCACATCATTAGCATCAAAAACATAGCCCCTAAGCCCCTTTATTTCAAAAGAAGGTAAGCTCATCGATACAAGTAAGTCGTCCCAGCTTTCTATTATAGTGCTGAAACGACCAACTACTTGTTCGCCATTCGAGGCTGATGAGATTAGTGAGGTTGGGAAATGTACCTCTGCATCTAAAGCTAAGTTTCTGAAGCCATCACAATTGATGGTCATGTAAGTGTTACCCTCAGAGACACCTCGACTACGATTGGATCTGCCCTTAAGGACCAGGGAGGTATTACCTCCATTGAACGGGATCTCGACATCTTGGAGAAGTGACAACTTAACCTCATCAGCCAAGCCTCCTGAATGAGTACCCTTGACACCCTCTGCGCCGAAGAAGAGGACTAACCTACGACCATCACTTCCCTGTGGAATAATGGCTTTTGCATAAACGGAAAGTTCACTATGGGTTGGACCCAATGCAAAACGATTAACGGCAATGGTAACCTCCATACCGCTAATCGTTCGCTTCATCCCTATGGGCAAATGTGCCATAGGCAAGTCATTATAATCTAAGCTCTCAACATAGGCATTGCGCTGAGCTAGATCGGCAAAAGTTCGTTCTACAGCCTCAAGTTGCCGTTGAGTATTCCCTGGGGCTTGTGCATACCCCTCGAAGGCAATAAAGAAGATAGACAGCAAAGCAAAGTACTGCCCCAGAGAAAGTACAAAACCCGCACCATTCCAACGCTCTATCCTTCCCCAAAACACCTGCCACTTCATCAATCGAATCCGAACTAAAACAAGGAGTTACCTCGTTACTATAATTTAACATACGCACAAATATAACGATTGCCTTCAAGTAGACAAGCACGTCTCTCTCTGAATTACACAGCCCAATGCAAGAGGTCTTGCATCAGATGCAACATAGATGCCTCTCGGGGCTACAATGGGGCAAACATAAAGAAGGCAATGTCGCTACTACCACATCCTGCAGGTGGGTATGCAGAAGAGGTGGGGAGGGTGGTATGAAGCACTACTGCTTCATGCTCCGACCAGTAGTGATCGGCATGTGGAGCAGTATAGGTCAATACCCCTGACCACTAGTGGTGCATAGCACCCACAACTATTGGTCGCAGAGTGCGTCCTAGGGAGGGCGTGCGAGGTAAAGGCAAGATGACACCGTGCAACGGTCTCATCTAGGGCTTGCACCGTGCTCCAGACTGTGTAGCAAGGATCCACGTAAACACCTATAAAAGAGCTTTTCTTATCGTTCGTTTTTCTGTACCTTTGTCAACCGAAAAAGAGAGATGTTTTACTTTCAATAGCCATTCAGAAGAGTAGTCAAAAGTCGATCAGAAAACTGCTACACTTTTGCTACATCTCCGCTTGACTATATTAGATAGGACCCGTCATACAACGACATAGATGGGATGCGTTCATATCCCGCCCTCTCCGCAAAGAGCGATTAAGTGAGCAGGACTCCCTTCGTTGCTCTTTTTTTCTTTATCCAGCCGAGGAGAAGGGTACTGTGAGGATGAGCGAACAGTCTCCAAAACCCACCGACTCTGCCTCTCAGCAAGCAAACTAAGCTGGCATCGTCTTTGTTAGATAGTGGGGGATAAACGGCTACGGACAGCCCCCTATCCTACGACAAGACAAATAGATTACGAATGATACAAAACAAGAAAAAAGGTCGATCAGAAGGGCCTTTCCACTTCAGAGAGCTCTGGATTTACGCCATCATCCTCGCCGCCCTCGGGGGCATTTTCCTCTGGGATAGAGGCTTCGATGAGAGCAAAGATGCCAGCTGGAATGAGTTCCGCCAGATGATGCATCAGGGAGCTTTTACCCAAATCACCGTTGACCGCACGGACCGCACGGCTGTCGGACAGCTCACCAAGCAGGCGGCCGATAGTCTCTTCACCCACCGCTCCCCCATCTTAGGGCGCGAGAAGAAGGGCATCGAATACAGCCTCACCACGCAGATTCCCACGGTCGATCGCTTTGCCGAAGACTACGATGCCAGCGGGACGGTAGCCAAAGTCATCTATAAGCAAGAGAGTTCCCACTGGATTTCTCTGATGACCAATATCTTCCCCTTCATCATCATCGCCATCTTCTGGATCTTTATCTTCCGCCGAGCCTCTGGTGGCGGTGGAGCTGGAATGGGCGGAGGCATCTTCAGCATCAGCAAGAGCAAAGCCCAGCTTTATGAGAAGGAAAAGACTTCGGTGACCTTCAACGATGTCGCAGGCCTACACGAAGCCAAGGAAGAGGTCGAGGAGATCGTCCACTTCCTCAAGAACCCTGATAAGTACACCCAACTCGGTGGGAAGATCCCCAAGGGTGCTCTCCTCGTAGGCCCTCCAGGAACGGGGAAGACGCTGCTGGCTAAGGCCGTAGCAGGTGAGGCTCACGTGCCCTTCTTCTCACTGGCGGGCTCGGACTTTGTCGAGATGTTCGTCGGGGTCGGTGCTTCGCGTGTGCGAGACCTCTTTAAGACGGCTAAGGAGAAAGCTCCCTGCATCATCTTCATTGATGAAATCGATGCCGTGGGGCGTGCCCGTGGTCGCAACAACAACCTCGGAGGAGGCAATGACGAGCGAGAGAACACCCTCAACCAGCTCCTTACCGAGATGGACGGCTTCGGCACCAATAGTGGCATCATCATCCTCGCTGCGACTAACCGTGCCGACATCCTCGATGCCGCCCTCCTGCGTGCTGGTCGCTTCGACCGCCAGATCTACGTAGACCTGCCCGACGTCCATGACCGCAAGGAGATCTTCCTCGTACACCTCCGTCCGCTCAAGATCGATGAGACGGTGGATGTCGACCTCTTAGCACGCCGCACCCCCGGCTTCTCTGGGGCGGACATTGCCAATATCTGTAACGAAGCAGCCCTCATCGCAGCTCGTGCTGGCAAGGAGTTCATCTCGCGCGATGACTTTATGAACGCCGTCGACCGTGTCGTCGGAGGACTGGAGAAAAAGAGCAAGATGACCACCGAAGAAGAGCGACACAGCATCGCCCTCCACGAAGCAGGGCATGCGACTGTCAGCTGGTTCCTCAAGTATGCCAATCCGCTGGTCAAGGTCACCATCGTCCCACGTGGCAAGGCCCTCGGTGCCGCTTGGTACCTCCCCGAAGAGCGACAGATCACCACGACTCAAGCCCTGCGTGACCAGATGTGTGCTACGCTCGCCGGTCGTGCTGCCGAAGACGTCTTTCTCGGACGCATCTCTACGGGAGCCGCCAATGACCTCGAGCACACCACCAAGACGGCCTATGCGATGGTCGCCTACTACGGGATGAGCGACAAGCTCCCCAATGTCAACTACTACGATATGCAGGGCGATGGCTATGGATTGACCAAACCCTACAGCGATCGCACCGCCGAAATCATTGACGAAGAGGCACGTGAGATCGTCCGTCTCGAGTACGAGCGTGCCAAGGCTCTCCTCCGTGAGCATGCCGATGGTCTCCAGGAGCTGACCCAGCTCCTACTTGACCGTGAGGTCATCTATACCGAAGATGTAGAGCATATCTTCGGCAAACGTCCCTGGATAAGCCGCACCGATGAGCTAATCCAAGCACGCGAAGAACAAGCATCCGCACCCTCAACCACAGATACAGAAGCTACAACGAATGAGTAACCTCGTCAAGCGCGCCATCTTCGGCTCCCTCTATGTCGGTCTGATTCTCGCAGCCCTTCTACTACGTGAGCATCTGCTTTACATGGTCGTCTTCGGCCTCATCACCTTCCTCGCCACGTGGGAATGGTCGAACCTCGTCTCCACCCACCGTCTCTTCCCTCTGCGTCGCATCTCCGACTCAGCCGCTGCCGTCTACCTCTTCTGGGCGACACACGAGATAGCGGATAAGGGTGCCGAGTACAGTTTCTTCCTCATCCCCTACGTGGGCTACCTGCTCTACATCTTAGTACGCAGCATCTACAGCGAGCGACAAGTGATGCCTACCGACTTGGCGAAGGTCTTCTTCGGGCAAATCTATGTCGGCGTCTTCCTCAGCATCGCCAATATCTTCTACACCGATACGGAGACTTTGCTGATCCTCCTCACTATCTTCGTCGCCATCTGGGCCAATGATACGGGGGCATACCTCGCAGGCTCCACCTTCGGGCGTCATAAGCTCTTCCCCTCCGTCTCTCCCAAGAAGAGCTGGGAAGGCTTCTTCGGTGGGCTCATCGCTGCCGTCATCGTCTCTGGCCTCCTCCTGGGCTGGGAGCAAAGCTACCTCGGGGTATTCATCTCCATTGCAGCCACGTGGGGAGACCTCTTTGAGTCTATGATCAAGCGCAGCGTAGGTGTCAAGGACTCAGGCAACATCATCCCCGGCCATGGAGGTATCCTTGACCGCATCGACAGCTTGCTCTTCACGCTCCCCGCTGTCGCCTTCATTCTCTGGGTAATCAACACCTATCAGCACCTTCACCTGGGCTAAATCCCCCACCCGATGCATCTAAGACTTCCCTTCGGCGCTCATTACACGGTGCGCCTACTTGCGGCTGTTGCTTCGCTCTGGCTCGTCACCTCATGCGGTATCGCTCCGCACGAGGTTCGTCCAACGGATCCCAAGCAACCCGTCAAGCGAGAGTTCCGTGGCGCGTGGCTTCCCACCATCTACCGCAGTGACTACGCTTCACGCTCTCGTGATGAAGCGCGCGAACTCCTGGCAAACCGTATCGCCCTCCTCCAGCGTCTCGGCTGCAATGCGGTTATCTTCCAAGTACGCTCTGAGGGAGATGCCTTCTACCAGAGCGACCACGAGCCATGGAGCAAGTACCTTACAGGCAAGCAGGGGCAAGCCCCCGATCCCTCGTGGGATCCCTTAGGCTTCGTCATCGAAGAATGCCACGCTCGTGGAATGGAGCTACACGCCTGGGTTAACCCCTACCGAGGCGCAGGGAATACAGATGCTTACCTTGCTCCTAACCATCCGGCGAAGAAGTTCCCCGACCTCTTCATCCGCTACGGCAAGCAGCTCTATATGGATCCAGGCAATCCACAGAGTGTGCGCTACATCTGCTCCATCGTGCGCGACATCATACAGCGCTACGACATCGATGCTCTACACTTCGATGATTACTTCTACCCCTACCCTAAGGATGGAATGGAGTTCGATGACGAAGAGTCTTTCAGCCGCTTCGGTCTCACCGCAGGTTACCGCCCTGAGCAAAAGAATAGCTGGCGACGCGAGAACGTCAACCACCTCATCTACTCCGTCCGCCAGACGATCCTTGAGACCAAGCCTTGGGTGCGCTTCGGTATCAGCCCCTTCGGTATCTACCGCAATGCCACCTCCTCAAGCAAGGGCAGTAAGACCGCTGGGCTACAGACCTATGACGACCTCCACGCCGATGTATTGCACTGGGTGCAGAAGGGCTGGGTAGACTACATCATCCCTCAAGTCTACTGGAATATCGGGCATCAAGTCGCCGACTATGCCGAGCTCACCAAATGGTGGGGCAAGCATACACCTCAAGCGAAGGCACAGCTCTATATCGGCCAGCATGCCCTACGTACGATGGACGGCAACCAGCTTGAGGACAAGCTCGCCCTGAGTCGTAAGTGGACGAGTGGCAACAGCTGGTGGTCGGGCGAAGATCTGCTGAAGAACTACAAGGGCTTAGGCGATAGCTTACTCAACACCTACCAGTCCTACCGTGCTCTTCTTCCTGAGGTTCATGGAGCGTTAGGCAAGACGAAGGCTCCTGCGCCCATCAAGCTCATCCTCGAGGATACCAACGAAGATGGTCACATGCTCCTGTGGGATGACTACCGTGAGCCCAGCGATCCCGAGTCCGCCTTCTACTACGCCGTGTATGCCTTCCCCGAAGGAACACGCCAGGACATCTCTGATACGCGTTATCTGCTGAGTGTCTCGAACAATCCGTACTTCATCCTTCCGAGTATGGAGCGTGGTACGACCTACCACTACTTAGTGACGGCGATCAACCGCTTCTGGCAGGAGAGTAAGCCCACCTCCATCCGCATCCGCTATTAGCCGTCTGCACATCATTCTCCGCATAAAGCTCGGAGCTACGCAGAGCAAACAGGGTATAGAGAAGACATAAAAACAAGCATCACGCCCCACCATCTCTTATGGATGGTGGGGCGTGATGTATGGTCTGGTACCCCCGAGCAAGATAGCCGACTCCATCATACTCGCTATATGAGCTATCGGATCTTCTGCCTTGCTGCTACGTCCCTTAGCCTTCTTCAATGTTGGAGAGAAGGCGCGGTCACGGTCGCCAAGATAGCTATACACATCATCGCTGGTAGTCTCATCGAAGCCTCGCAGAGGGATGTAGTACCCGTACATATTACGTACATGCTCCAGCGTTTCTCTGCTCATTAGCCCTCCTTCGTACTGCTTAGATAGAGGTGCATCCGTAGCCTTGTTCGTGAGTTTCCACAGCTCAGTGACATCGTTCACCTTCTCGAACTTCATAACCTCTTCGATAGCTTCGGCTTTGAGTGTCTGAATAGCCACGTCGGGACGATCAAGCAAGCCAGTAAGACCTGCGTAATCTCGCTCTCTGTACTTCGCATAGCTTGGTGCGAAGCGTGCTCGGATCTCGTCGTCTGTCTTATGCCATACGTCAGCAGTAATATACCCTTCGCGATAGTCGGCTTCGTTTCTTATGCGGTCCGTATCATTGAGGTATGCATCCCAAAGACTGCTTGCCGTGAGCTCCTCACCCTCGCCACTTTCCTTGACGGCCTTGTTGTGCGTATCGATGTCAGCCTCTACTGCCTTTTGGAAAGCCATGACGCGATTACGCTCCAGTCCGTGCTTAGCCATCATGTAGTCCGTGACGTATGAGTGGTGAGCCTTCTTGGCAAGACGGCTTACTTCTTCCACCAGGGGCTCGAGAGCCATACGTGTGTAAGCTGCGGCCTCGGCTTGATTCACACTCGAGAGCCTATTCTCTCCCATGTAGGCATTCTGATACCCTTCGATCTCCTCGATGTACTTGGCATCTCCCTTAGCCTTCATGATCATTTCCATAGTCTTCTTCAGCGAGAGCATACTATCTTGTAGTGCTTCTTGGGTCTGATAGCCCGACTTACGGATAAGCGCATCATAGGTAGCTGCCACCTTTACTGGAGCTATCTCTCCCTGGCGGAAGCGTATCCCTTCGTAGTTACCTACGCCCAGCTTCTCCTGCATGGCTATATCCTTAGCCTGTCCCATAAGCCCCTCGCCCTTCTTCATCTGATACGTGCGCCAAAGCATGTAGCGGAGCTCGCGGTCACTGATGTTCCAGCCTAAAGCGAGCTTCACTCGGCTGAGGAGATTGTAAAAGGCGTTGCGTACAACATTCCACAGGTCGCGTGCTTCGAGATCCTTGAAGCCCTGCTCAGCAAGCTCTGCGATATACTCCTCGGTGGCAAGGCGGGTGTTCCACCCGTATCTCTTGCTTCGCTCGACAATACCATTTCGTACGGCTTCATTAGCACCTTCGAATACCTCGTCAAGGAACTTGCCGAACTGGTCCTTACCGACAAGTTCCTGCAAGCCCTTGTGCCCTACGACCTCATGGAGGATAGTAGCTTCGACGTCGTCTGCGCTCTCTGCATTAGGTAGCACCACTACCACCTGCCCCGTCTTAGGATCATACCAACCCTTAGCACCGCGCATTCTGCTCGTCTCGCTTTCATTGCGGCCTTCAATCTCTGCCGTATCGAGGATGACTCGCACGTCCTCCCCGAGAGACTCCGCAGTGCGTGTAGCAACCTCCTCCATTTGCACTATTGCATTGCTTTCTTCGGATAGCTCTATATTCTCAAAGGTTTCTACTACCTTTGTGGCAAGAGAAAGCTCCTGAGCTTGTTTAGCACCCGCAATTGGAGCGGGAGCGCTGGCAAGATACTCAAGGGCTTTTTCTTTATTTATATAGGTCGCTTTACCTGAATTAAGCCATTGAAGAACCCTGCCGTGACTCTTACCGTAAGTAGACGTAAGTAGATTAAAGTCTATATCGGCACCACCCTTACCCACTTCAAGAGTAACCAGTATGTTCCCTTCCTCTGTCTTGAGTTCTGTAAGAATTGCATGACTCCCATCCCTATGTGTTGAGAACACTGCAATAGGCTGCGCAACAGCTTTCGGCAGATCCAGAAGGTCAGACAAAGCAAATCCATGCTTCTTCATCTTCTTGATCACCTTGTTCCCATATAGGCGCATAAGTTTAGGTGCGACTCCGCCTGCCATAAGTTCGGAAGAAGGCATGCCAAGGGAGAAGATAGTGCTATCTGAGTTCTCTTCAGTGAGCTGAGCAAGCTCCGCATTAAATCGATTACTAACTTCGTCTAACTCATCGGAGCGGTAGCGCACCTCCTCGTCGTTAGCTTCCTCGGTATCTTCCTCCGCATTGCTCACGTTGTTGGCTGCGTTCACCTGGGAGTCCATTTCAGCGTACTTGGCTTCCTTCTCTTCGAGCTCCTTCTGCATTAGCTCCTCGTAGTTGGCGACATCTTCGCGGGCCTTCTCGAGTTCCTCTTCGTGCTCGAATGGCTTACCCGAACGCGCCTCCATTTGCGCCAGCTCCTTCTCCTTTCGTGTATAGGTCTCCTTAGCATTGGCTGCGAGGGCCCGCACACGATCGCCCGTGATAACGGACTCAGTAATATCCTTTATGGCGTTTGCAATACGCATACCAGGAACGGGCGTATTCTCGATGCCCAGCTTTTCAGATGAGTAGGTCATCACACGTCTCGACACGGCCGTCAGCTTGCTGTCCTTCTGCTCCATGTGCTTCTCGATCTTGGTGTTTACCACGAAGTCCACACCATTGACCGACAAGGTGAGCGAGCGTTGCACGCTGGTATTGCCGAAGCCTTCCTTAACCTCGGCTTCTGCTTCGGAGATCGTCTTGTTGTAGTCCTTAATGAACTCCTTCATCTCGTCCACAGATCCGAAGGCCCGCTTACCTACTACAATCTTATCGACCTTACCGCCTGGGAATAGCTCGTCAAGAGCGGAGAGGGTGTTCTCCGCCTTCTTCTCGATCACGCGAAGCCCTGCGATCTCCTGCTTCGTCTCGGGGATAGCCTTGCTTAGATAACGCTGGTCCGCTTCCCACTGCTTCCGCTTCGTCTCGAGCTTGCGCAGTTCCTTCTCGGCTTGGTTTTTCAGAAGGGCATACTCACTCCCCGAGAGGTTGGCTACCATGTCCCCGAAGTTGTCGCCCTCTTCTTCGATGCTTCGATGCTCGAGAGCGTTCTCCATATATTCAGCCCCGTGCATGATGCTATCCGCAATAGCCCCCTTCGTCTTGAGACGCTGGTAGGCTGTCACGTCAAGGCTATCTTCCACGCCAAAGCGCAGGATGCGAACGGGCTTACCCATTTCCTTGTGCAGGTTGCCCTGGCGTAGAATACGACCATTACGCTGGGTGTAGTCCATTGGGCGGTTAGGTGCGTCCACATGGATAAGCGTGTGCAGTCGCTCCTGGATATTCACACCAGTACCCAGCGTGAATGATGAGCCGAGCACGACGCGCACCTCTCCACTATTGACCTTGTCGAAGAGTGCCTTCTTTCTATTAGCATCCATGCCTGGCTTCATAATGACTACCTGTTCCTCGGGCACACCTCCCTCGATGAGCTTCTTGCGAATATCCTCGTACAGGTTAAAGCCCGACTCCTTATTATTGTAGATGTCGGAGAAGATGGCAACAGTCCCGTTGTACGCCTTTGTCTCCTCTAAACTCTTCAGGGTCTGACGTACTGCTTCGTTCGTCTTGCTCATGGGCTCGTCCATGGCGTCATTGACAACAAGACGAGGGTCTACAGCTGCCGCCTTCGCGATGCCGTACATGGTGAGTGGAATGTGTGAGTTCTCCTTCTTCTCCGCACCCGACATCTTATCGTAGGCCGCGAGTTGCTCCTTAACAAAGAGCATCACCGAGCGAAGCCCAGGGGTTTGAGGCAGGAATATATCCGTTGCCTTACCACCTTCCAGCTCGGGGATCTTCTCCAGTACCTCGGGAGAGTTGCTGGTGAGTACCGTGTCAGATACCTGTGACCAAATACGCACCAGCTCGCTAAGACCGTCGTAACCGACGAAACGCTTGTTAGCCTTAAATCTCCCGTCCGTGGAGAACTCCAGCTGCGTCTGCACTCGCCCGTAGTTACGTACGAAGTCGTCGAAGTTGGAAATGCTGTAGGCCTCCATATCCTCGCGTGGCATGAGATAGCGCATGAAGGTCCATATCTCGGCAGCCGTGTTGCTGATAGGCGTGCCAGTAGCGAACAGGATATTTCGCCCGCCAGTCTTCTCCATGACGCTTTGGATCTTGAGATATAGGCCCTGGCTCTTATTGGAATAAGACGGGTCGATACCCTTAATGCCTCGACCCATGGCGGTCTCAAATCCCAGGTGCTTATACTCGTGGGCCTCGTCGATGAGAAGGGCATCAATACCGAGATCGTCGAACTCATAGACACCCTCGTCCACCTTGCGGTCCAGCATCTGCTGCGCCTTGGCTTCTGCGTTCATGCGCGACTTAGCTTCGGCCTTCGCGTCAATGGCGGGGCGTGACGACTTAGCGACCTCCTTCTCGAGGTTCTGTAGCTCTTTTACCTTAGCACGATAGACCGCACTGCGGGCTGCGTCCTTGTCCTCCTTCATCGCTTCGATCACCTCGCGCTTCTCGCGGATCTTCTCTTCGATATAAGTACGCTTGCGCTCCTCGCTGTCGGGGATCTTGTCGAAGGTAGACTGAGGGATGATAATCATATCCCAGTCGTTGTACATTACGTTCGCATAGAAACGCTTGCGACCTTCGTGGCCCTTATCATCTTCGGATAGTGTGAGGATATTAGCTTGTGGGTAGAGGAGCTTCGCGCTATTGACGAACTGCCCTACGGTCGCATTCTGGACGACGATCATAGGCTTCTTAGCTGTGCCGAGACGTCGCATCTCCATAGCTGCCGAGATCATCGTGAAGGTCTTACCCGTACCCACCTCGTGAGCGAGGAGCACGGGCTGCGTCGTTGCACGGATAGCCGCCTTAGCCTGGTGAGGTCGTAGCGTGATCTTGTTTGACGCGCCTTCGAAGTGCGTGGGGGCAAAGTCGTCGGGCATTGTCATGGGGACGTAGTTATTCATCTCCATGTTGTACTTAGTCGTCAGCTGCTCCGCGAGCTTGTCATCCTCCTGCACCTTAGCCTGCATCCAGTCTACGAAGTCCTGGCGGAGCTCGTCGGCCTTGTCGGATACGGCAGCCGTTGCGGCTTTGTCGGTGGTCGTCTTGGTTGTGCGGTCCTTGCCATACCCGAAGCTCTCCGTCTTAGATACGATCTTAGTCTTGAGGTTGATGGCCACGTCCATAAGCTCCGTGCCAAGGATATACTCGTCGAGAAGCTCCGAGCGTACGCCGATAGCCTTGTTGGCTTCGGTATAGTCGTCGCTCTTGGTTGTCATCACCCAGCCCCCACCATGCTTAGAGAGAGATACGCGGACTCCTGTGCGCTCCTGCACGAACTCCTCGAACACCTTGGCAGGTATCCACGAAGCACCGAAGGAGTAGGGAAGGAGGTGCGCTGGAATATCCTGTGGCATCACCTCACGAAGGGCAGAGACGTTAGCGTCGTACTTGCCGCCTTCGTTGTTGGCTTCTGCGGCTGCGAGCTTCTCACGCACGTTCCCACTGAGGTAAGCATAGCGAGACTCCACAACGCCCGTGCTTGGGTTTTCAAACGCAAGACCCGTAGCGAGTGACGCCTTCTTTGCTTCCTCCTCGCTGATAGATAGAGCATCGGAGAGGTATTGCAGATCAACACGACCGAAGCTGAGGATACTCACCTTGACCGCCTGTGTTGGGTCTGTTGGCTTCTCTTTCGTCTTGGCGTCAATGATGCGGCTGCTGAAGATGTCGGTCTTCCCGTAGATCTTCGTCTTGCTGCCGTCGACGTTTGCCTTCTCCTCGAACTTCTCGATGGCTTGGATGCTTGGCCAATCAATATCCTTGCTAAGGAAGGAGATCGCTCTATTCTTGTTGAGGTTGCCGTAGCGTTCGACGAAGGTGTCGTAAGCAGTATTTAGAGCCTGCTGCAATTCCTTGAGCTTACCCGTAGAGTCTTCCGATGCCTGGAGCTGGTAGTCGATAAGTTCGTTCAGTGCCTTCTTGATGGCGCGGTAGTCCTCTACCACCTGGGCCTTTGCGTACTTACTGAGCACCTTCTTCCCGTCATTGGCGAAGCTCTCAGCAATGGTAACACCCTTGTTGGTGGAAACGATAGCAACAGATCCGTCCTTCTGCACAAAGACCTCACCGATCTTATATTCGCTTAGGTCCTTGCCCGATGTGACGCCCGTACGAGCACCTTCATTCGGATCGACTTTAGCCATGTCGATCTTCTTCATGCTGCGCACCCATGCAGTGAGCAGCTTGTCTTGGTCGATATTCGGTGTTGGATATAGCCCTGCGCTGGTAGCTCGGTAGGTTGCACCATTCTCAAACGCCAGCTTCATCTCACCGCCCATGTGCTCGGGGTGCTGTACGAAGTAGTCGTTATACGATAGTGCGACCTCTCTTGTCGTGGCACGTTCTCCCGAGTAGTCTGTGTACTTACCCGTACGTACTGGCGTCGTCTCAGTGATATTGATAGCACCAGCGAGCTTTTCGCCATTCTCTCCTCGCTTGCGAACGATGATGATGTCAGACGTGACGCTTGCACCGATAAACGTTTCGTTGTGCAGGCGGAACGCACCGACGACGTCGGAGTTACCCCCGTCCTTATCTGTGAGCCATAAGCGCAGGTCTCTGCTCTTGTCAAGCGTACCGCTCGAGGTGATGAATACCCCGAGCCCGTTTGGTGCAAGCGTGCGCACATTCTTGGCTATACAGAAGTCGTGAATGTTCTTACCGAACTTACGTGATAGGTCGGAGAAGCCCGTATCATCGTGGACCTTGAGGCCCGTGACAAATGGCACGTTAGTAATAGCAAGGCTTACAGATCCTGGGGCTACCTTGGTATTTTGGAAGCCCTTGATATGTACGTCTGCGTCGGGATAGAGAAGTGAAAGGATGCCGCCCGTGATGCCGTCGATCTCTACCGCCTGGATATTGCTCACGTCGCTAACACCCTTTGGCATGCGCGCAAGCATAGAGCCGATACCCGCAGAGCCCTCGAGGATGTTGCCACCCTTAAAGCCCAGCGCGGACACAGCGTCCCAAATTTGGTCGATAATCTTTGCGGGGGTATAGTAAGCCGTCAGTCGGCTCTCATTCGCTTCGCGTAGCTCATCCTCTGTGAGGAGCTCTCGTAGAGTGGCGTAAGTTGTGCTGTACTCGTTAAAGGCTGCGCCTAATCCACCCCAACCAGTCCACTGAGCAAGGATAGCCTTCTCGGCTTGCGTTGCTTCGCGGCCCTCGTTGAGTATCTCCTTCGAGAGTTTAATCGCATCTATGTTAGCCTTGATGCGCGCGACCTCAGACTTAGGGGAGTTGTCCTCGCCCTTCTTCTCACGCCAGTTGCGTGTATTCAGCTTAGCGGGCTTCTCGCCCTTGGGAGCTTCTACTGATTGATCAAGCTGTTCAGGTACTCCTCCGCCTCGCTGGTCGTCAGCGAGAGTATCTTCGACACTACGTCGATCCACTCGCTTCTGCTTAGGCTGCTTAGCTTGACTTTCTGCTGGCGTTCCCAGCGGTTCATCAGGTCGATGTTCCTCCCCTGCTTCTCGCTCTCCAGTGCTGGTGCGAGCTGGTACGTGTACTTCTTCTGTTCCATTGTTCTCTGCTTCCTTTGTTTCTGCGAGCTGCTGCTCCTTCACTTCTGCCATTTGCGCCTGCGCTTCCTGTTCCTTGGCTACGTGGCGCGCCTGCTCGATAAGCTCGGGGCGTTCTTCCTTCCCAAAGTTAGCAATATCAAAACTATTGACAGCATCATAGCCGTCCATCTTTTGGGATAGCCCTGACTCCACCAACTCTGGCATATCGCGCGCTCCATTGTAGAAGGCTTTGATATAGGGTCGGACCTCTTCCCCGAGGTCATTGATAAGCGTCTCTGCAAAGCGGCTGAACTTACTAAGCCCTCGGTCGATGTAGCCCACTGCGAGCTCCAGCCCGATAGCCAGTACCTCGGGGTCTACACCTGCATTAAGCTGCCCGCGTAGCTTCTTCTTCATGCGAGCCTTGAGCTCTTGCATGCGCTCGTCGGAGACAAGGCCGAACTGCCCTTCGTTCTTGACACGGACCTCTTCCTGCTCTTCCTTCTCCTGCTGCTCTGCGACCTCGTTAGTATGCTCTACGGCCTGCATCATGCGACGCTGTGCAAGTAGATTACTGGCCTTGCTGGATGTCCAGCCATTAGACACATACCACCCTCTACCGAGTGAAATAGCCTCGATAAGATTGTCGGGTACATTGGGATTGCTTAGGATATGGGCATCTACGGAATTGGTATCCATGCGGCTTCGAGCTTGCAGGACACCTCTGATACGCCATAAGGTATCTCCGTCTGTATCCTCATTGTCGATCAATGCAACCAGCTCCTCGTCGCTCATATCCTCGGGCTCAATGGTCACTGGGCGCATGCCGTTAGTAGCATCGGCTTCTACCTTTTCCTCCTCGATGTGGTCGGATAGTATCGCTTCACCCGTGGCGTGTAGAGCTCCCATAAGCCCCTCTAAGCTCACCTTGCGTGGCTGAGGCTGTGGCTTCGACTTCTTCTTAGTAGTGGACTTGGGTGTTGTTTTTTCGCTATCTTCGTCGGTAGATAATGACTCCTGAGTATCGGAATATTGACGGGGATTAGTCCCGTCCAGAAGTGTCCGCTGCTCGGGAGTCATTTCACTCGCGCTTCCCTCAGCTATCTCCTTTTCGCTATCTTTGTCTACCGAAAGAGCGTGGCTTTGGTTTGAAGCGCTGCCCCCAGTCATTCCGCCTTGCGTGGCTGATGGGGTGGGAACATTTGCAGAGGCGGTCTCTGTAGTAGGAGCCATATTATTCGCGCCCTCCTCCCAAAGCAACGCTCTTTCTTTTAAGCTCTTAACCTTTTCATAGCCTGAGGAAGACACTCCCAGATACTCCCCACTCTTCGTTGGAAGAACTAAAGTAACGGCTCTCTTCCCCGTACGACTACGCCCCTTTTCTATAGAGAAAATATAAGTATTGAGCTTATTCCCTTCTCGTACATGGTCAAAGTGCTGCATAATATCAACGACAAAAGCTACAGCTTCCTCTTGTGTTGATATCCCTAATTCTTTTCCATGGCGATCAAGAATATGCTGAGCCATTGACTCCGTCATCCTCATCGGCATAGGCTTGAGACCAATAGCTTCAAATACATTGTCTGAGATCTTGACTAAGTCGATGCCTCCCTCACTATTCTCAAAGAAGTATCCTCCTCGCTTAGATGCAATAGCAGACAAACGATAACCCTCCCCAGTCGCATCACTCGCCTGGGTCTCCCCCGATTCGGGGGATTCCTTACTTGTGGGTTGGGTTACTTTTCTCCCGCTTTGAGGATCGCTTGAAGCTCTTCCTCTACGCTCGGCTGTCCCTGCTCGGCTCTGATCTTGTTCATCGCCTCCAGGTGTTCCTTGTCCTTCTTGTTCCCTGCCATCGCTCCTTTCACCGTTGTTGCCAGGAGTATCGCTTCCATCAGTTCCATTGTCTTGTCTTTCTCTTTGTGGATTATACTCTATGTTGAACACCGCACGCACAGCCTCCGCAAGCGTCTTAGGATTTACCTCACCTTCCCCGAAGAGCGTATCCTCGGAGACGGCCTGCACTGCATCGTACACCGCATTGAGCTTTGCGATGAGCTCCTTCTGTGTGTAGAACTTATAACGGAGAGCAAGCTGCACAGCAAAGTTACTATACTGCTCGGAGTTCACCTCACCCGTGATGAGGTCGCCTGAGAAGCGCATCCACGTTTCGATAGCACGCTCTGCATCCTCGAAGGTCTTAGCCTCTGCAAATGGAGCATATCCCATAAGAGCACTGTATGCACTTACAGACGATTGCAGTTCGTCAAGGAACTGTGCATCAGCTGGACTCTGCTGGTCGCGATATGAAACACGGAGTAGTGCCTGCTGGATACGCTTGGGTAGGTTGAAAAACTCATCTTTTAGGCTGTTGTGCGCCCCCTCGAAAAATGATCGGTACAGCGTATCACGGAGGTCTTCCTTGGCCTCGGCTGTGATCTCACCCTTAGCTCCGAAGGCACTACGATATTGGGTGTCTGAGATGAAACCTTGGCTATTGAGCCAGATCAAGGTCTCCACTGCATTACGTGTGATGGACTCCGCAAGGCTCAGATCATCATCACTCGTCTCTAAGAGGAAGCAAACGAAGGCACCGCGCTTCTCTCCGATCTTCGCATAAAGCGTCTGAGGGTTAATGCGCTCGACTCCTCCACTCTCGATATCACTCTGTCTATACTGCCCCAGCTCAATTGCTCGGTTATCACTCACGTCGGCAAGATGCACCAGCACGGGGGACTTCATTCCCTCGATAGCTTTGGGGTCAATACCGAGGGCCTCTGCATTCTCGATGAGGTACTGCTTGTACTTCGCTCCGCTCGTATCACGGAACGACTCCCATACGACACGAAGTGCGTCGGCACGGCTATTGCCCTGGATTACCTCACCACGTGCGTTGATGGTAGGAGCACCCGTGTAAGCCGTGGCACTCGTCGTGATCTCCTCAGGATTGATATTCGCAGCAATACGGACGGCTGCCTGATCGCTCACAACGTCGCTTCTGTCCTTTGGCTGTGCCTCGGGAATGAAGTGCAGCTGATTTTGGTAGCCTCTTATATGGCTTGGTTGCAGGCTCTCCGCTTCAATGATTGCATAGCGAGCATGCTGGGTGTCGTTCGTTGCGAACTTCACATCAGACTCCTTACCGATAAGTGCGTCAGTAAGCTCTCCCTGGCGATCAACTCGAACATTTGCCACCTTAATATAGCCACGTGCTCTTGCATCAGCAGGGGTATCCTTGTTCCATTCGGGGACGTTAGCCTGTTGTGACGTGAGATCAACATCCTCCTTCTTACCCTTGACTTCTTCCTCTTCGGGTACAGGATCTCCCATTAGCCCTTCAGCTTCGGGCTGGGTAGCTTCTTCCTCTACTACATCACCCTGCATATGCTCGGTTGCTATCTCAGCGACAGCCTGCCAGTGTGCGAGCGAAGCCTCCGCAGCTTCGATACCCTCAGATACCTCTGCAAGTGCCTGGATCTTCCCCTCGATGGTGTCTGCACTTCGTGGCTTAGCCTTCTTAGCCTTTCCAAGTGCCTTCTCCTTATCAGCTACAGTACTCTCAATAACCATTAGGGCAATACCCACATCCCCTTGAGTTGCATGCACCACAGCCTCGTATGCTTCCTCTGCAGAGAGCCCCTCATCGTTGGGATCAGCGTGTGAGGTGCTTTCACTATCTTTGCTCTCAGAAGGCGTGCTTTGAGACGCATCCGTGCCCTCAGAAGCAGGGTCGGACAATTCAGTCCCCTGCGGTGAGTATAAGTCTTGATCTATGTCCGAAGCATCAGATGCGTTGTCGGCGCGCATCCAAAGCACTACACCTTCTGTAAGCAACCGCTTGACCTGATTCCGACTCTTTTCCTGATTAGACACGATCACCTCACCTCCATCTCGCTGTACAGAGACCGACGTGAAGTAGTACTGACGACTTCCATCCTCCTTCTCAAATACACGTATGTAGATATAGGAGCTATCTCGTTCCGTCTCTTGCCCATCCTTGGCGGTACTGCCTTCTTCGACAATAGCATGTGGAGCTTCAAGCGTTGGGCGGATCATACCCAGCTTATTCTTTCTACCCTCACGCATCATCTTGAGGAATTGGTTTTCACCCATGTGAGCGTCACCTATCGGCGTATGGACAACACCATCTTCCCCGAACTCAGCATCCCAGTTCTCTGTGGTCAGATCAAGCTCGGGAGCTCGTCCGGGATGTTCGTCGATGTGTAAGAGGAAGGCTTCCGCCTCCTCTTCTGTCATACTCCGACCAATAATACCATCATCCTCTACAGGCTCTCTTTCGGTATCCTCGGTGGATAGGCTCTCATCGTTGGAATCTCCCTCTGACAGACTTTCGCTACCTTTGTCCGCAGACGAAGCCTCTTCAGACGAATGGATACCGTGAGGAGCTGTGATAGTTTCGGCTTGGGTAGCAGCTCGCGAATCGTTAAGAGAGACCGAACCCTCGACCTGCGCTAACGGATGCAGGCTATCAGGCTTCAGATATAATACCGTACCACTGGTGAGTAAGCTCACTATCCTATTCTTTCTTCGCTCCTGATTAGAGATAACGACTTCGCGCCCATCCTTGCTAATAGATACGGACGTGAAGTAGTAGAGACGTTCCTTCCCTTCACTCTTCACCGATTTGACAAAAACATAGGAGTGTACTCTATCCTCTCCTTCCTTCGTACGACTGGTGTCTTCAAGGATTACGTCAGGGCGTTCTATCGTAGGACGAATCATCCCGAGCTTTTCATTGCGTCCCTCACGCATCATCTTGAGGAACTGATTCTCTCCCATCTTGACATCTCCTATGGGTGAGGCAATGATACCTTCTTTCCCGAACTCAGCATCCCAGTTCTCTGCCGTTAACTCTAAGACAGGGACAACCTCGGGATTCTCGCTGATAGCATCAAGGAAGGCTTCCGCTTCTTCTTCGGTCATACTCCGACCGATGATATCAGTCTCTTCCCCCTCATGAATAGGGCCGTGTGCTGGCATAGCCTCCCCCACTACGGGCTGGACCTGTGACAAAGCTGGTGATGCTGGTGCAGATAGAGCTTCGAGTGATTCTTCTGGGGTGTTGCTCTCAGGACTGAGGCGCATGCCCACTACCACTCCATCAAGATAGTCCTTCGTGAAGAGATGTACCTTCTTCCCTTCATAGGGCTGATTAAAGTACACTTCGATATTTCCGTCCTCATCCTCCTCATTCGTGACGTAGCCCGTGAGCTCTTCTCCTTCGGGAGTGCGAATAGTCAGCTCATCATTAAGCGCATAGCGTGGTAGTCCCGCCTGCTCACGCTCTTCCCTCTCTTCCGCCTTTGCCTGCTGCACTTGGGCTGCATGCTCATTCTCGATCTGTCGTGCGCGGGTGTTGTCCGCCATGCTTTGCAGTTCATCGGTAGTCATCTTGTGGGGTACTCCCGAGTAGTCCACATCCAGTGTACCGTCTTGTCCTACCTGCTGGATAGCGATCTGCTGGGGGGTGCCATCAGCATCGAGGAGGTCGTATACCGCTCCTGCCTGTGGGGTGATAGTCCCGTTGATAGCGTCGGCAGCTTCCTTCTCCCTGCGTTCGTAGACGGCATTGACCGCTTCGTTCACTGCCTCGTCGGCACTCGTTGCCTGCTCTGCACTGATAACATCATCAATACTGGCAAAGCGCACTACCCCTGTCTCTTCATCTCGCACAATAAAGTCCTTACTGGACTTGTCGGTATCGATGCGTCCATCCTCATCCATGACAAGGTCGCCATCCTTGATATGAACCTCTACCTTCTGCCCTTCCGTACCTCGGAGTATCGCACGACGGATCGTTCCATCCTTGTGCTGACGTGAGCGCACTGACTGCTCGGCTTGTGCTGCTTCAGCCTGTATGCCCTGGGAGACACTCCCGATCATGCCCTCGTAGGTAGCACGTGCATTGAGGTAGTCCACGTAGGACTGCACCGCCTGTTCGTTGTGCTCCTCTCGTAGCTGTGCTACCTGGTCGAGAGTCAGCTGGTCAGGTGCTCCCATTTCATCGAGGGCATTAGCATCTACCCCGAGACGCTCTGCCGCCTTCTGCTGGGTAAACTCATACCAGCTGCGTGCGTGACTCATCTCCTCGGCTTGGGTCATTCCTGCGCCCTTGTCGTAGGAGTCTGCCAGCTCATTCTGGATGGGGTCTGCATTCATATCCTCTCCCTGCTTGCGTCGGTATTCGCTCATCCCCTTGTACTTCTGCACAGCCTTTGTGTAATCGAGGATAGCCCTACGCTGATCCGCATTGAAGTTCGGATTCGTGATTGCTGATCGCACTGCATCCACCTGCTCCTTACCATCCTGGATAAGGATCTGTCTGCGTACATCATCCCACGCCTTGCGCTGCTCGTCCGTGGTGAGCATACTCCACACTGCACCCTCACTGCTGCCAATCTGATAGCGTGCCATACCTCGTGCACCACCGCCAGCAACGTAGCCGACAGTATGCGCTGCACTCATAACACCTCCCATAAGGGAAACCCCGAGGAAGGTGTCGATATTGTCGTCAAGGTTGAAGAAGCCCTTGCCCTTATCGGTTGATAGATCCTTATCTCCAATCATAACGGAGACAGCGTTGTTGGCAACTTCTTCGAGGTATTCCCCGAAACCTCCATTCCATTGTGCATGCTTCTCAAGAGCCTTCAATGAAGTTGCGAACTTTGAAGCTTGCACATTATCAATGAACTTACCCACCTTTGCCAAGCTCCACACCCCAGCATCACCTATACTACCTGCGACCTTCCCAAGTACGGATTTCTTACCTACTTGCCCAGCTGTCTTAGCTCCAGCCTTACCGATTAGCTTAGTAAGCTTTGACACAATTGGAGAAGCCACCTTGCCAGCCGCCCACGTCACCGCATCAACAAGCCCGTCGCCCAATAGCTCCGTAGCGTATTCTGCTGTGCTTGATAGTTCGCCCTTAACGAAGGCTTCGCCCAAGCTGTCGCCCTCGGTGTGACCTCCGTAGGTAGTCGTTGCTCGCCCTTCGGCATCCACGCCCGTGGCAAACTGCACATTCCCTGTGGTGCGCCCAATGATATTGGATGCGGTCTTCATTGCCCCGAAGGTATTCGCCATTGCACCTCCAGCGACCATCGACCCCACTATCTTAGATCCTCCACGTATCACCCCCTTAATAATGGTCTTGCCTGCAAACTTTGCTCCGAAGCGTCTCATAGCATAGCGAGCAAGCCCAGATGATAGGTTCTTCCCCATAGTAGAGATGCCACCACTCATCGCCATCTCCACCATAAAGGGAACGGCATTCGCAGTGACACTCCCTGCTTTATAGCCACGCCCTATGCGGTCTTCGAAGTAAAGAGCTGTCGCCATTTCGTTAGCCTTGGCATCAAGTAGGAGTTGCTCTCCTCGGGTGAGCTGCTCTCCTCGGTCTGCTCTATCAATAGCCCTGGCAAGGCGAGCCGTATCAGATAGGTCTCTCGCTCCCTGATCCCATAGTTTGGGATTGATAATGGTTATCCCGAAGCCTCGAAGAGTACCAGCAAGCGCACTTCGCTCATAAACAGAGGCAAGGTCATTCCCTTGCTTCGTGTTGTGGTCGGCTTCGCTAATGAGATTATTCACGTCTTGCATCGTCCTACGAGCAGCCTCCAGCGTCATATACTCGCTATCATTGACCTGCTCGATGCGTGACTTATTCGCAGCCGCTGGAATATTGAAGCCTCGGATACCCCATGCCGTTGGGCTATCGGCTATGGTCACCTCTCCCATCTTCTTGTCGAGGTACTCTGTGCGTTCGGAAAGAGCCTTATCAATTTCGCTTGTCAGCTCTCCCGCCTTACGTCGTGCGTCACTCTCGGTGAGCGTAGGTGTGTAGATGACATTAGCCTCCTTCAAAGCCTGACGGAGCTTTGGGTCTTTGATGGCGTCTATGTTCCCAGCATTGTAGCCCTCTATCTCCTCTTTGCTCAGCTTGGAGGGGCGGATAGTCTTCCCTGTCCGCACGTCCATGAAAGCCTTGGGAGCAGTCACCCCACCATTGTTGGGATCGAAGTCGGGGACAAGCTCGGGCTTCACCACGTTGACGACGTTGCCGTGCTCATCTTGCGCCACATCGCGTGTGGTTTTCAAGAGTGGCACACTTGGATCATTCACTTCCTGCACGGGGCGCATCCTCTTGTCGAGTCGTGGGAATCCTAATCGAGCCTTGGGTGCATACGATGGCAGCTTAGGGTTTACTGGTAGATCAAAGCCAAAGGGAGCTTGAGTTGTCAGCGTTGCCTTGGGCATAATCGGAGACTTAGGGCGAAGAGGCACAGGCACTCCTGCTGGCGTGGGCTTGATCCAACCCATATCCGCCTTGAAGGTATCGAAGTCGGGAAGCTCATACCCTCCCGATGAAACCTTATCATATACACTGCGCAGGTTTTCTTCCTTGCGCATATCCTTTGCGAACTGGTCGATGTTTGGGACTGAGTAGCCCATGGTCTCCAGCGTATTGTGGAGTCCTGATAGGTTCTTTTGCGTCTTATCGCTTGGCATGAGTTGCTGGTGTTTGGTTAGTAGGCTTTGCCCTTTGAGCCACTGCCCTTATAGGCTTCGCCCATAGGTGCTGGCTTCGCTGGCGATGGCTTTGCCACTGGCTTGGGTGTGGATTGGCCTCTACGTCTATTAGGCAAGGAGGTTATCACCTTGCGTGCCTCGGGATTTTTAATGTTCTGCCCAATGATCTGGCGCATCTCTGATGTACTGGGCTCTTGGTACGTAGCCTTAGGCCCGTAGCCCTTCTTTGTTCGATATTTAGCACGTATGGACTCGGGGAGCTGGTTATACACCTGCCCAATATTTACGTCATTGAATGCATCTTCGGGAACTTCGATACCACCAAGGTCATCTCCATTTTCGTCTGTGCCGAGGTCGATCCACACAGACTTCCCTCCACCAGCGTTGGCTGCACGCGTAGCCATGATTCCCGTCCGTCGTCTCTGCTCTGATTCGGATACCCGATTGTGTCGCTTCGTCTCTGCAAGTGCATCGGCTCTCTGCTTGAGACCAGCCATGCCCAGCTTCTCTCGTAGCTGTCGGTTGGCTTCCTTTTCTCCAAGGTCTGCGACCATCTTCTGATACGCCATAGACTGCTTCGCTTGTGCGAGCTGTTGCTCAAGGGCAGCTTGCTCACGTCTAAGCTTCATCGCATCTCGTACTTCATCGTTATGGGCGTCGAGCTGCTTAGCCTTCATGTAGGCATTGAGGTATGCATCTGCATTTGCCTTACGCTCCGCATCGAGCTTGTCGTGTCTGGCTTGCACCGCACTAAGCATTGTCTCGGTGGGCTTGTAGGCATTGGGCGCATAGTTAGCCGTGGCAACAAGATTGCTGATAGCTCTCACCCCGTCGCCTATTGCTGCGATAGCCTCACGGCTACGCTGGCGTCGTCGGTCTTTCTCCACCTCTTCTGCTGTCGGAGGTGTGTAGGGATTAAGATGTCGCAGGATATCCACGTAGGACGTTGGGCGTGTCACCCGATCCTTATCAGCTTCGGTGAGTCGTACTTTGGGTAGTTCGGGGGTAGTGCCGAGAAGGTCTGGTCGCTTAATCGCCATCACACCATTACCATTACCAGGCACAGGCTGAGTGGCTTTCGGTGGTACTGGGGCTTGTGCTGGTTGCTGAGGGACTACAGGCTGAGCTGGTGTGGCAGGTTGCTGTGCCTGCACAGACATAGCTTGCTGTATTTTCGCAGGGGCATCTTCCTTACGAGAGACCTCACGCTCCGTACCCTTACGTATATCGTCGAGTACTCCCATGGTTACTTACTGCTTTGTGGATCGAAGGCGTTGGCAATACCTGCTCCAGCTTGTGCTACGCCTCCGATAGCCTGAGTGATTCCTTGAGCTCGATTGGCTTCGATCTGATTGAGTTGTTGCTGGAAACCTTCTCGGCGTTGCATGTACTGCGCCTCGATCTGCTCTTTCCTTCGTGCTCCATCCGCAGCTATTGAGCTGGCTACATTAGCGAGGGCTTCATTGCCTGCTTCACGCTCTGCCTGTACGGACTCTTCTGTCCCTCCCATAACAGCTTGTACTGCTTGTGCTCGCTGGTTACGCTTGGCAATAGCCTCACGTGTACGCTCCAAGGTACGCAGAGCGTCAGCACGTTGGAGTGCGTCCTCATTATATCGTCTATCATACCACGACTGATTGTCACGCATACTATTCATGACTCCCTGACGTGCGCGCTTGGCGGCCTTGCTTGCAGCTATACCTCCGAAGATACTCCCGACAGCTCCTATGCCTGCTCCGATAAGACTTGCTATTGGTAATGCCATATCTCTATTACTTAATGCTCTATATGTTATATGCCGTGCAATTTAGCGACATAGATTAGCGCACGTGCGACATATAGAGTATTAAGCAACGAGTATATTTATGGCTAAAGGAAGAAAGACAGGAGGGCGCAAGCCTGGATCGCTGAATAAGACGACGAAGGTCAGTCGAGAGATGATTGTGGGAGTACTGGAGAAATACCAAGAGAGTGGTATGATGTCCGAAGACCTTGAGGCACTCGAGCCCAAAGATCGCATAGACATCATGGTAAAGCTCATGAACTTTGTATTACCAAAGATGCAGAGCACTCAGATGGATCTCACAGCAAACGTAAAGGAGCTATCCGTTGAGAGTGACCTCACGAAGTTGGCAGAAGAGATGGCTTAGATAAAAGAAATGCGGGTAAGCCGTAAAAGACTTACCCGCGCCCTGCAGGTGTGAGATCATTCTGCTCCGCTCTCACAATGCCAAAGGTATATAAAGATTTTGACCGACAGCTTTGGACATTTACAAAGAATTATAATCCAGTCGTTTACCAACCAAGTAACCCCGAAAGACTCCTTAATTTGGAGCTATTTGGACATTCTTGGACGTATTTCGAGGGAACAAAAAAGCCTGCACCATCCTCGGTGCAGGCATAGGATATGGAGTGGGCGATGTCCTCCGAACGATCCTTGAGGCATCAACACCTCAATGCGAAGGTATCGCAAATAGCACGAATGTAAAGCTATCTAATTTAGAAGAAGCCCCTAATATCGTCCTCTATTTCGTCCTCCACCCAATCAAGATGTCGACCAAACCATTAGAAATGAATGAGGTTATAAAATCGGTTGTACCCCCGAGCAGAATCGAACTGCTATCTAAAATTTAGGAAATTCTTGTTCTATCCGTTGAACTACGAGGGCGCATCTCCTGCTGCGTGAAGACGGACTTGCGCTGAGATGTGGCGCAAAGATAGTGAATTTATGCTTGCACCTTGAGGGCGACAGGAAGGTTAGAGGCGGAAGAAATAGTTCAGCGTCGCCCCGAAGTACATCTCCGACGACTGGACGTAAGTCGAGCCTCGCTTAGTGCTCCAGAGGTTGCCCAAGCCGTAGACGAAGCGACCTTCCAGCTCGATGCGCTGCCGTTCACCTAAGGCGAGGCTGATACCTGGCCCCCCACCGAGTCCCCAGAAGAGACGATCACGCGCCGCGATTCCATGGCGTGTAATATCTGTGGTGGACATATTCGCCTCACCCTCGATCGTGGCACTTTCGCCAAGGAGATAACCAAAGAAAGGACCAGCATTGACGAAGAAACGCAGGTCATCTGAGCGCAGATAGAGGTGCGTCAGCAGAGGTAGCTCCAAGTAATCTAAGTGCCGAGAATAGCTGGTATGCAGCGGGTCATAACGCTCTTGCCATCCTCCACGGCGGTAGTTCAGCTCAGCTTGCAGTGAAGCACCACGCTCCACATCATAGCGTGCAGAGATACCAACTACAGGGCCTGTATGCAGGCGCAGACGCACCGAGGGAACGAAGATGAAGCGACTGGCTGTCATCCCTCCCCTTACCCCGATGGAGACGGACTGGGAGAAGGATGCCTGCTCGGTCTGCGCATATCCCTTCTCGCTAGCCAAGAGCGAGAAGAGGCCAAAGAGCAGGAGGCTGTGACAGAGGCGACTAATGGGCTTCACGAGTGATAACGCCTGTGTTGGGATAGTGTACGAAGAAGAAGCGCGTATTGGTGTACACGTTCGTCCCTTCGCCTCGCTGGAGGTAGAAGTCCAGCTGAAGCCCATCCGAAGGGATCGAGCTCATGCTACTGATGAAGCTACGTCCATACATCGAATAGGCGCGGATGAAGTAGCGCGCTAAGTCATAGCCGAGCACGCTGTACTTAGGATAGGAGTTGCTCACCTTGTGGCTAAACCATCCCGTGAACTGGCTCAGGAAGGCCTTCGACTCGGGGAGGGTGGGATCGAAGAAGAAGGTCGAGTAGATGGTCGTATTGTAGCGACGCAGTTGCTGCTGGAACTGGGAGCCATAGGCCTGCCACTGGGGATGTCCAAAGAGCGTAATACCTCCAGCTCGATTGCCTATAGCAGCCATAGTAGCCAAGGCCAGGTTGCGATCAGGTGAGATGGGTACGATGACAGCATCCGAGGAGAGTCCTCCGACCAGTCCGCTACCGACTTGGATGGAGCGGAAGGGTAAGCCAGCGTGACTCAGCTCCGAGCGCAGCTGGGTGACAAAGCCGTCTTCGCTGTCCCCTGGGCGTGAGGCGAAGATGACTTCACGCCCCTTGTACTTCTGCAGGAAGGCAGGGATGACACGATCGATAATGGTAGAGGTGTGAGCGTTCGTCAGCACCACACGACCATCGCCCGACTCCAGTTTGTGGGTCTTACTGAAGGGGATGATGTAGTAATTATACCCCGAAGCGGCTGCGATAGCACGAATCTGTCCTTCGGTGACGCCACCGATGACGAGGTCTTTTCCTCGAAGGCTTCCAGCCTCGATGTAGGCATCCATAGCTTCATCATTGGGGACATCAAGGGTGGTGAGTTGCATGGAGATACCTGCTTTCTTCAGCTGATACATACCCAGCAGGAAGCCCTCGTAGAACTCTACAAAGTGCTTGTCCTTCTTCAGAGGCAGGAGCATCAGGATGCGTGTCTGCGCTTGTGCTACCTGTGAGGGCTGGGAGCTATCATTCTCCTCGCTCTTCGTGGGAGCTACAGACGTGGTGCTATCATCCTTAGCCGAAGGAATGATGAGCTCCATCCCCACCTGTACGGAGGAGGAGGTCAAGCCTGGGTTAGCACGGAGCAGATCCGCCAAATCAATACCATAGGTACGGCTGATACCATAGAGCGTCTCCCCATTCGCCACTCGATGCTTCTTGCCTTTGGTAGGCGTAGTGCTGGTGGGAGAGGCAGATGAAGTAGCAGGAGTCGAGGGGATAAGGAGCTTATCACCGACCTTTATTTGCTGGCGTGCCCAAGGATTGAGCTCGTAGAGCTTATCGATAGCGACACCGTAGCGGCGAGCGATGCTGTACACGGTCTCTTCACGCTGCACCTCGTGCTCGCGGATGCGTCGTCCACTCTGTGCGCTACTACCTATATATATAAGGAGTGCCGCAGAGAGGGTGAGCAGGGTGCGACGACAAGTATCGGAGAGGGTCATCTGTCTGTATATCTTCTTATGAATGAATATAGGGCAAAGGTACTTAATCGTGTGCAATATGCCGTTGCGTTAGTCTGGAGTGCTCACGTAGTCCGTGACTCCAGAGGTGGTGAAGGTCGCCATCTCACGGAGCATACGCACGGCGGAGTCTAATATCGGGAAGGCGCATATAGCCCCTGTGCCTTCGCCCAGGCGCATCCCAAGATGCAGGATGGGGTCGGCGTGCAGGGCGCGTAGCAAGCGTGCGTGCCCCGCTTCGTCCCCTACGTGCCCGTAGAAGGCATAGTCCGTCACCGCTGGGTGTAAGGCGCGCGCCATCAGGAGGCAAGCCGTCATGATGAAGCCATCGACGAGGAAGGCAATACCTAACTCGGCAGCACGAAGCATAGCCCCCACCGTAGCAACCATCTCGTAGCCCCCGAAGTGACGGAGGATAGAGGGCGCATCTGTCGCTCCGTGGTAGTTCGCTACCGCTTGGCGTAGGATGGAGAGCTTATGCTGTAGCCCCGTGTCGTCCAGACCGCTGCCCCGACCCACGCAGTCCTCGAGGGGGATGTCGGTGAGGAAGTACATCCAGAGTGCGGAGGTGGAGGTATTGGCAATGCCCATCTCCCCGAAGGAAAGGAGCTTACATCCACGCTGGGCAGCCTCATCGACGCACGCCACTCCGATACTCATCGCTTGGTCTACCTCTCGCTCCGTCATCGCTGACTCGTGGAGGAAGGAGCGTGTGCCTCGGCGGATCTTGCGATGGATGAGGCGACTGCCCTCGAGGGGGAAGTCGTGATCCACCCCGACATCCACGATGTGCAGGGCAAAGTCATGCTGACGGCAGAGGAAGCAGATGCCTGCTCCACCACGCAGCATACTCTCGACGACCTGACGAGTGACCTCACGGGGGCTCTTGCTCACCCCCTCACGCTCGATACCGTGGTCTGCGGCAAAGACGAAGTGCTCACGAGGAGAGAGCGTGGGCTGAAGGGTATCCTGGATAGCGGCTAAGCGTGCAGCGAGAGATTCGAGCTTGCCCATAGAGCCCAAGGGCTTGGCGATCTGATCGATGTAGCACTGCGCACGATAGATTTCTTCCTCGCGGATGGGGTGGATGTCGAAGGCTTGCATTGTCGTAGTAGTAAGGTAAAAAGAGGGTAAAAATCACCCCTTGACGGAGAGCGGAAGTCCACTGACCATCAGGGTGACGCGGTCAGCGCGAGCAGCGACATACTGGTTCATCCAGCCCTGTAGCTGGGTGAAGAGTCGCTGCGTGCGTGATTCGGAGACGCCGCCCATCCCCAGTTCGTTGGTGACGAAGATGAAGGTAGCGTCCTGCTGGACGAGGGTGTCAAACTCCTGCTTGAGGGCTGTGAGTGCGCTGTCAATGTCCTCTTTCATATCGAAGAAGTAGTTGGTCGCCCAGAGTGTGATGCAGTCCACGAGGATGACACGGCCAGAGAGGTCGTGCTGCGAAAGCTGGGTGTCCTCCTCGATATTCGTCCACTCAGGGCCACGTCGCTCTTGGTGGCGGAGGATGCGCTGGCGGAACTCTTCATCCCAGATACGAGCGGTGGCTAAGTACACAGGATGGGGGCTAAGACGCAGGGCTTCGCTCTCAGCGTAGGTGCTCTTGCCCGATCGTTCGCCTCCCGTGATTAGGTGAATGTAGCTCATAGATAGTCAGGTGATGGTAAGGGTGAATATAGATCTATGCCTTTGTCCCCTCGAGGCGATGCTGAAGAATGTGCTGCAGCACCGTGATGGCAGAGGCAACCGAGGGAATATGATGCACACGGATGATGTGGCGACCTGAGCGCTGGACGAACTCGCACTGGCGGCTGTTGCGCGCCACGTACTCAATGAGACGCCCGAAGGTCTCCGAAGCATAGTAGGGACTGGAAGTGTCAGCGATGAGGTGGAGGCTCATGGCTCCAGCCTTCAGCACGACCTTCTCGATGCCGAGGTGATGCCCCAAGCGGCGCAGTCGGGGGACGCAAATGAGCTCTTCGGTCTCCTGTGGTGGCGTGCCGAAGCGGTCACGTAGACGAGCGGTGAAGGCCTCCAGCTCGGCATCTTCGCTGAGGCTATCCAGCTCACGATAGAGGAGAATACGCTCGCTGTCCGAGGGCACATACTCATCGGGCAGGGCAAGCTCCAAGTCACTCTCCACCTGCGTCTCGACGACGAAGCGGTCAGCCAGCTCACTGCCGTCACGCTGCTTGTCGTCTTCGGCGTAGACGTGGGCGAACTCGTCCGCCTTCAGCTCTCGGATAGCTTCGGTGAAGACCTTCTGATAAGTCTCGTAGCCCATGTCGGTGATGAAGCCACTCTGCTCCGCACCGAGGACGTTGCCGGCCCCACGCTGGTCGAGGTCTTGGAGGGCTATGCGGATGCCACTCCCTAAGTCGCTGAAGCTCTCGATGGCACGCAGACGGCGCTTGGAGTCTTCGCTGAGTCCATCGAGTGGAGGCGTGAGGAGGTAGCAGAAGGCCTTGCGGTCGCTACGCCCGACACGACCACGGAGCTGGTGCAGCTCGCTGAGCCCGTAGTGATGCGCATCGTGGATCATGATGGTGTTGGCGTTCGGCACGTCAATTCCATTCTCGATAATCTTCGTTGCCACCAAGACATCGTACTCGTGATTGCCAAAGTCGATAAGGATCTGCTCCATCTCCTTGGGGGCAAGCTGCCCGTGGGCTACGGCGATACGTGCGTCTGGGACTTCGCGCTGGATTAAGGCAGCGAGGTTCTCAATGTTGCTGATGCGGCTATTGACGAAGTACACTTGCCCATTGCGGCTCATCTCGAAGCTCACCGCCTCACGGATAATTTGTGGAGTCGTCTGCGTGAGGAGGGTCTCCACGGGACGGCGGTTGGCAGGGGGCGTATTGAGGTTCGACAGGTCACGTGCGCCCATCAGGGAGAACTGGAGGGTACGAGGAATGGGGGTGGCACTCATCGTGAGCGTATCGACATTGACCTGAAGCTGGCGGAGCTTCTCCTTGGTGGCGACTCCGAACTTCTGCTCTTCGTCGATGATGAGCAGACCGAGATCACGGAAGGCGACATCCTTGCTCGTCAGGCGGTGTGTGCCGATGATGATGTCGATCTTCCCCTCTCGTAGGTCGGCGAGGATGGCACGTAGCTCCTTCGGTGTGCGTGCTCGAGAGATGTAATCGATGCGCACAGGGAAGTCCTTCAGACGCTTGGAGAAGGTGCGGTAATGCTGGTAGGCTAAGACAGTCGTGGGGACGAGGACAGCGACCTGCTTGCCATCGGTAGCGGCCTTGAAGGCAGCACGTACCGCCACCTCCGTCTTCCCGAAGCCGACATCACCGCACAGCAGGCGGTCCATCGGGTAGGGACGCTCCATATCCGCCTTGACAGCAGAGACGGCAGCCGCTTGGTCGGGAGTATCCTCGAAGGCAAACGAAGCCTCGAGTTCGTGCTGGAGGTAGGTGTCGGGGCTGAAGGCAAAGCCCTCCGTCTCGCGCCGCTTGGCGTAGAGGCGTATGAGGTCACGGGCAATATCCTTGATGCGCTTCTTCGTCCGCTCCTTGATGCGCTGCCATGCTCCCGAGCCGACAGCACTCAGCGTCACCTCCTTAGCCCCTTCGCTGGAGCGGTAGTGGGAGAGCTTGTGCAGGCTGTGCAGGTTGACGTAGATCGTGTCGTTGTTGCGGTAGATGAGCTTGACGAACTCCTGTATATGATCCCCCTGGGGCATACTCACCAGCCCATCGAAGCGACCAATACCGTGGTCGGCATGGACGATGAGGTCGCCACGGCTGAAGCTCTGTAGCTCCTTCAGCGAGAGTGTGACCTTACCCGAAGAGGCCTTATCGCTACGTAGCGTGTACTTGTGGTAGCGGTCGAAGAGTTCGTGCTCGGTGAGCAGTACCCAGCGATGATCTTCGTCGACGAAGCCCTCGTGTAGAGCGAGCGTCACCTCCTCAGGGAGCTCGGCATCGCTAAGACGTGGGGTGAGGATGTCGCGCGCACGCTCGTGCCCCTCCCGATTAGCGGCACATATATATATGGTATAGCCGTCAGCTTGCCACGTACGTATCTGCGCTGCCAGCCCATCATAGTCCTTGTGAAAGAGGGGCTGTCGTATGGTGCGGAAGTGCAGGCCTTGGGGGGAAGGCTCGTCCGTCAGTTCGTAGCCAGCGAGGGCTTGAAGCTCAGCGAGGAGCTTCGTAGGCTCGATGAGCTTGAGGCGTAGGGCTTCGAGGTCTTCAAAGCCTTCTCCGTCCTGCAAGAGGGGGGCTTCGCTCCACGTCATCTCAAGGCGTGCGCTGAGCGAACCACCGCCTGAGAGTAAGAGTTGCGTCCCATCGGGCAGGAGGCTGATGAGGGAGGACAGGTTGCCCTCACCCTGCGACAGGTCGGGACTCAGCGTAATCTCCGAGAGCTGACGCACGGAGAGCTGGCTGTCGACCTCGAAGCAACGCACGCTCTCCACCTCATCATCGAAGAAATCCAAGCGATAGGGGAGCTCCGAGGCGAAGGAATAGATATCCACGATGCTCCCACGCAGGGCGAACTGCCCCGGCTCATAGACGTAGTCCACACGCTCGAAGCCCCAGCCGAGGAGCTGGTCACGGAGCTGGTCTCGCTCGATGACGCTCCCTGGACGCAGGATAAGTGGCTCTTCCTTTGTACTGCTCTCTTGGGGGATCCCTTCCATCAACGCCTCTGGATAGGTCACGAGGATGGGGAGAGCTGTCCCTGAGACCGTGGCTGTGCTCATCAGGGCACTGAGTACCATTGAGCGGAGGAGGGCACTTGACTCATCCCGATGTCCGTAGCGTATGGCACGGCGGTAGGCGGAGGGGAAGAAGAGGACGGCATCCTCACCCACCAATTGGGCTAAGTCGGAGTAGAAGTAGCCCGCCTCTTCTTCGTCACGCAGTAGAGCTACGAGGGGCGCAGCCTGACGAAGGCGTGGAGCGACGAAGGTACGTGCCGAGCCTACAAGTCCTGAGAGGGTGCATCGGCTATGTGGAGGAAGGGGCTGGGAGAGAGAAGCTCCTTGGCCTGTGGACTCCGTCAGCAGGGGGAGCTGGAGGGAGCGAAGGGGGGAGGATGTATCTACCTGTTTCACACTACGAAGATACGGCTTCTCCTCCACGTGAGAAGCCAGCCTGCAGGACAATAGCTGAGGCTCTTCATTCGAGACTCCCCTTATCCTCATCACGAAGTCGGGCGAGTGACCAATAGTGGTCACCTCGCCGATCAGTAGTGGTGAGTAGCACCGACCAGTAGTGGTCGATACCATCGACCACTACTGGTTCACGCACGGACCAATATAGGTCAGCCCGCCGACCAGTATAGGTTGATTTTGTTCCCTCTATTGATTCGCTTCTTTATCTATTATAACTCACCTATTCATAGTGTGCTATTGGGGGGCTTGTACCTATGGTGATATGGATTTCCAAGAGGGAGGGAGAGGGAGGTCATAGGTGGGAGATCCGATGACGAAGCCCCTACCGAATTTACACGCTTTTGCTGGTAAATCAAGGATACTTTCTAAATTTGGGAGTTATGATCAAGCGGATTTCTCTAAAATGGGTGGCCGTTATCGCCACCTTCTTCTCCTTCTTCACCTCGCTGTGGGCAGGCTCTTCGGATAGCCTTTTGGTAAAGCTCAATCAGACGATCGAGCAGCGTCCATCCTACATGCAGCGCAAGGAGGAAGCCTTAGAGACCCTGCGAAAGAGCTTGAGTAAGCTGAGTGCAGGGAACGTGGAGGGGCGTATGAACCTCTACGAGGCGCTGTGGCAGGAGAACCGCTCATACAATACCGACTCCTCGCTCTTTTATGCTACGGCACTCTCCCAGCTGGCTCAGCAGGCAGGCAATGAGGAGCAGAAGCAGAATGCCCTGCTCCATCGGGCTACGGCACTGATGACGATCGGGATGTTTAAGGAAGCCTATGAGATCATCAAGCCCCTGCGTGAGGGGGGCATCCTCTCAGGGCAACGTAGCCAGTTCTTCCACCTCGGTCGAAGCCTCTTCGGTCTCATGGCAGACTATGCCGTGACGGCACAAGAGAAAGCCGCCTATGCCAGCCTCACCGATGACTTCCGCGACTCGCTGCTGACGATCTATGAGGCGGGGTCGAATATGTATCGGATGATCTATGCCGATAAGCTGACCGCCCACGGCAAGTATGCCGAGGCCCTACGTGAGCTCCTACCCTTCACGCCGACAGGCGATGGGCGCTTCGACGCGGGCTACCACTACACCATCGCTGAGGCCTACTACCACATGGGGCGTATCGAGGAGGCCCGACACTACTACACGCTGGCAGCTATCAGCGACATGCAGAGCGACACACGTGAGTACATCGCCCTGCGCAAGCTCGCTGTGATCCTCTTCCAGTCGGGTGACATCGACCGCGCCTACCACTACCTCACGCTGTGTATGGCCGATGCGAAGGCGTGTAATGCCCGCCTCCGTATCCTCGAGATCCTCGATACCTTCCCCATCGTCAATGAGGCTTATCTGGAGAAGAAGCAGCAGCAACAGCGCGTCATCACAGGGGTCCTTATCGCCATCAGCCTCCTTGTCGTGAGCCTCATCTTCGCCATCTTCAGCGTCCTGAAGCAGAAGAAAGCCCTGCTGCAGGCGCAGACGGATCTGGCGCATGCCAATAGTCAGCTCAATGAGGTCAACCGCACGCTCGTGGAGTACAACGAGGAGATGAAGCGGCAGAATCAGCTCATCACCGAGACCTCGTACCTCAAGGAGGCCTACATCACCCAGTACATGGATCAGTGCTCGACTTATCTGGAGAAGATGGAGAGCTTCCGTAAGCGTCTGCGTCAGCTCCTCAGTGCTGGCAAGACGAAGGAGATCCAGCAGGCCCTCACCTCGTATAATCAGGAGGTCGAGACGGAGCTGGCAGAGTTCTACGACAGCTTCGACACAACCTTCATCAACCTCTTCCCGACCTTCGTCGAGGACTTCAATGCGCTCCTCCGTGAGGACGAGCAGGTACAGCTCAAGCCAGGTCAGAAGCTCAATACCGAGCTGCGTGTCTTCGCACTCATCCGTCTCGGCATCACCGACAGCACCAAGATCGCACACTTCCTGCGCTACTCGGTGACGACGATTTATAACTACCGCACCCGCATGCGTAATCGTGCTCGAGGCGATCGTGACGAGCTCGAGAAGCAGGTCATGGAGATCGGGAAAAAGGCTCTGAAAGGCGCCAATCCGCCCCAATAACCACTACTTTTTTTGTCTATGAAAAGAAGGTAAGTCACTAAGTATCAGCATGGATATTTCCACACCAACTATATACTTAGTACCTCACCCTCTTCGCGTATGCATTTCGTCTATCTTCGTTGGCAGCGATCCAGGTGAGCTACGGCTCAGCCACTCATAGCCACTCATCCGAGCCGCCAGATACCTAACTGTTGGGATAAAAATTCTAACCTACATATCAATGATAGAAACTATACAAAGCGTGGATACCTCGCTGCGGCGATTACTCCTCTCATCGACCTTGGTTCTCACCTCGGTCAGCCTCTTTGCCCAGAGCGTGAGCGTCAAGGGCACCGTGACTGATCCAGCTGGTGAGCCCATCATCGGGGCGACCATCCTCGAGAAGGGTACGACCAATGGTACCATGACCGATGCCAAGGGGCACTTCGTCCTCAAGGCTAAGAATCCTAAGGCTACGATCCGTGTGAGCTACCTCGGCTACAAGCCCCTTGAGGTAGCCCTCGACGGTCGCCGCGAGATCAAGATCGTCCTCACCGAAGACGCCGCTACACTCAATGAGGTCGTTGTCGTCGGCTATGGCACGATGGGCAAGAAGGAGCTGACCTCCGCTGTCACCCACGTCTCCTCCAAAAACTTCTCTCAGATGGCTACCGTCGACCCCTCGATGATGATCCAGGGGAAGGTCGCTGGCGTGAGCATCACGAATACTGGATCAGGGGACCCCAACAATCAGGCAAGCATCCAGGTGCGTGGGGTCTCCTCCCGTGCTGCAGGCCTTGGCCCACTCATCGTCATCGACGGAGTGCCTGGTGGGAACCTGACGAACCTCAACCCCAACGATATTGAGAGCTTCGACATCCTCAAAGACGGAGCTGCCAGTGCTATCTATGGTACGCGCGGCTCCAATGGGGTCATCCTCGTGACGACTAAGAAGGGCACCCGTGACGGCAACCTCCACACGACCTACACGGGTACGGTCTCCTTCGACGTCATCAAGCGCGAGCTCGATATGCTCAGTGCTGATGAGTATCGTGCGAACCGCTTGGCCTCGGGCATCGGCTACGACCTCGGGGGCAGTGTCGACTGGCTCGATGCGGTGAGCCGTATCGGGGCACGCACCCAGCACTCGCTCAGCCTCAGCGGTGGTAGTGCTCGCTCGAACTATCGTGTGTCGGCTGACTACCGCAGTGCCAATGGTATCGATCTCTATTCGGGTCGTGAGGAATATGGTGCGCGTGTCGCGCTGAACCACACGGCAAAGGGTGGTCTCATCACCTTCTCGCTGAATGTCGCTCCCCGCGTCGTCTACCGCAAGAATGCTTCTTGGGATGTCTTCCGCAATGCTGTCGAGGCTAACCCCACGACGCCTATCATGGACCCCAAGGATCCTTCGCTCTACTACAACCTCAAGGGTCAGACTGCTGGCTACAATTCGCTCGAGCTCCTGAAGAAGGAGAAGAACACGGGGACGACGAAGCTCCTCGACTGGGACGGTATCGTCAAGCTCAACCTCCTGCCTCTGCTCCTGAATAAGGAGGATCGTCAGACGCTGACCACGCAGCTGACCTTCGCTGACCACCAGTATGACAACTACAATCAGTGGTTCCGCCCCTCGACGAGCACGCTGGCGATCAATGCCGGTCGTGAAGGTGAGGCCTCGCAGGACTACTCGAAGAGTGCTATACGTACCCTCGAGTGGGTCACGAACTACGCCAACTCCTTCGGCAATCACAACTTCAAGGTGATGGCAGGGTACTCCTATCAGTATGAGCAGTACTCAGGGCTGAACGCTGCGAATAAGGACTTCCCCAACGATGCACTCGAGGACAACAACCTCGGTAGCGGTACTTACGCTAAGGATGAAGGGGAGCTTGGTATGGGGTCCTATAAGAATGACTCCAAACTCATCTCCTTCTTCGGTCGTGTGAGCTACGACTGGAAGGGTCGCTATATGCTGACGGCTTCACTCCGTCACGAAGGCTCGTCGAAGTTCGGTGAGCACCACAAGTGGGGGAACTTCCCCGCTATCTCTGCTGGCTGGCGTATCTCTGACGAAGCCTTCATGGCTGGGACGAAGAGCTGGCTCACGGACCTCAAGCTTCGTGGTGACTTCGGTATCACGGGGAACCAGTCCTTCGACAGCTATCGCTCGCTCAACACGATGTCGGGCTTCGGCTACTACCTATATAATGGTAAGTACTATCAGGTATGGGGACCTGGCAAGAACGTCAACCCTGACCTGCGCTGGGAGAAGGGACTGAACTGGAACATCGGTCTCGACTGGACGCTCTTCGGTGGTGACCTCTACGGCTCCTTCAACTACTACAGCCGTAAGCAGCAGGACCTCCTCGGTGACTACAATGTCTCGGTGCCTCCCTATCTCTTCACCTCGACCTTCGTCAACGTAGGTACGATGCGCAATAGCGGCTTCGAATTCGACCTCACGTGGAATGCCGTCAAGACGAAGGACTTCACCTACACGATCAATGTCATCGGGGCTACGATGAGCAATAAGTTCGTGGACTTCAGCAATGATAAGTTCGTCGGGCAGGACTACTACGACGTCGTCAGCACGGAGGACCCCTATCCCTTCCACAACCTACAGCGTATCGAGAAGGGCAAGCGTATCGGGAACTTCTACATGCTGAAGTATGCTGGGGTAGATCCTCAGGGGCGCTGGGTCGTCTACGACAAGGACGGCGACAAGGTCCTTGCCGATAATGCTACCGACGATGACCGCCAGTATGTGGGCAATGGCTTGCCTCAGTTCACCGGCTCGATGACCCATACCCTACGCTACAAGAATATCGATGCCTCGCTCTTCTTCCAGACGGCACTCGGCTTCGACCTCTTCAATATCCACGACTTCTACTACGGGACGCGGAACTTCCAGGGCAATGTGATGGACAAGGCTTATAGCAAGAATAAGATCGTCTCGCAGAACCCCATCGTCTCCGACTACTTCCTCGAGCCCGGGGACTACCTCAAGCTCTCTTCGGTCAGCCTCGGCTATACGCTGAATCTGAAGAAGAAGTACATCGATGCTGTACGCATCTACGCTACGGCGAGCAACCTCTTTACCATCACCAAGTTCTCAGGTATCGACCCCTCGAACTATCAGGTCAATGGGCTGAACCCTGGGGCTACGGGCTCCCGCTCGTACTACCCCTCGACCCGTCAGTTCATGATCGGTACGCAGGTGAACTTCTAATCTACTGATGGACATCACTGTCTGTGACATCATACAGAGTAAGCAATGAGAAGGACAATGAAATATATGGCAGGTGCGCTCGTCGCTGCCAGCCTCGTGGGATGTACTAACCTGGACGAGAATCTCTACGATCAGGTCGCCTCACAGAACTACTATAATACGAAGTCGGACGTCATCCGTGCCGTCTTCCGCCCCTTCGAGCACGCCTTCTGGAGCGTGCAGAGCCGCCACGTGCTCAATGAAGAGTCCGCTGACCAGCTCATCACCCCCACCCGCGAAGACTGGTGGGATGATGGTGGACGCTGGGCGCGTATGCACCGCCATGAGTGGCTCACGACCAACGGCGAAGCCCAGACGGAGTACAATGGTTGCTTCCAGGGGATCATGCAGGCCAACCTCGTGATCGAGGACCTTGAGCAGCGCTCAGCCGCAAAGTTCGGGTTCTCCGATGCGGAGTTCAAGAACCTCAAGGCGCAGAATAGAGTGCTGCGTGCGTGGTTCTACCTCCGTCTGTTGGACGCCTTCCGCAACGTCCCTCTGGCGGTGAGCTACTATGATACGAGCAAGAACTCCACGGGTCAGGTAGAGCCTCGCAAGGTCTATGACTTCATCGAGTCTGAGCTGAAGGCCGCCCTGCCCGAGCTGACTCGCAAGACGTCTCTCGGTGGCAATCAGGCTATCCAAGGGCAGTGGACGCAGGCCAGTGCCGCAGCCCTCTTGGTGCGCCTCTACCTCAATGCGAAGGTCTACATCGGTGAAGATCACTACACCGAGTGTGCGCAGTACGCTCAGGATATCCTCGACGGCAAGTACGGCTTATACAAGGTCGCTGACCGCTGGGATGCAGCCTTCGACTGGGATAACCAGACTTCTGATGAAGTCATCTTCGCCTTCCCGGCCTCAGCGGGTCGTACACACTGGCACTACTCTGGTGATATGTACTGGTGGTCTGTCCCCTCTAAGGCCAGTGACTGGCTCAAGGATACTAAGAACAAGGTCGGTACGCACAACATCAAGTACTCAGCTTCTCCCAGCTACAACCCCAAGGGTGAGAAATACACCTATGAGCTGGGTATGCCTATCGAGCGCTTCAAGCAATATCCCTCCGATGTCCGCCTGAAGATGTACACGAACCTCGGTAACAACCGCCGCGAAGGGCTCTTCATCTTCGGCAAGATCTCCTACACGGATGACAAGGGGCAGACGGCTTACCTCAAGGATCACAACGGCCGCTACACGCTTGACCTGCGTGATGCCATAGGGAAGTTCGGCGGTACCGATGGGAATAAGTGGCTCGCTACGTCTGAGAGCCGTCTGGAGGACGGGGACGATAACTCTGGCTGGATGTTCGCCAAGTATCCTCTCTACTCTGATGATGAGTCGGGACAGCTCGAGGCAGACTATTGTGAGATCCGCCTGCCCGAGATCATCTACAGCCTCGCCGAATGCAAGCTCCGCAGTGGTGATGCCACCACAGCAGCTCAGCTACTGAATAGCGTCCGTAAGCGTAACTATCCCTCTGCCGACTGGTCGACGGCACTCTACGCCCCCGAGGGTACAGCACAGCTCGATCTCAAGGAAATGCTCGCTGAATGGGGCCGTGAGTTCTTCGCCGAAGGACGTCGCCGTATCGACCTCATTCGCTTCGGGAAGTTCCTCGATGCTTGGTGGGATAAGAAGGCCGATGCAGATAACCACACGCTCATCTTCCCACTTCACCGAGATATCCTTGGGGCTAACCGCAAGCTCAAGCAGAACCCTGGCTACAACTCCACTACACACTAAGGTGCAATCTCTAAAGCACACAGATTAGACATGAACAGAATATTCAAGTATGGGATATGGGCTCTCGCTGTACTCGCCATCCCAGCAGTCCTCCAGTCATGCCATGATGACAAGGACATCGTAGTCATCGACGAGGAGCTCCCTCTCAAGGTCGACCATCTCTATATGGTAGGTGACGCTACGCCGGCGGGCTGGAGCATCGACAATCCTACCGAGCTGGTACGCGATGCCAGCAATAAGTTCGTCTTCACTTACCATGGCCGTCTCACTGCAGGAGAGCTGAAGTTCCCTCTCGCTAAGGGCGACTGGGGGGCGACCTTCATCTATGCTCCGAAGGCAAACACCGAGATCAATAGCAAGGGTGTCTCCGAGAGCGGCATCAGCGTCCACCGAGGTGGTGACGACACGAAGTGGAAGGTCACTGAGTCGGGTACCTATCTACTGACGATCAACCTGCGTGAGCGCACGATCCAGGCTGTCTATGAGGGTGCAGAGCCCGTGACACCTATCACGACCTCTACGTTAGGCTTCATCGGTGATGCTACTCCTGCAGGCTGGTCAACGACGGAAGCTACGACCTTCACGAAGACCTCCGATAGCCCCCTGCAGTTCACTTATGAGGGTGTACTGAAGACGGGCGAATTCAAGCTCGTCTCTGACGCTACCGTCCTCAAGGACTACGCTGGTCCCTACATCCAGGCTCCCGAGGCAGGTGTGACGCTCAGCCATGAAGGGGTGTCCAAGCAGGGTATGGTCGCTGGTGGCGCAGACAATAAGTGGACGGTCACCGAGACTGGGACGTATAAGCTCGTCTTCGACGTCACGAACCATACGATCAAGGTAGAGTCCTTCACCGCTGCCCCCAAGAGTGATCCTTGGAGAACCGAGACGCTCTACGCTCTTGGCGATGCTGCCAGTGGCTGGAATATCGGCGAGGCGCTTGCCTTCAAGAAGGTCGGTGAGCATAAGTTCGTCTATGCTGGCGAGCTCAAGGCTGGTGCACTGAAGTTCATGGCTACGAATACCAGCAGCTTCGATGACGTGGCTAAGGACTGGTTCTATGCTTCGGCTGCCGATGTCGAGATCTCGGACGCTACGACCAGCGCACTGGACGTCGTCGCTGGTACCAATAAGAGTGCTGACAATAAGTGGAAAGTCACGAAGGCTGGCAACTACGTCCTCACCATCGATATGAAGACGCACAAGCTCACCGCCGAATACGTCGGTGGTGTCAGCACGAGTATCGCTACTGCTGAGGCACGCCTCGTCGGTGATGCTACGCCTAAGGGCTGGGATATCAAGGGAACGGCGATGACGAAGAGTAGCTCCTCGCCCCTCGAGTTCTCTTGGCAGGGTGCTCTCGGTACCGGGGAGTTCAAGGTGGCTCTCACCTCGACCAACGATGACTTCTCTGGTGACTGGCTTCAGGCACCTCAGGCTAATACGGAGGTGAATGCCTCGGGCATCAGTGCTGGCGACGTCGTCAAGGGCGGTACTGACCACAAGTGGAAGGTGACGCAGGCTGGTACCTACAAGATCACCATCAACTTCTCCACGAAGAAAATCAACGTCACGTATATCGGTGCATAGCCGATGACTCTAACAAGACAATAGGAATATGAAGAAATATCTCATCGCCGCACTGGCGCTGGCAGCTCTCATGACCAGCTGCAATAGCAACACGTGGGACGTGACGAGTGACCTCAGCGTCGACAAGGTCGACCCTACGCAGGGCCTGACGCCACTGGCTCAAGACCCTGGTATGGACTATGCTCCGCTCTACTGGAGCGTCTATGGCGCACTGCGTCAGCAGGAGAAGGACGGCTCATTCCCCAATATCTTCACCGAGAAGGATTGGGATGAAGCTATTGACTTCGTCGCTACCAAGCTCAAGCCCTACGGCTACGATATGCTCGTCACCGATGGCTTCGCTGCTATGGGTGGGGACGACGGATATATGACGCGCTACAGCCGCTCTCAGAAGGATGAGAGCTCTCCCGAGATCGAGCTCTCGACGATCATCGCCAAGCTCAAGGCTAAAGGGCTCAAGCTCGGGGTCTACGACAATCCCTTCTGGCTGCACTATAGCAATCCCAATGCGATCATCCCAGGTACTGATGGCATCACTGTCGGTAGCCTGCGCTACAATCCCGAGAAGGATAAGGATGTCCTCCACCCCACGAAGAACGATCAGTTCGGTTGGGTGCTCACCGATCACCCTGGAGCTGAGCAGCACTTCGAGGCCTTCTTCAAGCACTACGCTGATATGGGCGTGCACTTCATCCGTATGGACTTCCTCTCTTGGTATGAAGACGGTATGAACTACAGCGACCAGATCGACCGTGGCTATGGCCGTGAGCGCTATGTGCGTGGGATGCAGTGGATCAATAAGTACGCCCGTAAGTACGGCGTCTATGTCTCCCTCGTCATGCCTCACCTCAAGAATAATGCGATCATCGAGAAGTACGCCGGCAATATGATCCGTATCAATGCCGACGCTCTCGAAGGCTCTTGGTACCGCTTCTCGGAGAACAACCGTGGCTCGCTACGTGGTGGCTGGCCTAACTCAGAGAATGCCTTTGACGGCTTCATCAACTGGTCGAAGATCTCGGGGCGTGGCAAGGTCCGTCTCGATGGAGACTTCATCCGCCTCGGCTCCTTCGCCAGCGATGATGAGAAGCGCTCGGCTATCTCTCTGCCTCTGATGGCAGGTGGGCCTATTGCTGTCACGGACTACCCCAATGCTCATGACCTCACCTTCTTCCAGAATGAAGAGCTGCTCGCCCTGCAGAAGGACGGCTTCGTCGGTCAGCCCTACAAGCGTGACCTCTGGGGGATCGATGGCGAGATCTGGTACGGGCAGCTGAAGGACGGCTCTTGGGTCGTCGGTCTCTTCAACCGTGATCAGTCTGCTGCCACGCGCTCCGTCATGCTCTCACAGATCGGCATCCACGGCTCGTGGAAGGCTCGCAACCTCTGGACACATGAGGATGAAGGTACGGTCTCAGGGACGATCTCCGCAGAGATCCCTGCACATGGCTGTAAGATCCTCAAGCTCACGAAGCTGTAAGATCCTCCGCTCCGAGCATCTATTTAATGTTGAGTAGAGCCTCTTGCCCTATGCGAGCAGGCTCGTAGTATGCCCCAGCCCAAGTGCGGGCTGGGGCATACTTATCTCTAAGAGTTTATACCCATACAATTCATATAGCTAAGCAGATATGAGAAGATTCTTTATGCTTATGTGCCTCGTGTGTCTGGGGCTCGCTGGTCGAGTCTATGCCTCCGAGGTGACATCCCCCAACGGTGAGATGAAGCTGACCTTCACCCTCCGTGACTCCAAGCCCTACTATTCAGTCTCCTTCCGAGGTAAGCCCGTCATCAAGCCCAGTCGCCTCGGCTACGAGCTCCACAATGCGGAGAGCCTCCTCGAAGGCTTCACGCAGACGGGGGAGAAGACCTCGACCTTTGACGAGACCTGGACGCCTGTCTGGGGCGAGAATAAGACCATCCGCAATCACTACAAGGAGCTGCTGGTGGGTCTCATCCAGGGGAAGACGGGGCGTGTGATGAACCTCCGCTTCCGTGTGTATGACGAGGGTGTCGGCCTGCGCTATGAGTTCCCACAGGAGGGAAGTAAGCTGAATTACTTCGTCGTCAAGGAGGAGTGCACCGAGTTCGCCCTCACGGGTGACCATATCGCTTGGTGGATCCCTGGTGACTACGACACGCAGGAGTACGAGTATTCGCGCTCACGTCTTAGTGAGATCCGCCCGCTCTTCAAGAAGAAGGTGACGGACAATGCTTCGCAGACCTCCTTCTCCGAGACAGGGGTACAGACCTCTCTGCAGCTCAAGACGGACGATGGCCTCTACATCAATCTCCACGAGGCTGCGCTGGTGAACTATCCTGCGATGCACCTCAATCTCGATGATAAGAACATGGTCTTCCGCTCTTGGCTGACTCCCGATGCACAGGGCTTCAAGGGCTACCTTCAGACGCCCTGCCAGAGCCCTTGGCGTACGATCATGATCACCGACGACGCACGCAAGGTCCTCTCCTCGCACCTCATCCTCAATCTCAACGAGCCCTGTAAAATCAAGGACACCTCTTGGATTCACCCCACGAAGTACGTCGGCGTATGGTGGGAGATGATCTCGGGTAAGGGTGACTGGGCCTATACCTCTCAGTTCCCTTCCGTCAAGCTCGGCATCACCGACTACGCGAAGGCTAAGCCCTCGGGCCGTCACTCGGCAAATAATGAGAACGTCCGCCGCTACATCGACTTCGCCGCTCAGCATGGCTTTGGTGGCGTCCTCGTCGAGGGCTGGAATATCGGTTGGGAAGACTGGTTCGGCAACTCTAAGGAATATGTCTTCGACTTCCAGACGCCTTACCCCGACTTCGATATCAAGGCGCTCAATGAGTATGCGCACTCTAAGGGCGTGAAGCTCATCATGCACCACGAGACCTCCTCGTCCATCATGAACTATGAGAAGCACATGGATCAAGCCTATCAACTGATGAAGGACTATGGCTATGATGCGGTGAAGAGCGGCTATGTCGGCAACCTCATCCCTCGTGGTGAACACCACTACAGCCAGATAGCTATCAATCACTACCAGCATGCCATCGAGCGTGCTGCAGACTACAAGATCATGGTCAATGCCCACGAGGCTGTCCGTCCTACGGGGCTCTGCCGTACCTATCCTAACCTCATCGGCAACGAGAGCGCACGTGGTACGGAGTATCAGGCCTTCGGCGGGATCACCCCTGGGCATACGGCTATCCTTCCCTTCACGCGTCTGCAGGGTGGCCCCATGGACTACACGCCTGGTATCTTCGAGATGCAGTGCTCCAATGGCTCACGTGCCAACTCCACCATCGGCGGGCAGCTCGCGCTCTATGTGACGATGTACAGCCCGCTGCAGATGGCTGCTGACTTCCCCGAGAACTATGAGAAGCACCTCGATGCCTTCCAGTTCATCAAGGATGTCGCCCTCGATTGGGATAAGTCTATCTACCTCGAGGCTGAGCCTATGGAGTACATCACCGCAGCTCGTAAGGCAAAGGGCTCCAGCAGCTGGTTCGTCGGTAGCGTCACGGGGCTGAAGCCTCACCACTCGACCCTGCGTCTGGACTTCCTTGACAAGGGGAAGACGTATGTAGCTACGGTCTATGCCGATGCTCCCGATGCCGACTACAAGACCAACCCACAGGCCTATACCATCACCAAGGGACTGGTCACAGCTAAGTCCGTCCTCAAGCTCCACTCGGTAGCTGGTGGGGGCTATGCTATCAGCATCGTAGAGGCTAAGGATACGAAGGGTCTCAAGCCCCTGAAGTAATCCGCCTATCCTATATAGATAAGGAGGCTGAGCTACGGCACTATGCCTATGCTCAGCCTCCTCTCTTTGTGCCCTCGCTCGCCCTCTTGATACCCCACACCTATATATATAAGACCGTGCAACGGTCTCCAGCAGGACAACGGTCTCATCAAGAGGTCGGGCGAGTGACCAATAGTGGTCACCTTGCCGATCAGTAGTGGTGAGTAGCACCGACCAGTAGTGGTCGATGGTATCGACCACTATTGGTCACTCCCCCGAGCTATAGTGAGATAGGGCATCATACGACACGGGAGGGAGAGCCCTCATAGGGAGCTTCTTCAGACAAAAGCCTGAAGCGAGGGGGCTGTTTCAAAGAAAATTTAAGATATTTGTACTGCAAATACGCAGTTTCATATATATCCAAACAAACGATAATGATTAAAAGTGCACTCCAGCAGGCTCGTGGCAAGTATTGCCCCAAGCTCCCCAAGGCACTCGAGGGTGGCGTGAAGGCCGTCTTCGGTGCAGCTACGCAGAGCGTCAGCGACCAAGAAGCTATCGCAAAGCTTTTCCCTAACACCTATGGCCTCCCTAAGCTCACCTTCGAAGCTGCAAACGAAGCTGCTTCGGGCGCACCTATCAACGGTGGGGTTATCCTCTCTGGCGGTCAGGCTCCTGGTGGGCACAACGTCATCGCAGGTATCTTCGATGGCCTGAAGAAGATTCACCCCGATAGCCGTCTCTATGGCTTCCTCATGGGGCCTGACGGTCTCGTGAAGCACAACTACATCGAGCTGACGGCTGACATCATCGACGAATACCGCAACACCGGTGGCTTCGACATCATCGGCTCGGGTCGTACGAAGCTCGAGGAGAAGGAGCAGTTCGACAAGGGGCTTGAGATCCTCAAGAAGCTCGACATCCGTGCTCTGGTCATCATCGGCGGTGACGACTCCAACACCAACGCTGCCGTCTTGGCTGAATACTACAAGGGTATCGGCGCTCCTGTGCAGGTCATCGGCTGTCCTAAGACCATCGATGGCGACCTGAAGAACGAGCAGATCGAGACCTCCTTCGGCTTCGACACCGCTACGAAGGTCTACTCCGAAGTCATCGGGAATATCCAGCGTGACTGTAACTCAGCTCGTAAGTACTGGCACTTCATCAAGCTGATGGGTCGCTCGGCTTCGCACATCGCCCTCGAATGCGCCCTGCAAGTACAGCCCAATGTTGCGATCATCAGCGAAGAAGTAGAGGCTAAGAACCTGACCCTCGACGACGTAGTCACCTACATCGCTGAGATCGTCGCTGCTCGTGCTGCTAAGGGTGAGAACTTCGGTACGGTACTCATCCCCGAAGGTCTGATTGAATTTATCCCTGCCTTCAAGGCGCTCATCGCCGAGCTCAACGACTATCTGGCTCACCACGAAGCAGAGTTCCGCACGGTACCTGCTGCTGACCAGCGTGCCTACATCATCGAGCACCTCAGCGCTGCTAACTCCGCTCTCTACGCCAGCCTGCCTGCTACCGTAGCTCGCCAGCTGACCCTCGACCGTGACCCCCACGGCAACGTACAGGTGTCGCTCATCGAGACCGAAAAGCTCCTGGCTGAGATGGTCGCTACCAAGCTCTCTGCTTGGAAGGCCGAAGGTCGCTTCACGGGTAAGTTCTCTCCCCTGACGCACTTCTTCGGCTACGAAGGTCGCTGCGCTATGCCTTCGAACTTCGATGCTGACTACTGCTACGCCCTCGGTCGTACGGCTGCTTGCCTCATCGCTTCGGGTGTCACGGGCTATATGAGCTCCGTGCAGAACCTCACGGCTCCTGCTGCTCAGTGGATCGCTGGTGGTATCCCCACGACGATGATGATGAATATGGAGCGTCGTCACGGCGAACTCAAGCCTGTGATCCAGAAGGCGCTTGTAGACCTTCAGGGCAAGCCCTTCACCTACTTCGCCGCACACCGTGACGAATGGGCGCACACGATGAGCTTCATCTACCCTGGTCCTATCCAGTTCTACGGTGAGCCCGAGCTCTGCGACCAGCCTTCGCGCACGCTCTCGCTCGAGCAGGCTAAGTAAGCCGCTCCACCGATAGATGCAAATAACACCGCTCCCCCATACCTCGCTGAGGTATGGGGGAGCGGTGCTCTTTACTGCCATTCGGTGAGGTATTGCGCTCGCATTGCCTAGGGCAGATACGGACGCCGCCCGACCAGCTCCATAGAGGAAGCCAGTCGGGCGGCGTGCTGATTATGCGGAGAGGAAGGGGCGCTTACTGCTTGCCTTCGGTCTCGACAGCAGGGGAAATCTTCTTGACCAAGCCCTGAAGGACGGCACCAGGACCTACTTCGACGAAGCGCGTAGCTCCATCGGCTACCATCGCCTGCACACTCTCCGTCCAGCGTACGGGAGCCGTCAGCTGAGCGATGAGGTTCTTCTTGATGCCGTGCGTGCAGCTGACTGCGTGGGCTGGTACATTCTGATAGATGGGGCAGCGGGGGGTGTGGAACTCCGTCGTCTCAATAGCTGCAGCGAGCTCAGCACGCGCAGGCTCCATCAGAGGAGAGTGGAAGGCACCACCGACATTGAGACGCAGGGCACGCTTAGCACCAGCCGCCTTGAGGGCTTCGCAAGCACGGTCTACCGCCTCGACATCTCCCGAGATGACGAGCTGACCCGGGCAGTTGAAGTTAGCAGCGATGACTACCCCACCCTCGATGGTCTTGAGAACTTCGACGACCTGCTCATCGGGCAGACCGAGGATAGCGGCCATCGTGCCGGGGTTCGCTTCGCAAGCCTGCTGCATCGCCAGCGCACGCTTCGACACCAGACGCAGACCGTCTTCGAAGCTCAGCGCACCAGCAGCCACCAGCGCAGAGAACTCACCGAGGGAGTGACCTGCGACCATATCGGGCTGGAACTCATCACCGAGGCAGAGCGCACGGATGACCGAGTGCAGGAAGACCGCAGGCTGCGTGACCTTCGTCTGCTTGAGTTCTTCGTCCGTACCAGCGAACATAATGTCGGTGATACGGAAGCCGAGGATGTCATTCGCCTTCTCGAAGAGCTCCTTGGCTAAGGGATAGTTCTCATAAAGCTCCTTCCCCATACCCACGAACTGGGCGCCTTGACCGGGGAATACATAAGCTGTCTTACTCATTTACTTAATTCTACTTAGTGATATATACTTAGGGTTTTGGTAGGTCTTAAATAAGCTCCAGTGCCTTGACCAGAACATTCCACGTACGCTCCACCGAAGCGATGTGCACCTTCTCGTCAGGTGAGTGTGGTGAGCGCAGGTCTGGACCGATGGAGATCATATCCGTATCGGGCATTACCCCTTGGATGATCCCGCACTCAAGTCCAGCGTGGACGACGGTGATCTCAGGGGACTTGCCCGTGACTTCTTCGTAGGCACGGCGCATCGTCTTGAGGATGGCGGAGTCGACATTGGGCGCCCAGCCGTTGTACGCGCCAGCGAACTCGACCTCCGCACCAGCCAGATTCATCACGCTCTCGATCTGCGAAGCCATATATTCCTTACGGCTCTCCGAGGAGCTACGCAGCATAAAGGTAGCCGTGAAGCGACCTTCGCCGATGAAGACCTTCGCCATATTCGTCGAAGCCTCGACGATGCCAGGGAAGTCGGTGAGCATGCTTTGCACGCCATTGATGCACGCATCGAGGGCACCGATGACGCCGTCCTGGATTTCTTCGGGGATGACCGTCTGAGGCAGGTCTGCTCGCTTGAGGCTGAGGTTAATACCCTCCTCGATACTCTTGTACTCGACCTGCAGCATATCTTGGAAGTCCGAAGCGAACTCCCACAGACCATCGGCATCCGCTTCGGGGATGGTCACCAGAGCAAAGGCCTCACGAGGGATGGCATTGCGTGCTGAGCCCCCTTCGAAGTGCACGAGACGTGCGCCATAGCTGGCGATGGCTTCCTTGAGGAAGCGCACGAGCTGCTTATTGGCATTGGCACGACCGAGGATAATATCCATCCCCGAGTGCCCACCACGCAAGCCCGTCAGGCTGATACGCACGGCGATATCCCCTTCGGGCGTAGGCTCCTGATCCTTGTACTCAAGCGAGACATTCACATCCAGCCCACCAGCACAGCCAGCGAAGAGAAGACCTTCGTCCTCACTATCGAGGTTGATGAGGATATCCCCCTTGGAGAAGCCTGGCTGCAAGCCGTTAGCACCGACCATCCCGACCTCTTCGTCTACGGTGAAGAGGGCTTCAAGGGGGCCGTGCTTGAGTGTCGTATCGGAGAGGACAGCCATCGCATAGGCCGCACCGATACCATTGTCTGCGCCGAGGGTCGTATCACGTGCCGTCACCCATTCGCCATCGATGTAGGCATCGATAGGGTCTTTGGTGAAGTCGTGCTCGATATGGCTATTCTTCTGAGGCACCATATCGATGTGCGCCTGCAGGGTCACTACAGGACGACCTTCGAGCCCTGGTGTAGCAGGCTTCGTAATGAGGATATTGCCCGTAGCATCGTGCTTGGCCTCCAGTCCCAGACGGTCAGCCAGCGCAAGCAGATACTCTTGTACCGCCTGAGTATGGAAGGTCGGGCGAGGTATCTGAGTCAAGTCATAGAAGTAGCTCCACACGGACGTGGGAGACAAGGTCTTGATTTCAGCAGCCATAGTCGGTTCGTTCTTAAGATGAATGATGATAGTTATGGTCAGAGCGCATCCGCACGATCGATGGTGCGGCTACGCGTGTAGTGTCTATTGATGAAGGGCAGGGCTATCATAGCGATGAGCCCTACGAAGGTGATCCACAGGGTCTGCGCCGTGTGGACGATGAGTGCAAAGTCCTTGGCAGGCTGAAGGGCCATCCCAAAGGTCGTGAAGGTCACGATGACCGCAGCGTGCCAAGCCCCCATCCCTGCTTGTACTGGTACGATGACCGACATGCTACTCATAGCGAAGGCAATGCATGCCACCGAGAGTGGCAGGTCACGTGTTGCCTCGAAGGCGAAGAGCGCAAAATAGAAGTAACAGAAGTACCCCACCCATATAAGGACGGTCAAGATGAGGAAGCGTCCTCGGTGCGGCATACGGCGGATACTCATAATCCCCTGCCATATATGGAGGACGAACTGCGTGATGTGGCTCTCACGGCGATAGCGCAAAAGCCAGACGAAGAGCCCTAAGCCCACCAGCACAACAGCGCCAGCCACCAGCGGCCACGGAGAGGAGAGCAGACCACGCAGCGATGTCACGACCTCGGGATGCGCAGCGAAGTAGTCCAGGAAGAACTCTGTCGAGCTGAGGATGATCCCCACAAGGATGAGCGAGAGCATCAGCACATCCGTCAGACGGTCAACGATGAGCGTACCGAAGAGTCCAGCGAAGGGGATGGCCTCACGCCGCTCCATCTCGACACAGCGCCACACCTCGCCTGAGCGAGGTACCCCCATATTCACAGTATAGGAGCCGAGGACGGTGCATATAGCATTGATGCGCCGTGGAGGAGCCCCATCAGTCGTGAGAGGGCGCACAAGAAGTTCCCAGCGCAAGCCACGGCAGAGGTTGCTCACGAGTCCGAAGAGAAGGCTAAAAAGGAGGATGGGATAGTTGACCCCTGTACGAAGGGTCTCTTGTAGCTCGTGCCAGTCTGTATCACGATAGAGGCCGTAGAAGCCCAGCCCACCGAGGAGGAGCGGGATGATAATCCACAAGATGGACTTCAGGGTAGGATGGATCTTCATTCGACAGGCACCCCGAAGCAGCACGTCACCAAGCCGAAGGCTCAGCACCACGCACCAGAGGCGCACTCAATAGCTCTTAATAAATTGTACTACTTTAGTATAGCAAATGTAATAAGTTTTTAGTTATCTCCGATGCAGCAAGTTAAAGCGAAGAAGGCATTAGGCCAACATTTTCTCACCGACCTCTCCATAGCGGAGCGTATCGCTGACAGTATCTCCAGCCACGCCCATCTCCCAGTACTGGAGATCGGTCCTGGGATGGGGGTGCTCACCCAGTTCTTACTCGAGAAGGGCTATGACACGCACGTCATCGAGATCGATACTGAGTCGGTAGCCTACCTCAAGGAGCACTTCCCCGCACTCGAAGGGCGCATCATCGAAGGCGACTTCCTCAAGATACCTATCGAAGATTACTTCCCGGGCGATGCACCCTTCGCACTCATCGGCAACTATCCCTACAACATCTCCTCGCAGATCTTCTTCCGCATGCTCGACTACCGTGAGCGCATCCCCTGTTGCGCAGGTATGCTCCAACGCGAAGTGGCCCAGCGACTCGCCTCACCTCCGGGCAACAAGGACTACGGTATCCTCAGCGTCCTCCTACAAGCGTGGTATGATGTCGAATACCTCTTCACGGTCGACGAGCACGTCTTCAACCCACCCCCCAAGGTCAAGAGCGGAGTCATCCGCCTCATTCGCAACGAGCGCACCGACCTCGGCTGCTCCGAAGCCCTCTTCAAGCAGGTCATCAAGACGGGGTTCAACCAGCGACGCAAGACCCTGCGCAACTCCCTCAAGGCGCTCTTCGGAGCTGACTACACGGGCTACACGGCAGAGATCTTCTCCAAGCGTCCCGAGCAGCTCGGTGTCGAGGACTTCGTCACGCTGACGCGCCTCCTCGAGGAGCATCAGGCAAAGACCGCACCGCAAGGGTAGTAGCATCTTACCCTCAAGCCACAGGCGCACTCAGACGAAGGTCATCTGAGTGCGCCTGTGCTTTACAGCGTTTGTGACGAAGCAAGACGCACCAACAACCGCTCCCCCACCCCGTGTAGCTGTGACACGAGGCAGGGGAGCGGTATGTGTTGGGGAGGAAGGTGAGCGGAGTTACTCCGTCAGCTCGACGCGCTCTGCAGAAGGCGGAGGCGTGGCCGTCCCCCAGCTCTTATTCGGACGGGGTCCCATCGTGAAGACGAGCTTACCGCCAGCCGTCAGGTCGCTGTGGCGGATCCAAGGACGATCGAGGGCCTTGCCATTGAGCGTAGCCTTCTGGATATACTTGTTCTCTGAGGAAGCTCCTTCGGCCTCGATGACGAAGGTACGTCCCGAAGCTAAGCGTAGCGTTACCTTCGAGAAGAAGGGCGTACCGATATTATATACCGGCATCCCAGGGGTCACGGGGTAGATCCCCATCATGGAGAAGACCACGAAGGCCGTCATACCGCCCCCATCTTCGTCTCCAGGCATCCCCATCAGATCCCCACGGAACCACGTGTCGATGAGCTTGCGCACCAGACGCTGCGTGCGCCACGGCGCTCCGGCGTAGTTGTAGAGGTAAGGGATATGCAGGCTGGGCTCGTTCGACATAGCGAACTGACCGACATTACCCGTCTGATCAGGTAGCTTGCTGTAGAACTCCCACTTCGACATACTCAGCGGTGTGCGCAGGGTCTCGTCCAGACGCTCGATGAAGCGCTCACGTCCCCCCATCAGATAGATGAGGTCGGCAGGATTGTGCTGCACATCCCAGCGGTAGGTGTAGGCGTTGTTTTCATCGTAGTAGTCGCGTGCACCGAGGCCACCTGAGAGCTCATAGTTGAAGGGTTCGATGAAGCGCCCCTTCTTGTTCTTGGGGTGGAAGAAGCCCGTATCATAGTTAAAGAGCTTGCGGTAGTTGTAGGAGCGGCGCAGGTAATCAGAACTCTCGACATCGTGACCGGAGAACTTCGCCAGCTGGGACAGGCACCAATAGTCGTAGGCAGCAGCGAGGCTGACGGCGACACTCTGGCGCTTCTCCCACAGCGTCACCTCGGGGACGGTCTCCTTCTCCCCAATGTTGAGCCCAGGGAAGTAACCTTCCTTATCCATAAACTCCGATAGCACTCCCTTAGGGCGGCGTGTCCAGGGGAGGTAAGACTTCTCCGCCATCGTCTTCTTGGAGGCCTGGTAAGCAGCACTGAGATTGAAGCCCGTGAGCCCCTTAGCATAGGCATCGGCGAAGGTAGCGATGGTGTGCGTCCCGTTCATACGATGCGTGTCACCCGTGACCTCGGGGAAGGTAGGCAGCCAGCCCTCGGGGCTCTGCTCGGCCATACGCAGGTAGCTGGTGAGCATCTGCTGCTCCTTGACGGGGTCAAGCAAGATGCGTAAGGGGTGGGTAGCACGGTAGGTATCCCACAGCCAGTCATCGGTGTAGAAGGGTACACCTTCGTCATCGTGCACCTTCTTATCGAAGCCACTCCAGTAGCGACCATCTTCGGAGAGGCAGATCATACGCTCGTAGGTGCGGTAGAGGGAAGTGTAGAAGACACGGCGCTCATCGGGTGTCCCCCCTTCGATCTCGACCTTATCCAACGCCTTCGACCACTCATTGCGCCCGTACTTAGCCACCAAATCAACTTCAAAGGACTGGATCTCCTGCTCGACATTGCGCTTGGCCTGCTCGACACTGATGTAGGAGACGCCATAGCGCAGGCTTACCTCTGGCTTCGAGAAGGAGAGCGCCAAGGTCTTCCCACGTGCTACGCCCTCAGCTGTGAGGGGACGCCCTGAGAGGGAGTCGCGTACGATGCGCTCGGTAGGCTCAGCATTCATCTCGGCATAGAGGTAGACGCGTGTGGAGTCCTCAAGCTGCTGGTAGCCGAAGAGGCTCTTACCCGAAGCGATCAGTTCGCCCTGAGGCGTGGAGAAGACGAGGTGATGTCCCGCCTTCTTGCGCTCGAAGTTGAAGCTATAGATAGCACTGCGATACGAAGGAGCATAGCGCACCTTGACCTCGGGCTCGAGCAGGGTCGCCTCATAGAGATAGGGACGCACACGCTCACTATCGTAGCTGTAGCGCACCACCTCGGGGAGGCTATCGCCCAGACTACTCAGGGGACTGATGGCGAAGGCCGAGACTCCACGGTGAGAGGTCAGGATGACAGGAAGCCCTGCGATCTGCTCCGTGGCATAGTCCGTACGCTGAGGATGCACACGCATCATCCCATTGGGCAGGTGGATGGTAGGGAAGGTAGGTACCAGCAGGTGGCTGATATTCCCCATATAAGGGTCTACATAGTCAATAGGATCCTTGCTCTTAGATCCACCGAGACCAGCTGTCGAGCAGCTCACGAAAGTCAGGCCGAGTAAGAAGCTCGCCAGTAGCGAGCGTGTCTGATGAAGCATAGGTGATAATAAACTTGGAAGGATAGCCCCACAGCGTTGAGGGCACGAGTACACCAAAGATAACGAAAAAGCCCCATCTATCCCGTGGGAGAGATGGGGCTTTTTGATGTAGAATCGTGTGATGCAGGGCTTACTTCTTCAGCTCTATATCGACACGGCGTGCACTGCTCATCAGGTCGGTATTGCGGTCGATACCACCAGCGACGCTGATGAGACGATCGGCGGAGATACCGCAAGCAGTGAGGTAGTCCAGCACAGCCTGGCTACGGAGACGCGAGAGACGCTCGTTCTGAGCAGCATTCCCATCAGGGGAAGAGTAGCCTGTAAGATAGAGCTTCATCTCAGCATCTGTAGAAAGGATACGGTAGACTTCGTTGAGTGCCAAGCGTGCTTCAGGAAGGAGCTCGCTCTTGCCCAAGGCAAAGAAGACCTGGCGCTTGAAGTGGGAGACGACAGGGACGATACGTGTCTCTACCACAGGCTGAGGCATGGATACAGGTGCTGGAGCTGGCTGCTCGACAATCACCTGTGCAGGCTGAAGCTGTGACTGTGGTTGCTCTGCCTGAGCCGCACGCAGGGCTACGAGCTCTTCCTGGAGTGCACGTAGTAGCGAGTCACTGGAGGCAGTGGTCGCCGTAGCTGGCTGTAACTCAGACCGAGAGGCAGACGTAGGAGCACCCTTTTCCCCCTTGACAGTGTGAGTGGGGAGAGCAAGCGCATAACGCTCTGATTCACGTCGCTGCAGGAGAAGGAGCATCAGTTGCTCAAGACGAGCAAGACGTCCTGAGTCCTGCTGAGGCTGGGCTATCCGAGCTGGACGAGAAGGTACATCGGGAATACTCTGAGCTGGCATTACAGGAGAATGGCTCGTAGCAGGAGCAGCGAGCTGACGACCAAGCCCAAGGGCATTGAGGAGCATCTGCAGCTTGACCAGACGCAGCTCGCGTGCAGAGAGACCCGCACTGGCCTGATAACCTTCTGCAGCCAAGCGTGCCTCGGCGACAGAGCGCACAGCACGCATCAGATCCTCCTCCGAGAGAGTCAGCAGGGTATCAGTAGCGAGAGAAGGCTTACTCGCACTCTTAGCTGGGCTCTGTGCCTGAGACACAGAGCTTACAGCCAAGAGGGAGAGAGCGAATAGGAAGGACTTCATAGACAAGATTTGCTTAGAAGTTGTAGCGATAGCCTACTGCCAGCTGGTTGCTGGAGAAGGCTCCACGCACCGTGTAGTCTACGAAGAGACGACCACCAAGCACCTTGTTAAGGGAAGTACCTACGACGTAGTTAGGACGGAAGCGCGTTACTCCACCGAGTCTATCGAGACCAAGACCTACACCGACATAAGGGGAGACAGCATCCTTTAGGAAGGAAGGCAGGTTGTAGTGAACGTTAGCATTCAGACCGAAGCCGAGAGTTCTACCGAAGTTGAAGTAGAAGTCAGGGACGAGGTCGAACTTCGTGTTACGGAACTGCAGATAAGCACGTGCACCTACATTGAGACCGAGCTGTCCACCGATATTAAGCCCCGTGAAGGCAGCTACGCGATCGAAGGTGAATGTCTTCTTTAGTGGCTTGATCTGCACTTCCTGAGCCGACACTTCGCCCTTGGCATCCTGGGTAGCTACGACGATATTATCAGGACGATCAAGTTGATTCTTGAGTTGCTGCTCCAGCTGGCGCGTCTCATCGCTGGACTTAGCTCCCTGCTTGATCTGCGTCGAATTGATTGCTTCGAGGCGGTCGATGACCTGATCGAGGCGCTTGACCAGTGCGATGTTAGGATCTACCTTGCCATCCTTAAGCGCTGCATCCTTCTCAGCATCGAGTACCTGAGCTGCATTGGGGCTACGATAGAGTGCGTTGAGCAGAAGGATCTTGTCGAGGTCGGTCAGGTGGCTACCTGTGACATCAGCGACGGTGAGCTTAGAGCCCTTTTCGCGCTTGAGGTCAACGACGACCTGATTGACCAGACTATCAAACTGAGCCTTGGTCAGCGTGAGCGTACGAGCAGGTGTCTGTGCCTTCTTGGTAGCCAGCTGCGTCGTCTGCTTATCGACCGTAGAGATGCTATCTGCTACCTGGCTCTTTTCACGCAGGACACGTGTCACCGTGACGGTGTCACGACGAGAGACAGCATTAGCAAGCTCTTCGTTGAGCTTCTTGATACGTGCATCGTAGTCTGCACGCAGAGCGTTGAGCTCCTCGAGGTTAGACTTCTGCAGACGAGCGACTTCGGACTTAGCCTGAGCATCTCCATAGCTCTGGTAGAGCTCACGACCATCACGGCTGGAGCGACCGATATTGAAGCGGAGACCAGCCTGATAGAAGGCGTTGATCTTCACGTCCGCAGGATCCGTGACGCTGGTGATCGAAGGATTTTCCTGTTCGCTGACCATGGCATTGAGGTTACCATAGAGAGCGAAGTACTTGGAGAGAGGGATCTCTACACCACCACCACCGAGCAGGAAGAGCCCACTCTTAGGTGCTTCACCTACCACCGTAGGGACGAACTTATTCGTCACTTCGCGGTACCCTGCACCGAGGGTGACGTAAGGGGTCAGACCGAGGGGCATATTGAGACGCGCGATGAAGTTACCCCCATACAGGCGAAGCTCGTTATTCAGATTAGCCTCCAGCTTATTAGGGGTCTTCGTAGCTGCGTAGTAGAAGCCACGGACACCGAAGAGGGAAGAGAAGTCAAAGCCAGCAGATCCCCCGACGAACCACTGAGGTGCCAGCCCCGATGACTTAGCGAAGTCTGCATAGGCGACACCGGGCTCAAGGACGAACTTGATACCACGGAAGCCATCCGTGTACATATTATGGTATGCACGAGAGACAGCATCCTCTGCACGCTGACTGCGACCACCGAAGTAGATATCCAGCGAAGCCTGCCCCGTCCAGTTGTGGAGCTGCTCCCCAGCATTGGTAGGAGAAGCGAGGTAGCGGTTATTCTTGTTGACATTGAAGATAATATCCTTCCCTTCAATCGCGAGAGCGACACGACGACCGAAGTTGAACTTCAGACCGACACCACCAGCGCCATAGATCTGCTTTTCCTTGTAGCTCACGGTCGTGCCTTCTGCAGGAGTATCCGTATAGCGCATGTCCATCACACCACCACCAGCGGTGAGGTAAGGAGCGAAGAAGGCATTGGACCAGAGGTTGAACTTCAGTTCACCTCCGTAGCGGGTAATATCAAGGGTTTCCCCCTTAAGGTTGTCCGTCAAGCCACTGATTCCTGAGAGCAGGGAGCTGGACTTGAGCTGGGACTTGAGGTCGAAGCTACGTTCATAGAGACCACGGATCTCAAAGAGTGGACCGAAGCCGAAGCCGGCACGTGCTCCCCAGAAGGGGGCATCCCCGAAGTTGAGCTTATTATCCCAGTGGGTATAGCCAGCCACAGGAGCTACCGTGAAGCTCACATCCTGCACCTGAGCCAGGGCCTTACTGCCCACGCCTGCGAGCAATGCAGCACAGAGGACTAACGAAAGTTTCTTCATATTATACAATTTCTAATTAGGAATTATGCTCTTGTCTCAAACGGAGGAGCGATGACGCACTCTGATGAAGGAAGCCTCCTTCATCAGGTCTAACGGTGGCGATGCTGTCGGTAGAGATCATCAATGCGACCCTAAGGCATGGTACCGCCTCACCTATCGAAACGTTACAAAGATATAAAAACCTTTACAAGTCACACGTATGAATCGCCTTTGCATCCCTGTAAAAAGGGCGCAGACAAGGGCAAGAAGCGCCTCAATCAGCACCTCCACGCACGCTTTTCCAAAGGAAGTAGCCATGAGCTTCGCCAAGAGGCACAGAGAAGCACTACTGGTCGACGAGCGGAGCAGTAGTGATCAGTGGCATGCACCAATAGTGGTCGGCGAGCAAAGCAGTATAGGTGCACACCTGTGACCAGTAGTCCTTCGCCTCTCATCTTCCGAGGGCTTCACCTCCCTTACCCCGACAAGCAGGTCGCCCAAGCTGCAAGCAGGGCAAACCAAAGAGCCTAACCACATGGCGCAGAGCGTGGATGGAGATACTTCATTCTCGCCTCAGCAAAGCCTCTCACAAGCGCAAACACACGCCCGAAGAAATATAGTATCTTTGCTACAAATAGTGAACTATCAACCCTCCTTATTCACCTAAACCACAGAAAGCGATGAGGCTCAAGAAAATCATCTTCTCCCTCCTTTCGGCGGTCTTTGCAGGTGCTACACTGGGACTTCCTTCGGCGCTCCATGCCCAAGCCCCAGGCTCGATGCCACCTCTCCCCATAGACACCGCCGTACGCATCGGTAAGCTCCCTAACGGACTGACCTACTTCATCCGACATAATGAAGAGCCCAAGGGCCGAGCAGAGTTTTACATTGCCCAGAAGGTCGGCTCTATGCAGGAAGAAGACTCCCAGCAGGGTCTGGCACACTTCCTCGAGCATATTGCCTTCAACGGCACCAAGCACTTCCCTGGCAAGGGAATCATTAACTTCCTCGAGAGTATCGGCGCGAGCTTCGGCGGCAACATCAATGCCTACACCAGCTTCGACCGCACGGTCTACACCCTGATGAAGATCCCCGTACCACGCCGCAGCATCGTCGACAGCTGTATCCTCGTCCTCCACGACTGGAGTAGCTTCATCAGCCTCGAGGACAAGGAAATCGACGCTGAGCGTGGTGTCATCGAAGAAGAATGGCGCCGCAGCAACAACGGAGACATGCGCAACATGGAGAAGCTACTTGAGATTGCCTTCCCCGGCAACAAGTACGGCAAGCGTCTCCCCATCGGGAAGATGGATATCGTCCGTCACTTCCCCTATCAGGTGCTGCGTGACTACTACAAGAAGTGGTATCGCCCCGACCTGCAGGCTCTGATCATCGTCGGAGATGTCGATGTCGACTACGTAGAGGCGCAGATCAAGAAGACCTTCGCCGACATTCCTGCCCCAGTGAATGCCGCTAAGCGCATCTACGTCCCCGTAGAGGACAACGCCAAGCCCATCGTCGGCATCGTCTCCGACAAGGAAGCTACGCAGAACACCATCACCGTGACCTACAAGAGCGATGTCACGCCTCCCGAAGTGCGTGCCTCCATCATGGGTCCCCTCGAGGACTACCTCAACGCCCTCGTCTCCACGATGGTCAACCAGCGCTTCAGCGACATGACGAAGAAGCCCAACGCACCCTTCACGGGGGCTTCGGTCAGCTTCGACAACTACATCGTCGCTAAGACCAAGGATGCTACCAGCTTCGATGCTTCCTTCAAGGAAGGGCAATGGGATCCTGCGCTCAAGGCTCTGGTCGCTGAGATCGTACGCATCAAGAAGTACGGCTTCACCCCTGCGGAGTTTGACCGTGCCAAGAAAGACTTCCTCGTCACGGCGAAGAACATGTACAACGAGCGAGACAAGCGTACCAGCGAAACGTGGGCTGAGGTCTACGTAGACTACTTCGATGACGGGGGCTACCTCCTCGACATCCCCACTTACTATCAGGTCGTCCAAGGGCTTGCTGCCCAGCTCCCCCTCGAGCAGATCAATGCCATGATGCAGGAAATGGACCTCGAGAAGAACGTCCTCGTAGCCCTGACCAGCGTCGAAAAGGCAGGCATCAAGCTCCCATCCGTGGCCGAACTCACCGAGAAGTACCACGCCTACCTCCAGCAGCAAGTCGAAGCTCCTAAGAACGAAGTCAGCAACGAGAAGCTCATCGACAAGCTCCCCACCAAGGGTAAGATCGTCAAGGAAGAGAAGAATGCTCGATACGGATCGACCATCTGGACACTCTCCAATGGCACGAAGGTCTACCTCAAGAAGACCGACTACAAGGAGGATGAGATCCTCTTCAAGGGACAGCGCAAGGGCGGATACTACAACTTCTCTAAGCCCACCGCTACCGACCTGAAGGTGCTCAACGCCGTCTCTGCCCTTGGTGGCTTAGGTAAGTTCGACGCCTCTGCCCTCGAGAAGGCACTCACGGGTCGCTTAGCTGCCATCACCTCCAGCGTCTCTGGCATCAGCGAAGATCTCTCAGGTAGCACCACGAAGGAAGACCTCGAAACCCTCATGCAGCTCCTCTACCTGAAGTTCACTGCTGTACGCAGTGACAAGGAAGCCTTCCAGGCTTGGCAAGAACGTACCATCAGCGAGCTCGAAGCAAGCAAGGCTAACCCCCTCTCCTTCCTCGGGGACTCCATCACGCGCTACCTCTTCCCTAAGAACCCCGAGCGCTACCCACTCACCGTACAGGAAGTAAAGGGTGCGAACTATGAGAAGGCTCTTCAGCTCTTCCGTAGCCGCTTCGCCAACGCCCGTGGCTTCGACTTCTACTTTGTAGGGAATATCGATGAAGCTGTCCTCCGTCCTCTGGTAGAGCAGTATATCGCTTCGCTCCCTGCTCAGAAGGTCTACACCGACAAGGCGCACACCGACCGTGTCCCCGTAGAGCGTCTCGGCACGAACAAGAAGGAGTACAGCGCTCCTATGGCTACCCCTATGGGCATCGTCATCGATGGGCTCTCCCTCCCCTCTGCTTACAGCCAGCAGGAAGTCCTCACAGCAGCTGTCCTCGAGTCCATCCTCGATCAGCTCTATACAAAGACCATCCGTGAGGATGCCGGTGGTGCTTACAGCGTCGGCGTCACGAGCGAAGTAGGTCGCTTCCCCAGCCCTCGCACCTCTGTCACCGTCCAGTTCCAGACCGACCCAGCTAAGGCCGTTGCGATGAATGAGCTGGTCTTCAAGGGACTCGAAGGCATCGCCAAGGAAGGTCCTTCGGCAGAGTACTTCGACAAGGCGGTGAAGAATATGAAGAAGGCGCATGGCGAGAACCTCCGCAAGAACAGCTACTGGCTCGCTCAGCTCTCGCGCTTCTACAGCCAAGGCTTCGACTTCGTCACCGACTACGACAAGGTACTCGATACCGTCACCCCTCAGGCCGTACAGGCTCTGACGAAGAAGCTCTACGACTCTAAGGACCGTACGAGCATCCTCTTCCGCTCCACCGAAGTCAAGGAAAAGAAGTAAGACCTACCCCATCCATTCACAGACAAGCCGGACATCCTCTCGAAAGGGTGTCCGGCTTGTTGCTTAGTGAACAAAAAACACACTCTGACGCTTATCATACCAACGAGCAGCATCCTATCACCTCGTAGCAACTAACACAACAATGAAGAAAGTCATCCTCAGCCTCGCCCTCATCTCCGCAGGTATCTTCTCTACCTACGCTTGCTCGGCCAAGGCTTCGAGCACCACAGCCTCAACGGAGACGGCAGCTGCCCCAAGCGAAGCAGCAGCCGACGACAAGGCAGCCGAAGGTGCTATCAAGCACATCGACGCAGCCTACATGCGCAAGTTCATCTGGGATTATAAGGAAGAGCCTACGAAGTTCGTCTTCAAGGGTAGCCGTCCTGCTATCGTCGACTTCTACGCCGACTGGTGCGGTCCCTGCCGCCGTCTCGGCCCAAAGCTCGAAGCTGTAGCCAAGAAGTACGCTGGCAAGATCGATGTCTATAAGATCAATGTCGACAAGGAGCCCGAACTGGCTAATATCTTCGGGGTGCAGAGCATCCCTATGTGCCTCTTCATCCCCATGAAGGGTACGCCTGTCCAGACCCTTGGTGATCTCGCTCCCGACCAGATCGAAGAGAGCATCAGCCAGATCTATACTCCTGCCAAGTAAAGAGGCGCACCCGCTTCCATACGTAAAAGCATCTCCCCACAGCTATCTCTATAGAGACGACTGTGGGGAGATGCTTTTTTTGCGCACGAAGTGAGACCGTTGCACGGTCTCATACGGCGCAAGCCCCCTCATGCGACAAGGGCATCCTTCCTCGAGTGAGGAAGGATGCCCTTGCTGCAATTAGGCATTGCCGTGCGAAGGATTAGAAACCCTTCGTCGGACGAGCATCCTGGTAGGTCGTGAACCGCGTATCGATCGGCGTGCGCTTGGTATGATGCATCCAGGTACCGAAAGTGAGTTCCCAGCCATTATATCCAAAGCGACGACCTGGAGTAAACTGACTTACTTCGGTCTTGATACTCCAGTCATCAGACCACAGAGAAGGGTAGAGCCGCTTGGTACGGAAGGGAGCGATGAAAGGATAATCCACCCCATCTAGACGCTGTAGCGAGAAGCTCTGCGCACTCTCGTGCTTAGCCATCTCGGTCTTAAAGTCCGAATAGCTTCCAGCAAAAGCCAAGTGCTTAGGCCCTACGGGTCCCGTAGCATCGATGATCTGCCAGCCAGTACTCGTCTTCTTGATCAGGGCAAAAGCATCCCCGGGCTCGTAGTCCAGCGTGCCTGCTCCAAAGGTGTTATCCTTCTTAACTCCATCAGCATAAGCATAGGCATAGCGTAGATATTTCTTGCTCATATTATCCTCAAGCAGGTCCTTAAATGGCTTGAACCAGCCATTGGGGTCAAGAAGGTCTTCCGTGGAATTGTACCCCTCATCTGTTACAGGCTTATTGACGTAGCCACTTGCACCCAGTAGAATACTTTGTCCTCCTAGAAGGTATAGAGAGCGCCCTGGGTGTGAGCTATCCTCATCTACGAGTCTAGATCCATTCCAAGTTCCACTCCAAAATCCACCTCGGGTAGAGTTAAAAGTATACTTTTTATAGTAGACTGGGCGAGCACGCTTCGCTGCATCCTCGTAGTTATATCCTGTTGGAGCAAGATCGCTTAGCGCAGAGCCCTCGAAAGGATTTGCATTACCCTTAAGAGCCGTTAGAGGCAATACAAGAGCGTCCTTAAGAGACTCTACAGGCTGCCCATCCTTACCTCTAAAGGCTAAATGCGTACCAGCACTGGGGATCAATCGCACAACGGCATACTGCGTGAGGTCAACTGGCTCTACCGTAGTATTGTACACCTCGAGGAGCGAGTAGTTCTGTCCATCATGCTTCTGATAGATGACTTCGGAGAGCATGAGGTCAGGACGGATGACCACCTGTGCATGGTAGACCTTGCGCTCGGGGAACGTGCGATTGGTCTGATGAAGCACCATCAAGGTTTGGGTACGGGGAGTGATGCCACTCTTATTGGCCTCACGAACATATTCCCCAGATTTCTTTATGGCAGCTCTTGCAGCTGCGAATGTAGGACCAGGGAAGTTACTGCGGTAGAGATTAAAGTCCTCCCTTGTCTCATAAGCTTTCTTATATGCTTCGTATTCGGCCTTAAGATCTTTCTTCTTTTCGGGAGCAGCGGCATTTATCGCCTTTTCCCGATTAATTAGGTCGTTGGCATAATCGGTAGCCAAGTTCACTAAATCCTGAAGCACATCAGTATCAAAGCCATTTGGAGCATCATAGGCATCCTCATCGGTCAAAACGCTGTGGCTACTGGCGAAGAGATAGGTGCCCCGTTCGCTTGCTGCTTCTGGCATACGATCCTGGGTACGTGGCATTCCCCAGAAATATAAAATGCGACCATCCGAATTTGAAGAATAAGACACACTCCCATCCGGCTCGATATTTTTTTTCATTGTTCCTCCTAAGGCATAGAAAGTCCAGAGCTTCGATGCCTTGAGCCAAGGGTAAGATGCTGGACGTCGCGTATTATTATTATCGCTATTCCCTAAGGGATAGACAGACATGACAGAGCCTTGCTTGACCTTCCACTCGTTCGTCCCGGGGGTTGGCCAATTCGAGAGAATCGTAGCATCACTACTCGACAGCGTAGGCATATCCCAAGGGAAGACTCGAGCACCAGAAGACAGAGGGGCATCCTCCTTCGGAGCATAGTTCATCGAAAGGTTCTCCATGTTAGGCGCATCGGGCACCCATTTGGGCAAGCCATAGTCCTTAGCATCTTTGTGCTCAAAGGCGTATTTTATAGAAGCTGAGTTGAGGTCATAATAGCCTTTAAAGTCCAAGACATTAGACACCAGCCCGAGACGGCGTATATCCTGAGTCTCTACGGCCATAGATGCCAAGTCATACTGTAAGATCACGCCCTGAGGCTTGAAGTGTAGGCCTAGATTTAACCCTGTTACCTTTGCCGCATCTGGAGCCTTCGTAATATATAGGGGCATCCACGCCGAAGCACATGGGGCATTAATTTGGACAGTATTTCCCGCTCTAAAAGCATCATCGTAGGACTCTGAGGGAGCTAACTGATAGCGCGAACTAATCGAAGAACCGATGAGCATGCGATTAAGCGCATCAGGATCTGTACCATCAGCATCTTGATACGTATAATAGGATGTAAGATCCTGATAACCGATCATCGCCATGACGTGCCAGCCGCTACTCTTTGTGGTATTGCTTGGATTAATACGCCCAGGCCAGCGTTCAGAGACTTCATCGTTGACGACATTATTGCTTGATTTATTAAACTCATCCGCGAGCGTCACATCTGCATCTGTGGGGAAGTCAACATCCCCCACAAACTGGACTCTATTCTTCGCCGTGGGGTCAATCGAGCCATCCTTTTTCTTGACACCTTCAATCACCTTGAAGGCAACAGCCTTGCGCACGACTTTCCCACTATCATGGTAAAAGATAAGGAAACCTCGCTCTGTACTCCCTTCGGTCAGATACATGCGTGGGGCAACTTCACCAGAGTAGTCAGCATCGGAGGGCACCGTATTCCCATCGACACCGATTTTCGTACCGCGGTCAATAAGGGTGAAGTCAAGAGCTCGCCCTCCTTGGTCAGGCATGGGCTCGAGGGTTGCCTCAATGACCATATTGACCTTACCGATGTAGTTATCGATAGGAATCTGAGATGTTTGTTCCGAAGTCTTTTCCTTCGGCTCTTGCAGGTCATCACGACACGACCCAAGCGCAAGAAGAGCCATAGCGCAGAGCATTACACGCCCAGCACGATGGAGTAGCTTGACTGTATTCACTTGCATGTTTGTTACCTTGTTCATTACTATACAAACTTCTTAGAAATCATCACTATCCTTGAAGTCTTCGACCTCACCTTCCAGTGAGACCGTCTCCAGAATGTTCAAAGGCTGATGCACGAAAAATGCCTCTACGCAGGGAGGCTCGTAGGGATGCTTACATGTAGAGGGCATCCCTTCAATCAATTGGGATTTACGTTTCATTAGATCTATCTATACCGATATACGGCTAATACTTCACGGAGGAAGATGAAGCTGATTTATCACAAAGGAACAAAAAAAAAAATTAAATATAACCCACGAGCTGTGCAAATGCGCCAAGGGCATCCTTCCTCACTCGAGGAAGGATGCCCTTGGCACATTAGGCGATCCTATTCGGATCAGTAGTCCTTCGTCGGACGAGCATTCCAATAGGTCGTGAACTGAGTATCAATCGGCGTGCGCTTGATCTGATATTTCCAGTCAGGGGCATTGAGGTCCAAGCCACTATATCCAAAGCGACGGCCTGGAGTAAACTGATTGACATCGGTCAGAATATTCCAGTCATCAGACCACTTCGAGGTGAGTCGCTTGGTGCGGAAGGGAGCGATGAAGGGATAGTCCACCCCATCCAGACGCTGCAGCGAGAAGGACGCTACATTGGTGTAGTCAGCCATCTTTGCCTTAAAGTCCGAATAGCTTCCAGCAAAAGCCAAGTGCTTAGGGCCTACGGGTCCCGTAGCATCGATGATCTGCCAGCCAGTACTCGTCTTCTTGATCAGAGCAAAGGCATTCCCAGGCTCGTAGTCCAGCGTACCTTCTCCGAAGGTATTATTCGTCTTCATCCCATCAGCATAGGCATAGGCATAGCGTAAGTAGGAGTTATTATAGTTGCTCTCAAGTAATCCGTGAAGTGGCTTAAACCAGCCATTGGGCTCAAGAAGCTGTACCGTATAAGAGGACTCCTTCTTTGTAACTGGACTATTAACATAGCCACTTGCACCAAGCAAGATGCTTTGTCCACTCAGGAGATACAGCGAACGATTTGGATGCGTGGTCGATTCATCTACAAGCTGCGAGTAATGCCAGGTTCCCCTCCAAAAACCATCGAAGGTAGTGGTATAACCAGCCGATTGGTAGTAGATCGGGTGAGCTCGATTGGCAGCATCATCATACGTATATCCGCGGGGCTTGAGCGAGCTCAGAGCAGAGCCTGCAAAAGGATCGGCATTCCCCTTGAGGGCTGTCAGAGGCAAGACAAGAGCGTGTTCAAGCGACTCTACAGGCTGTCCTTCCTTATTTCTAAACGCTAAATGCGAGCCATCGGCACTGGGGATTAAGCGCACAACGGCATACTGCGAGAGGTCGACAGGCTCTACCGTAGTATTGTACACCTCGAGGAGCGAGTAGTTCTTCCCATCATGCTTCTGGTAGATCACTTCGGAGAGCATGAGGTCTGGACGAATGACCACCTGTGCATGGTAGACCTTGCGCTCGGGGAACGTGCTATTGGTCTGATGAAGCACCATCAGAGGTTGCGTACGGGGAGTGATATCACTCTTGTTGGCATTACGAAGGTACTCACTAGCTTTTTGCATGGCGTTCTTCGCAGCCGTAAATACGGAACCAGGGAAGTGAGCACGATACTTATTATAACTATCCCTTGTCTCATATTTCGTCTTGTCATCCCGATACTTCTTATTAAGAGCAGCCGTGTCTTTGGGAGCAGCCTGCTCAGCAGCCGTCTTCAACTTATCCAGATCGTTAGAAAGCTTAATAGCCAACCGCAGTAAGTCTTGAAAGACACCTGTATCAAAGCCATCTTCAGCATTCCAAGCATCCTCATCTGTCATCAGACTATGGCTACTGGCAAAGAGGTAAGTGGCACGCTTACCCTTTTGAGGCATACGCTCTGCGGTACGTGGCATCCCCCAGAAGTAAAAGAGATGTCGACTTCCCTTAAAAATCCTTCCGTTATATCCACCTAACTCAAGGAAAGTCCATAACTTTCTTGTATTAAGCCACGGATAAGTCTTTGGTCGTCCCGTAGAGTTATTGTCGCTATGTCCCAATATATATGCAGACAAGACCGAAGCGTTCTCTACATTCCACTTATTCGTCCCAGGGCTTGACCAATTCTCGAATTCTGGAGTACGGTTGCTCGATAGCGTCGGCATATCCCAAGGGAAGACACGTGCCCCCGAGGATAACGGAGCTTCCGTACTCGGAGCATAGTGCATAGAGAGCCCTCCCATACTGGGTGCATCGGGCACCCACTTAGGAAGACCATAGTCCTTTCCATCCTTCGTGCGGAAAGCCTCTTCGATCGAAGCGGAGTTCAAATCATAATAGCCCTTAAAGTCCAAGACATTGGAGACAATCCCTATTTCTCGTAGATCTTGAGTCTCTGCCGCCATCGATGTCAAGTCATACTGTAAGAGCACCCCCTGAGGCTTAAAGTGCAACTCTAAGTTCACACCTGTCACAGCAGGTTCCTCGGGAGTTTTACCGGGAGCGGCAGGTTCAGCAGGAGCTTTCGTGATGTAGAGAGGCATCCAAGCGGAAGCACACGGAGTATTAAGGTAGACACCATTCCCTTTCAGAGGATAAGTATTATCAGTAGACTGCGAAGTCTGCATGCTATAGGAATCAGTCTGAGAAGACCCGAACAGAAGGCGGTTATTCAAAGGGTTCGTAGCATCAGCATCAGCAGTGTAGTAATAACCGGTACTCCCCTGATAGTCTAGCATAGCCATGACATGCCATCCGCTTTCCTTCGTCGTATTAGTCGAAGGAATACGCTCTGGATACTTGGACACCTCGTCATTGGTAGGCTTATTAAACTCATCCTTCAGAGTATACCTCGCAGGGAAGTTGATATTCTTCACCACACACTGGACCCTATTTTTCGCCGTCGGGTCGATCGTCCCATCGGCTTTCTTCACGCCCTCAATTACCTTGAAGGTTACAGCCTTACGCAGTACTTTCTTACCACTATCATGATAGAAAATAAGAAAACCAGACTCCGTACTTCCTTCTGTCAGAGCCATGCGTGGAGCAAACTCACCCGCATAATCCTTCTCTGCAGGGACAGTATTCTCATCGAGACCGATTTTCTCACTGCGGTCCATAAGGCTGTAACTAAGCCCTCGTCCACTCTGATCGGGCATGGGCTCGAGCGTTGCTTCGAGGGCGATATCGACCTTGCCGATGTAGTTCTCAAGAGGGATCTGAGGGGTTTGTTCGTGGGTGGACTCCTTCGGCTCTTGCAGGTCATCACGACACGACCCAAGTGCAAAAAGAGCCATAGCACAGAGCAGCACATTCCCTGCACGATGGAGTAGCTTGACTGTATTCACTTGCATGCTTGTTACCTTGTTCATTACTATTAGAAACTTCTTAGAAGTCATCAGCATCCTTGAAGTCTTCGACCTCACCTTCCAGAGAGACCGTCTCCAGAATATTCAAAGGCTGGTGCACGAAAAATGCCTCCACACAGGGAGGCTCATAGGGATGCTTAGATGCAGAAGACATCCCTTCAATCAATTGACATTTACTCTTCATTAGATATACCTATATAGATATGCGGCTGATCTCCTCTGGGGAGAGAATAGCCAAAGGAAGTGCAAAGAAAGCAAAAAGCAGGCAAAAAAACAATCCTCAGCCCTGAGCAAGCCCGCCCCATCGAGGCGAGAAAACCACACTACCACAAAGCGATAACCAACCCTCTATCCTCTGAAAAAAAAGAGCCAACTCCCCCCCCCAAAAAAAAGTATGCACTTCCGACACTGGAGAATAGAGCGATGCACAGCTCGTCCTCGCCAAAGCCTTGGAGGGAAAACACCCCTGCAACTAGTTGTTCCCGATACTCCCTGAAGGGGGAAGCGGCGTATCTGAGGGAAGGATGCCTTTTTGATGCATCTCACCGAAGCTCTACGCCAAGATGAATGCCAAACAGAGGGCTATCTTTGCCCTCTGTAAACGCTCGCTGTGAGTATCGCACGAGACTGTAAACCACATCTCGCTCTAATGCACCGAGTCTGTAAACCTATATCCTAACTTACCACTCCTACTGTCAACTTTTTTTCAGTACACTACAGAAGACATCGGCCACACGTAGTTTCCCATCAGGTCCTTCAAATTTGAAGCCGTGAGTGGCACTCACGAGTTCAATACCTTCCTGCTTCAATACGCTCTATTTGATAGCGCAAAGGATGGAATGAAATACCATAGAAAAAGGGAAGGACAGGGCTTCGTAGAAGGGAAACACACTTGATGCTTTTTTCTTACGGCTTTACCTAATAGCTACGGACTTTAACCTGTCGATCAATCCCATAAAAGTTTGTTCGACCTTCCGTCTGGGTGGGATAGGCTTATAGGCTATCGAGGATAAGTTTCGCTCATATTCTGCTCCTAATTTCTTGTTCCACATCGCATCAAAGTCTTTTATAACAGGTGCATCTTTGATTGATGTGAGTTCGCCCCAGCCTTGGGGTTCCGAAAAAGCAGTTTGGTCGTGCCGGATTAAACGTTGTATATCTTCGAGGAAACTCGTTCCTTCAATATATCGCAATAGGTCTTCTCTATGCAGCAAAGCCTCAATATCATAGAAGTGACGTATCTTCGAGGAGAGAGCTGTAATCGAGTCGGCACTCATCGAAAATCTAATCAGAGAAACAAGTTTCTCACATAAGGTCTGCGTGAGTGATAACACATTAAGTTCAAAAGCCCCAAGGTCATATTTATCCATGAAATCAATCATTCCTTGTTCCTTTAGCACCGTGGAGACCAAAGGCTCAATCAGTCTCTTCTCATAAGGGAAGGGATTAGCAAAAGCACTGATTTCAACGATAACCCTCGCTGGAATAGGATTAGCAAATCCAGTTCCGTCTAATTGAGAAGTGTAGGTAAAGGCTTGCTTTCTATACTTGGAACCCTTAGAGACATCGACAAAATCTTTGTCTTCACTCAAGCCTGCAGTAACCTCTTTTATCAAATGAGATAAAAGTGTTTTTACTTGATTGCCACTCATACCTTCGCTAATGACAGCAAAGTCGACATCCTCAGAAAAGCGATCTATTAGCTGATAAGCTTTTGACAAAGAGGTTCCGCCCTTAAACACAATCTGAGCCTTGTACACACTGAGAGAAAGAGCTTTGAGAATCATTGAAATATAATAATCCTTTTCCACCAGATATGTAGGTATGGAGAGCCGTTCGGAGCTTACCTGTAGCAAGTCCTTGAAAAGTTCGGATTTTTGATGCAAAAGTTGGTTCATCGGATGTTCCATTCGTTAGGGATTTGTACAGACGAAAAGCCCACACTGAAACGAGTAAGTGGGCTCAGACTCTGAGACAGCGTGGTACTTAGCTCATCATCTGTCAGCATCGAACCTAATAGGGCTCTGGTCAAAGGAGCGTATTTCATAGATAATTCAACCAACTCGGTTTGTTGTGCTTTCGTATATCCCCCGACAAGCTTTTTGAGAAGCGTATAGGAGCGATCGACAGTGGTGTCTGGAATCTTCTTAATCCATTTCAATGAGTCCAAGACACGCAACATCTCTATATTGGTAGCTGTAATAGGGTTTTTCTGCAAAACAAAACGCACGGTATATCCACCCCGAGTTTTTCCTCTCTGGGGAAAGTTGCTCCCAATCTCTAAAACCGTTGGTTGCTGTGTCGTTAGCCCCAATAAATTGAATGCATACAATCCTGTCAAATACGCAGCGGGAGTATCCTTGTCATAGAGCATATCCCTAAATCTATCTTCCAATGATGGACCGACCACCCCAAAAGCTGTTTTCTTTGGCTTATAGTAAATTCCTGGGCTGAGTCGCTGAATCTCGCCTTGCTGTACAAGCCTTCCCAGCGTAACAATAGCTGCCTGTTGTTCCGTTCGCAATAGTCCAAGGTCTTCTACTCGAAAAACTCTTCCCAACTCAAAACCAGATATTTGTTGTCTAATGTTCTTGCTTGTCATACACTCAATCCTTTGAGCAAAGGTAGGTATTTTTGTTATGTAAGTGCAAGTATTTACACAACAAAACGCAGGCTAATGGTTACTCTAAACGTGCACATTCCACTACGAAGTGCAACATTTTATCGTGGAAAATACCCCCATCCACAGGCACACCTATCCACGGCATCAAGAAGGATCGGTCGTCCTCTTCTGGTCAATGGCTACACCAATGGCTGCGTAGGCACTACGCACCAGTAGTGGTCGACACGCGAAGCAGTAGTGGTCGACACGCGAAGCAATAGTGGTTTGTATGCGAAGCAATAGTGGTCGACACCACCCTCCCCTACAGGTCTATCCACGAAGCGTGCAAACAATCACAGATACCCGAGCGTTATGAAGGAGTATCTTACTCAGATACCTTGTCCCCCTCACCTGAGACTATTGCATCATGCGGCACTGGCTTCGTGGGTTGCGACATTCGGGCGTGTCATTTACACGAGGTACTCCCTTCGCACTCCATCTTAATGCCTTGCGATTACCGCATGCTGCAAAGTCAAGCCCAATGACAAGCTGTGCTTGTTATTTTGGAGACCGTACAACGGTCTCATATATGGAGTCGCTTCGTGCGGTAGGGAAGATAAAGGGATAGCTACCCCATTACTGTAGAACGAACGATCAGCTCTCATACAAGTCGGGCAACCATAGGACGGTCTCTTCCATCCTATGATTGCCCGATTCCCCGCTCATAAGCGGGATGCACTATCGCCGACTAATAGCGGTAGCTCAGCGAAAGGGTCACCATACGCCCATTGCCCTGCGTATACTCCGCATCGCGTGCTACGAGCTGAGACTGGATGGGGTAATAAGTAGTATTCAGCAGGTTTTCGACACCGAGCCCCACCGTGAAGGCACCGAGACGATAAGCCCCCTGTAGGGAGAGCAGTGAGATGGGCTTGACCACACCTTCCCCCTCGGCGTATTGGCTCTCCTTCGTAGTAGGATTCGTCTTAGGAGCAAAGCGATCACGGCTGCCCGTATGCAGAGCAAAGAGACGTAGCGATAGATCCTTGATGGGACGATAGCTGACGTGAGCCGTGAGCTTGAGCGGAGGAATAGACTGCCCCGACATATAGCCATTCCACGAGCCATCAGCGAGACGCTTACGCCCCTCCAGAGCGGAGAAGGTCGCACCCAGTGAGAGCTTCGGACTCAGCGTAGCTTCTGCACCCAGCTCCATACCATAGATACGCTGTGGAGAGCGGTCGACGACCCAGAAGCCATTCTGACTGACGAGATCACTACCAAGAGCTGCATAAGTATAGTAGAAGGCTCCCTGCAGATCTAAGCGTGTTCCCGTCCCGAAAAGATCAAGAAGATGGGAGTAGAAGCCTGCCTCATAATTGTGCGTACGCACTGGATCGGTCTCGATCTTCGAGAGTGCATCAGCCTTAGCCGAGCGAAGGGTACGCCCGAGGTCATAGATAGAGAAGCCCTCAGAGTAAGAGACAAAGGGCTGGAAGGCCTTGAGCCCGTTGTACGTCGCACCCACATTGAGTGAGAGGTTGCGGTAGCCGAGCGTACCACCAGCGACCTGCACGAGGGGATCACTTTTCTTGGTACGCAGGACGGTATAGTCAGGGACACGGACATCGATCCAGTCGTAGCGTGCTCCAGCCTTGACGGTCAGCAGGTCAGACAGCACCGCCTTACCCTGCACGAAGGGAGCATAGTTCACCGAAGTCATCTTAGGCACCCAGTAGCGGCCATCGACCAGAGGCTGACTTGTCTGATCTAAGAGGAAGTCTGCACCGTAGAGCAGCTGCAGGTTCAGCTGAGACGAAGGACTGAGACGAGAAAGGAGCTGAGCACGTGCTCCCCCCTGCGACGCCTTGGTAACCGCCTGACCGCTGGTCTCTTCCCAACGGGGACTCTTGGGATTGTGCTTGCGGTAGTCAGCGACTGACTTGATGCTGCGCCCGAAGAGCGAGACTTCGAGATCCGTCTGTGCGAAGACTTCGCGAGAGGTCAGCTTGAGGTACGCATTATGGTTATAGGGCAGACCCTCGGGCATCGCCTCAGCTGGCTGCGTGCCAGGGACACCGATACGAGGCGATACCAAGTACTTCCCGCCCGAAGCGACCAAAGGACCATCCTGCTCTGTGCGGAAGAAGTTGTACATTATCTCCAGCTGCGTACGGTCGCTGAAGCGATAACCTAACTTCGCCAAAGTGTTGATCGTACGCGTATCTCCGAGCCCATAGCGAGGCGAGAGATAGACTCCATTGGCGGCAATAGCCGATCCTGTATGCTGATAGACACCATCGACGAGATAACTCAAGGAGCCAGCCTGCCCGTAGACTTGCTGCGAGAGACGATAGCCCGCTGTCTTCTCTGAACTCTTAAAGAAATTGTGATCCGTATAGCTCAGCTGAGACTGCCCGCCGAAGGGACGCTGCTCTTTATTCTGCTTGGTGACAATGTTGATGATCCCTCCATTAGCACCGTTACCGAAGATGGCGGTAGCTCCCTTGATGACCTCGATACGCTCGACGGCAGCAGGATCGATGGAGCGGAGGTCACGGCTCGTAGCGCGTAGGGGAGTAGACTGGGGGATACCATCGATGAGGACGAGGATGCTACGCCCACGCAGGGTGTTGTAGCGCTCGTTCACATTGTTGCCCGTAGGAGGCACTCCAGGGACAAAGTAGCCGATGATGGCCTGCATGTCAGGCAGGATCTGGCTCATCTCCCGGATGTCTCGCTCGGGAATAATCGTGATACTTGCAGCGGCGCGCTGCTTGATCTCCGGCATACGTGAGCCTACGACGACGACATCCTGGAGCTCGTGATCGGGATGCTGTGTCTCGTGCACACCGGGACTCTGTGCCATAGCCAAGAGGCTGTGACAGCCGAGGCCAAGCGTAAGGAGTAATTTGCGTTGAATCATTCTATGTATATGATAAGTAGGAAAATCCCCTACCCAATCCACGAGCAGAGGAGCCACTTCTTGCCTCATCAAGAGGGCGGCACAAAGATACATCACGGCTGAGGCAAATGATCCCTATTGATGAAAAATAGCTATATATAGGTAGTCATCGAGACGTGCGGCGATCCTTTTCTACTCTATTTTCATGAGTCGGTCCTCCTCTCCTGAAGTCCACAAACGAACCTATATAGGTCAGAGCCACCTCCTATATAGCTCCGCCCGGCATCGCCAGGAGGAAGGTAGCATCAAGCAGCCCTCCCTTCTCAAGAGAACTATTACGTCCTATCCATCGTTATAGGAATATCTCTCACAACACTTGTATCCAGCTCTTCGTAGCACCTTATACCTTTTTATGAGTAAGCTCAAGCACCGTATTATGCTTCTCTTCATTATCCTCAGCAGTAGCATCGTCTCCCTCTTCGGTATCAGCTACGCCGTACTCCACAGTCCTTCCTTCGGCGCACTTCCCTCGGGCGAACGCAAGGAGCGCATCCTTCGCTCACCGAACTACCGTGATGGACGCTTTCAAAATCGCTACCTCATGCCTCCCTCACTGCAGCGTCCGTCTTTAGGAGATCGTGTCAAGATCCTCTGGCGCTTCCTCTTTGACCGCCCCAAGGATGTACGCCCCACCGACAGCATCCCCGTAGTGCGCCACGACTTAAAGAAGCTCGATCGCACAGAAGACTTGATTGTCTGGTTTGGGCACTCGGGCTACCTCCTACAGATGGATGGAGTGCGTTACCTCATCGATCCCGTATTTGTCGAAGGCGCACCCTTCGGCATAATGAACGCCTTCTTCCGAGGGACGAAGGTCTTCGACGTGGCAGACCTGCCCGAGATCGACTACCTCATCATCACCCACGACCACTGGGATCACCTCGACTACCACGTAGCGAAGGAGCTACAAAGGCGCGTGCGCAAAGTTTATACGGGGCTCGGTGTCGGAGCGCATCTTGAGCGCTGGGGCTACCGCTCCGACCAGATCGTGGAATTAGACTGGGATGAAAGCACCCCGACGACAGAAGGTGGACGGGTGCATTGCCTCCCGACACAGCATTTTTCTGGGCGCGGACTGACCTCCGCCCAATCACTGTGGGCATCCTTCGTCCTACAGGGGACAAAGCACTCAGTCTATGTCGGCGGAGATGGGGGCTTCAGCCCACACTACGCTGTCATCGGGAAGCAATTCCCTCAGCTCGACTTAGCTATACTCGAGAACGGGCAGTACAGTGAGCAGTGGAGCGGTATCCATATGCTCCCCGAGCACCTCGGCGAGACGATGCACGCCCTCGGAGCCAAGCGCATCCTGACAGTGCACCATGCGAAGTTCGCCCTATCGATGCACCCGTGGAAGGAGCCCCTGGAGTACGCGAAGCGACTGCGCGATGAAGAAGGTCTCCCTATCTTGATGCCACGCATCGGACAGATCGTTCGCTACACCGACAGCACCTTCACCACCGACGACTGGTGGGAGCATCTGCGGTAGGGCGACTTACATAAATAACGCCTTCGGGGCACCCCTCTCCACCGCAGTGGAGGGAGGTGCCCCGAAGAGGTTATATGGAGTAGTCGGCGACTACCCGCAGATTAGAAGATGTACTTCAGACCGACCTGAGCTCTCCAGCGAGAGGAGATATCCCCATACGTCCAAGGATTGGGCGTAGAGATCGTGAAGGAATCTGAATTAACACCCGAGATAGGCGTGATGCTGCTATAGTTGACATATGGCTCCATCCCCCAAGCACGGTTCAGCAGGTTACCCACGTTGATGATATCGGCATTGAGCTGAAGCGTGTGGCGCTTGCCCGAGACCTTCATAAAGAAGTCCTGAGCAAAGTGCAGATCAAACTTGTGCACGAAGGGAGCCATCAGTGCATTACGAGGAACGATACGCCCCTTGTAAGCAGCGATATCAGGATTCTCTTCGAGGAACTTTTCATAGGACATCACCGACTTCTTACCCGTCGTAGCCGTCTTAGGAAGGAAGGCCAAGTCATTGCGCTCACCATCACCATTGAGATCCGTGAAGGAAAGGATCGAGTAGCGAGGCCCCGACTGACCGTTGTAGATCAGACCGATGGTCGTAGCAAAGTGCTTAGCATACTCAACGCGGTAGTTGAGCTGACCGACGACGCGATGGCGCATATCGAAGTTGGAGTAATAGAACTCATCCCCATTGATGTCGGTAGAGTAGTTGTACTTCCAGTTCGATGCAGCCAGCGAAGAAAGCCCATCATTAGCCACCTTAGACTCACCGAAGGTATAGGCGAGCGAAGCATCGAGGCCGTGACCAAAGTCCTTAGCAAGCGTAGCGGTGAGGTTGTAGCTATACCCCTTATTCGTATTACTCAGCAGAAGGATGTTGGAGTACTTATTACCCTCCTGACGCGTATAGACAGGGCGTACTTCTCCAGATTCATAGCGTATTTCTGAAGTCTTCTTCAGACCAAGATCCTGATAGCGGATGTTATTGAGGGTCTTGGTGTACATCCCTTCGAGGGTGGCACGGATACCCCATGGGAGACGTGCTTCAAAGGCGAGGCTGGTACGCCATACCTGTGGGTAGGTGAAGTTGGAGCCGACCATATCGACCTCCGTTGAGCCAGGAAGCACATTGGCCTTGCCGATCTCAGAGGTAGGATCAGCTGCGAATCGTACGTGATCGATCGCATCCTTCTTGAAGCGAGCCGTACGAGCATACTCGACACCCGAGTTAGTGAAGCTATTCGAGATCCACACGAAAGGCACACGACCAGTGAAGATCCCCGTCCCCCCACGGAGCATGTAGCGACTCTCCTTATCAAAGTTGTAGCGGAAGCCTACTCGAGGAGAGAAGAGCGGACGCAGAGGAGGCAGGTAGTTGTTCTTAACGCCGTTAGCCTTGGCGATCTCGGAGTTATTGAACGCTACATTAGCTGTAGGACGCTCGACAAAGAAGGGCATATCGATACGCAGACCGTAAGTCAGACGCAGCTGATCGCTGACCTTCCAGTCATCCTGAGCGTAGAGGCCAAGCTGACCAGCGCGGAAGGAAGGTGCCCAGCGACTATCCCCCGTAATATTGGTGTTAGCCGAAGAGAAGTAGTAGTTTGTAGGACCAACCTCCTGCTCCGTACCGATAGCGAGGAAGTCTTCGATACCATTACGGATGATATCCTTACCCTGTGCATCCTTACCGATGACACGATCACGGTAGTCGTAGTTGCCGTAAGGATTCGTGATAAAGAGGTTACGCATGCCGAAGAACTCATTGTGCGTACCGAAGGTGAACGTATGGTCCCCGTGGCTAAGGATGAGGTTATTACTCAGCGAGTAGATATCCTGATCGAGTTCATTAGCAGGCGTGTATTGGTCTACCCCTGCCTGGATCTGACGGCTGTTCCCGAGGTCAATAGAGATGAAGGGGAAGGGAGCACCATTGAAGGAACGCTTGTCGCGGATACCGCTATAGCTGACACGAAGCTCGTTGGAGAGCGTAGAGCTGAGCTTAGAGTTCAGCTCCGCCACCAGCGTATTGGTGACGCTACTCTTGAAGTACCCCGTATTGTAGAACTTCATACGCGTAGGGCTGTTGCCGAAGTTGTAAGGCTTGTCATCAATGTAGCTATAGCGCAGGGTCAAGTGGTGTGCCTGGTTGATGTTCCAGTCCAGACGAAGCAGTCCCTTGAAAGTTTCGCTGGGGACGCTACGAGAAGCATATCCTCCGGCATCATAGCCAAGCGACTTCAGCTTAGCCGCTACCTTGTCGGCTTCTTCCTTAGTGATCTTGCTGTTATCTTCCCCTGGGATGTAGGTCGAAGGAATTACCTGCTTGACATATTCCCCATTAGCGAAGAAGAAGAGCTTATCCTGGACGATCGGACCACCGAGGGTGAAGCCCACCGTATTCTCGTACTGCTTGTCGAGCTTCTTGCGGAGCTTGACATCCTTACCAGCAGTCGTCCCATAGAAGTCCTGATTGTAATAGTAGTCATAGACCGAGCCGTGGAAGGCATTCGTCCCCGACTTGGTGATAGCGTTCATACCGCCACCCGTGAAGCCCGACTGACGAACATCAAAGGGAGCAATGACCACTTGCAGGGCATCAATTGCCTCAAGGGAGATCGCATTCTTGCCTGAAGCACCGAGACCGAAGACGTCATTGTTCACAGCACCATCGATCTGGAAGCTATTGAAGCGGCTATTGGCACCAGCGAAGGAGCCGTTACCATTGGACTGAGGTGTGAGCTTAGCGATGTCCATCAGGCTACGCGAGACGGTAGGGACACGCTCGATGTTCTTACGAGAGAAGGCCGTACCAGCACCCGTCTTCTGAGCGTTGAACTTACCTCCCTTAGAGCCAGTGACGACGACGGAGGTCAGCTGCTGGGTATCATCCTTGAGCTGGATGTTGAAGGTCTCTGTTTCGCCAAGAGCGAGACTAACATTCTCGATCTTCGTGGGCTGATAGCCGATGTAGGTGACTGTCAGCGTGTAGGGTCCACCTGGGCGCATACCTACGATGCTGAAGTTCCCCTTGGCGTTGGTGATGGCGCCGTAGGTCGTCCCGGTAGGCAGGTGTTTGGCGACAATAGTAGCGCCGATGAGAGTCTCCTTGGTGGTCGGATCAGTGATCGTACCGTTGATTGCCGAGGTCGTTACCTGCGCCCATACCCCTGGGGTGGCGAAGGCAAAGAGGGCAAGCACCAAGAGACGAAGTAGGAATTTCTTCATACGCTTTGTGAGTACTTGAGGCTATGATTAGCCTGCGGTGTGAGGGTGAATAGTGGATAAGGAGAGCAACAAAGAAGAGCGGACACTCACCGCTTCACCCCACAGAAGTGGAGCGAAGGATGAGTGTCCGCTATTTCTTTATCGGAGACATCTCTTACGAGAGTGCGACGATCGACTATTCTGCAGCAGCTTCTTCTTGAGCGGGAGCTTCTTCTGCTTCGGCAGGAGCTTCGGCGGCAGCCTTAGCTTCAGCTTCAGCGAGCTTCTTAGCAGCTACAGCAGCAGCCTTGGCCTTGTTGGCAGCCTGTTCGGCTTCCAGGGCAGCCTTAGCAGCGTTAGCCTTGTCCTTAGCGAGGGTCTCACGGATGGAGCCGAGGGCACCTTCCTTCTTAGACTTCCATGCTTCGAACTTAGCATCAGCGGCCTGCTGGTCGAATGCGCCCTTGGCGACACCACCGAGGAGGTGCTTCTTCAGGAGAACGCCTTCGTGAGAGAGGATGCTACGAGCCGTGTCGGTAGGCTGAGCACCAGTCGTGAGCCAATACAAAGCGCGCTCGAAGTCCAAATCTACTGTGGCAGGATTGGTATTGGGGTTGTAGGTACCAATCTTCTCAATAAACTTGCCATCTCGTGGCGCTCTACTGTCAGCGACGACGATCTTGTAGAAGGCATAAGCCTTGCGACCGTGGCGCTGTAAACGGATTTTCGTTGCCATTTAAATCGGTAAAAATGTTAGAACCTTCTGCATCGTTGCATTAGATCGGGGGCAAAGATACGGAATAAAAACGTATACTCCACACCACGATCCACTATAAGACACATAGGCACGCCCCTCATCGATGAGGGACGTGCCTATATATATTAATGGTATCGAGCCTTAGTTGGCTGGTGCGGCTGCAGGAGTGGGAGCAGGAGCAGGAGCTTCCGTCGCAGGGGCAGCTGGGGCAGCAGGGGCACCCTGCTGAGGAGCAGCGCCACCACCGAGAGCGGGCAGAGCCGTAGGCGCAGCCTTAGCTGCATTCTGCTCGAGGGTCTGCTGCGTCTTGGAAGCAGCGTCAGAGCCCGTACCGAGGAAGTGGGAAGAGGCGATGCAGAGTACCGCTACGATACCGAAGAGCCACCAGGTAGCCTTCTCCAGCACATCGGTCGTCTTACGTACCCCCATAATGTTATTCGTCGAAGCGAAAGGCGAAGCCAGGCCACCGCCCTTAGACTTCTGCACGATCACCAGTAGCACCAAGGCTATCGATGCTATGAGGATCAGTACCGTGAGTAGGTAGAACATGTCTTATTTAATTTGTGGTGTTATTATTCGCTATCAGTCGCTCTAAGAAGCGTATCTGGTCTGCAAAGAAACGATTTTTCTCTGGATAATTCAAACTAAGAGAGCGGATAATGCGTAGTGCCTTATCGTAATGTTGCTGCTGGATATAGATCTTAGAGAGGGTCTCAGAGAGCAGTTCTTCGGGGGCAGGTTCCCCGGAGGAAGGAGCTACGGCAGGGGCAGACTGAGCTGGAGAAGCATCGAGTAAGTCGGAGAGACCATCAGGAGAAAGAGGCTCATTCGCCTCGCCTGCGAAGTAGTCTCCCCCCTCACCACCACCTTCGTAGTGTAGCACTTCGGGGAGGTCTTCACCCGAGGTACGCACCCCATCGAGGAAGTGATCAATGAGATCAAAGGCATCAGCTTCGGCTGGTTCTTCGGCTGGAGGAGCGACAAAGGCAGGGCGGTCACCTTCGACCAGGCGGAAGAGTTGCTCCCGATCGGGCAGGAGCACCGAGAGGCGACGCAGCTCCGAAGCATAGCGCACATCCCCCGTAAGCGACAAATTATATAGGTAGAGGAAGGCAAAGGGGGCGCAGTAAGGATAGGACTCGTAGAGCGCACGGATGGGCTCAAGCGTCTCGGCGGTGAGTCGCTTGGGGTCAGCTAAATAGGCGTAGAGTTCGTCGCGTGTCATCTACCAATTCTCTACCGTAGCGTTGTAAATCTGCTTGAGGAGGTCGTCCGTAATCTCGCGTAGCAAGTCGTCCTGCACCGAGACGAAGGGCTGGCTTCGGGGGAAGTCACGGTACGCCTTGAAGCTGCGGTCAAAGCTCTCCTTCTCATTGACGCGGTTGACGTACTTGACCTGCACGGTGACGGTGAAGACCGTACGCTCAGCGAAGTTATCTTGACTCACGGCCATAGGCGTGAGGTCGTAGCCTGTGATGGTGCAGTTCAGCTCGAGGTCACCTGCCTGAGGAGTGAGGGAGAGGCGTGTACGACTCTCGTAGTAGTCCTTGATCTTCTCGGTGAAGCTGGAGGCGAGGATGGGGTTGACGATGGGAGCTTTGTTGATCACCTCCCCGATGGTGATGGTCTTGAGCTGGGTGTAGTCCAGCGCACCTCCGTTGGCGCTATAGCGGATGCTACAACCAGAGATGAGGAGGGTAAGAAGCATGCCGACGAGAGCCAGGGCAGCGTGACGGCACTTATTCATCCAGTCCATATTCCTTGATTTTACGGTAAAGGGTGCGCTCGGAGATCTTGAGATCTTGGGCGGCACGACGGCGGCGACCATCGTGGCGAGCCAAGGCAGCCTGAATCATACTGCGCTCAGCTTCCTCGAGCGAAAGCGGTTGTTCTTCGAAGTCAGAGACCTCGGCGTGACGGCTGGCAGGGCGAGAAGAGGTAGGCAGCTCCACGACCTCCTCCACCGAAGCATAGTCCGCTGGATGAGTGAGGAAGCTACGATAATCATCACGACCCGAGAGAGCGGCAGGATGTCCAGCCGTGGTATGTCCTTCGCTGGCTGGATAATCGCCATGCACCTGCGTGGGAGGCACCTGCACCTCTCCGCGCATAATACCAGCGATAAGGCTCTTCATCTCCGCCATATCCTTCTTCATATCGAAGAGCACCTGATAGAGTATCTCGCGCTCGTTGGCAAAGGAAGTAGCCTCTTCACCGAGGACGGCCTGCTGACGCAGGGCAGGGTGATAGTCCACACCTAATTCCTTCGGCAGGTAGCGTGCTACGGTCTCTGCCGTCACGGTACGATCCTCCTCGAGGACGCTGATGCGGTCGGTGAAGTTGCGCAGCTCACGGATGTTCCCCGGCCAGCGATAGCCCTCGAGGAGCTTCGTTGCTTCGGGGGTCAAGCGCAGGGGCGGCATATGATAGCGCTCGGCACTCATCGAAGCAAAGAGACGGAAGAGCAGGGAGATGTCCTGCACGCGACTCCGCAAGGGGGGCACTTCGATGGGTACGGTATTCAGACGAAAGAGGAGGTCTTCTCGGAAGCGACCACGTTCGACAGCTTCTTGAAGGTTCACATTCGTAGCAGCGACGATGCGCACATCTGTCTTCTGCGCTTGGCTTGCCCCGACAGGGATGAACTCACCCGTCTCAAGGACACGTAGCAGACGCGCCTGCGTCGAGAGAGGCAGTTCCCCCACTTCGTCAAGGAAGATCGTACCGCCCGAGGCTTCTTGGAAGTAGCCTTTGCGGTCAGTGATCGCCCCTGTGAAGGAACCCTTCAGGTGACCAAACAGTTCAGAGTCAATCGTCCCCTCGGGGATCGCACCGCAGTTCACGGCGATATAGGGGCCGTGCTTGCGGATGCTACTCTGGTGGATGATCTTTGGGAAGCTCTCCTTCCCTACCCCACTCTCCCCGATCACCAGCACCGACATATCGGTGGGAGCAACCTGCACGGCCGTGCGGATCGCGTGATCTAAGAGCGGACTCGTCCCGATGATGCCGAAGCGATGCTTGATCTGCTGTATGTCTACGTTCATCTTCCGTCTGTCATTTTGTCGCACAAAGATACATAAGTTCAAGGCAAGACCACACTCCTTATATGATTTTCAGAAGTACGTACGAAGCGATTTCCTGCACTGCCCTCCATTCACGACAGAAGAGACAGACCATATACTCCATATCTTCCGTACGCAGCTTGCGTGGTTGAGCTTGCTCCATTTGTTCTTCTGAGCTTGCATCCTTGAAGCGATAGACATAGCCTTGCACACGTCCCTCGGCAACCAGTAAATCATCTCGCTGGAGCTTCTGAAGCATCTTTGTGACAAAGGATATTCACGCCAGAAGGTTGTTGTCTTGGCTTAAGTCTATTAAATAAATCTCCGTGGGAAAGGTTGACCTTCCCACGGAGATTTACACCACACGAGCTTCTACAGAGAGCTATTTCTCTGATTTGTTAGCAAGCAGTGCTCTCACCTCCTTTGTTATCCGCGAAGCCGCACCAGAATGAGGGATAGCCTTATGCAGTGGTATACGTACCAAAAACACAAACCCAGCCTTATCCTCGTGTGGCGTGCAATGAAGCAAAGCACCAAAAAGCCTTTGGCTCGTACCGCTAGGGAGCTTCCATCTGCGGTCATACGCAGCTCCAAGGTTACGATAGTTTCGAGCTCTAACAGCCGCATCTATCTGATCGTCGCTCATCTGAGAATTAACTAATCCCTCTCGCACAAGTTCCTCTGCTGTTACGCTAGGAACGACAACATCTGCAAATCTATGAGAAAAGAAATCGGGCTCTCCATTTACTCGTCTAAGTGTTTTCAACGGATTTGTAGAAATACGATCTCTCGATTCTTTGATATCAGCCCTCATCAAATCCTTCGATTCCTCGGAAATTTTATATCGATTAATCTCCCTCTCAAACAAGGCGTGAGTATCACGATAAGGATCCTCCACAAGCTCACCTAGAGTGCGTCCTTCTTTATTCTCTTCCTTCGCAGGCACCTCATCATAACCATCTTCAATATCTCCATCTGAAGGGCACGTTTCGAAATAACGCTTCGCTTTGTCAATGACATTTTGATCCCCTTCCCCTGAAGTTTGTCCTTCAGACGAAACGAGAGCACTCCCTCGCTCATTCTTTACGCCTATGCCTACATCTACACCTCTTCCCCAAAGCCTAAATTTAAAAGCAACATATATGATTACACCTACTGCCAGTGCTATTAGGAGCAACCACAGCCACCAGAGCGAATGCTCACTGGATGCCGTTGGCACTGCGCTCTCTTGCTGGGGAGAGGCGACAGCAATGGTCTTCGTCGTATCCACTTGGGCATCATTATAAAGATCTTGCAGCGAATTGATGACATACATTCGCTCATTAGCTCTAAAGATATTTGCCAACTCGGAGCTTTCGAAAGCGGGGTTAAGCAGAACCAGATAGGCATCCTTCTGCTCACCTTCCCAGTGCGAAAGGAGGGAGCGTAAGCTATCTATATCATATCTCTTACTATTGTGCAGAGCATCAGTGATGAGATAGAGTCGATAACCCGAAGCATCTGAATGGAGCGAGTCCAAACCGACCTCCCAAGCTCTGTAAATATCAGTACGACCATCCGAAGTCCTCAGCTGCTCTATATAAGAGCGGATGACTGAAGAGTCCTGCGGTAGCTCTACAGATACACCTCCACACACCTTGTCAGAGAAGGGTATCAGTACGGCTTTTGAAGCCTTAGCTTTCCCAAAAGCAGTGATCAGCTCACGCTTGACATCGTCGAAGACATTAGGGGTAGATACACTACCATGCCCCTGCATCGAGCGAGACACATCGATAAGAAAGACATCTTTCTTTGCTTGTGGGCTATCAGCCTTACCAACCTGAGGTAGACCGAGAGCAAGGAAGGAGAGCAATAGTCCTTTCTTCAGCGTAGTTTGTAAGCGTTGTAACATAGCTATTTTATATTAGGGGTTAGAAAAAAGACAGCCTCACACTGTCCTCTTTCTCGTGAAAGAGGACAGTGTGAGGCTGTCTTTAGATAATGGGTTAGACGATTATTATAAGGAGAGTCTGCGAAGCGGACTCTCCTTAAGGGTACCCTTAAGTTTTTGTGAGAATCGCACTATATTCAGCTCTCTATTCATCGGCTTGTCAGTGTTTTCTTCTTTCAGCAAAGGTAAAACTATTTTGTATAGTTGCAAGCTCTCTTCCCAGGGCTTCCGCATCAAAATGCAAGCACCCTTCGCACCACCTCTTCCTCTCCTCCCTAAAGAATTTTCCCAAAGGGGGTGCTACGCAGCAGTATTGGTCGCTGAGTCGACCAGTGCTGCTCCACTCGCTGAGCACTATTGGTCCGAGGCATCGACCACTACTGCTTCGCCCATCCACCACTATTGCTGCATGCCACTACCCTCCCATGAGTCCAACGTACGAAGCATAAGATGCCCCCTCTTGAGACTATTGCATCATACGGCACTCGCTTCGTTGTTTGCGACATTCGGGCGTGTCGTTTACAGGAGGCACTCCCTTCGCCCTCAGTCTTAACGCCTTGCGATTACCGCATGCTGCAAAGTCAAGCAAAATGACAAGCTATGCTTGTCTTTTTGGAGACCGTGCAACGGTCTCCTCTTCCGTAAGAAGGAACTACCATGAATGCGCACGCATACAATAATAATATAGGGAGAGTCTGATGCATAACGCCCACAGAATACAAAAAGCTACCAAAGCAAAAAGCCACCCTTCACCGCCAAAAGCAAGACACCTTTACTTGTTTTCCCCCACCCCACGCACCCTTTCTCCATATTCTTATCCAAAGGCACTACAAAGCGACAACTCCCCACCTTAACGCCTGCTACTCACCGCCTTTGCACCGCCCTTGCTGAGAGGGAAAAAGCTGTAACTTTGCCACAAAGTTTAATACTCCATTATTAGTAACAACATCATACTATGGCAACTTCAGGCAAGGACTTTCGCCTTGAAAGCGACCTGATCGGCGAACGCCAGATCAGCAACGAGCACCTCTATGGGGTGCAGACCCTGCGCGGAGAAGAAAACTTCCGCATCAGCTCCTTCCATCTCTGCGACTATCCCCTCTTCATCCACGGTCTTGCGTGGACCAAGGAAGCTGCAGCCATCGCTAACCACCGCCTTGGCCTGCTCTCCGACCAGCAGAAGGACGCGATCGTCCAAGCCTGCCACGAGCTCCTCGATGGCAAGCACCACCAGCACTTCCCCGTAGATATGATCCAGGGTGGCGCAGGGACGACGACCAATATGAACGCCAACGAGGTCATCTGCAACCGTGCCCTCGAGATCATGGGTCACGAGAAGGGTGAGTTCAAGTACCTCTCCCCCAACGACCACGTCAACGGCTCTCAGTCGACCAATGACGCTTATCCCACGGCCATCCACCTCGGGCTCTATGCTTCACACCTCAAGCTCCGCCCCCACTTCCTCCAGCTCATCGAAGCTCTGGAGAAGAAGGCTAAGGAGTTCGCTCACGTGGTCAAGATGGGACGCACTCAGCTCCAGGATGCCGTACCTATGACGCTTGGCCAGACCTTCGGGGGCTTTGCTTCGATCCTGCGCCACGAAGTAGCGAACCTCGACTACGCTGCGCAGCAGTTCCTCGCCATCAACATGGGTGCTACGGCGATCGGTACGGGGATTTCCTCCGAACCCGAATACGCTGACTACTGCACCGAAGCAATGGCGAAGATCACGGGCTGGGACATCACCCGTACAGACGACTTCATCGGCGCTACCAGCGACACCAGCGAGATGGTCGGCTATAGCTCCGCCCTCCGCCGCATCGCCATCAAGATCAACAAGATCTGTAACGACCTGCGCCTCCTCTCCAGCGGTCCTCGCTGCGGCCTCGGCGAAATCAACCTCCCAGCTATGCAGCCAGGCTCCTCCATCATGCCAGGTAAGGTCAACCCCGTTATCCCCGAAGTGATGAGCCAAGTCTGCTACAAGGTCATGGGTAATGACCTCTGCGTCACGATGGCTGGCGATGCTTCGCAGATGGAACTCAATGCTATGGAGCCCGTAATGGCTCAGTGCTGCTTCGAATCCATCGATCTTCTAATCAACGGCTTCGACACGCTCCGCACCCTCTGCATTGACGGTATCACCGCCAACGAAGACAAGTGCCGCGACAACGTCCGCAACAGCATCGGTATCGTCACCGCCCTCAACCCCATCATCGGCTACAAGAACTCCACCAAGATCGCTAAGGAAGCCCTCGAAACGGGCCGTGGTGTCTACGACCTCATCATCGAGCACGGCATCCTCTCGCAGGAAGATCTTGACACCGTCCTCGCTCCTGAGAACATGATCAAGCCCGTACGTCTCGGCATCAAGGCCAAGAAGTAACAGTACCGACGACGCTCCTAAAGGGCGTCCACTCACTATCTAAGTAGCCCCAACGCTCCCTACCGACACGGTAAAGAGTTGGGGCTACTTCTTTGACTATCCCTACCGAAGGAGAGGCACATCCTCTCCCCTCTTCGACTCGCTCACAGCACCGACATCCACTCTATGCGCCAGCTCGTCCCCATCCGATATATCCTTCTTCTCCTCACTCTATTCCTCGCCGTAGCACTGCCGACCAAGGCGCATCGCCGCATCATCCACCTCCCATCTCTCGGTCACGGTAAGAGCAAGCAGGTCAATGCTACCCCCATCCTGCGTCAGTTCCTCGAAGGACTGGAGCCCGACCTCCAGAAGGGCCACGATACGCTGGAGCTACGTTTTCCCCGAGAGCAATACCACTTCACGCGTGAAGGTGCCATTGAGCGCGAGTACTTCATCTCCAATCACGACCACGTCAGCAGCCGTCCCATCGGACTCTACCTACGAGGCTGGCATCACGTCATCATCGATGGGCAAGGGAGCGAACTGCTCTTCGAAGACCGCATGCTTCCCATTGTCCTCGACAGCTGTCAGGACATCGAGCTCCGTCATCTGACGATCGACTTCACCCAGCCGCAGATCACGCAGCTACACATCCTACGCTCCGACACCGCAAGCGGCATCGTCTTCACCCCTGCACCTTGGGTCCAATGGCGACTGACCGACAAAGGACAGCTGGAGAACTACGGCGCCAACTGGCAGTCCATCCCTGAGCATGGCTTGGCCTTCGACCCAAAGACCCACGAGCTCCGCTACCGCACCGCTGACCTCTACTTCCCCAACAAGAATCTCCGTCATCTCACTCCGAGCGAGGCGAGCCACATGGGCATCAAGGGGTGCACTAAGCACCTTCTCTACGCTCCCCACTGGAAAGAGGCTCAGCTCCCCACTGGCACCGTCTTCGCCGCACGCACGGGCTACCGCCCTCAGCCTGCGATCTTCATCACCGAGAGCCGTGACATTCGCCTCGATCATCTACGCATTCACTTCGCCGAAGGTATGGGGCTCATCGCCCAAAACTCGCATGACCTCACGCTGGAGCACTTTGATGTACGGCTACGCCCTCGCAATGGACGCTACTTCACCACCCAAGCCGATGCCACGCACTTCGTGGCCTGCACGGGAAAGATCTCCGTACAGCACTGCCGCTTTGAGAACATGATGGACGATGCGCTCAACGTCCACGGTGTCTACCTCAAGGTCACGGCACGCGAAGGCAAGCACACCCTCGTCGGCCGCTTCATGCACGAGCAAGCCTTCGGCTATACGTGGGCTGCCGTGGGCGACTCGGTACGTCTGGTCACCTCGCGCGACATCCAGGGACTCGACGGCACCTTCCACGTGCGCTCTATCCTCCCAGCCGAAGGAGCAAGCCTTACCGGAGCACGTGCCGTGCGCATCACCTTCGAGGAGGAGCTACCAGCAGACTACATCCCCGAGCGACAGATGAGTATGGAGAACCTTACTCGTACACCCAGCGTCACCTTCGCCCACAACCTCGTCCGCCACAATCGGGCACGAGGCATCCTCATCAACACGCCGCGCCTCGTCCTCATCGAGGGGAATACCTTCGACCACGTCAGTGGCTCAGCCATCCTCTTCAGCACGGACAACAACATGTGGTACGAGTCGGGGCAAACACGGCAGGTCACAATTCGTCGCAACCTCTTCCAAGACGTACTGACGAGCCTCTATCAGTTCACCAGTGCCGTCATCAGCATCCACCCCATCATCCCCGAGCTCGCCGCCCAGCAACAGCCCTTCTACGGCCAAGGACCTGCGAGCATCCGCATCGAGGACAACGTCTTCCGAACCTTCGACACACCGCTCCTACACGCCATCAGCACCGATGGTATCCTGTGGCGAGGCAATAAGATCGAGCCGACAAAGAGCTACCCGAAGTTCCACCCCAATCAGAAGCGCTTCCTCTTCGAAGGCTGTCGTCACATCGACCTTCCCCCGAGTGAAGTACTCGAGTAGCCCGAAGCAGAGGGCAGACACCTGCCCTCTGGACAAAAGAAAAGAGCCACGACGGAGATACTCTCTGTCGTGGCTCTTGCTCCATAATGGAGATTAAAGATAGTTTACTAATTCGCTTGGCGTCGGATCTACGGCTACGATGACTCCACGCTCATCCACCAGATAGGTGTGCAGTCCATCGCGGAGCCCGGCACTGGTCATATAGCGACTACGCTCCTCAGGAGCAATGCAGCGCTGGGTCTCTTGATCCACTTGGTCGAGGGAAATCGTTTGTGACCAGACAGCTTCATCGGGGTCAAGCGAGACCGCTTGGTAGCGAATAGCTGCTGGTGCCTCTTCTGCGAAAAAGTGATCCCAGACTACGTTAGCGGCTCGACTGGTAGCGTCATAGGCTGCCCAGAAGTGGATGAGTCGATAGCGCTCGGTCGAGGACTCCGAGGTAGAGGCACGATGTACCACGTCCATAGACTTCATTTTCGGAAGCACGTCACCCACACGCAGACCACCCGAAGAGGGCTGGTGAGGAAGGCTGGCTGAGGTCGCTCCTAAGAGCACCACGCCGGCCAGTGCGCCGAAAAGAATTCCTTTCAACGTCATAAAAACTGGTTTAGGTGCAACATACCTTCTGCGACTCGCTCCATAGTCCAAGGGGTACTCGGAATCAGGATAAAGGCGGAGAAGGCTCCCGTCTTTCGGGGCTGTAGGTCACCCGTCGAGGCACCGCTTGTGCTCCCTCGGGGGACAAGCAAAGGTAGCAAAAAGCCTTTTGATCCCTCCTCCCGAGGAAAAAGGCAGCAGGAAGGCAGGCACTTTGAAGCCCCCACCACACCCACCACACCCTCACCTATAAATAGAGGCTATTGCATCATACGGCACTTGCTTCGATGGTTGCGACATTCGGGCTTGTCCATTTACACAAGGCAAGTACTACCGACCAGTACTCCTCGACGAGCGGAGCAGTACTGATCAGCGAGCGGAGCAGTAGTGGTCGATGCCACCGACCTATAGTGGTCAGAGCACGAAGCAGTATAGATCGCATGCACCTTCTGACCTAAGCAAAGGCACACCATCCAACACACGCAGGAAAGGCACTCACACTTTTGCCGTACCTTTGTGCCTGTGTGGCAACAGCATTCATCCGTATAATCATTAGGTGTAGAGACCACGCCACAGCTCTCTTTCACCCTTATCCCCCATTCTTAGGGGACGAGCCAACTAATCAAGACTACTCCATTGGAATACCTTTTCACCCTCGAGATGAAGGTGCGCGACTACGAGTGCGACCTGCAGGGCGTCGTCAATAACGCCAACTACCAGCATTATATGGAGCACACGCGCCACGAGTTCCTCGAGAGTCTGGGCGTGAACTTCGGGAAGATGCACGAAGATGGACTCGACGCCTTCGTCACCAAGGTCACCATCTCCTACAAGAAGAGCCTGCGCAGCGGTGACCATTACCGCTCTGCCCTACGCTGCACGATGCGCTCGCCCAAGCTCGTCTTCCACCAAGACATCCTCCATATGGATGGTAGCCTCGCGGCTCGTGGTGAGGTCGAGTGCGTCGTCGTCGACCACGGCCGCCTGACGCGCGGGGAGTTCTTCGCCGAGCTCCTTCGTGACATCTTACCCCAAGAAGGAAAGTAAGCCCAGCTCCATTCCACCCCCACCCTACCCACATCCACCCCTTCCACGCAAGAGCAAAGCCCCGTAAGCGTCCTATGGCAAAGAAGATTGCAGAGACCCCAATGATGAAGCAGTACTTGGAGTTCAAAGCCAAGCACCCCGATGCTATCCTCCTCTTTCGTGTCGGCGACTTCTATGAGACCTTCAGCGATGATGCCATAGCCGCCTCCGAGATCCTCGGAATTACCCTCACACGGCGCGCCAACGGCTCGGCGATGCACGTGGAGCTGGCGGGCTTTCCACACCACGCCCTCGACACCTACCTGCCCAAGCTCGTACGCGCAGGGCGGCGTGTAGCCATCTGTGACCAGCTCGAAGACCCGAAGCTGACGAAGAAGCTCGTCAAGCGGGGCATCACCGAGCTCGTCACCCCCGGGGTCGTCCTTGGGGACAACGTCCTCAGAAGTAAGGAGAATAACTACTTAGCTGCCGTATGGCTCTCGAGCGATGGTGCTATGGGAAGTGTCTCCCTGCTCGACATCTCTACGGGCGAATTTGTTGTCTCCGAAGGTACCCCCGAGCATATCGAGAAGCTCCTGAGCTCCTATCAGCCAAAGGAAGTCCTCGTCGAGCGCACGACACGCAGCCTCTTTGACAAGGCTATCGGCTACCGTGGCTTCATCTTCGAAGTCGAGGACTGGACCTTCGCTGTTGAGAACAATCGCAGCAAGCTCACCGCCCACTTCGGCCTGCACACCCTCAAGGGCTTAGGCCTCGAGCAGCGACCAGCCTCCATCGCAGCTGCTGGTGCCATCCTCAACTACCTCGAGCTAACGAGCCACCACGAGCTCGGACACATCACCACGCTACGAAGCATCGACCGCCTGAGCTATATGCGCCTCGATGGCTTCACCTTCCGCAGCTTAGAGATCCTTGCTCCGATGAACCGCGAGGAAGGGAAGAGCCTCCTCGACATCATCGACCACACCCAGACGGCTATGGGTGGGCGACTTCTGCGTCACTGGCTCTCGTTCCCTCTGATCGATCTCACGGAGATCCACCGCCGTCAGGCTATCGTGACGGAGCTGGTACGATCCACAGAACTACGGCGCACCACCACAGAGCTACTCATCGGTATCGGCGACCTCGAGCGTATGGCCTCCAAGGCTGTCGTCGGGCGTATCTCCCCACGCGAAGTGCGCCAGCTCGCCTCTTCGCTCACCCAAGTGGAGCAAATCGGTGCGCTTCTCTCTGCCTGTCCTTCGCCCGAACTGCAGGGAATCGCCAGCCGTCTACAGCCTATGGGCGATCTCATCACCGACATCGAAGGGACGCTGACCGAAGAACCACCAGCCGCCCTCGGGCGTGGGACGACCATCGCTCCAGGCGTGAGCAGCGAGCTGGATGAGCTACGTCGCCTCTCTTCCCACGGCAAGGAATACCTCCTTGAGCTCCAGCGACGCGAGAGCGAACGCACGGGTATCCCTTCGCTCAAGGTGTCCTATAATAACGTCTTCGGCTACTACATCGAGGTGCGCTCCGCCCACAAAGACAAGGTGCCCAACGACTGGACGCGCAAGCAAACCCTGGCCAATGCCGAACGCTACATCTTCCCTGAGCTCAAGGAATACGAGGAGAAGATCCTCGGTGCTGAGGAGCGTATCGCCGCCCTCGAAGGGCAACTCTACAGCGCACTCCTGGCACGTCTATCACGCTTCGTCCGTCCCCTCCAGCAGGATGCGCGCATCATCGCCGAATTAGACTGCCTCACGAGCCTCTCCGAAGTAGCCGTCACCGAGCGCTACGTCTGCCCTGTCGTGGATGACGGACTCACCATCGACATACGCTCCGGTCGCCATCCCGTCATCGAGAAGCAGCTCCCCTTCGGGCAGAGCTACGTGCCAAACGATGTGCACCTGGACGAAGAAGAGACGCAGATCATGGTCATCACAGGACCGAATATGAGCGGTAAATCCGCCCTCCTTCGCCAGACTGCACTCATCGTACTCTTAGCGCAAATAGGCTCCTTCGTCCCAGCCGAAGCAGCTCACCTCGGACTTACCGATGGCATCTTTACCCGTGTCGGAGCTTCGGACAATATCTCTCGTGGCGAATCGACCTTTATGGTCGAGATGCAGGAAGCCGCCAGCATCCTCAACGCCCTCACTCCTCGTTCGCTCGTCCTCTTCGACGAACTCGGGCGTGGCACCAGCACCTATGACGGCATCTCCATCGCCTGGGCCATCATCGAATACCTGCACGACAATCCCCACGGTCGTCCGAAGACCCTCTTCGCCACGCACTACCACGAGCTCAACGACTTAGAGGGAAGGCTCGAGCGCGTCAAGAACTACAACGTCTCCGCTCGAGAGATCGAAGGGCGTATGCTCTTCCTGCGCAAGCTCGTCCGTGGCGGTAGTGAGCACAGCTTCGGTATTCAGGTGGCGCGTCTCGGCGGTATGCCACGCAGCATCACCCAGCGAGCCACGGACATCCTCGCGCAATTGGAGTCAGCGCACATCCACCAGGTCACAGGGCTCGGCTCCGAAGTGAAGGTCAGCCGAGCAGCTACGCCCTCGACCACCGAGCCAAGTAGTAGCATCACGGGAGGCGTGCAGATGAGCTTCTTCCAGCTTGATGACCCCGTCCTCTCCGATATACGTGAGCGACTATTGACCGTCAATATCGACAGCCTCACACCACTGGAAGCCCTCAACAAGCTCAGCGAAATACAGCGTCTACTGAAGACTCCGTAGCGGACTGCTCCGCCACAGCCTCGCCCCCCATACGCACCACGGCCGGCCTATCTCATGAGATAGGTCGGCCGTGGTAGCATAGGAGCAGAAGGCTCTTCGCGCGTGCTTAGTTGGGGGCAAAGAGGTCGTTCAGAGCTTCGGCAATGGTAGGATGCGTGAAGATCTGCGTATGGAGTGCGGAGGCAGGCACCTGATGATCCATAGCGAGCTTCAGGAGGTTAATCAGCTCGTGCGCTTCGGGGCAGAAGAGCGTTGCGCCCAAGATCAGCCCCGTCTCCTTGTCGACAATCGCCTTCAGCAGACCGTGGGTCTCTCCGAGCACCTTCGCCTTAGGGATAGCGACCGTCTGCAGACGCTTGATTTCATAGGAGTGAGACGAGGCAGCAGCCTGCGTCTCGGTCATCCCTATCTGCGCCAGCGCAGGGGTGGTGAAGACGCTTGTCGGCAGGAGCGAGCGGTCACGGGTCGTGCGCTTGCCTTCGCCGAAGAGCTGATCACGCACAATGCGGTAGTCGTCCAGAGAGACATAGGTGAACTGTGGGCTACCAGCGACATCGCCCATCGCCCAGATATGGGGAGCGGCACGCAGGTACTCATCGACCTGAATGAAGCCTCGAGGAGTCAGAGCGACACCAGCGGCTTCGAGGTTGAGCTCTTCTACATTGGGACGGCGACCGATGGCGACCAAGACGGCTTCGGCAGCGTAGTCTCCCTGCGACGTGACAACCGTGACAGCATCCTCTGCTGGGACAAACCGCTGGGTCTCGGCCTGCAGAATGACCTGAATACCACGGTCAGAGAGCATCGCGAGCATCGCCTCAGCGACATCACGATCTTCGCGCGCTAAGAAGACGCTTCCCTGCTCGAGGATCGTTACCTGGCTACCGAAAGCAGCATACATACAAGCGAACTCCAGCGAGATATAGCCACCACCGACGATGACCAGACGCTTGGGGAGCGACTCGAGCTGAAGGAGCCCCGTGCTGTCGTAGATACGCTTATCGTCTGCACCCTCGAGGGAGAGCTTCGCCGAGCGTGCCCCCGTGTTGATATAGATCTGCTTGGCTTCGATCTGCTCGACACCGCTCTCGGTCGTGACTTCCACGACATGGGGCGAGAGGAAGCGCGCCTTACCGGTCAGAACTTCCACACCAGGGATGGAAGCTAACTTATTGTAGTTCGCAGCACGCAGAGCGGAGGTGAGTTGCTCACGGCGCTGCATCGCTGCGGTGAAAGCAGCGGACTTATCGGAGAGTCGTTCGCTCTTCTCGCCTTCGACCAGCAGGAGCTTCGAAGGGATACAACCGATATTGATACACGTGCCACCGTACATCGTGGCACTCTGCTCGACGAGGATAACCGATTCGCCGTGCTTAGCCAGGTCGGCAGCCAGCGTCTTACCTGCCTTCCCAAAGCCGATAACTAAGTGTGCAATTGTTCTTGTCTTCATCTTCTATTACAAGGTTCTATAAGTCATTTGCTATATAACATTGTGAGAAGGCAAATAGCTCACCCAGCGCATCAATTCATATACGAAGAGGCGGCGCACACGCCCCACCCCCCTACTCTTCCGTGACCAAGGGAGTTTCTTCTCCCCACAAAAGGGAGCTACTCCAGCGAAGCACGTCGGGCGTAGCTATACTGGTACGCAAGCTGAGCAGTATAGGTCAGTGGTGTCGACCAATAGTGATCGCTCCCTCCAGCAGTACTGCTCCGAGCACGAAGGAGTATAGGTGCAAAGCCCCTTCGCTTGAGCATACTCCCCACCCCTTGCTAGAGACCGTTGCACGGTCTCCACAATGACAAGTTGTGCTTGACTTTGCAGCATGCGGTAATCGCAAGGCGTTAAGACTGAGGGCGAAGGGAGTTTACTCCTGTAAATGACCGAGTCCGAATGTCGCAAACAACGAAGCGAGTGCCGTATGATGCAATAGTCTCTGCGAAGAGTCGAACACGGAGCAGGCTATACTTCCGCCACATGAGACCGCTACACAGGCAGACCAACTCAGCAGAGGAACACGCCCCATCGCCGAGGGAAGGGGATAAGAATACATACAGCCAGCCGTTTGTGTATTAGCCAAAGTATTAGTAATTTTGCCCACCGATTGGGTGCATAGCACACACTCCCTATTGAGAAGTATAACAACAAATAGATAAGACATTATGATCGTAGTTCCAGTAAAAGAGGGCGAAAACATCGAGAAGGCTCTGAGAAGATTTAAGAGAAAGTTTGAGAAGACCGGTGCTGTACGCGCACTCCGTGCACGTCAGGCCTTCATCAAGCCCTCTGTAGCTCGACGCAAGAAGATGGAAAAGGCCATCTACGTCAAGCAGCTCCACCAGGCCGAAGAGCAGTAGTAGAGACTCCGTCTCCCTCCCCTTTGCTCCGTCTGTAGCTTAGCAAAGGCGATCATTCCGCCCTCGATTACGAGGCTACTCCCTACCTCGGTCCCCTTCTTGTGAGGGCGTACAAAGAGGTATCCACAGACTTACGCACCGCTGATATCCCTCCTTGGGGGTATCAGCGGTGTTGCTTTTAGGCCTCCTGCACGTGGGGCTTTTCCTATGTCAGTGGTGTAAAGAGACGGAGGAAGCCGTGTATATGCCAGTGGATAAGTGTGGATGACGAGGGTAAATGCGTATCTTTACCTATCATTAAGTTCCGCTATAAGCCTCCTCTATGACAAGACGACTTACCGCCCTCTTAGGGCTTGGCCTTGGCCTTCTTACTGCATTGACGCTGCCTGCACAGCGCAAGCAGAGCCTTTCCACACAGCGCACACCACTTGCTCAGCGTGTGAATACCCTCATCGGTACCGACTGGGTGGGAAACGTCTACCCAGGAGCTTCCGCCCCCTTTGGCATGGTGCAGCTCAGCCCCGACAATGGGCGCGCAGGCTGGGACTATATCGCTGGCTACTTCTACCCCGACAGCACCATCGCAGGCTTCAGCCATACCCACCTGAGCGGCACAGGCGCAGGCGACCTCTACGATATATCCTTCTTCCCGATTACCTTGCCTGCTTTGGATGACCGCCTTGTGCCCTCTACTTCGCAGACTAAGGAGCAGGCTCCCATAGGTATCCATGCTCGCTTCTCCCACAAGACAGAGGTGGCGCAAGCGGGCTACTATGCCGTGACCCTTGAGCCCTATAAGATACGTGTCGAGCTCACCGCCACCGATCGTGTCGGCGTGCAGCGCTACACCTTCCAGCAGGATGCCGACACGGCGTGCATCATCCTGAACCTCGACAAGGCGATGAACTGGGACCGCACCCTCTCCAGCGATGTGCGTGCGATTACCCCTGCGCATCTCTCGGGCTATCGCTTCTCCGATGGCTGGGCACGTGGGCAAGAAGTCTACTTCACCACCAAGCTCTCACGCCCTGCTGACCGCATCGAGCGCACGACCGTCCCACGCGAAGGGAAGGGAACGGCTGCCAAGCACGGCGTCATCCTGCGCCTTTACTACTACAAAGTACGTACAGGCGAAAGCATCACCCTCCGCACAGCCCTCTCAGGCGTCAGTGAAGCCGGCGCGCTGAAGAACCTCAATGCCGAAGCCGCACACAACGACTTTGACCGCTATCGCCAGCGTGCAGCAGCTCTGTGGAGCCAGCGTCTTGGGCAGATTCGCCTCTCGTCCGATACCCCTGACAGCCTGCAGACGACCTTCTACACGGCACTCTATCGTGCGCAGATCTGCCCCACGCTCTACAGCGACATCGATGGGAGCTACCTCGGAACAGACCGCAAGGTGCATCAGCGCAAGGGTGCGACCTACAGCACCTTCTCTCTGTGGGACACCTACCGAGCAGCTCACCCCCTCTACTCCCTCTTACAGCCCAAGCTCCAGCGTGACTTCGTCGAGTCGCTCATCGACTTCGGAGCGCAGAACGGTGGGCACTTGCCGGTATGGAATATGTATGCTTCGGAGACGGATATGATGATCGGCTACCACTCCATCCCCGTCATCGTCGAGGCTGTACTGCGTGGTGTCTATGTGCCGAAAGATAAGGCGGCACTCCTCCGCCTCCTGCGCTCAACGGCCGAACGTAAGGGCTATCGTGGTCTGGACGAGTATCGGGAGAAGGGCTACATCGGTAGCGATCACGAGGAGGAGAGCGTCTCCAAGACCCTCGAATATGCCTACGATGACGATGCTATTGCACGCTATGCGGCCTGGATGGGCGACCGCGAAGTGGAACAAATCTACCGGGAGCGTGCTCGCTCCTACCGCCATCTCTGGGACGAGCAAACGGGTTTCTTCCGTCCTCGCCAGAGCAATGGACAGCTGGATTCCCTCTTCGATCCCTTTGCCTACACGAAGCCTTTCACCGAGAGTAATGCCTATCACTACCTCTTCAGCGTGCAGCACGATGTCGAGGGCCTCAGCAAGTTGATGCAGGGCAAGCTCGCCGAGCGACTGGATGAGTTCTTCACCTCCCCGACACCGAAGCACATCGAACTGCCCATCTTCTCCACAGGGATGATCGGGCAATATGCCCACGGCAATGAGCCAGGCCACCACGTCATCTTCCTCTATAACACCGCGCGCCAGCCGTGGAAGACCGCTGACCTCACGCACCGTGTCCTCCGTGAGCTCTATACCGACAAGCCCAACGGCCTCTGTGGCAACGAGGACTGCGGTCAGATGTCCGCCTGGTACGTCTTCGCTTCCTTGGGCTTCTACCCCGTCGATCCCTTGAGCGGACGCTACGAACTCGTCACGCCGCTCTTCCGTCAGAGCACCATCACCCTGCCCAACGGCCGCACGCTACGCCTTTCTGCTCCCGAGCTGAGCGATAAGAAGCGCTACATCAAGAGCATTACCATCAACGGACGAGCGCACCGCAAGTCCTACATCACCTACGAGGAATTGATGCAGGGAGGTGAGGTGCGCTTCACCCTCACTGATCAGCAGGGAGCCATCTGGTATGAATAGTTCGCACACAGAGCAGCGCAGTCACCTCGGGGCACTCCTTGCTGCCTTGAGTCTCTTCACTCGCCTCCCCTTCTGGCGACTGCGTGAGCTCACCAAGAGTGACTACGAAGATGCCCTCAGCTGGTGGCCTGTGGCGGGACTCGTGACAGCGACGACGCTGGCAGGTAGCTTCTACCTCTATAGCCTTCTTCTTCCCTCTTCGGGGGCCGCCTTGGCCTTAGCCCTCGGCACGCGCTTACTCCTGACGGGCGCCTTCCACGAGGATGGACTCGGCGACTTCTTTGATGGCTTCGGCGGAGGAAGGGAGCGCAGCAAGGTGCTGGCTATAATGAAGGATAGCCACGTGGGAAGCTACGCCGTCTTAGGGCTTATCCTCTACTACCTAACCTATTGGTCGCTGGGCACTTCCCTCCCTTCGGACTGGCTCGTGGCGGTACTCTTCGCCTCGGACATCACGGGAAAGGTCACTTCCCTCCTGCAGGTACAGTTCCTGCCCTATGCGCGTCGGGAGGAGGATAGTAAGGTCGGCGTCACCTACCGCAAGGCACGCCCCCTGGCCATCTACACCGCCCTCATCGTCCTGATGACCGCGCAGTGGTGGGCACTGCGCCCTATCCAGCCAGCACATATCGGGGGGAGCGAACTGACACACTTCCTACCGCTCTCCCTCTTCCTCCCTCTCTTGGTGGGTGGAGGACTTATCGCCTACCTGCGTAAGCGTATCGGTGGCTACACGGGAGATACCTGCGGTGCGCTCTGCCTGCTCTGCGAACTGGCGACACTCACGGGCTTTGCCCTCCTCTATCGCCTCAGCTTCGGAGTGTAATCTACTCCTGTCGAAGACAATGCGCCTGCACTTCATCCGCCATACTCGCCCCGATATCGCCCGTGGTATCTGCTATGGGCAGAGTGATATCCCCTTGGCAGCATCCTTCCCCGAAGAGGTCGAAGACGTGCGCCAGCGGCTCGCTGAGCGGCTCGAAGGGCGCACGCCCTGCCGTGTCTACAGTAGCCCTCTCTCCCGCTGTCGTCGGCTCGCCGAAGCCCTCGGCTATGCTACACCCCTCCTTGATGAGCGGCTCTTGGAGCTGAACTTCGGCGCGTGGGAGCTGCAGAAGTTCGAGGACATTACCGATCCACGGCTACAGCTCTGGTACGATGATTACCTGCACGTAGCACCTACGGGTGGGGAGTCCTTCGTCCAGCAAGCGGAGCGTGTCGCCCACTTCATCGAAGAGCTTCGCCACGAAGCAATACAAAGCGAGGACTCCTCCGTGTGTGACGTCTTAGTCTTCACACACGGAGGAGTCCTCTTGTCTGCTGGGCTGTGGGCTGGCTGGTATTCCTTAGAGGAAGCCTTCAGTCACCAGAGCCCTTATGGGGCGATCTGCACGCTGGAGCTCTAAGCTGCTCCCTCGCTGAGGAAGGCACTGATGAGCTGGTAGAACTCGCGGTAGCATCGCTCCAGATTATCGTTCGTCAGCACATGGTCGAAGCGTGCAGCGTAGGTAAGCTCTTCGGCCGCCTTAGCGACACGCTCCTCGATGACCTCGGGGCTATCGGTCGAGCGCCCGATGAGACGGCGACGCAGCTCCTCGATGGAAGGTGGCTCGATGAAGATACTGAGGGCTTCGTGCCCATATCCCTTCTTGATATTCAGCCCACCGACGCAGTCGACGTCGAAGATGACACGGTCGCCTGAGGCGATGCGGCGGTCTACTTCGGAGCGTAAAGTGCCGTAGTAGCGACCTGGATAAACCTCTTCGTATTCGAGGAAGTCGCCACGCTTGATCCCTGCCTCAAACTCCTCGGGAGAGAAGAAATAGTACTCCACACCATGCTGCTCCTCGCCTCGTGGCGGACGGCTCGTAGCGGAGACGGAGAAGCGAAGGCGAAGCTCGGGGTGCTCGGCTAAAAGACGCGTGATGAGAGTGCTTTTCCCAGTGCCCGAAGGAGCGGAGATGATGATTAGCTTTCCCATAGACTTGAGTGATCAGTCGCTAAGAGGGAGACGCAGACGAGGTTAATCCTCGTCCTCGTCTTCGTCCTTAGTGGCTTTTTTCTTGCGCTTATCCTTGGGCTTACCTTCGCCGCGGAGGGCTTCCTTGACCTTCTCGGTCAGCTCCTCAAGCAGCTCGGGATTGTCGGCAAGCGTGAGCTTAGCCTTCTCCTTGCCTTGACCGAGCTTCGTCGCTCCGTAGCTGTACCAGGAGCCACTCTTGGTGATGAAGTCTTCGCTCTCACCGATGTCGATGATTTCCCCTAAGCGCGAGATGCCTTGTCCGTAGAGGATCTCAAAGACAGCGGTGCGGAAGGGTGGAGCGACCTTGTTCTTGACGACTTTCACACGGGTATTGTTCCCGATGACGTCTTCCCCGTCCTTAACCGAACCAATGCGACGGATATCGAGGCGGACAGATGCGTAGAATTTCAGGGCGTGCCCCCCAGTGGTCGTCTCCGAAGGGCCATAGGAGTTGCCCCCGATCTTTTCACGAAGCTGATTGATGAAGATGCAGGCGGTGTTGGACTTGCTGATGGCTCCGGTGATCTTACGCAGGGCTTGCGACATCAAGCGTGCTTGCAGACCGACCTTCGTCTCGCCCATATCTCCTTCGATCTCCTGCTTGGGGACGAGGGCTGCCACGGAGTCGATGATGACCAGATCTACGGCACCGGAGCGGATGACCTGCTCGGCGATGTCCAGTGCCTGCTCCCCGTTGTCGGGCTGCGAGATATAGAGGCTGTCCATATCTACGCCAAGGGCTTCGGCATAAGTGGGGTCAAAGGCATGCTCTGCGTCGATGATGATCGCCTTACCGCCCTGCTTCTGCACCTCTGCGATGGCGTGGATGGCAAGTGTCGTCTTACCCGAAGATTCGGGGCCGTAGATCTCGATGATGCGGCCACGAGGGTAGCCACCTACGCCCAGGGCGTGGTCGAGGTTGATGGAGCCTGTGGGGATGACATTGACATCGGTCGTAGGGCGGGCGGACATATTCATCACCGCACCCTTGCCGTAGGTCTTCTCGATCTTGCCGAGGACGGTCTCGAGGGTCTTCAGCTTGGCATCATCCTGAGCCTGCTTCTCTTTATCCTTGGTGCTCTTGGGGAGCTTCTCTTTTACTTCTTCACTCATAAGGGGTGGTATATTATATGTAGGGGCATCGTGCCCCCAGATTAGTCTTCGTGGAGGATCTGCTGTGCGTGCTCCTTGGTGTTGACGGCTTTGCCACGGATGATGCGCTCGATATGACCATCGGTTCCGATGATGAAGGTCGTACGCTCGGTGCCCATATACTTGCGGCCGTACATACTCTTCTCAATCCAAGTACCGAAGAGCTCATTGAGCTGTACATCGGTGTCAGCAATGAGGCGGAAGGGGAGCTCATACTTCGAGCGGAAGCCTACGTGACTCTTGGCCGAATCACGGCTCACACCGATGATCTCATAGCCAGCGGCACGCAGTTCGCTGTAGCCATCACGTAGGCTACACGCCTGAGCTGTACAGCCAGAAGTATTGTCCTTGGGGTAGAAATAGAGGATGATCTTGCGCCCAGGGTAGTCCGAGAGGCGTACTTCCTGCCCTGCTTCATCAACGCCCAAGAGGTCGGGGACAAGATCCCCCAGTGTCAGTGCCATAAGCTACGTATCTTATATATTATTAATGTAGGTAGAAGGCTTCTCCGAGGGGAGAAACAGCCTGATGCAAAAGTACGCATTTGCCCTGAAAGGGATAAATTTAACTCGGTGAGCCATCTCAATAGCCACACGCCTTTGTTGCAGGGGGCGAAAGGTAACGAGCGAGGAATCTTGCTCTGTGTGCACCAGAAGGAAGGGGCTTCACGCCACGCAGAAGAGTACCACCTTCGCATCCTCAGCCCTGTCCTGCGGATGCGAGCAAAGTGGACAATTACAATATTTACTATCTTTACCAGAGCAAACACGCTTAATAACAACGCATTTAGTATGAAGAAAATCTCCGCTCTCGTGCTGAGCCTTGCCCTCGGTGGCACGCTCGCCGCTCAGACACCTAAGTTCACTCCCGACCACGGGGCACTACTCGATGGTAAGACCATCGTCAAGGCAAACCTCACCAGCCCTGCTTTCCGTAACTACAGCTTTGCTGTCGAACGAGTCCTCACCAAGGGCCTTGGTCTCCAGCTCGGTGTAGCTGCGATGCCTAAGGGTAGCCTTCCTTTCGCCTCGACTTTGGATAAGCTGGGTGGCCAAACATCTCTCACGAGCCTCAAGATAAAGTCCTTCTACTTCACGCCTGAGCTGCGCTGGTATACGGGTGGGGGCTACGGTCACGGCTTCTATCTGATGGCCTACTACCGCTATCAATCCTACAACCTCTCTGGCTACGACCTCAAGGCTAAGGTCAGTACGAGTTCTTCTGCGACTGAGAAGGAAATTAGCCTCGCCCTCTCAGGTGATGTCAAGACGAATGCCATCGGGGTAGGTCTCGGTGCACAGTGGCTCTTAGGACCCAATAAAAACATTGTCCTCGACTGGAACATTGTCGGGGTGCACGCTGGTAAGGCTAAGCTGACGCTTACTGGGGACTATGCTAATTCTGGGCTGACTGACCAGGAAATAGAAGATCTGCGTAAGCAAGTAGGTGAAGATATCTCAAAGCTGCCTGTCGTCAAGGTCGCAGATCAGGATGTCAAGATCGATCCAAATAAGAAGAACGTATCGCTTGATAACATCGCTTCGCCTTGGGGTTGGCTTCGTGCTTCGCTCTCCATCGGCTTCCGCTTCTAAGCTCTTCGGGATCATAATCCCCTAAACGACACATCCCCCGCAGTGGTCCATCGGACTACTGCGGGGGATTTTTCTTGTTCGGGGAGTGGTGGTAGGGCTATTTGAGACCGTTGCACGGGCTCCAAAATGACAAGCTGTGCTTGTCATTTTGCTGGACTTTGCAGCGTGCGGTAATCGCAAGGCGTTAAGACTGAGGGCGAAGGGAGTTTACTCCTGTAAATGACCAAGCCCGAATGTCGCAAACAACGAAGCGAGTGCCGTATGATGCAATAGTCTCTATTTCGGTTGCCTTGACTTGAGGTGACGGATCCAGCGTGTCAGCAAGCTGGCCGCCGTCTCTATATAAGGATCGACCTCAGAGGTGCGCGTGATTTCCTCCGTCAGAGGAATATCTGGGGTGATACCCTGCTCGATATCTGCCCCGTCGGCATCATACGTTCGGGAGGAAGAGAAGCGCACCGCCCAGCCGTTCGGGAGCTCAGAGGACATCGGCAGTCCACCGCCGCCGCCTGTCTTGATGCCGAGGATCTTTACCTGAGGTAAGCCTTTCATACGGAGCGTGAAGTCATTGGCAGCACTATATACCCCTTGGTTGACGATGACGATGACGGGCTTGAGCCAGATCACACCGGCCTTCAGAGGCTCTATATAGAAGGGCGTACGCTGGGAGAATGCATCGTGCTCCGGGCCCGTCTTGTGGGAGATATAGCCTACGAGCTTGCGCTCACGGATGAAGTGCTGTGCCAAGAGGTCGGAAGTCGTTATCTGCCCACCGCCATTGTTTCTCAGGTCAAGGATGAGCCCATTGCACCCCTTGAGACGACTGAGGACAGCATTGACATTGCCGTGCGAAATCGCCGAAGCAAAGGAGCTTACACGAATGTAGCCAATCAGCTCGGGACGCACTATCCCCTTCGGATAATCCAGAGCCTTGTAGGTCAGCCCCCCAGCGATGTGGTAGTTGTCTCCTAAGTACAGCCCTTGTAGCACCTCGTCATAGGAGCGCGGACCTTCGCTGCGCCACTGCCAGTAGCGACCGTAGTCGAAGGTAGAGATGAGGTTGACGTGGCCATCACGCAGCTCGGCAAGGAGGTCGCTCATCACTTGGAAGAGCTCATCGTTGGTCATCTTCGGGCTGAGACTGCGGCGGTACTTGTGATAGAGGTCGCGCCAGGTCGTACCCTGGGGGAGCTTGAGATCGAAGTAGCAATAGCCACGGTCAAGCGTCTCCCACAGCTGGTCGTAGTTAGCATAAGGGTCGGCTGTGTACTCCTGCTCCGTGGTGCAGGCTGGCAAGAAGGAGAGGGAGAAAAGGAGGAGGAGGAGCGAGGTGAAGAGCTTCATATCAGAAGGGCACAAGGGTAGGATGATCCGTAGCGACACGGCGACCTTCGAGCGGAAGAAGCTGGGTCGTCACCCCGATAAGCAGGCTCTGCTGCCGGCGATAGACCGAGAGGTGATTGAGCTCCGTACGGCGATAATCCCAGCGGTAGCCTACGGAGAGAGTCAGATAGTCCAGCACGGGGATATCCAGAGAGGTGAGAGCGAAAGCCGAAGGAGCATTCCACGGATGTGTCAGGCTCAGTCGCTGCTCAGGGCGTCCAAAATAATAGAGTTCATAGAAGCTCTCCCCGAAGTCCTGCGAGAAAGCGAGCCCTAAGAGGTCGGTGTGCGCATAGGCTTTAAGGAGGAAGGGGAAGCGTGCTGAGCCGAAGCGAAGGGAATAGAGAGCAGAAGGCCCGAGAGACAGAGCTAAGTCCACGGAGGCTGGGTTATTGCCATTGCGTGCGCTGTACATCCCTCCGATGAGACCGACAGCACTTGCTCCGAGGGAGAGCTTGCCCCAGCGTCCCTGGCTGATACATCGGAGCCCTCCCCAGTCATAGCGTGCCGTAAGGCTGTAAATAGAGCCGTTGCCTGCTGGGTTGGTTGTCGTCGAGAGGTCTACGGCAAGCACGGAATGGCGGAGCCAACGTGGGTCGGTGGTGCGTGGTGTGTAGCCGAAGAGGCTACCACGGGCACGGCGTGCTTGGGGCAGGGAGCGGTAGCCCAAGCGTGTGCTCTCCGAAACAACGGAGTAGGTCGTACCGCCGTAGTTGAGCGGAGAGAGGTAGGTATTTCCCAGCTTGACACCTCCGAGGGCAAGGTACTGGCCGTGGGCGATGATATTGCTCTGTCGGGTCTGTGGCTCGGGAATGGAGAAGAGGCTACGTGCCACAGAGCCTGCCCCGAGGCTATCCTGAGGACTCTGCGCACGAAGGCTTGCGGAAAAGAAGCCTAAGGACATACCCACTAAGCACAGAGCATAGAGCTTATTCATAGCGAAATGTGCGGATTATGCGTTCGAGTCCTCCTCAAGTTGCCCAGCGAAGAGGTCTGCTTCTTCGGGCTCAGCTTCGCTCGTAGGCTCATCATATTCGGGCTCGAAGATGGGGGATTCCTTGAGTGGAGGGAGCTCTTCGACCTGATCAATAAGGTAGGAAGCGATGCGCTTACCACGAGCACGGACACTTTTGACCAGAGCAAACTCCTCGACATCGATCTCCGTAGTGCGCAGCTCGCCGCCCTTCTCCTGCCGTCCGATCAAGAGACGTGGATAGTAGGTGTCGGTCAAGAGCAGCAGCTCGTTCTTGGGATTTTCGCCGAGGATATTCTCACGCTTCTGGTCTTCTTCGATGCTGAAGCGCTTGATGTAATGGTACTTCTGATCGGCATCATAGTAGACCGCCGTCCAGATCTTCCGAGGCTCATTCTTCTCAATGCGCAGGAGGTTCTCCTCGATGTGGATGCTGTCACTGAAGTCGGTGGTGTAGCATTCGCCCGAGGTGAGGACGATGAGGATGCGGTCACGTGCGTGGAAGGAGCCGAGGTACTCGCCTTGCTCGTTGTAGTTGAGACGCAGCACGTCACGGTCGAACCACACATCACGCCCACCGAGGGTGGAGAAGCCTTTGCTCAGGAGCGAGACGGAGTGCACTTCCGCCTTAGTGACCAAGAGTCCCACGGAGCTGCGTGACTTGATGGGGATGTCGGAGAAGTCCTTCTCGAACTGGAAGAGGCGCTGACGCGCATTGCGTATCTTGAGCTTGACGGCAACTTTCTCCGCCTCACCATTGCCGTTGGCAGAGAAGTAGAGCACGCGCGAGCCATCCTTCCCACGGGTCAAGTCGTAAGTGCGATCACGGATGACTGAGAGGACGTTGAAGCGCTTGGCATAGACTGAACCGCCCTTGCCGTCACGGTAGATGACGTTGTAGATAGTGCGCTCATCGTTGCGCTGGTAGCGGTTGATATAGATGACCTCCTCGTTACCGTAGAACTTCTTATCCTCTACCTTCCCGACGAAGTACTTCCCCGAGCGGAAGATGATGATGACCTCATCGAGGGTGGAGCAGTTGCATACGAACTCTGCATCCTTCAGAGCCGTGCCGAAGAAGCCTTCTTCGCGGTTGATGTAGAGCTTGGCATCCAGCTCGGCAACCTTCGTCACCTCGATGGTGCCGAAGTTCATAATCTTCGTGCGGCGAGGGAAGGTAGCTCCGTAGCGCTGGACTAAGTGCTGATACCAGCGGATGGTATAGTCGGTAAGGTGGGCGATGTCGTGGCGCAGCTGTGCCATCTCCTGCTCAAGCTGGAGGAGTGCCGCCTCGTGCTTGGGAAGGTTGAAGCGCAGGATGCGTGCCATACGCAGCTCCAAGAGACGGCGCAGGTCGTCCGTGGTCACAGGGCGGAGGAAGCGGTCGGCAAAGGGCTCGATGCGCTTGGCTATATGCGCCAAGGCAGCGGCTTCGTCTGCAGCTTCTTCGAAGGCCTTGTCCTTGTAGATGCGCTCTTCGATGAAGATGCGCTCGAGCGAAGCTCCGAGGTACTGCTCTTCCTTCTCACCGAGGAGGATTTTCAGTTCCTCGCCAAAGAGGTACTTCGTGCGCTCGACGCTGTAGCGTAGGAGCTCGCTGACGGTCGTGAAGAGTGGCTTCTCTTCGTAGATGACGCAGCAGTTGGGGGAGATACTGACTTCGCAGTCGGTGAAGGCGTAGAGCGCGTCAATGGCTTTGTCGGAGGAGACACCCGTGGCAAGCGTCAGCCGGATGTCCGTAGTGGCTGCCGTCATATCATCGACACGGCGGATACGGATCTTGCCCTTTTCGACAGCCTTGAGGATAGATTCGATGAGCGTCGTCGTAGTCTTCCCTGCTGGTAGCTCTGAGATGCTTAGGGTCTTGGCATCGATCTTATCAATCTTCGCACGTGACTTGAGGCTACCGCCACGCTCGCCATCGTTGTAGCGCGAGACATCGATGAGTCCTCCTGTGGGGAAGTCTGGGTAGAGCGTGAACTCCTCACCACGCAGGTAGGCACAAGCAGCTTCCGCCAGCTCGACGAAGTTATGCGAGAGGATCTTTGAGGAGAGGCCAACGGCGATCCCTTCGGCTCCTTGGGCTAAGAGCAGAGGGAACTTCACCGGCAGGGCTATTGGCTCATCGGTCGTCCCATCGTAGGTCTTCTTCCACGGTGTGACACGGTCGCTGTAGACGGCTTCGAGAGCGAAGGCAGAGAGCTTGGCCTCGATGTATCGGCCTGCAGCAGCGGAGTCTCCGGTGAGGATGTTCCCCCAGTTACCCTGCGTGTCTATGAGGAAGCCCTTCTGTCCGAGCTGAACGAGGGCATCATTGATCGAGGCATCGCCGTGGGGATGGTACTTCATCGTCTCCCCGACGATATTAGCTACCTTGATGAGCTTACCGCTGTCCATCCGCTTGAGGTTGTAGAGGATGCGGCGCTGTACGGGCTTGAGACCGTCATCGATATGAGGCACAGCACGCTCGAGGATGACGTAGGAGGCGTAGTCAAGGAACCACGTCTGGTACATCTTCGAGAGGTTACTCAGCTCGGGACGATAGGGCAAGCCCTCTGCCGGCTGGTAGGCAGGTGGCTCAGCGTCCTCTATGGGCTCGGTGTCGCTATCGGGCGTCAGCAGAGAGTTCTTCTCCTCTTCATCGTGCTCTATATTCATACGTCGTCTATATCAATATTATACGTACACAAAGATACGGAATTACCTGCTTCCTTTCTTGAATAGAGCGCAGTCAGCCCTCTCACCAGTAGTGGTGAGAGGGCTGACCACTACTGCTCCGCCTGTGGAGCAGTAGTGCTACATGGCATGCACCACTATTGGTCAGCACACCGACCAATAGTAGTACATACCCCAACATACAAGCAAAGGCGGGACGACCCACAGCTCGTGGATCGCCCCGCCTAAGCGAAAAGGTGAGGATAACGAAAAGGTTACTTCTTCGTCAGCGTAAAGTCGGCAAAGGCATGAATCCCCTTTCCTGAATCTCCCTTATAAGCTACGACATGCTTTCCATCGTAGAGGAAGAAATAGAATCCGTGGAAGCCTTCCTTCTGAGAGCCTTCTGACGGAACAAACTTAAAGGCTGCATGCTCAGGCAACGTCTTTGTATCCCAGGTCGCTGTGAAGAAGAAATCTGTGCCCCAGTTAAGACCCTTATTGGGCTTACCATCCTTGGGGAATCCACCTCCCCAAGCACCAAGGATTAAATCAGCCTTTGCCCCTTCTTTCTTAGGATATACAAGGGGCGAGATCTTGATCTCATTGGTAGCAGCGTTGTAGGTTACAGGTATGTCAGCAGAGAGCCCCTGGAGGATGAGCCCCTTCTTATCCTTATCTGCGACGAGCTTCACATCTGCGGTCTTCACTGGCTGGTTAGCTTCTTCGACGTAGCTCAGTGTGTAGTCACCGACCATAGCATCGTAGCCGAGCGAACCATATTCCTGCAGGAAGTTCACATCCTTGATGTAGACGGAGCTCAGAGTCACCTTAGCCGTCGTCTTACGCTCAAAGACATTGGAAGGAGCGAGGGTAAAGACGAGCTTCTTATCCTCTTTCTTATACGTCACCCATTCGGGGAGCCCTTCGACCTTCACCTCATCCATCTTGACATCTCCATAGAGAGGAAGCTCGATCGTCCCACCTTGGCGCGTCGTCGTGTACAGAGGTTGTAGGTTCTGGATATAGCAGTAGGAGCCTAACTGAGTCACAGCCACCTGCTGACGTTCTGCTCCTCGCGTGAGGACAACAAGCGCTGTACGTGTACTTGGCTCAGCGAAGGGCTCGACCGTATAGGAGAGCTTAGTCCCCTCGACCTTGCCGATCTTCAGCCAAGAGGCTTCGGTCTTGGCGGTAAATCCGTCCTGTGAGAGGACGATCGTACCAGCTCCACCCTCAGCGGTGAAGTTGTGCTCCGAGCTCAGGACACGAAGCGTCTTTTCCGTATCTGTGGTGGGATCACTCTTCTTGCAGGCACTTACCCCCACCAGGAGGGTAAGCGAGGCAAGAGCCAGCACACGGAAGGATTTATGTAGCATCTTCATAGCTTGCATTATTTCTTAGTGAATACTGGTTGCTGGAAGCGAGAGACACCGAAGGCCCTATATTCTCCCGCATTGGGCTTCCAGAGGATATAGGAACCAGCAACGAATCCACCCCAGACGCCGTTATCGACCAGCTTATAGCGCTTGCCCATGGTGTAGGTCTCATCGAGCTTGCTATACATCCCGAAGCCCGAGCCCCACGAGAGGTTCGTACCATTAGGGAACGCCCAGACAGCGAGGAAGGCACCGCCCGTATTCTCCAGCTTCTGCGTATTGATCTCGAAGCGGTGCTGCTTGGCATTGTAGTCCGCATAGAGGACAAACCCAGGCTGATTAGGAATCATACCCTTGATGCGATAGCGATTGCGTGCTGCCTGCTCAAAAGTAACTGTAACGGGCTTGTCTGATCCAGAGTAGGTCAGTTCATACGTACCGAGGTATTCGGCAAAGCCCTTATAATCTGGGTCAGGGCGAGCCGTGAGCTTATCGCCAGCACCGGTGTTGTAGCTCTTGTCTGCTTCCTTCCACTCCAGGGTAGTCACACCGTTGTAGGGACGGAAGAAGCTCAGACCTTCAGGCGTATAGACGAAGGGGACTTCGGTAGCCTTCCCCGACTCCGCATCTTCGATCTTCATGATGTTGTAGCCATCATTATTCAGATAGGCCACGACATCCTTCCCACCGAGCTTACCAGTGAGCCCATAGAGGTGTTCCTTATACATACGCTCTGCGGTGTAAGCCTGCTTCTTGAGCTCCATCACCTGCGCCAGATAGTCCTTGGCAGAGGTCTTCGGACGGAACATACGCATCACCGTACCCGTCTTGCGCCCCTTCAGATAAAGGGTATCGGGAGAGACGGAGCGGACGATAGCAAACTCATAGTCCCCTTCAAAGCTCTTTCCTTCACCAGCGCCATAGGACTTATCGGGGTCAGAGAAGAGGTGGAAGGCTTCGTTGTAGGTATCGAAGCTCAGGGAGACCATCTTGTCACTCTTGAGGTGATAGTTGCTCTTCACCGCATCGGTCTTGTGCTTAGCCAGTGGTGCATCGGATGCCATCAGCACCTCACCCTTGTCACCAAAGGTGATGGAGACGGGATAGCCTCCATAAAGGTGTTGACCGTGGGGATAGTATTCCAGCACCCAGCCATCAGTAGCAGCGGTGAGTGTCTTCTGAATCTCAGTCGTCAGCTCATCGACACGCTCCGAAGCACCCTTAGAGAAGACGGCAGGGGGCTCGTGGCGACAGGAAGCGAGTCCTGCGACCAGAAGCGAGGAGGTAGCGAGGAGACCAAGCTGGGCACGGCGTAGGAAAGCCCGCCCTATCGATTGATTCTTATTCATCGTAATCTATGAATTAGAGGTCGGACATTAGTGGAAGTACTGCGTGATAGCTGCGCACTGATCGAGATTGACCACGTGCTTCAGATCATCTTCCGTAGTGCACTTACCCGCACGCACTTCGAGGAACTTCGGGTGGCGACGCAGCTCTTCGACGACGGCCTTGTAGGCTTCGGCATACGCAGCAGGTGAGGGCTCAGCAGCACGCGCTGTCTGAGGGAAGGCACGCAGAGAAGAGCCTAAAAGATCCTTCCAGGAGTCTTCGAGGAGGGTCAGATGAGGCACTTCCTCCAGTCGGCGCTGGGCAATCGCACGGAGCTTATCCAAATCGACCCCCCAGTTTTCGACCATGTACTTCTTGATGATCTCCATCTTCTTATTGAGCTTAGCACGCCCTTCCTCACCAGCGGCTTCCATCACAGCATCCCATTGACTCTTGGGGAAGGTGATGTAGCAAGAGGTCATCTCAGCGATGTCCTCACGAGGCTGGCTGCTGGCATAAGCTGTGATGAAGCCCAGAGGAGCATAGTCCTTCAGCTGTCTACGGTTGTGCCACGAGGAAGGAGCATAGCCTTCGGAGATGCCATCATACTCCGTCGTAGGCCAGATCTTATTCTGGTGGAGGATGTGGCTAAACTCGTGGTGCATCACGTGGAAGAAGGTGGTGTTGAGCGCCTGAGGATCATTGACATCGAGCCAGTTGGCCTGATAGAGCGTGACCTTCAAGCCCCCTTCGGCAGTACCTTGGGTGATCGTACCGTCACCATTCCACGAAGCAGAGCCGACGATGAGGAGCTGGCGTGGAGAGGTCTTGCGCATAAAGTCCACCTTCGTCGCAGCCTCGTCATAAGCACCATACCAAGCGTGCAGGATGATCTTAGCGAGCTTCATGCTGTTCTCCAGCTTCGCAGGCGCAAGGTTACGCGAGCGGTCTGCCTCCGTGTCGTCCAAGGTATATATATACTGGACGTTGTAGGTGTCTGTATAGTGGGACTTCAGCCAGGAGTCAAACGCAGTAGTGGAGTGTACTGGTGCCTGCGTGACGTGGCGGTTAGGATCAGGGCGATCCATATCTTTACACCCAGTGAATACCCCTGCGAGGAGGGCAAGTCCCAGAGTGACTGTTATCTTCTGTAGATTCATAATCTCATCTATTGAGGTTAGAGATTCCTATCTAATACCCAGGGTTAGGCTCTACTCCTACCGAGAGGATGCTGGCAGGGATCTGCAGGGCACGGCGAGGATCATCCGTCTTGAGTGTCATCACCTCCCCCGTATAGAGCTTGTGGGTAATCTCGATACCATAGCGCTTGACATCATCCCAGCGCGAGCCATCATGCACGCTGACGATACGGCGAGCATGGAGGACAGCCTGCATCAGGTTAGTCTGCATACCAGGAGCTAAGTCGAACTTAGGATGCAGGGGCTTAGAGACCGTCTCGATCTTACGCTGTATAGCTTCGCGCACATCGTCCGTTGCTTCGGCCGGGACGGTGACGTCATAGAAGGCCGAGATCTGCTGCGCCGTAGCGGCCTTCCCTTGCTTGGAGACGTACCACTGAGAGAGGTCGCTGGCAGCACCATCGAAGTCCGAGAGCATCACACGTGCCTCAGCTCTCCAGAGCAGTACGCGGTCGGTCGTGAAGGGCAATGCCACGATATGAGGCTGCCCTGTCTGAGCAGCTACATCGGTGATCTCGAAGAGCTCTTCGTACTTAGGGAAGCGTAGAGCACCATCACTCTTACCATAGAGGAGGTCATAAACTGGGAAATATGCCCCCCAAGGACCTGGACTACGATAGGTCTGCGTTGAAGCTACGTGTCCGTTGTGCGTATAGCGAAAGTTATTCATACCACGCCCCCAGAGTGAGCGAGTGGTAAGGATCATCAAGTTCGCAGGATCACTATCGCTGATGTAGCGCAGACTAATTTCCTTCGTATTGGTCAGTTTGCTGTATGGAGTCATATCACGGAGGTTCGTGAGCTTACCAGTCCCAAGGACTTCATCAGCATACTTCTTCGCCTTATCCCACTTCTCATAGTAGAGGTAGAACTGCGTAGCGAAGGCCTTGGCCGCACGGGTTGTAAAGTGGTAAATCGGCTTCGTATAGTGGTCGTCATCGATCAGAGGAAGACCTTCCTCGATGTCCTTGGCGATCAACTCATAGACCTTCGCTACAGAGAGACGTGGCACGGCGCGCTCGAGCTTATGCTCTGGCGTCGTGAAATAGGGAATCCCAAGGTCCTTATCACTGGTCTTGCTATTGTAGGCTTGACCGAAGACGTTCACCCAGATGAAGTTCGTATAAGCACGGCACAGTAGGGCTTCACCACGGGCAGCCTGTAGCTCGCGAGGGTTGCCGAGCTCCTCGATGGACTTCAGAGCTTGGTTAGCCGTCCCGATGACATCGTAGCAGGTACTCCAAAAGGTCGTCTCATCATCCCAGCCCATACCACTGGAAGGCTGCCAGAAGAAAGCTTCGTGTACACCTCGGTTATTGTCCTCATAGAGGCGACCATTATCCTCAGCGTTGTCGGTACGATATTCCGTGAAGCCCATCGGCAAGAGTGTCGGATAGGCAGAGACCAGCAGACGCTCGATCTTGTCGGCGCGGTTTAGCTCGGTACGTGTATCGGGAGGCGTATCCAGGAAGCTATTGCAGCTACCTAAGGAAGCAGTGAGCAGGCAGAGACCTGCCATTCTATATAATGCGTTCATAGTATACATCCTTTTGCTATTAGAAACCTATGTGCACTGTAGCTGTGACCTGTTTAGGCAGTGGAGCAGCTACCCCACCCGAGCGGAAGAACTCAGGGTCTTGTCCATAGAGCTTCTTATCGGAGTAGAGCAGAGCTAAGTTCGTGGCCTGCAGCTTGAGCGAGGCACTCTTGAGGAAGCCCAGACGCTTGACGAGGTTCGTGGGAAGCGTGTAGGTCAGAGAGATTTCCTTGAGACGAACGAAGCTACCATCAGCGACGCGAGCGGTCGAGTAGTTGTAGGCTGCATAGCCAATCCCGAGGTTCGAATAGTTGAAGTGGTCACGAACGGCGGCGATCACTGGGATATCCGTCTTCGCTTCGTCACCGAGTCGTGTCCAGCGATTAGCATATTCCTTAGGCGTAGCCCAGAGGTCGCTATAGCTACTGTAGAAGGAAGGATCCAGGCGGAGCTTGTTACCACCCGAGTAGGTAACGAAGACGTTCAGCTTGAAGTTCTTGAACGTAAATATGTTCCCGAAGCTACCGTTGTAAATCGGTTCGGACGAACCTTCGTACTTCAGGAAGTCCAGATCCTCGATCTGCTGGAAGTTGATATCACCGTAGTTGTAGCGTGTGACCTTCTTACCATTGATCATAAAGGTAGGGAAGCCTTCATCATCGAGCCCAGTGAAGGGGATAGAGAAGAGCGAGCGTACGGGATAGCCCTGACGAGCAAATCCGTTACCGGTGAGGAAGTTGAACATATGGCGCTTCGTATCCAACTGCGTGACCTTATTGAAGGTCGAGCCGAAGATGAAGTCGGTCGTCCAACTAAAGTCCTTCGTCTGGATGTTCTTCGTTGAGATAGAGAGTTCGAGCCCGTGGCTCTTCATCGCAGCGACGTTCCCCCAGCGCGTTCCCCCGATGGTATAGGCCGAGCCAATGAGGTCGAAGTTGTTACGCCAGTAGATATCGGCGGCGACGTTGACGCGGTTATGCAGCATACCCATATCAAGTCCGAAGTTCAGCTCGTGCTTCTTTTCGTAGGTCAGATCTTCGTTCTCGAAATCACTGATGTAGTTACGGTTTTCCGACTGCCCTGCAGTAGGTCTCCAAGCAGCACGGCTCTGGATGATCGCACGCGAGTTCGTCACCCAGTTAGGAGCTACCCCTACCAGCGAGTAAGAGGCCTTGAGAGTCAGGTGCGATAGCAGGTGCTGCTTTTCGAAGAAGTCTTCGGCGTGTGCATTCCAAGCACCAGAGACGTTCCAGGTAGGCAACCAACGTGCCTTACGCGAGCGACCGAGTCGGTTTGATCCTTCGTAGCGGGTAGTCCCCGTAAGCGTATAGCGTCCCTTGTAGGAGTAGGTAGCATTAGCGAAGAAGGCAGCCGAGCGACCGTAGGTCTTAGACAGACCATAGTAGTCCCAGTTCTTCTCTGCCAGACGCTTGAAGGCGCGGTAGTCCCAGAAGGAAGTCAAGTCACTATCGTACTGCATCCCCCAGCCGTCATTCCAGCGGAAGATACGGTCCTGACTGTTGACTTCGGTACCGAGGTACGTATTGATGATGTGGTCGTCCTTGATGGTGGTGTTGTAGGTAGCCGATGCACGGAAGTCATAGCTCTCCATACCACGCTGCTGGGTATTGTAGAAGCCCCCAGCAGGGAGGATCGTCTCAGGAAGTGAGTTAGGCTTATCTTGATCCTTCCACAGGTATGAGTTACTATTTCGCACCGTAGCATCCTGCATAGCACGATAGGCCTGAGCACGATTGGAGTATTCGGTGACGATACTTTCCATATTCGTTCCCGAGTCTTTGTAGGCACCGAGCAGGGCGAGCGTCAGCCCCTTGATGGGCTTCCACTTCAGCTCCAGCTGGAGCTTGATATCCTTGACACCAAGGTCGATGTAGTTATTATCGAGCTCGTGCTTGATATTGAAGGGAGCGTAGTCACGCGTATAGAACTCATTCGGGTCGAGCGTACGGCTCGTGTTGAGAGCATAGGAGAAGGGGTTGATATCGAAGCTACGTGAAACCTCACCCGTGGTGGCATTAGCATCCTGCGTGATCGTACCAGGGGCACGCTGTGTACGCGAGGATAGGTTGATCAGTGCCGAGATGGAGAGATTGGGTGAGAAGTTGTAGGTAGCGTTCAAGTTCCCTGTATAGCGGCGCACATTGCTGGCGCGCATCCATCCTGGGTCAAGCATTGCCGAGATAGAGACGTAGGTCTGGAGGTTCTTCGTCCCGCCAGAGAAGCTCAGCGAGTGGTTCTGAATGATCGAGGGAGAGAAGAGCTCATCAAACCAGTTGGTATTACGAAGCTCTGCCGTACGTAGATAGTCGGCACGTGCCTCGGGTGTATTTTCCAGTCCAAACTGTCCCGTCTTATCATTATACTCGTGGGTCAGGTGGTACATCTTACCATAGATCCCCGAGGAATTGTAGTTGTAGACGCGTGCGAAGTTCAGCCATCCCTTCTTCTCCATCTCACGATAGACTTCCATCTGATCCTGAGAGTTCATGATATTGTAGTCACGATACGAAGGCACGAAGCGTGAGGTAAATTCGCCCGTATAGGAGAAGGAGCTACTCCCCGTACGACCTTTCTTCGTGGTGATGACGATGACCCCAGCCATAGCCTTCGCCCCATAGATCGAGGTAGCCGAACCGTCCTTCAGGATCTGGAAGCTCTCGATGTCGTCAGCATTGAGGCCTGCGATCGCTGAGCTCAGGAGGGTATTAGCATCCCCCGAACTCAGGTCATCAGCACCGACATCGACTACATCTTCCTGGATGACACCGTCCACAACCCACAGAGGCTTGGAGGACCCCATAATAGAGGTAGCACCACGGACGCGAATCTTAGGAGCCGTACCGAAGGTACCGGAGAGGTTCTGCACGGAGACCCCAGCAGACTTCCCTTCAAGCCCGCGACTGATATCGGCCATACCAGCCATTTTTACTTTGTCTGCCTTGAGCTTGTCGCTGGCCCCAGTGAAGAGGCGCTTGTCGGTAGAGACCATCCCTGTGACGACGACGTCGCCCAGGGTAGTAGCTTCGGGCTGCATCTTGATGACCATCCCATCCTTAGCTGTGACGGTCTGGGTCTTGTAGCTCACAAAGCGGATAAGAAGCTGCGTCTTACCTGCGGGGAGCTTGAGGGAGAAGTCACCCTTGGAGTTGGTAGTGACTCCCACCTTCGTTCCTACGACTAAGACGGAGGCCATAGGTAGTGGATCTCCGCTCTCATCGAGGACCTTGCCTCGGATTGTCTGAGCCGTTTGAGCTAAGAGGTCTCCTCCAAGCCCAAGACATAGGACCATGATGAATAGTCCCATTCGCAGCCAGCCCATACCCAATCGAAGTACTCGTTTGTTCATAAGCAGTGTGTTAGTTTATATTAGGTGAATGCAAGTACGTATTAGATAGCCACACAGTGCCCTGCTGAAGGGCTTGCGACTCTTTAGTATGCCGATGGCTGTATCGTTGGGATCCATCGGTGGTAATTAGATAGCTATGTCTTTCCATATCCAGACGATTGCTTATGTATGGTATCTTTCATCAGAGATTCAGAGGTGAGTGATATAGCTACACCATGAGCAATATGCCCTTGACAAGTACACCGTCTTCCTTCAATCTCCACGTCAAATTTATTGATTTACCTGAGAACAGACAAACAAAAGCCCAAATAAATTAATTAAAAAAGGCAGATTGCTTCTCCACAGACACTTAATCTCCTACGATAGTCAAGCACATCTTTAAGCTCCAGTGAAATTCTCCGCCCTCATAGGAGCACTAATAGAGCGAACCTATTATATCTTTTCTTCGGTGAAGCATAGCCCCAAATAGCAAGTGCCCCAGACAACCATCAGTCGTCCGGGGCACTATCATTTATCTATTGATACTCCTATAGGCAGCTAACCAAAGAGCTTACAAGCTATAGAGCAAGTCATGTAGCGAACCAACGACCGAAGGGCGAACCACCATAACGGTAAATTCGCCAATACTTAATCGCTGTCATTCGCTGCACTGATGCCATTCGTAAAGAGTCTATATCTCAGTAAAGTGATGCTCCTCTCGTCAGCTTAGTATCGCTTCCATTGCCCGATTGAGCACCCTTTCTATGAGCGAAAGTAGTAAATAGATTCCATACTTCCAATACGGTCGACCACACATCAGATATGAGAGAAGGTCAGGCTCTTGCTCCCTTCTCTTCCAGTAGAGCCTCCGCACCAGTACTGGTCTCCCTCCCGACCAGTACTGGTGCATAGTATGAAGCAGTACTGCTCCACCCTGCGACCAATACTGGTCACATAGCTCCAGCCGTCAACTTTTTTCAGTACCGCACAGTAAGAGTAAATGTTCCAGCCCCACAAAATAGAAGCGTCCCCGAAGGAATACCTTCGGGGACGCTATACATATATAGGTAGAAGATGTCTTAGTTCTCGGGAGCGAGGTCAGATAAGATGGTCGCTGTCGCTCCGCATTCCTCGGCGAAGTAGGCACGGGTACGTCCTTCGAGCGCCTTGCACTCTTCCTCCAAAGAGAAGCGACGAAGAAGCTGCGCTAATTCGTCCTCATCATGGAGGACGAAGCCCGATGCACGGTGCACCAGTTCACGCACCTCACGATGCTTATGGATCTCAGGGCCGAAGAAGACAGGCACGCCATAGACAGCCGCCTCGAGCGTATTATGCACGCTCTTGCCGAAGCCACCGCCGACATAAGCCCACTTCCCATAGCGATAGACCGATGAAAGCAAGCCAAAGCAGTCGATGATGATGCAGCTCGTCCCCTCAGGAAGCGGCTTGCCTTCTACATATTCGGAGAGTCGAATAGAGGGACGCTTCAGCCCGGATTCGATGGAGCACAAGTGCTCCTCGTGAATCTCGTGCGGTGCTAAGACCAAGGCGAAGTCTTCTGGAGCTTCATTGAAGTACGGCAAAAGGATGGCTTCATCCTCGGGCCACGTACTACCAGCGACCAAGAGGCGACGCCCTCGTGCCAGCTCTGCCACAGCAGGAATATCCTTCGCAGCACGTGCAATATCCTCGACACGGTCGAAGCGCGTATCCCCCGTGACTTGCACCGCCTCCACCCCGTGCTCGATGAGGAGCTGGCGTGAGGCTTCGTCCTGCACGTACAGACGGCGGAAGAGATGAAGCAAACGCAGATACCAGCCCCCATAGCTGCGGAAGAAGAGCTGATCAGGGCGGAAGATCGCCGAGACGAGGTAGGTAGGAATGGAGCGTGCCGATAGTTCGTTCAGCATCGTTGGCCAGAAGTCATATTTGATGAAGACGGCAAGCGAAGGGTGCGCTAAGTCGAGGAAGTGACGCACCGACGAGGAGCGGTCGGAGGGCAAGTACACCACGACATCAGCCCCAGCGTAGTCGTGCCGCACTTCGTAGCCCGAAGGGCTGAAGAAAGAGAGCAGGATCTGATACTCGGGATGCGCCTTGCGCCACGCCTCCATCAACGGACGTCCTTGCTCGAACTCGCCCAACGACGAGGCGTGAAACCACACCACGGGACGATCCGAGCTAAGCTGCTCGAGACGTGCTGCCGTCTCCCGACGACCATCAATGATCAGGCGCGCTTTCTTGTGGAAGGGCGCTGCCAAGTGCAGCAGCGTGGAGGCGACGATACCAGCTAAGCTATAGAGCGGATTCATTTAGCCTATGCTCTGCTACCTTTAGCCTAAGACTTCGATAGCACGCTGGAGTCGCTGGAGGGTCTCTCCACGGCCGAGCAGTGCGGTGATATCAAAGAGGTGAGGTCCCTTAGCGGCGCCGACGAGTGCCAGACGGAAGCAGTTCATCACCGCTCCGAGACCGTAGCCCTTCTCTTCGATCCACGCCTTGACGACCTCTTCGGTAGCTTCGCTGGGGAGATCTTCGCTCTGAGTAGCAAGGAGGGCTGAGAGTTCAGTGAGCTGCGCTGCGCTATCTTCCTTCCAACGCTTCTTCACGGTCTTCTCATCGTAGGTCGTGGGGGCAGTGAAGAAGTAAGCGATCTGTTCCTCCAGCTCGGGCAGCGTCTGAGCACGCTCCTTCGTTAGGGCGATGGCACGAGCGACATAGTCAGCATCGAAGGCAACACCTGCAGCCTCTAAGCTGGGACGCAGGAGGGAGGCAAGACGTTCGTTGGACGACGTCTGGATATAATGGTGGTTGAACCACTTGCCCTTCTCGTAGTCAAACTTCGCCCCAGCCTTGCTGCACTTCTCGATACGGAAGTAGCGGATGAGCTCTTCCATACTCATCACCTCTTCGTGTTCATTACCGGGGTTCCAGCCGAGGAGGGCAACGAAGTTCACCACCGCCTCGGGAAGGTAACCGCTCTCACGGTAGCCCGAGGATACTTCATTCGTCTTGGGATCGACCCAACGCAGCGGGAAGACGGGGAAGCCGAGGCGGTCGCCATCACGCTTGCTGAGCTTACCATTGCCTTCGGGCTTGAGCAGGAGGGCTAAGTGAGCGAAGCGAGGCATTGTATCACGCCAGCCGAAGGCTTCATAAAGGAGGACGTGCAGTGGAGCACTGGGCAGCCACTCTTCTCCACGAATGACGTGCGTGATACGCATCAGATGGTCGTCGACGATGTTGGCCAGATGATAGGTAGGCAGATCGTCTGCGCTCTTGTAGAGCACCTTGTCATCGAGGACGGAGCTATTGAAGGTCACGCGTCCACGGATCATATCATCGACCTCTACCTCTACATCAGGCGTGACGAGGAAGCGGACGACATACTGCGCACCGCTGGCGATGAGCGCATCGACCTCCTCGCGAGGGAGGACCAAGGAATTGCGCATCGAGGTACGCGTGGTAGCATCGTACTGGAAGTTCGCCACGGCTTTGCGCTTCTCCTCCAGCTCCTGAGGCGTATCGAAGGCGATATAAGCCTTGCCCGCATCGAGGAGCTGCTGGACGTACTTACGGTAGATGTCACGTCGCTCACTCTGTCGATAAGGGCCGCAGTCACCGCCGTAGTTCACCCCTTCGTCAAAGCGAATACCGAGCCACTCTAAAGCTTCGATGATGTAGGCTTCTGCCCCTGGGACGAAGCGCTGGCTGTCGGTGTCTTCGATACGCAGCAGGAGTTCTCCCCCGTGCGCCTTAGCAAAAAGGTAATTATAGAGAGCGGTGCGGACGCCACCTATATGTAGGGCTCCCGTAGGACTGGGAGCAAAGCGAACGCGTACTGATTGGTCTGACATAATACTTACAGAATATGCTTGTTTGTGTGATTGCAAAAGGGAATTGCAGTAGGGATCATCGCCCGTCATCGGCAGGGAGCTGGAGCGTCCAGCCTTCGTGGCTGTCGAGCTCCTGCTGGAGGAGGGCAAGGCTTCCAGCCTCTGTCAGCCCTTCCTCCGCCAAGGGGCAAGTGGGGGCAAGTAGCGTAATCGTCCCCGAGAGAAAAATAGTGCGCTCCCCTTCTGCCGTGAAGGGGGCTAAGAGAAAGCCCCCCGAAGCACGCTCCTCGATGAGAACCGAGTGCGCGATCCAGCGCCCGAGGCGCAGGTGATGGCTGGCATAGCGTGGCTGAGAAGCAAGGGACATCGATGGGAGATTAGAAGTCAGCAGGCGATTCATCCTCTGTCAGCTCGGTCGCTGGAGTCTCGCTCGGAGTCACCTCGGGTGCCGATGAGGTAGCCCTCGAATAGCGCACAAAGCTGAAGCTATCGACGACAAAGAGGGGACTCTTACCCTTCGGCAGTCGACCGAGCAAGAGACCATAAGCCGTGCGCATCGTCTTGCCACTGGGGATGGTGATGGAGACTTGATTGAGTCCAGGATGGAGGGAGGAGAGAGTCGCAGCCTGCTGGGTAGAGTCGGCATACTGCAGACGGAGCTGCAAGCGAAGGGTAGCAGGCGAAGCACCCTTGACACGCACCACGAAGCGGAGCTCTGTCCCCTCGCTATACGTGACATTAGGCTGAAGAGCAAAGCTACGCTCCACATAGCTCCCTGCGAGGTAGCGGCTAACACTGTCGCGCAGGAGGTTGACCGAGTCCAGGTCATTCGACCGCCAGAGGCGCAGACGTTGCTCGATACGATTGAGGCTATCGACGCGTCCCTGCAGACGTGCTTGGCGCAACTCGAGGGTCAAGGAGGCGGATTCGTAGAGCTTCTGATACTCGACGATCTGATGCTGTCCGTACCAGACGAGCGAGCTATCCCAGTCCGCCAACGTATAGCCATAGCGGTCGAGGATGGCTTGGAAACCCACCATACGCAGGCTGTCGCTAAGCCCCTTCTGGTTGAAGGCAGCCTCAGCTGTTAGCATCTCGGGCAGGATCTCCTTGACCGTCACCAAGTCGATGCGCTTCCACTTACTCCCAAAGCCACCGCAGGCAGTTCCTCCGATGAGGAGAAGCACCACCAGCAGTGCTCTCAGTGGAGCAAGGCGAAGAGCGGGGAAACGGAGCGACATAGGAGCAAATGGGTAAGCTATTCCTCTGTATGCTGAGTGTCCTTCGTAGAGCGTGATGGAGAGAGTGACTCTAAGGCTTCGGCGAAGGTACGGCGATAGCAGAAGAGCAAGAGGGCTACCCCCACGGAGATGCACGCATCTGCGAAGTTGAAGATCGGGCTGAAGAAGACGAAGGGCTCACCAGCGTGGAAGGGACTCCACGTGGGGTAAGTCGTCTCGATGAGGGGGAAGTAAAGCATATCCACGACCTTGCCGTGCAGGAAGGTGCCGTAGCCTTGTCCCCACGAGACGAACTGTGCCACCGCTCCACGGCTTGCCGAGAAGACTTCTCCGTAGAAGAGGCAGTCGAGGACATTGCCCAAGCCCCCAGCGATGACTAGCCCGAGGGTTAGACAGAAGCCTAAGGAGAAGCGAGCACTGCGGACGAGACGCGCCAGATAGTACACACCTGCACCCATCGCCACCAGGCGGAAGAGTGTCAGCAGGAGCTTGCTACCGAGCGTAATCCCATAGGCCATCCCTTCGTTCTCGACGAAGTAAATCTTAAACCACGAGGTGATCTCGTGCATCTCTCCCTCGATCATCGTGGTCTTGACCCATATTTTCGAGGCTTGGTCTATGACCAGGAGAAGGAGGACAAAGACCGTGGTCAGCAGGCTTGTCTTAGTGCTTCTTGTCATCAGTCGTCAGGAGGGATTACTTCTTCTCTTGGAGCTTAGCCTCGATAGAGAGGGTAGCGTGAGGTACTGCGCGCAGACGTTCCTTGGGGATGAGCTTGCCCGTCTGACGGCAGATACCATAGGTCTTATTTTCGATACGAAGAAGAGCAGCCTGAAGGTTGTGGATGAACTTCAGCAGACGCTCTGCCATACGACCAGCCTCCCCCTTAGAGAGAGAAGCAGCGCCTTCGTGTACCGCCTTGAAGGTAGGCTGTGTATCGGAGACATCATTGCTCTGGTAGTCGACGGCACTCTCACGAAGGAGGTCATAGTCACGGACAGCTTGGTCGAGCTTCTGCATAATCAGCTCACGAAACTCTTGCAGTTCTTCGTCAGTGTAGGAGGTCTTCTGGTTACTCATTATATAAGAATAGTTAGTGTGTAAGGCAGGGCGGAGGAGTACATCCACCCTGCCTATGTGTATTAGTTAGCCTTCTCTATGTAGATGGGGATCATACGCTCGTCGAGATCAAGCTCCAGCGTGGGCGTGAAGCCTGCCTGCTCTTCGATGGCAACCGCCTGCACCTCCTTGGCAATGTAAGCCGAGTAGATGCTGAGGACACGGTGCAGCTCCTCGTCTTCGGGCAGGAGGATACGCACCTTGTCACTGACCTCGAAGCCACTTTGCTTGCGGAGGTTCTGGATTCGGTTGATCAGTTCACGAGCCGTCCCTTCGAGGCGCAGCTCATCGGTCACGGTGATATCCAGAGCAATGGTCAGCGTTCCTTCGTTGGCGACCAGCCAGCCAGGGATATCCTCCGAATAGATATCTACATCGTCTCGAAGGATGGTCACAGGTGCTCCTGCGACCTCGAAGTCCAGCTGTCCCGTACGCTCGATGGTGGCAATTTGCTCCTGAGTGAACTCTGCCACAGCAGCAGCAATCGCCTTCATGATCTTGCCATAGCGTGGGCCGAGCTTCTTGAAGTCGGGCTTGATACGCTTGACCAGCACGCCCTCGCCATCAGTGACGAACTGCAGTTCCTTGAGGTTCACCTCGCTGAGGATGAGGGGTACGACAGGAAGGATAGCCTGATGATCGGCCTCGTTGACGATGGGGATCATCAGACGCTGTAGAGGCTGACGTACCTTGATATTGACCTTGCGGCGCAGAGCTAAGACCATCGAGCAGATGCTCTGTGCCAAGTGCATACTGCGCTCCAGAGGTTCGTTGATCTCCTCGTGGCAAGCAGTGGGGAAGTCTGCCAAGTGCACCGAGTGCTCGGTATCATTGTCCCCCCGTCCAACCAGGTCACGGTAAAGCTGGTCGGCATAGAAGGGCGCAATAGGAGCCATCAGACGAGCCACCGTGACCAAGCAGCGGTAGAGGGTCTGGTAGGCGGAGAGCTTGTCGGTGGTCATCTCACCGGCCCAGAAGCGGCGGCGCGAGAGGCGCACATACCAGTTACTGAGCTGCTCGGAGACGAAGTCCCCAATCGCACGAGCGGCACGTGTGGGCTCATAGTCCTCGAGGTTGCTGTCCACCTCGATGATGAGACTATTCAGCGTAGAGAGGATCCAGCGGTCGATCTCGGGACGCTCAGCGTAAGGAAGTTCCTCACGAGCGGCAGGATCGAAGCCGTCTAAGTTGGCGTACAGAGCGAAGAACTGGTACGTATTATATAGCGTAGCGAAGAACTTACGGCGTACTTCGTCAATCCCCTCGACGTCAAACTTCAGGTTATCCCAAGGCGAAGAGTTGCTGATCATATACCAGCGTAGAGGGTCTGAGCCGTACTTCTCGATCGTTTCGAAGGGGTCAACCGCATTGCCCAGACGCTTACTCATCTTATTGCCATTCTTGTCGAGGACGAGGCCGTTGGAGATGACCGCCTTGTAGCTATTCGTACCACGCACCATCGTAGCGATGGCGTGGAGCGTGAAGAACCACCCACGGGTCTGGTCCACCCCTTCGGCGATGAAGTCCGCAGGGAAGGCACGACCGCTGTCCAGCAGTTCCTTATTCTCAAAGGGATAGTGTAGCTGAGCGAAGGGCATTGCACCCGAGTCGAACCATACGTCTATGAGGTCGGTCTCACGGCGCATTGGCTTGCCCGAGGGCGAGACTAAGATGATGTCATCGACATAGGGGCGGTGTAGGTCGATCTTGTCGTAGTTCTCCTTCGTATAGACTCCAGGAGTGAAGTCCTTCCAAGGATTAGCCTGCATAAAGCCTGCTTCGACTGAGCGTTCGATGGCATTGTACAGTTCTTCGACCGAGGCGATGCAGATTTCTTCGCGACCATCTTCGGTGCGCCAGATGGGGAGTGGCGTACCCCAGTAGCGGCTACGCGAGAGGTTCCAGTCTTGGAGATTCTCCAGCCACTTACCGAAGCGACCTGTACCCGTGCTTTCGGGCTTCCAGTTGATGGTCTCATTGAGGCGCATCATCTCCTCACGACAAGCTGTGGTGCGGATGAACCAGCTATCTAATGGGTAGTAAAGGACGGGCTTGTCCGTACGCCAGCAGTGGGGATAAGAGTGGACGTGCTTCTCGATCTTGAAGGCACGACCTTCCCCCTTCAGCATAAGGGCAATCGTCACATCTAAGGTTTCATCCTGCTCGGTGAGCGTAGCATCGTAGGCATTCTTGACGTAGCGACCAGCGAACTCCTTATATAGTTCTACGTTGACAAAGTCCTTGACGAAGGCTTCATCCATATTCTCTAAGCGGAAGAGACGACCCTGCATATCGACCATTGGGCGCACATTCCCATCACGGTCGAGGACGGTCAGCCCAGCGATACCACTGGCCTTAGCGACCTTGTTGTCGTCTGCACCGAAGGTAGGTGCGATATGCACGATCCCTGTACCATCGCTCGTGGTGACAAAGTCGCCTGCGATGACTCGGAAGGCATCGCCATCGGGACGCATCCACGGCAGAAGCTGCTCATAGTGCGTGCCGACAAGCTCCTTACCCTTCCACTCACCGACGATGACGTAGGGGAGCTTCTTGTCGCCAGGCTGGTAGGCTGCCAGAGCTTCCTCACCTTCGTGCTCCTTGCTGAAGAGCGTGTGCAGGAGGGCACGAGCTACCACGGCGGTAATGGGTGCACCAGAATAGGGGTTGAAGGAGCGAACGGCCACGTAGTCAATTTCAGGACCGACGCAGAGGGCGGTATTGGAGGGCAACGTCCAGGGAGTCGTCGTCCAAGCGAGGAAGACAGCTTCACCATGTCCTGTCAACTCGGCACGTGGGTCGATGATGCGGAACTGTGCCACGCACGTCGTGTCCTTCACATCACGGTAGCACCCAGGCTGGTTCAGCTCGTGCGTACTCAGCCCCGTACCTGCAGCAGGTGAATAGGGCTGGATCGTATAGCCCTTGTACAGCAATCCCTTCTTGTAGATCTCGCTGAGCAAGTACCAGAGGGTCTCGATGTAGCGATTATCATAGGTGATGTAGGGATGCTCCATATCCACCCAATAGCCCATCAGGCGCGTGAGCTGCTCCCATTCGTGCGTGTACTTCATCACCTCACGGCGACAAGCAGCGTTGTATTCATCGACGCTGATCTTCTTACCGATATCTTCCTTCGTGATGCCCAGAGCCTTTTCCACTCCAAGTTCGACAGGCAGACCGTGGGTATCCCAGCCGGCCTTGCGGTCGACACGGAAGCCCTTCATCGTCTTGTAGCGACAGAAGATATCCTTGATCGAGCGTGCCATCACGTGGTGAATACCGGGCATCCCATTGGCCGAAGGAGGACCTTCGTAGAAGACGAATGAGGGTGCACCTTCACGCAGGTCAAGGGTGCGGGCGAAGAGGTCTTCCTCTTGCCACTGCTCCAAGACCTTCTTATTGACGCCCGACAGCTGGAGGTTGTCGTACTCGGGGAACTTATGGCTCATACAGCGTACTCTTATATATAATTGTAGGGAGGGAGTCCATCGACAGTGAGGGCTACACCTCATCCCAAGATAATTCAAAAAGTGATACAAAGATACACCTTTCCCTTGACGCAGATTATATATCCACAGCAGGAAAGATTAACTCCCATAGCAAGTAGGCACTCCCCTACCCCTTAGCCGCAGGTGCGATCACTTATATTGGTCGGCAAGCAAAGCTATATTGGTCGTGACGATGAGCTATATTGGTCACGGAGCTAAGCTATATAGCTTTGCCACGTGACCAATATAGCTCGGAGCGCCAAGCTCCCGACGCAGCTTAGGAAAAACAAGAAGCCCCGCCCTCGGACTCTATCGCGTCCGTAGGCGGGGCTCATCTCGTGGGGAGTATGTCCCGTAGAGCTTACAGCTTGTAGCTCAGCGTCACAAGCGCATTGGTCGGCTCGTTGGGGAAGAGCTGCGTACCATTCAACTCCGAGGTGTAGTTCTTTGCACCAAGGACATTGCGCACCTGTACAGCGACGCCGAAGCCTGCAGGCAGGCGATAAGAAGCGCCGAGGTCAAGCTGCGTATAAGCAGGGAAGCTCAGCGACTGCGCTACGTTGTAGTACATAGCATCGCGATAGCTCAGGCTATAGTTCAGCGAGAGGTTGCGGAGCGTACCACGCTGGAAGTCATAGTTCCCATAGGTAAAGAACTGCTTGCGGGGTACCCAGCCCATCGGCGTACCTTCATGCAGGTTCAATAGCTTAGTCACAGGACTTTCCTTAGCATCAGCCACGTGGATATCCGTATAGCTATATCCAGCTACCAACTCCAGACCAGGTAGAGGGCGATAGGTCAGATCCGTTTCGAAGCCATTACCCTCCGTAGCACCCACCTGAGCCACGACACTGTAGTGCTTAGGCTTATTGTTCTCCTGCTCCGTCACCACAGTACTCTTAAGCTCGTTATTGCGACGGATATGATAAGCAGAGAGATTGAGCTGGAGCACATCAGAGAGCGTGTAGCGAGTGCCGACCTCGAACTGATAGCCTGACTGAGGATCGAAGTACGCTCCACCACGGCGACCCGTGATCAGCTTACCATCCTTATCGTAGAAGCGCTCACGGTTTGTGTCAAGCGTTGTCGTATTGTCGGGGATATAGAAGCTACCCAGCGACGTATAGAAGGAGAGCGCCTCCGTGGGCTGGTAGACGAGACCGAGGCGATAACTGACAGCGCCGTCCGAAGTCTTGTTATACTTATCACGAGCGATATCATCATAGCTATGCTTACCATCCTTGATCGCAAGACCTGAGGTATAACGATAGCTGTAGTGATCATAGCGGATCGCAGCCATAGCTTTGAGCTCCTCAGAGAACTCAAAGACATTAGAGAGCGCAAAGCCATGTACCCAGGTGTGCTGAGGCGAGGCCTCAGAGAGTGTAGTCTCAATATGGCCATTGAAGCCAGGATTATAAGTCGTATTCTCCGAGAAGGTGAGCGGCTCACCTTTACTATCGAATGTACGACCTCCACCCTTGACATCCGGTCCGTTGTACCCCGTATAGGAAGTACGCTGCAGGTACGTGGTGCTATAAGCTAAGCGCAGGTTATTCTTCACCGAGCCAAGGAAGAAGCTCCCCGACAGATCAAGGGTATTCTGCAGCGTCTTAGCGATATGCTCGAAGCGCAGAGGCAAGGTGAAGCGGACGTGATTCAGATCGTAGTACGTCTTATTCCCTTCTTCATCCTTCGTATAGTAGCCGTACTTATCCTCAGGCGTAGAGCTTGTAGGGTAGCTCAGCTCTTCCGTGCTGAAGTAATCGATATCATCGTAAGCATACGACACATAGTTAGAGAGCTTCCAGCTCGAGGGCAGGGAGAGCGTGTACTTCAAGCTACCATTGTAAGCGCGATTGTACATGAAGTCCGAGGCATCGTTGTAGCGCCAGCCACGGTTGATCCCTGGGAGCAATTCACCCTTCTTTAGGTAGAGCTTATCATCGCTCACTCGATACATATCGTCCTCCATAACGGGGGCAAGGCCCGCATCAGTGCCGTAGAAGTCGTTACGCCCCTCGAGACGAAGGACAAGGTTGTGTATTCCCTTCGTATAGCTGAGCGCGGCGAAGAGCGAACGGTTCTTATCATTCGTCGAGCGCCACTGCTTGCCACCAGAAAGGAAGCCACCAGCGTAGAAGTTCAGACCATCTGAGATCTTACCCCCGACATTCGCCCCCAGGTCGAAGTAGCCCAGTGAGCCACCACGGACGTGAGCACCGAGGATAAACTTCTCCGTAGGGACGCGACGCGTGACGTTCACGACGCCACCCGTAGCAGCATAGCCATAGAGCACCGAAGCAGGTCCCTTGAGGACCTCGATCTGATCGACATTGTAGAGGTCTCCTAATGGATAAGAGTTTATAGTCGAGCGTTCGTCACGAACTCCGTCAACCATGTAGACCGTGTTGGAGAAGCCACGGACGGAGATCTCACGGAAAGCGCCGAAGGTAGACTTCATCTGCACGGCAGGCACGAATCGCAGAGCGTCCTTGACCTGCGTGATAGCACGAAGTGAGAGGGTGGAGTCCGCGAGCGAACTAATCGTCAGAGGGAGCTTCTTAGCAGAGACACCGAGTGGGTTGATTCCCTGCTCTTGACGTAGACGTGCTGTCACTTCGACACCTTCAAGATGACGAACGGAGTCAGCAGGCGAATGCTGTCCTGCCCACGCAGGTGCAGCAAGGCACAGCGAACTCAGCAGAGATACAGTAAGGGTTTTCATAAACAATACGTGAAAACGGTAGTTAAAAGGTGAATAAATAGTTATCGGCTTTGGTCTCGTCGTCTGGTAAGCCCTGCTATCCGAGGAGACCCACCACGATAAAGACACACAAAGATAGCATTTATTGCACACACCGCCTAAAAGTGAGCAAACCGCACATTCCACACACTGAGATTACTTCCGCCCCCACTGGCCCAAGCAAAGTATTGCACTTCGTAGGGGAAAATACAGGCTTCCACATCAAAATTCGAGGAGTTTCTTGAGGTAGTGTAGGCTACATTTCTACCGGAGCAACTTAAGGGAGAGAGCTTGTATCCATAGAGTTTGCGCCATCGACCTATACTGCTCCGTGAGTCGAGCACTACTGGTCGATGGTAGGGAGCAATAGTGGTGCGAGGGCAAAGGACTATTGCTGTGACTGCGGAGCAATAGTCCTTTGCTTCACTCCGACCCGAGGCGTGCGAATAGCCTTGCTACACGTCCTTCCGTCTCCTTCCGCCAAAAGCAAAGAGAAGTGTATCCTTCACAGCAAAATATGGAGCTTCATAGTGGCACACATGCACGGAAGTCCAGCGAGGAATGGCTATATTTGTCTGGAAGAAGGTGCGCTGACACTCAGCCCCTTCCCCGACTAAGCACATATTCCTATGGAACGGATCATCCCCCACGTCACTAACGAGACGGCTCGTCTGAGAGCTGTCGTCCTTGGGCTTCCCAACAGCCTGGGCCCCATCCCCACCCTTCAAGAGACCTACGACGCCAAGAGCTACGAAGCCGTGAGCCGAGGGGTCTTCCCCACCGAAGCCGATGTACGCCACGAGATGCAGTGCGTCCTCGAAGTCCTCGACCGCTACGGCGTACGCACACTACGCCCTGCTCCTCTCACCGACTACAACCAAGTATTCGCACGCGATGTAGCCTTCACCATCGACGACACCGTCTTCATCTCCAACCTCATCCCCGACCGCGAGCGTGAGACCGAAGCGTTTGCCAGCTCGGTCTTCCCCCTCATTGACCCTGCACATATAGAGACGCTCCCCGAAGCCGTCCATACCGAGGGCGGAGACGTCCTTCTCTATGATGATATCCTCTTCGTCGGAGCATACTTCGGAGCGGACTACTCCAGCTTCAAGACGGCACGCACGAACCGCTACGCCATCGACTTCTTCCGTGAACGATTCCCTCATAAGCGCATCGTCCCCATCGAGCTACGCAAGCACGACCATGACCCAGCCCAGTCTGTCCTGCATCTGGACTGCGCCTTCCAGCCGGTGAGCCGTGGGCGTGCACTGATCTATCGAGAAGGCTTCCTGCACCAGCGTGACGTCGCTCTCATGGAGGAGATCTTCGGGCAAGACAACCTCTTCGGTGTGACTCCCGAAGAAGCCTACTATATGAGTACCAACGTGGTCTCCCTCTCGCCCGAAGCCCTCATCAGTGACCGCCACTTCACCCGACTCAACGCCCATCTGCGTGAGGCCTGGGGGATGACGGTCGAAGAAGTGCCCTACCAAGAAATATCCAAGATGGGAGGGCTGCTACGCTGCTCGACTATGCCCCTCATCCGCGAATAAGCACCGCTCCCCTACCCCACCCGAGACAAAAGACCTCGCCCCGATGTGCTCCACTGAGGAGACATCGGGGCGAGGTCGTTATTATGCTTAGTGCGCTTGCGCTGGGTCTTAGTTCTTCTTGTACTTAGACCAGTCTACATTACGCATATCGCCCGAAGCAGCGACTTCCTGATGGAAGGCAAAGCAAGCATCAAGGTTCTGAGGCGTGTGTCCCTTGACACCGAGGTTGAGGTAGTCACGGAGGAGCTGCTTGTAGTCGGGGTGTACGCACTTCTCGATGATCTCTTCGGCACGCTGGCGTGGGCTCTTACCACGGAGGTCAGCGATACCGTATTCGGTGATGATGATCTTCACCGAGTGCTCGCTGTGGTCGAGGTGCGAGACCATAGGCACGAAGGCCGAGATCTTACCGTCCTTAGCTGTCGAAGGCGTGGTGAAGATCGAGAGGTAGCCATTACGAGCGAAGTCACCCGAGCCACCGAGCCCGTTCATCATACGTGTACCGTTGACGTGGGTCGAGTTGATGTTACCGAAGATATCGGCTTCCAGAGCGGTATTGATGGTGATGACTCCGAGACGGCGGACGATCTCAGGGTTGTTCGAGTATTCCTGTGGACGAAGCAGGAGCTTATCCTTGAAGAAGTCGAGGTTGCCGTAGATCTCCTGGATGACGGGGCGTGTCACGGAGAGCGAGCAGCCACTGGCGAACTTCACGCGACCCTTCTTCATCAGGGTGATGACAGCATCCTGGATCACTTCGGTGTAGACCTCGAAGGCAGGGATCTGCTTGTTGTCGCCAAGCGCGCCGAGGACGGCATTAGCTACGTTACCTACACCGCTCTGCAGAGGAAGGAACTCCTTAGGCAGACGGCCTGCTTCCATCTCAGAGACGAGGAACTTCGCCACGTTGTCCCCGATGGCCTTCGTGACGTCATCCAGCGGAGCGAACGAGCCTTCGTCATTTGGTTCGCTGGTGCGGACGATACCGACGATCTTAGCTGGGTCGACCTTCACGAAGGGCTGACCGACACGGTCGCTGGGGCTGTAGACGGGCATATCACGGCGGTGAGGAGGATCAAGGGGCTCAGCGATGTCGTGGATACCACGGATTTCCTTAGGGTGCTTATCGTTGAGCTCGACGATGATCTTGTCAGCCAGGCGGCAGATCGTAGGCAGGATACCGACACCAGAGGTAGGGACGATCTCACCGTCTTCGGTGACGTCTGCAGCTTCGACGATCGCGAAGTCAATCTTACCGAGGAAGCCATAGCGCAGCTCCTGTGCCAGCATCGAGAGGTGCATATCGAAGTAAGGATGCTCCCCTGCGTTGATACCAGCGCGCATATCCTTGTTGGACTGGTAGGGCGTGCGGAACTTTACGGCTCCAGCACGAGCCAGTGCGCCATCGAGACGGTCGCCCGTGCTGGCACCAGTGAACATACCCACCTTGAATGGGCGACCTGCTGCGTGCTCTTCTTCGGCACGCTTAGCGATCGCTCCTGGGACTACCTTAGGGCATCCAGCAGGAGTGAAGCCGCTGAAACCAATGTTGTCGCCGTGCTTTACCAGCGCGGCTGCTTCGTCAGCTGTGATGAACTTCAAAGCCATAACTCTTCTATTATAGTGTGCTATTTAGTGACTATCTAAGTAGGAAAAAAGGAGGGAAACATAGGAAGGCGAAGCCACAGACCGTAGCCCAAGATTCCTCCATAGAGCCCTATTCCACGGGCAAAATTAGGAATTATTTAGCTATTTGCTGCGCCCTAAGTGCTTCTCATAAAGGTCAGGTCTCAGCTGCTTGGTGCGCTCCAGTGCGCACTCCATCTTCCACGCCTCGATGCGTGCAGCGTGTCCACTGAGCAGAACTTCGGGCACCTGCCAGCCCTTGTAGTCGGCAGGGCGTGTGTAGATCGGAGGGGCTAAGAGGTCATCTTGGAAGGTATCCGACAGGGCACTCTCGGCATCCCCGATGACTCCTGGGAGGAGGCGCACCACCGCATCGGTCATAATCGCGGCTGGGAGTTCGCCCCCCGTCAGCACATAGTCTCCCACAGAGATCTCGCGTGTGATGAGATGTTCTCGGATGCGCTGGTCGATCCCCTTGTAGTGGCCGCAGAGGATGATCAGGTTCTCCTGCAGGCTCATCTGGTTAGCTATCCCTTGGTTAAACGTCTCTCCATCGGGCGAAGTGTAGATCACTTCATCGTAGTGCCGCTGGCTCTTGAGGTCGGAAATCGCTCGGTCGATGGGCTCGATCTGCAGGATCATCCCTGCCTCTCCTCCGAAAGGATAGTCATCGACTCGCCGCCACTTATTCGTAGCGTAGTCACGGATGTTGTGGATGTGAAGCTCGAGGAAGCCCTGCTGCTGAGCACGGCCGACGATCGAATGCTGGAGCGGGCTCTCGAGGAGCTCGGGCACGACAGTGAGAATATCTATACGCACGTAGGGATATACTTATTTATATAGGGTGAGTAGGAAGGTGGTGAACTAATGGACGGGCTGAGGCTTGGGCAAAGCGAAGTAGGTGTAGCTGAGACGAGCCGTATAGGTCGTCTTCGTCTTCTCTATCCCTCGCTCGATGGTGACCTCCATCTTCGTGGGGAAGCCTTCTTCGTTCGGCAGGCTGTACTTCGCTTCGTAGGCGTAGCGGTCGACGAGCTTAAGCAGAGGGAGCTTATGTTCCTTGTCAGCCTCGAGCTCTGCCTTAGAGCGTGGAGCGTGGGTCTCACGTAGCTCACGGACGACATCCCCCATATCTCCATAGGCGTACTGGGAGACCGTTGCGCCATTGGGGTGACTCAGATCCTGCCGTCCTGCCTCCACGGAGGTATCAAACGTAGTCACCTCATCGAAGACCTTACGCCCATAGTAGTCTACGCTGAGACGTTGTCCTTGATGGTAAAGGGGCAAGCTATTCTTGGGGTTCTTCGGGTCGGGGACAAGCGAGAAGGTACGGGACTCGATGAGGAACGAGCGGTAGCTGTAGTTCGTACGCAAGATCGTCTCCCTGGGGCTACTCCCTGCGGAGTAGTCGAAGACTGCACGGGTCACTCGACTCAGCTGCGTCCCATCCAGCTCGTTATCGACCTTGGTCACGAGACGCCCCGCAGCATCGTACTCTTCGTAATGGCTGACGTAGCTGGCATGTGCAGATAAGGGACGATAGGTGTACTTCGTCTCCGTCTTCTCTTTTGCGCCCGCAGCCGTGAGCGTCTCGATGACCTGACTGATACGCTGCCCTTGGCTGTCATAGGTGTTGGTAGTTGTCTCGATGGGCTGCAGAGCACTGCCAGAAGCAGGGATGCCGTAGACGACCTTAGTCAGTAGCCCCCCATCTGGGCGGAAGATTTCTTCGGTACGTTCTTCTTCAGCCCCAGTAGAAGAGAGTCGGCTGATGATGCGCTTCTCGACCTTGCCCGTAAGCGTAGAGAGAGGCTTAACCCTTGGGAATTGTGGAGCATCGCTCTTCCGCCCAAGGCAGCTGGGCAAAAGCAGGAGCATAGCTGCCGAAAGGGTGGCAAGGCAACTGATGGTTCTATTCATATCGGTCACATCATTAGGTAGGAGTGCAAGGAGGGACACCACACCTGCGCCTCTACATATATATATGTTATACTACTACAAAGCTAAGACAAAAAGCACAGACCTCCTGTGAGACCCAGGGCAACCGCATCAAAATTGTCCTTAGCTTTGTCCTGTTAAGCATCACCCTCACTTCCAATAGAAACACCCTCTTACTTCTCATCCTTCCATGCCCCACGTGTCGTCGGACGTTGCAAGCACAAACTCAGTGACATCCTCATGGTCGCTCTCATCACTTATCTCTGTGGTGGAGAGGATTATAGCGATATGTATCAGCTGTGTCGCTACCGAGGAGAAGAGTTAAACCCCCTACTCGAATTGCCCAATGGTTGCCCCAGCGAAGATACCTTCGAGCGCGTCATGCAAGCTGTGCATCCCGATGAGATTGCCGCTTGCCTAGAGGTGTACACTTCTCAGATTATCAAAGATTTATCTGGCTTGCACATCGCCATTGATGGTAAGAAAATGCGTGGAACTAATCCCCGAGGGCACGGAGAAAGTAGCTACATCCTCTCCGCTTGGGTCAATGAGCACTCTTTGAGCATTGGGCAAGAAGCTGTAGGTGAGAAGAGTAATGAAATTACCTGTGTACCCAAGCTCCTTGATAAACTTGCCCTTGAGGGGGCAGTTGTCACGATGGATGCCATGGGTACACAAGTAGAAATAGCCGAGCAGATCGTCAAGAAGAAGGGTGATTTTGTCCTTGCGCTCAAGGGTAATCAGCGTCATCTCTTTGAAGATGCCACAGATGCCTTTTCCATACGACAGCCGCACAAGCAGCACTTGGAGCAGGAGAAGGGGCATGGACGCATCGACAAAAGGAACTACAAAATCCTCCCTGCAGAGGGCAATCTTACCGATGCCATTGCCCAGAGATGGCCGATGGTAAAGAGCTTAATTCGGGTTGAACACGAGTTTATGATGTCATCCTTCTCCTCAACAAGCTCCTGCAACTGCTCTACCCTCCGCAATAGCTCTGCATGCTGGTCGCACTAATATGCCCCCCAAATGTTGGTATAAGAACAGACCAACCTTCGAATAGAGGACGATGATAATCGTTCCTTTATGCGCCAGTTGGTCTGATCTTTACTGCTTACTTACGGTATTTACAGCATCCAGGGAGTTGGTTATAAGTGGCTTGTGAGGCTTTTATATTGCCGCTATCGTGGCCTGAATCCGCTACCGCTTTTTGCACTTTCTTGGTATCTGTCTTGGTGTTGTCATATACCAGGGTGAGTTTTTGCGCTTTAAGGTTCCAGGTAGCTGATAGAACTCCAGAAACAGATTTAGCTGCTTTTTCTATGCGTGGCTTACACATTTCATTACAGTTCCCGTTTACAGGGATTTCTGTTTTCACTGTTTTGGCCTGCATAGTTGTGCTCATAGCAGCAACAGTAAGCATTGTTAAAATCACTCTCTTCATTTTCTTGTTATATTAAGTTATTGATTCATCATACTTTCTTTGCCAGCCAGCTGTGCACTGGCATCAACAGCGAAGGTCCCATTCGTCACAATCTCTTCGCCTTCAGCCAAACCATCCGTGATGACATAGCCATTGGATAGCGAAGGACCTAATGTTACACGTCGTAATCTGAAGGTAGCTTGCGTTTCTCCCGTGTCTTTTACATAGACAATACTTCTTTTTCCTGTCCACATCACGGCACTCTTTGGCACGATAATCTCACCATGGTATTGCTTCATATTAGCCACAATGTTGCCAGTCAAGGTCATTTCGGGCTTAAACCATCCATTTGTATTATTCATTTCTACGCGCACACCAGCTGTCCTACTGGAAGAATCAATCATGGGATCTACGAAACTTATGCTACCTGTGAACACTTCTCCAGGCATTGCTTCGGTAGTAAAGTGAATCTTTTCGCCAACATGAATAAATGGTAAGTCGCTTTCATATGCTTGGAACATGGCCCAAACCTTACCGAGATTTGCAATCTTCATCAACACTTGTCCTTGTTTGACATAGTCACCTTGATTGATATTCTTTTGAATGACAGTGCCCGAAGTATTTGCCTTCAGCGTGGTGTAGGGGGAGGCTTTTCGTGTATGCATCAGTTGATTAATCTGTGCTTCCGTAATATTCAGCAGTCTAAGCTTCTCAATAGCTGCGTCAATCAGCGGTTTCTTTTGGGGCGATTCAGGGAAGTTCAGTGCTGCAATCAGTTCTTGTTCAATGGCGTATAGCGTCGGAGAATAGATTACAGCCAATGCTTGTCCACTACTAACACGGTCGCCCGACGCATTGATCAATAGTTTCTCAATGCGTCCTTCCACGTAAGATGACTGCGTTTGTTCTAAGCGCTGGTCGGGCAATATCTTCCCGAATAGGCGCACTTCTTTGTTTGTTGCTCCGCTGCCAACAACCTCTGTCTCGATATTTGCCAATGCCACGGCCTCATCACTCATCACAATAGCATTGGAATCGGTTGTTGTTGCGCTTTGCTTTTCATCGTTGACAGGGATAAGATCCATCGCACAAATGGGGCATTTTCCGGGGTGATCCTGTCTCACTTGTGGGTGCATGGAGCAGGTATACATCGTTTTTCCTCCCGAATGTTGGTGTGCATCTGTTGCGTGAGTGGTGCCGAAGAGGAGCCACCCTAATAGGAGTCCTATCGTCAGCGCAGCGGCAAACGATAGCAGGATATGTTTTTTTATAAAATCTTTCATCATCTTTTGCTTCTTTTGGCTGTACATTCTTTTACTTCACATCGCGTGCAAGGAGCTGGTTAGCCTCTGCTGTGATGGTGTTATATTGTGCATTGGCTTCGGCTTTTAAGAGGTCGTAGTCGATGCTTTCGCGTGTCGTTTGAAGAATATCTGTGAGCGATGCCGCCCCCGTAGCATATTCTTTTTGCATCAGTTCGAGCGTTCTGTTGAGCAAACTCACCTCACTCTCATAAAGCTTCAATTTGCGTTTTATATCGTCAGCACGCTGTTCAATGCTGAGATATGTACTTTGAAGTGCATCCAACTGCCTTTGATAATTGTAGGCTGCGCTACGTTCCATGAGTTGTGCACTACGGATAGCCGACGTAATCTTTTTGCGATAAATGGGGATTGTGACGCTCACCATGGCCATCACCATGTCTTTTCCGTTCATGTTGGGCTCCATTGGCATGTCAACTTTCCCATTGAGCATATATTGAAGTCCCACACCTATCATGGGCATACCTTTTGCTCTGGTCTGCTCTTCTTGTGATTTAAACGCCTTTTGGATAGCCGAATACTGTGCGAGTTTGGGATTGTTTCGTTCAATCTCTGTCCAATTAAAGGTGGGCATCTGCCGTAATGGGATCGAATCGGGTAGGGACAAAGCTACATTTGGCTGCCGATGCAGCGTGATATTAAACTGCTGCTTTTGTAAAGTCAGTTGGGTTTCAAGACTTTCCGTTTGTTCTTTCAATCGCTCCTCTTCTGCATCAAGGCGTAATTGGTCGCTCATTTTCGTGTTACGCCCTGAAGTATAGTTCTTATAAAGATAGATAGCCACCTTTTTAATATCGTTTAAAAGCGCGCGTTTCTGTTTTACAGCTTTCACCTTTTCTTGCGTTGCGAGTATGGAATACCATTGTTTCTCAACGTCGAAAGCTAACGATAAGCTTTTTTCGCGAAACTTCTGATAGGCCTCTTGCGCTTTATATTCCATTTGTTCGCGACCTGCTTTCAGTGTGCCAAACCATGGAAACATCTGCATAATGGTTATAGTTGTACGCTGTTTTCCAAGGCCGACACTTAGCTGTGGATCGCTCAAGACACCCGCACCTTGCGCATTGGCCATTTGCGCCTGATAGGCCTGATATTCACTCTTCAGACCGGGATTGTTGCGTATTGCTTCGGCAATATACACGGCCAAACTATCTTCTTTATTGTCTATTCCTGTCGCATGAGCACTGCCATAGCAGGCGAATAGTCCTATACATAGGAAATATAAAATCTTATTCTTCATGCTCATTTTTGTTTGCAATCATACTTTTCTTTTGTTCACGTTTCAAGGCCGATTCACGCCACCAGCATTGGAAAACTGGTACAACAAACATTGTCATGGTCTGTATTAACATGCCGCCAAAGGTAGGAATGCTCATCGGAACCATAATATCTGAGCCCTTTCCTGTGGATGAAAGCACAGGCAATAGCGCAATAAGTGTTGTCGCAGTGGTCATTGCTGCTGGGCGAACACGCTTCATTCCGGCTTCAACAACAGCCTCGCGAATCTCTAAAGGACTATGGGGTTGTCGTTTTAAGAACACCTGATGGATGTAGGTTCCCATCAAAACACCATCGTCTGTAGCGACGCCAAAGAGTGCGATAAAGCCTACCCAAACGGCAACACTGAGGTTGATTTGCCCCATACCAAAGAGGGTTCGCATATTCACTCCCGCGATATTGAAGTTAAAAAACCAGTCTTGTCCGTAGAGCCAAATCAGGATAAAGCCGCCCGCAAAGGCTACAAAAACACCCGAGAAGTGTATCATTGAGGCCATGACGCTTTTAAATTGGAAGAAAAGGACCAAGAAAATGAGAATCAACGTAATAGGAATGACTATCTGAAGGCGTTCTGCAGCATGAATCTGTTGCTCGTAAGTGCCCGTAAATTTATACGTGACACCCTTAGAAAGTTTAATCTTTCCATGAGCTACAAGCTCGTCAATATGTTTTTGAGCTGCATGAACAACATCCACTTCTGCCTTGTCCCCCACCTTATCAAACGTGACATAACCCATTAAAAACGTGTTTTCACTCTGAATCATCGTCGCGCCTTTGACGAAATCAAAGGTTGCCAGTTCACCCAAAGGAATTTGTGTTCCTTCGGCTGTTGGGACAAGTATTCCGTTTAACACATCGGGGTCGTCTCGCAATTCACGTGCATAACGCACACGAATAGGGAATCGTTCGCGCCCCTCAACGGTGCTTCCTTCAGGCATTCCACCGATAGCTGTCTCGATAACACTTTGCACAGTCCCCACTTGAATGCCATAACGTCCGAGTTTTTCTCTGTCGAGATGAATCTCTATATAAGGTGCTCCTTCTGCACGATCATAATACACAGAGGATGAGTTGATGTCGGGTATCGCTTTCAAAGCCTTCTCCATTTGCAAGCCTGCCTGCTCAATCGAAGCCAAATCAGGACCATATATCTTTAATCCCATAGGGGCTTTCATCCCCGTTGACAGCATCACTTGCCGAGTTGCAATGGGTTGTAGTTTCGGACTTCCTGTCAATCCCGGGAGATTAGCGGCCTTAACAATCTCTTTCCAAATGTCATCTTCGTTTTTAATCTCGTCTCTCCACAGACGTATATAGTCCCCATTCTTGTCGCGAATGCGTTTACCATCATCGTCCAATTGGTATTCGGGTTTGTAGTTGATGGTTATCTCATACATTTGAATGGGTGCCGGGTCGAGAGCACTTTCCACACGTCCCCATTTGCCAACAACCGATTCTACTTCGGGAATGGCTTTTATGCGCTGGCCCAAAATCTTGCAATTCTGTATATTTTGTTCAACACCACTGTGGGGCATACTTGTGGGCATAAGCATGAAAGTGCCTTCATCTAAGGTGGGCATGAACTCACTTCCTGTCTTTGTCCAAATCATTCCGCCGGCAATCAGGGTCAATATGGGGATAGACATAAACTTCCATCGGTGGTTTAAACACCAACGAAGGATTTGCTCATACTTGAGCACTAGAAGCCAAAGGATAGATAGGATGACCCCCACAGTAATGATAACGAACAGTAAATTGAGTAACATTCCATTCTGTGGCCCTAAAGGAAGCCACACACTTGAAAGCTCATAGGTAGCTAAAAGCACCACAATGGCAATAATCAGCATGTTAGTGCTGACTGTCCAATGCATGATTTTGAAGGTGCGCGGCACTCGTTTTTTGAAAATTTTCAATGCCCATCGTTTTGGAATCCTTAGTGAGAAAATCCAGTACGCTAACGTCGGGAGGATTAAAATGCCTAAAAGCAGGGCCAATAATAGGGCAAAAGTCTTTGTGAAAGCCAATGGATGAAACATCTTTCCCTCTTGTGCCTGCATGGCAAATACGGGTAGAAAGCTGATAACCGTAGTGCCCATGCCCGTCACAACTGCCCCCGAAACCTCATGAACAGCATTCAAAATCAATGCTTCTAATTGCTTACCGCGGGCATTGGGAGCAGTGCTCAGATGACGAACCACATTTTCCATGAATACAACTCCTACGTCAACCATCACACCAATGGCTATAGCGATACCACTGAGTGCCACGATATTGGCTTCAACCCCGAAGAGTTTCATGATGATAAACGTGGTTAATACAGCCAAAGGCAGCATGGTTGCAATCACGAAAGAAGCACGTAGGTTGAGCACCAGGATAAGAACAACAATGATACAGATGAGAATTTCGTGCATCAGTGAGCTCTCAAGTGTGCCAATCGTCTCTTTAATCAATCTGGTACGGTCGTAAAAAGGCACGACGGTGACGCGTGATTTAGAGCCATCTTTTAACGTTTTCTCAGGCAGCCCCCCTTGCATTTCGGCAATCTTTGCTTTCACATTGTTGATGACTTCCATGGGATTACTGCCGTTACGTGCCACGACAACGCCGCCCACAGCCTCTTGCCCTTCCTTGTCAAGTCCGCCACGTCTGTCGCCGGGTCCAAACGAAACCTTAGCCACATCCTTAACTCTTACGGCCACACCATGGCGATCTGTGATGGCAGCCTCTTCCAAATCTTTCAGCTTTTTGACGTAACCGAGGCCGCGAATCAAATATTCTGCGCGGTTCACTTCCATTGTTCCCGCGCCTACATCGATATTCGAATTCTTCACAGCCAACATGACTTGTACGAGATTCAGGCCGTAAGCGCGCATGGCTTCGGGATTGAGATCAACCTGATATTCTTTCACATAACCACCTACTGAAGCCACTTCGCTGACCCCTTCGGCCGAACTTAATTGGTATCTTACATAGTAATCTTGAATGGTTCTCAATTCCTGGGGATCCCAACCACCGGCAGGTTTCCCCGTTTGGGGGTTTCGTCCTTCGAGCGTATACCAATAAATTTGGCCTAATGCCGTGGCATCTGGCCCGAGTGTTGGTTTCACTCCTTCGGGCAATAAACCGGCAGGAAGCGAGTTAAGTTTTTCCAAAATGCGTGACCGGCTCCAATAAAAGTCGACACCATCATTAAAGATGATATAGATAAATGACATGCCGAACATCGACGTTGACCGAATGGTCTTGACACCGGGAATTCCTAATAATGCCGTTGTTAGGGGGTATGTGACTTGCTCTTGAATATCTTTTGGCGAGCGCCCCATCCAATCTGTTGCGATGATTTGTTGGTTATCACCAATGTCGGGGATAGCATCTACAGCCACAGGATTGCGTGGTATGAAACCGCTATGCCAGTTAAAGGGGGCGGTAGACAGCCCACCTATTATAATCAATATCAACACAAGTGCCGTGATTAAACGGTTGTGAAGAAAGTATCCAATAATTTTGTGCATTGAATGTACTTGTTATTTAACGACCTGATTTACACCCTTATTTGCGAAGAGAGAGAGAGAGAGAGAGAGGGGATATACCGACGAAGTGTACAGCCCCATTATCACTTTTTATAGTGCTAGCAAAGCGACTAAAGTCTTTACCGGCACTTCTAACAGACTGCGAAAGTAATACATATGCTTGAATTACCGAAGCATTTCTCTGATATTTTTTATCCCAGTTGCCTTTACAATCGTTTTCTGGACCTCTTAAAACCGTCTTCACTGGCAGTTGGATGTGACTTTTAAAGAAGATGCCTGCCGTGCACGTAAGAACTACTCCGCACGCAATCTAAACCTTCTTCGCAAGTTCACTTTAGCCATCCTTCGCCAGCAGAACGACAAGCTCTCCCTCAAGGCGCGCCGTTGGAAATGTAGTCTGCAGCCCGACTACCTCAAGAAAGTCCTCGGATTTTGATGCGGAAGCCCGCCTGTGAGACCATTGTATCATACGGCACTCGCTTCGTTGTTTGCGACATTCGGGCTTGTCATTTACAGGAGGCACTCCCTGCGCCCTCAGTCTTAACGCCTTGCGATTACCGCATGCTACACGGTCTCCCTTTGCGCTATCACGAATAGAAGACGCGACATAAAGCCTGAAGGGGATAGCGATGATGCTCGGCTATCCCCTTCGGTGTTAGAGAATGGAAGAAGCGAAGCTACTGAGGCTATAGTGTAGAGACATTGAGTCCTTCATTAGCACCAGTAGAGAGGCGCTTCAGGTCATCGTATCTGGCACGCGTATCCTGCGCCTTGACGGTCTTCTTACCCCAGCTATAGGAGAGTGTGAGTTGTAGGCGTGGGCTATACCAATTACGCTCGAAGGACAGGGCAGGAGCGGCCAAGGCATAGGCTCCGCGAGCGATATTCGTATTGAAGAGGTCGTGGGCAGAGAGGGAGACACGCAGATCCCCCATCTGCTTACTCAGAGAGGCATTTACCCACCACTGAGGTTGCATCCGATAGAGTCCATACATCAGCGCACTATAGTAAGTCACACCAAGGTCGGCCGTCCAGCCTGTCGGGAAGCTAAAGCTATGCGTATGCTGTATGTAGTGCGCATTGAAGGTATGGCGATAGTCTGTCACATCGATACGTCCCCTATCCCACTGACGCTGGGCAGCCAAATAGGTAGAAGCGATCCAGCTGACCTCTCCGCGGTAAATAATCGGAACGGGGAGCACAAGAAGTACGCGCAGATAGCGGCTATGGTCGAGGTTATACCGACGCAGTACATATCCAGCCCCTTGAGATGCCACAGCCTCCACGATAGGCGCTTCCGTATCGACATAGCTCAGCTCCAGCTGAGCGGCACGCAGATAGCTATAGTTGAGGGCCCAGCTCCTACGATATGATGTCTTGAGATCGGCATTCCCCTCGCGTGATAGCAGGGCAGAGGCTTCGGAGGTATAGCCAAGGAGATCTCTGTAGTTGGGGCGAGTATAGCTGGAGGAGTGCGTAAGAGCTATCTGATGATTTCGAGCCAAGTCATAACGCAGCGAGGCATAAGGCAGGAGTTCCGCCCCCGAGCGTGAGAAATTTCCCAAGCCAACACCTGAGCTCCCCGTGCGGTCTTCTCCTGCGATACGTAGACCTATGTGCCCATTGAAGGGCTGCAGACGAAAGCCCAGACTGGCATAGCCCTCTACATCCAGCTCCCTAAGCGTCACCGCTTCCGCCCTATTTGAGAGGCGTGTATCTACAGCTATGTGGCTGGCTTCAGCCCCTAACGCGAGGGAAAAAGCACCAGAGAGTTGGTGGCTCACATCAAGGGCTAAGCGGACAAAGCGGTTGTCATCCTCACTGGCTACAGCTCCACTCCCTTGCTCTCGGCGCAGGTCGGAGCTACCTCGCGAGCCCTCAGCTGTCGTCTGCAGTGTCCAGCTATGACTACGGAAAGTATGGTACAGAGAGCCGTAGAGATTCAGCCATTGGAGGCGATTGCTCCGCTGTGAGGCGAGCAGGAGACGTTCGCTCGCATAATTCTCAATAAACTGACCTCCGAGCGAATGTCCCTTCCCCAACGTCAGATCCGTACCCAGAGCGACCTGATGGGAGCGGCGAGAGTCGGTACGCTGATCATCGACATAACGCTTCGAGAAGGTTGTCGTCTCCCGCTGGCGCTTGTCTCCGAAGGAATAGGATAAGTAGGAGCGACTGCGCCCGTAGTTGAAGTTTACCCGAGTAGAGAGTTGCTCGGAGAGGTAGTGCTGATACGTACCGACCAAGCTCGAGAAGCCCTTAATACCCTCGTCTGCTCGCGTCTTGCGCTTGATATTCAGGATAGGCGTTGTCACACCGCTGTATTCGACACCAGGCTCACGGATGAGCTCTACCTGAGCGATTTCGCTGACGGACATTCCCTGCAGGAGGGCGATGACTTCGTCTTGGGACATACGCTGGGCTCTGCCATCGATGTAGACCGCCAGCTCCGAGAGACCGTAGAGCTTGAGCTTATTGGCACCCTCTATCTGAAGACCAGGGATGAGCGTCAGCCCGTCAAGCACACTACCGCCACGAGCTTTAGCGAAGGCAGCTTCACCGAAGATGAGGGTCGACCCTTCGTAGCGCACAAGGGGCGTCTTCCCCTTGACGACGACGGACTCCAGCTCACGAGTCAGCTCCACGGGAAGAGTCCCCAGCTGAAGCCTACCTGCAGAGAGCTCCAGCGCAGGGCGGAGGACAATGGTCTGCTGGACGAAGGTAGTAGCCAGGCGATACTTCCCTACCCTGCCCTTGAGCAAGAAATACCCCTTCTCATCGGAGATCGTACTAAAGGGCGTGTCCGCTCCGTCAGCGGTACGCAGTACGACAAAGGCATTCACCAGAGGAGTCTTGTCCGTCTTGCTGACGAGCGTCCCTTCCAGCCACGCCTCATCTTGGCTTTGGGCTCTGAGGACTCCTCCGAAGGCAAGGGCGAGGAGGATGAGTAGGAGGCGTCTCATAGTGTGAAGTTAAATTTTGAACTATATCTAAGTAGCAAGGACGGCACTTCAGAGGTGATTAGCTCACTTCCAAAGCGCCGTCCTTCGTAGCGACAACTGCGGCGAAAATGCCCCCACTGCGGCATGCAGGAGCTATTCAGCCACAGGAGGAGTTACTTCGTGGGAACGATAAGATCGAGGTGCTTACCGTTCTTCAGCGTAGCAAAGATGCGCAATGGCGAGACTCCTTCAGCGGAAGTGCGGATACCCTTTACCTCCTCTTTCACATCACCATCGAAATACACATCACCATTTGCCAGAGGCTTAACCGCCTTAGTTTCTATCGAGAAGGTTACAACCTGCTTCTCCTGCTTGACATTACGCAGGATGATATAGGGACCAGCAGTAGGCTTATCTACGTTCTCTGACATTAGGACAAGAGTAATCGACTTATCCGCAGGTTTAATCTTCTTGGACATATATTTTGCATCAATGACCTTCTCACCAGACAGGGTAAACACACCATAGTTTTCGGTGTGCTCGGGGAGCTTCTGCAGGGTCAGCTTGAGCTTATAGGTCTTTCCTTCCCCCTTGAAGGCAAAGGTATGTTCTCCTGGCAGGTACTGCTCTGGAGCGATGGTGATGGCATTTCCTTCGATGGTTACCTTGAAGCCCTCGACCGTGCCTTCTTGGGTAAGTGTTCCCTTGAAGCCCTCTAAGGTTGTAGATGCTACCGAGCCTAAGGCTACCGTCAGTTCGGACTTCGAGAAATGAGCCTCTACAACTGGAGGAGCTGGCTTAGGTGCTGGAGTAGGAGTAGGAGTGGGTTGAACGACTGGAGTATCCTTCTTACCACAGGAGGCTAATCCAAGGGAAAGAACTCCCATAAATAGGAGACTGCGTACTACTTTGTTCATAGTCTAAACTATTTAATTTAGGTGAAATATGGAGATAGTTAGAGGGATGAAAGTGGTGCCGCATATCCCCCTTGTGCTCTCAAAGATAGTCATTTATATCCAGACATCCTGCGCCTTGACGCTCTCCTACCCAGCTGTAGGAGAGGGTAAGCTGCAGGCGAGGGCCGTGCCAATTACGCTCGAAGGCGAGGACGGGCGTATCCAGGTGATAGCTCCCCCATACGCTTGCTCAGCAAAGCATCGACCCACCACTGTCGCTGGATACGATAGAGCTTCATAGAGCACTCCACTATAATAGGTCACACCGAGGTCGATCGTCCAATATGAGGGAGCACATTGCTGACACGCATACTCCTTAATGCATTGAGTATAGCAAGTATGGTAACACCTACATCGGCAAACACGGCAGCCCACATATGGACAACGCCCAACGCTCCCAACAGCAACACCAGGAGTTTGATGCCGATGATGAATACGATGTTCTGTTTCACTATGCTTAACGTCTTGCGCGCTATCATCATCCCTTCGACGATATTCATGGGATTATCATTCATCAATACGATGTCGGCGGCTTCAATGGCAGCGTCACTGCCGACAGTCCCCATGGCAATGCCTATGTCAGCAAGTTTGATGACCGGAGCATCGTTGATACCGTCACCGACAAAAGCGATGGGAGACAGAGCATGTTCTTTGCGCAGTGCCTCGACAAACCTCACCTTGTCTATCGGCAGCAGTTCGGCATGGAACTCATCTATGTTCACTTTTCCGGCAATATCTTTAGCCACATCACTGCGGTCGCCCGTAAGCATGATTGTTTTTCCAACTCCGGAGACTTTCAGCCTGGCGATGGTCTCGGCGGATTGTGGCTTTAAGTTATCGGAAACGACGATATGTCCCATATAAACGCTGTCTACGGCGACATGGACAATGGTACCTATCTTTTCGCATGACTGGGGAGGCACACCAGCACGCGACATAAGTTTTTCGTTTCCGGCATAAACCTTGCGATTGTCGATGATTGCCACGATCCCTTCGCCTGCAATGTGCTCATAACCGGTCACTCTTGTTTTGTCCAATGGCAGATGGCAGGCATCCCGTATCGATGCCGACAAGGGATGGTCGGAAAAACTTTCCGCCAATGCAGCCAATTCGATAAGCTCATGCTCCGACATCATTTGGGAATATATGGCAGTGACCGAGAAATTGCCCCTTGTTAGAGTCCCTGTCTTGTCGAACACGACTGTTTTTATATGCGCCATCATTTCCAGATAGTTGGAGCTTTTGACAAGGATGCCCTTTCTTGATGCTCCCCCTATTCCAGCAAAGAACGTCAGCGGGACGGACACGACCAGTGCGCAGGGGCAGGAAATCACTAGGAAAATCAGGGCACGATTTAGCCAGACAAGCCATTCGCCGCCCACAATCAGCGGAGGAACCAAGGCGAGCAATGCAGCCACAGCCACGACAGCAGGTGTATAATAGCGTGCGAAACGGGTTATGAACTTTTCACTCTTCGCCTTGCCTGTATCCGCGTTTTCTACCAAATCGAGGATTTTCGCAACAGTCGATTCTTCAAATGTCCCCGACGTAAGGATATGCAGAACACCTGTAAGATTCAGGCTTCCGCTGATAACGGTATCGCCTTCGGAAACCTCACGCGGAAGGCTTTCACCTGTCAACGCCGCCGTATCGAGAGTCGTACTTCCGGAGATGATCTTTCCGTCCAATGGTATTTTCTCTCCCGGTTTCACTACGATGATACTACCGACCGGGACATCCGATGGAGACACCCGTGTTAGATTTCCCTCTTTCTCAACATTGGCATAATCCGGACGGATATCCATCAATGCCGCAATCGAAGCCCGGCTCCGCTCCACCGCTATATCGGAGAAAAGTTCCCCAATCTGATAGAACATCATCACTGCCACTGCTTCGGGGTATTCTCCGATGACAAATGCTCCGACGGTCGCAATAGTCATGAGGAAACTCTCACCCAAAAACTGCCCTTTGCACAAATTACGCAAGGCGGCATAAACGATGTCCGCACCGATTATTACGTAGGCGATGGCACATAATCCGATGTAAATCTCTTCCGGAATAGCCAGAATATATGTCGCCATTAGCAAAACGATGCTCGCAATGATGCGTATCACTTTGATTCTTTGTTCTTTTTCCATAACCAATCATTTAATCCGTTGCAAAAGTACGGAATAAAAACTGCAACCAAGTTGCCAAGTCAGTCGTGTCGCTTATTTCGGCAATCAGGGCAAAGTCCTTCTAATAATAATCGGCACTATACAACTCAAAGTCTTTCGAAACCATTGCATGGTCTCCAAAACAACAAGCACAGCTCGTCATTTTACTTGACTTTGCAGCATGCGGTAATCGCAAGGCATTAAGACTGAGGGCGAAGGGAGTTTACTCGTAGCCCGAAGGTAGCAAACAACGAAGCGAGTGCCGTAGGATATAATAGTCTCGTGCGCGCGTATCCTACACCTTGACGCGCTCCTTCCCCAGCTGTCGTAGAGATTTACCCTACCCTATTGCTTCACCCTCGAGAGTGACCTATATTGGTCGGCGAGCTGACCTATACTGGTTCGCATCGCGACCACTATAGGTACATACCATCGACCTATACTAGTCAGCTCGCCGACCAGTATAGGTGCACACCACCCCTCACGGAGGAAGGTGCAACGAGCTGATACGACAGCGTAGCCCTCACTTAGCCAGTCCCCGAAAGCTCCACACCAAGAGACTATTGCATCATACGGCACTCGCTTCGTTGTTTGCGACATTCGGGCATGTCGTTTACACGAGTAAACTCCCTTCGCCCTCAGTCTTAACGCCTTGCGATTACCGCATGCTGCAAAGTCAAGCACAATGGCAAGCTAAGCTTGTCATTGTGGAGCCCGTTGATCGGGCTCCCAAAAGAGCATCCTACCAGCAACGCTTCACCACTCAGCGTAGTGAGTAGAAACGCCCTTCTTTCTTATAATATTTTAGGATATAGATGCATATAGGTTAGTTCCTTAGATCTCCTTACCTTTGAGGTGTAAGTACAACTAACTACATTTACCATAATCGTAAGCAACCAGATGAAGACAACTCCATTCACCGAGCTACACAAGGCCTTAGGGGCTAAGATGCACGAGTTCGCAGGCTATGATATGCCCATCGAATATCCCACCGGGATTATCGAAGAACATATGACCGTCGTCAAGGGCGTCGGCGTCTTCGACGTCTCGCATATGGGAGAGTTCTGGGTCAAGGGGCCGAATGCCCTCCAGTTCATCCAGGACATCACCAGCAACGATGCCTCCAAGCTCAAGGTCGGTGACATACAATACACCTGCTTCCCCAACGAACAAGGCGGTATCGTCGACGACCTCCTCGTCTACCACTACGAAGAAGAGAAGTACCTGCTCGTGGTCAATGCCGCCAACATCGAGAAGGACTGGGCGTGGTGCCAAGCACACAACGCAGCTGGTGCCATCCTCGAGAATAGCAGCGATAACGTCGGGCAGCTCGCCATCCAAGGACCTCTCGCCCAGCAGGTACTCCAGCGTCTGACCGATGTCGACCTCTCGACCATCCCCTACTACACCTTCAAGGTAGGCACCTTCGCAGGCTGCCCCGAAGTCATCCTTTCCAACACAGGCTACACCGGTGCTGGTGGCTTCGAGATCTACTTCTACCCTCAGTATGGGGAGAAGATCTGGAACGCTATCTTCGAAGCTGGTAAGCCCGAAGGTATCCGTCCCATCGGTCTCGGCGCACGCGACACGCTCCGCCTGGAAGTAGGCTTCTGCCTCTATGGCAACGACATCACCGACACCACTTCACCTCTCGAAGCTGGCTTGGGCTGGATCACGAAGCTCATCCCCGAAAAGAACTTCCCCAGCAAGGCATTCATCGAGCAGCAGAAGGTCGAAGGTATCAAGCGCAAGCTCGTCGCCTTCAAGCTCAGCGACAAGGGCGTACCTCGCTCCCACTACGAAATCGCTGATGCCGATGGCAACATCATCGGCGAAGTAACCTCCGGCACCATGTCCCCCACCCTCAAGACGGGTATCGGTATGGGCTATGTGAAGAAGGAATTTTCGGCTGTCGGCACGCCTATCTACATCGTAGTGCGTGGCCGCAAGCTCGCCGCCGAAGTCGCTAAGCCTCCTATGCGCCTGGTCGACTAAGCCAGCCCTTCGTCCGCTCCTCTGCGGATGACCGGATAAGACAAGCCCCAGACGGCTCACGTACACCTCAGTGGTGTGCGAGCCGTCTGGGGCTTGCTACGTCTTGCGAATAGCCCTTAGTGACTATTGCATCATACGGCACTCGCTTCGTTGTTTGCGACATTCGGGCGTGTCATTTACACAAGTAAACTCCCTTCGCCCTCAGTCTTAACGCCTTGCGATTACCGCATGCTGCAAAGTCAAGCACAATGACAAGCACAGCTTGTCATTGTGGAGACCGCTCAACGGTCTCCCTTAGTGTCGGGGCTTATCGCTTCGTCCATCGGCATTCTTCTGGACGAAGTAAAAGAGACCTAAGAGGTTGATGACACCCAGTCCTGCTCCCATCCCTACGATCATTCGCTGCGCTTCGTTGAGGAAGAAGAGCGAGACGACCGCTGCGATGATCACTAAGATGATGAGCACAATGATAATCTTCTTGATGAGCTGCATAGTCTATCTATTAGTTGTTGCAGGGGCAAAGCTACGACAATTATCGCGCTTCACCGTCTATAGGAGCTATGGAGAGAAACAACTTCGCCCTCCGCATAGCCTAAAGGGCTACACGGAGGGCGAAGGTATGCAGTATGGAGAGCTATATGCTTAGTAGCGGCTGGCGACGACGTCCCAGTCCACGATTGCCCACAGATCCTTGACGTGGTCAGCACGGCGGTTCTGGTAGCTCAGATAGTAAGCGTGCTCCCAGACATCCACGCCGAAGAGCGGACGAAGCCCCTGTACTACGGGGTTGCTGCCGTTAGGCTCCTTCGTGATGACCAGTTCGCCATCTTCCTTAGCAGCGAGCCAAGCCCATCCCGAGCCGAAGAGCGTCGTGCAGGCGTTGAGGAACTCCTGCTGGAAGGCTTCGAAGCTACCCCACTTAGCGACAATAGCATCGAGGAGCTTACCCGAAGGCTGGCCGCCCTTATTAGGTGCGAACTGCGTGAAGTACAGGTTGTGATTGAGGAGCTGCCCTGCGTTGTTGAAGATAGGACCTTCGCTCTTGCGAACGAGTTCTTCAAGAGGAAGCTCAGCATATTCGGTGCCTTCGATGAGGCCATTCAGCGTATTGACATAGCCAGCGAGGTGCTTACCGTGGTGGAAGGAAAGGGTCTCAGCACTGATAGCAGGCTCGAGGGCATTGGGTTCGTAAGGGAGTTGGATGAGTTCGTACTTCATCAGAGAAATAGTTATTGAGGGTGATTAAATCGACAAAAGGTAGGCAGGCGCTTGACCTTGCCCTACTAAGAGTCTAACCGATACGGGGTAGTTATTGTTTGATTTGCGCCAAGACGCTGTTGTAGTAGCGTGGGTCTCCCGTCACCTCTTTGCCCACCCAAGGGGGAAGCGCAATGGTCTCCTCTGGGCTCGAGAGCTCTATTTCCGCGAGGCAAAGTCCCTTGAGATGCCCTGCAAAAAGGTCTACTTCCCAAGTATGTCCTTCGTAGGGAACTAAGTAGCGCGTCTTGGTCAGGCGGTGCGTGCCACAGAGCTGTAAGAGGGCTTCGGCATCGGCCAAAGGGATCTCATACTCGTATTCATCCCGCACCAGACCATCCTGACTCGAAGGGGTCTTCAGCGTGAGGAAGCCTTGCTCCCCTCGGCGACGCACACGCACCGTGGGGCGAGTCGTATGCAGATAGCCCTGCTCGATGGGCAACTCCGCCGTCGCTGCATCGAGGAAATCCAAGGAGCGGACTAAGAACTTACGTTCGATTTCTTTCATTTACTCAGGCTTATCCGATGGTGACCAGTGTCGCTCCGTAGCCGTACTCCTGGAAGGAGGCATCTTGGAAGCGGCACTTAGGATACTTGTGGCGTAGCTCTCGCTCAATGGAGGCACGCAGGACGCCATCCCCCTTGCCGTGGATGAAGACGATCTTCCGCCCACGCTCACTCAGGTGCTCACGCATCATGCGGTGGAAGAACTCACGCTGATAGTCGTGGATGTCCGCACTCGACATCCCGGCTGTCGTCTCCAGAAGCTCTGAGGCGTGCAGGTCAATGACCAGCGGCTCGTCACGGCGCACAGATGGAGTCACCGCCTTGGGCGTCGACTTCTTCTCGTCCTTCTTCGTCTGCAGTGCAGCAGCTAAGGCAGCCCCATCCACCTCGGGCGTGATCGGCTCCGCACCACGCGTGACGATGGGCAGAAGGAGGGCGTCATCAGTGAAATAATCATTGGGACGGAAGGAATGGAGCTTGAAGAACTTCGTCACATCGAGCTTGAGCCGCACCGAGAGCGGATGCTGAAGTGCGGTAATCCCCCCTTCGTGGTAGGGCAGGATTTGCACGGCTAATTGCTCCAAGTCATTGAGTTCGGCTGGTGCAAACTCCTCCAAGAAGGCATCGCCGTGTGGCTCGATACTGCCCGTTGCACGCACCTTATAGCCCGTACCGACAGCACTCAGATAGACGTAGTAGAGGGTGAAGCCACTGTAATTGATTAGGTAGGCTTCGTAGTTGGTCAGCCCGAGCTTGGTACGATCCTGGGGAAGGAAAGCCAGCTGTACATTGAGTTCATCGTCCCCCGAGCGCAGGGGACGAGCAGGACGAGGCGCAGGCTTTGGCTCGGCACGGCGCTCTTCCTTCGGGACAGAAGGGGCTGGCTCCGTGCGACCTTGACGGAGCTTCTCCTGAATAATCTTCGGAGGACGAATCTCGGGAATGAAGGTGTCCCCGGCTTCGACGACCACGCAGTCTTTGAGCAAAGTGGGTATCTCGAAGCCGTCAGCATCTTCGACCCAAGCCGTATCGGCTGTGATACGAGCGACACGTCCACCCCCGACGGTATTGAGGAAGCGCACTTGGCTCCCCACCTGTACATTATTAGGATTGTGCATAGTAGAAGGAATGAAAAGCAATACAGTAAGTGCTCCTTAGCGCATACGCCCGAGAAGCTCAAAGACTCCCAGCGTATAGAGATACTGCCCGAGGAGCGCAAGGAGAAGGAGACTACGCAGGACCAGAGCCATACGCTGAGGTAGCAAGCCCATCCCACGAGCCACGAGGAAGGCAATAGGCACGAGCGTGAGCTGAAAGAGAGCTGCGGCTTCGCTCGCCACGAGAGGCACAGCGATGAAGAGCAGAAGTGGATAGACCTGCATCGTGGAGAAGAGGTCACGGTGCTTCACGCTCTCCCGATAGTAGCGACGACGATAGAGGAGACTTCCGATGAGGAAGACCGCCACCACCGTTCCATAAGATACCGCAGGGACAACCTCAAAGCTACGACCCAGCTGCGGCATCGGCAGGGGAAAGGCGCGCAGCGTGAAGGCTACACCGACACGTAGCGCATCGCCACCACAGAGTAAAAGCACCGGCACGATGAGCCACAGCGGTAGGAGCACCCCGATAAAGAGAGCGAGCACCGGTCTCCACGCGATGGAGCGCAGATGATATTGCCCCCAGATGATGACGGGCAGCAGCAAGAGGTACGCAGGAGAAAAGAGGGAAAGAAGCCCAACTAAAAGCCCGAGGAAGAGGCTCAGTCGTGGCTGGTGCGTGTCTTGGTACGAGCCGAAGCTCAGGTGCAAGACGAAGAGCTGTGCGAGCAAGGCCCCAGCCGACAGCACTCCGACAGAGGGTGTCGTCGTGAAGAGTGCAACCAGAAAAAGCACCAGCATCGGACGCTCCACACGCTCAATGAGCAGGTAATACTCCCCTATATAGATGGCAAAGATCGAAAGCCCAGCCAAGAGCAAGAGCCCAACTAAGCGCACCGTCCACGCAGTAGCAGCTGGAGCAAGCGGTGCGAAGATCCCCCACCCATCGCCCACCGTAGTCGTAGATAAGGGCAGGAGGTAGACCACGAGGAAGGTCAATAGCCAGAGCGTGAACTCCAGCCAATTCGTGCGCTGTCGGGAAGTGATGAAGCGAGCCATATATGGGGTAATCGTCAGAGAGAAGCACTCCCTCCGATACGAAGACAAAGAAAAGACCTATGAGCAAGGACTACCTCAGACAGTAGTCCTTACCCATAGGTCGGAGGTGGGAATTATAGGAGCTTGAGCAGGTCTTGCCCGATGTCACGGCGGAAGGTCTTGCCCGTGTACTGCACTTGTTCGGCGAGCTTATAGCACCCCTCCAAGGCTTCCTCTAAGGTAGTACCCAGGCAACTGGCCGTGAGGACACGTCCCCCCGAGGTCACCAAATGCCCCGAACTGTCACGCGAGGTGCCAGCGTGGAAGAGCGCTGAGTCGAAGGTCGGAGCATGGGGATAGCTGATGGGGATACCCTTCGTATAGTCTTCGGGATAGCCTTCGGAGACGAGCACCACCGTAGCGGCATACTTAGGAGACTCCTCAAGCTGGTAGTCCCCGAGTTCGCCACGCGCCATACGCTCCAGCAGATCGACGAAGTCCGAATCAATACGCAGCATCACTGACTCGGTCTCAGGGTCGCCCATGCGGCAATTGTATTCGATGACGTAGGGATCGCCAGCGACATTCATCAGCCCAGCGAAGATGAAGCCTCGGTAGTCAATACCTTCGGCCTGCAAGCCCTCGATCGTGGGGCGGATGACCCGCTCTTCGACACGCTGCATGAAGGCTTCGTCTGCAAAGGGAACAGGAGAAACCGACCCCATACCACCGGTATTGAGCCCAGTATCTCCCTCGCCGATGCGCTTGTAGTCCTTCGCTACAGGCAGGACGCACCAGTCGTGGCCATCGGTAGCGATGAAGACCGAGCACTCGATGCCGTGGAGGTATTCCTCGATGACGACACGTGTGCTGGCCTGACCGAAGCGACCCGAGAGGAGCTCACGAAGCTCCTGCTCAGCTTCCTCGAGGCTTTCGCTGATGATGACTCCCTTACCAGCAGCCAGTCCATCGGCCTTCAGCACATAGGGAGGGCGGAGCGTCTTGAGGTAGTCGAGGGCTTCGCCTAAGGTGGACTTGTCAAACGTGCGATAGCTTGCCGTGGGGATCCCATAGCGCTGCATGAACGCCTTGCTATAGTCCTTGCTCCCCTCGAGCTGTGCCCCCTGGGCATCAGGCCCTACGATGAGGAGATCCGTCAGCCCCGCTTCGCCGTGCAGGTAATCAACGATCCCTTCGACCAAAGGCACTTCAGGGCCGACGACGAGCAGACCGATCTGCTCCTGACGGATGAGTGTAGCGATGGCGGGGAAGTCCGTCACTCCGATGTGTGAGAGACAGGTGCCGTAGAGCGACATACCTGGATTACCAGGGGCGATAAATAGCTGAGAGAGGCGAGGGCTACGAGCGATGCGCCACGCTAAGGCGTGCTCACGACCACCCGAACCCAATAGAAGGACATTCATACGTTCTTAGATGATGGATGAGGACAATGGGGCTACTCCACTACAAGTGGTCCATGAAGTAGCGTGCCATCGTATAGTTGAGATGGACACGATCGACACCGAGGACGTTGTGCTTATGCTCGGGGTAGATCATATAATCGGGGTAGGTACCAGCCTTGACGCAGGCATCGACAAAGAGCTGCGTGTGCTGCCAGACGACCGTGGGATCAATGGTACCGTGGATGAGCAGGAGACGACCCTTGAGGTTAGCAGCACGCAGGGAGAGGTTCGTCTCCTTGTAGCCTTCAGGATTTTCCTGAGGGCTATCCATATAGCGTTCGCCGTACATGATCTCGTAGCGAGCCCAGTCGGTGACGGCACCGCCAGCAACACCTACCTTGAAGACCTCGGGGTGCGTGAGCATCAGGTTCGTAGTCATGAAGCCACCATAGCTCCAGCCAGCCACCCCAATGCGGTCGGCATCGACATAGGGAAGCGACTTGAGGAAGTCCACGCCCTTCATCTGGTCTGCCATCTCGTTCTTACCGAGGTGGCGATGGATGACCTGCTCAAAGGCAGCACCACGGTGCGCCGAGCCACGACCGTCGACGGTGAAGACGACGAAGCCCTTCGTAGCCATATAAAGGTCCCAGCCGAGGCAACCAGCGTGGAAGCGGTTCTGCACGAGCTGTGCGTGTGGGCCATTGTAGACGTAGACGATGGTAGGATACTTCTTCGCTGGATCGAAGTTCGTAGGCTTCAGCAAGCGGTAGTGCAAGTCGGTCACGCCATCGGCAGCCTTGATTGTGCCGAAGGTGATCTCTGGATTGATGAAGTCTGCTTCGGGATCCTTCGACTGGTACAGCGTAGCGAGTGCCTTACCCGAGGCGACTGCGACGAGACGGTTCTCCGTAGGGTTCTTTAGAGACTCGTAGGTATCGAGGAGGTGCTTCCCATCGGCGGAGAGCTGGGCACTGTGCCAGCCAGCTTGTGGCGTGAGCAGGCGCGTCTTCCGACCATCGAGGCTCACCGAAGCGACGACACGGTCTATAGGAGAGAGCTGCGTAGAGGTATAGACCAGCGTCTTCCCTCCGTCAGCGAAGCCGAGGAAGTCCGTCACTTCCCACGCCCCACGGGTGATCTGTCCGAGGAGCTTCCCCTCGACATTGTAGCGATAGAGGTGGGTGTAGCCATCGCGGCGCGTCTGCCAGACGAACTCACGAGCACGCCCAGGGATGAAGCGCATCGGCCACTGAGGCTCGATGTACTTGTCATTATGCTCCGAGAAGAGCGTCTTGATGTAGTCGCCCGTGGCAGGGTCATAGGCCTTGAGGTCCATATGGTTCTGCTCGCGATTGACCTCAGCGATGTAGATGGTCTTGCTGTCGGGTGCCCACGAGATATTCGTCAGATACTTCTCCTTGGGTTCGCCCGTCTTGAGGTAAGTCGTCTTCCCCGAAGCTACGTCATAGATCCCTAAGGTGACGTGATGGCTGGGCATACCTGCCATAGGATAATAGAGCTTCTCCTCGGTAGCCTTACGCACGTTGGTATGGACTAAGGGGTAAGCGGAGACCATACTCTGATCCATGCGATAGAAGGCCAAGCGGCTGCCATCGGGGCTCCAGAAGAGCCCGCCACTGATGCCGAACTCATTCTGATGCACGCTCTGTCCGTAGACCAGCGTGGGGGAGCCATCGGTCGTCAGCTGCGAGGAAGAGCCGTCGGGGGAGAGGAGGAAGAGGTTGTTGTCACGCACGGCGACAGCGTGCTTAGCACGTGGAGCGAGCTCAAAGGCCTGCTCCGTGCGCCCGACACGCTCGAAGGCTGCTACTTGCTTCTTCGTCTGTGGGTCGATGAGGTAGTGCTTCTTGCCGAAGGAGATCGAGAGGAGCTTGCCCTCTACGACCGAGAAGGGAGCGAAGTACTTAGCCCCTGCGCCCTTCGTTGCCTCACCGATGATAGCGAGGAACTCGTCCTGCGTCAGCAGGGTCTTCTCGGGGTGTGCTGCCGTAGGCGAGCCGAGGACAAGGCGCGTGCTGTCGACATACACATAGTCGCTACCGAGCCAGCGCAGGGAGCGGAGCGAGGTACGGCGCAGGGCCTTGGGCGAACCGAGGGTGTACTCTTCGAGGGAAGGACTACGATGCTGCTCCTGTGCAGGGAGGTCAGTCACCGCAAGGGTGGTGGTAGCCATAGCAAGTAAAGCTAACGTGCGGATGTTCATCATTGTGTAGTTATAGTGAGTAGTAGTTCGTGCAGCTATGAAGCGAGGTATCCACCGTGTGGAGGACTCTTGACAGACTACAGCTGATAGGCAGCCGAGCACTTACGCGTCTCCTCGACACGGCAAGCAATGAGGGTAATACCTGTACCCTCGAGCTGGCGTGGTCCGACGACAGAGACCAGGTGCATAGCGATCTGCTCCGCCGTAGGATTGAAGGGGACGACGCACAGATCATCGGGCACCAGCTGACGTAGCTCTGGAAGCAAAGGATCTTCGCTCCACAGCATCATCTTGTGATCCCAATGTGCTTCGAGCCACTGGCACAGACGCGCCTTGATCTCAGAGAAGTCGATGACACGCCCCACCCCATCCAGCGCAGGCGCTGTGCAGACAAAGTGAATACGATAGTTGTGTCCGTGCAGGTGACGGCACTTGCTCTCGTGCCCGACGACACGGTGCCCCATACTGATATCGTGGTAGCGCTCTACTGTAATCATATCTATCTATTAGCTATACAAAGATACGGCATCTTGCCCATAGCCTAAAGAAAGCGAGGCTCTGAGGGGCTTATTCCTCAGAGCCTCCATACGGCACACGGGCTCGATACCACCCCGAAGGGTAGCACCGCGCCCGTGGCAAGCTGTGTTTGTGCTGTTCTGCTTACTTCTTAAGAGAGTCAACAACTGCAGTAGCAGCGCTGTCAACCATCGTAGCGGCACTGTCAACTACAGCAGCAGCTTCTACAACTGCGCTATCTACAGCTGCAGAGTCCGTAGCGGTCTGTTCGTTGTTACCAGCACAAGAAGCAAATGCAGCTGCTACAGCTACAAATGCGAATGCGAAAAACTTCTTCATCGTTCTTTCTTACTTACGTTAATAGTTATTGATTTCGAATTCGTCATGAATAACACTGCAAATATACAGCAACCATTTGTATTCACAATACGTGTCCACATCTGATCCGTCATATCTCGCAGGCGGAGTCTTCCGATGAACCACCTGTACTGAGCGTTGTGCGGTATAGCATTAAGCCGATAACCGCTGTGCGCCTCGCAGTATTATGCAGACAAGGGATACAATGCATCCCTCAACCTGCGTGGAGTATAGCGGACTCGAACCGCTCACCTCGACACTGCCAGTGTCGCGCTCTAGCCAGATGAGCTAATACCCCATGTAAGTGCGATGAGTCACCGCTTGTTCCTCATCTTCGGTGCAAAGGTAATGAATATTTTATTTCAAAGTATCTTTGCCTCGAAAGAGCAAAACATTTCCCAGCACAGCCCTGTTATGCTTCGTGCTTAAGCACCCTTTCCCCTCGACTAATGATACTATATAATACGACTTTCATCCTTGCCCCCGAGAGCAAGACGCCCTTCCTCTCCTTCATGCGTGAGGTTTATCTCCCAGCCCTCCAAGCCAACGAGCTCGTCCAGCACCCCCGCCTGCACCGCATCGTCCCCCACGAAGAGCGTCCCGAGACGCTCTCCTTCGCCCTGCACTTCTATGCCGAGGGCGAGGTACATCTGCAAGACATCCTCTCCAACACTGGGCTACACCTTGCCGACCAGCTCACCAAGCGCTTCGGCGAAGCTGTCGTAGGCTTCAGCACCATCATGCACACGATCGACTAAGCGGCACGCCTTCGCACAGCTATATTATATAAGGAGCAGCTATGGCAGAGCGCATCATCATGGGCATCGACCCCGGCACCATCGTCATGGGCTACGGCATCATCGAGGCACGCGGACAGGAAGCACGCCTCTTAGCCCTCGGAGTCATCAGCCTCGGCAAATACGAAGACCACTACCTGAGACTCAAGCGCATCTTCGAGCGCGTACAAGGTCTTATCGATGAGTTCCACCCCGATGAATTAGCCATTGAAGCCCCCTTCTTCGGCAAGAACGTCCAGAGCATGCTCAAGCTCGGACGTGCGCAAGGTGTCGCGATGGCGGCTGCCCTGACACGCGACATCCCCATCACCGAATACGTCCCGATGCGCATCAAGCAAGCCATCACAGGGCACGGTGCAGCCTCGAAGGAACAGGTAGCAGGCATGGTGCAGCGGTATCTGAAGATCCCTCAAGAGCAGATGCCTCGCGAGCTGGACGCCACCGATGGGCTGGCAGCCGCCCTATGTCATCACTTCCTCACCTCCTCCCCTCTGCGCTCCGCATCGGCTGGTGCGACCAAAAACTGGGCGGACTTCGTCAAGCAAAACCCCTCGCGCATCAAGGGACTCAAGTAGCAACCCCTACAAAGGAGCCAACCCCACTCGCACAAGAGCACCAAAGCGACAGCGCCAGATCGGACGATCTTGGCGCTGTCGCTTTAAGCAGACCTCAAGAGACCTCTACCACCTTCGATCGGCATGCACAGATGCAACCACTACTGAATAGCACCAGCGACCACTACTGATCACAACGCAGAGCAGTAGTGGTCGACACCACGCAGCATTAGTGCTCCACCCTCCGACCAGTATAGGTCCCCCCACCCTTCACCCGAGAAGCCCACTCCACCTAAGGAGCTACACAGCACCCTCCAGCGATGAAGAGCGAAGCAACCAACGCACCTTCGCAAAGTATTTCACAAACAAAGGTCTCCTAATCCGTACATACTTCTTAAACCAAAACGTAAAAACAGCGACCATATCCTCAATACACCAACGCCCAAACCATTCTTTTAGCCCACCACGTAACCTTGTAATGTAAACGGAGATTAAAGTTTTAGTAACGACACCCAAACGCTTGCTTTTTCATAAAATCTTCCTCACCTTTGTTCTACCAATTCGAAGCAATCTTATGACACCTTGAATCTAATGGCGACCTCACTAAGCCATTATCCAACTGAAGACACGCGGATTGTACGGCCTCAGCTCTCCCTCCTTCCGAGCTGAGGCCGCCATCTATCCACTCCTCCCCTCACGGCTCCATCCTTTTCGAAGCAACTGACGCTCCAAGCACAAGCCTCCCCACCTCATAGCTACGAACTACGAGATGGGGAGGCTACTATTGGGAGAAAAGCGAACCGCTACAAATGTGCTTCTTGCGAGCGATTGATGATGGGACGCACATGCACCACGGTACGCAGGTCTTTCTCTTCCGTCAGTGGATGCATATCATGCGCCAAGTCGGGAGGAACAGCCGCTCCAGGTCGCAAGATACGTGTCAGGTGGATGCGATATTCATTGCCTCGCACCAAACCATAGCGACCTAAGGAGGTTTTCTCGGGAGCCTCGCTATCATTGAAGTGCCGAATAGGAATGGTGTAGAAGCAGTATCCCCGATAATGGAAGCTGATCCCGTGCGACTCAAAGGGAGCAGACAGCTTCGCTTCGCTGAGCCCCGCAGCCGTGATGGCAGCACGCAAGCGAGGATCTGCAGCCTTCCCTGTCCGTATCATCTGGCGCAAGTCATGCTCGGCATAGCACTTCCCTTCGAAGCTACACCAGCCTTCATTGCCCTGCAAGCTAAGCCCCTCAGGAATATACGGGAAGCGCAGAACGACCGTAGGCACAGAGCCCACAAGGTAGGCTGTCGGTGGCACCGTCGTCTCACGAATATAGTAAGCCTGACTCGCGCGTGCAGTCACAAAGCTGGCTTCATCAGCGAGCAGTGCCGCACGAGGAATGGTCATATCCGTCTTACCCAAGATCATCTCAGGAGTATAGTAAGACAAGCCTTCGGTGAGAGTCGTCGGAGTGCCATTGCCCCAGAGCTCATAGAGACGACTCGAAGGGTAGCGGTCAGCAGCATTCGACCCATCGCCAGCGACCTCCTGCCCTCCCGAGCGGAGCATCCCCAAAGGGCGGAGCGGAGCGGTATAGCGAGCCACGCCATTGACCAGATAGTCCGCTGGTGCACTTCCTCGCTGCACCCCTGTGGGCAGCTGAGGCTCACCATAGACCAAGACACGCGCCAGGGCTGGCTCTAAGGACACTTGTAGCTGTGGTGTCGTAGCTCCAAAGGCCGAAGCTGGGACGGAGATAGCCCCCTGCTCATTGAGCTGCACGACATCCAGCGTGCCCTCCGTCTCCGTAGAGAGGTCATCGACGAGGTAAGCCGTATAACCAGAAATTCCGCTCAGCGGTCGCCCAATGGCGATATGCTCGAGCAGTGGACGTGTAGCATTCGCCACGACGACAAGTTTATAAGCTCCTTCGGGCAGGGCAAGCGTCAGATCTTTGAGCTGGTCAGGAGAAGTGACCTTCACCTCACGCACCTCGGTAGAGAGCTGTCCATCCTCCGTATAGAAGGCAAAGTGAAGCGTCTTGATCCGAAGCATCGGATCCTCCGCCTCCACCGAGCGCAAGACGACCCTACGAGGTGTGCGCACCGAGAGATGCAGGACGGAGCTGGTGGTACGAACGTGAGGTATCGGCATGCCCATATCATGGGAACGGCAGCCTATCAGCACAAGCAAAGAGCAGGCAAGAGGAAGCATCCTTCGCAGGAGAGTCCCAGCAGGATGCGTAGCAGTGCAGTTCATAATATTCATTTGTGTTTGGGTAAAAGGAAGGAAAACGACACAGCCCCCGAAGCAGCTCCTACGGAGTCAACTTCGGGGGCTAGTATCAGAAAGATCAGGGAACTATTCCCTTAGACGAGTTCGTGGATGACAAGCCCGGAGCGGAGCTTAGGCTCAAACCACGTGGTCTTAGGAGGCATGATATTGCCCGAGTCAGCGATATCGATCAGCTGCTTCATCGAGACGGGATAGAGCGCAAGAGCGAACTTCATCTCACCGCTATCAACACGCTTCTTCAGCTCACCAAGGCCACGGATACCACCGACAAAGTCGATGCGCTTATCCGAGCGCAGGTCCTTGATGCCGAGGAGTTCGTCGAGGATGAGGTTTGACGAGATCGTCACATCCAGCACGCCGATGGGATCGTTATCATCATACGTACCAGGCTTAGCCGTGAGCGAATACCAGTGATCACCGAGGTAGAGGGAGAAGTTGTGCAGTGCCTGAGGCTTGTAGATCTCCGTACCCTTATCTTCGACGACGAAGTTCTTCTCCAGCTTGTGAAGGAGCTCTTCCTTGGTCAGCCCATTGAGATCCTTGACGACACGGTTGTAGTCAATGATGGTGAGCTGATCATCGGGGAAGCAGACCGCCATGAAGTAGTTGTACTCTTCGTCACCCGTGTGGTTGGGGTTCTGCTTGTGCTTCTCATCACCTACGAGGGCAGCCGCAGCAGAGCGGTGGTGACCATCGGCGATGTAGAGGGCAGGCATCTCAGCGAAGAGCTCTGTGATGCGCTGGATGTCGGCAGCATCATTGATGATCCAGAAGTCGTGACCGAAGCCATCCAGAGGAGCGATGAAGCTGTATACGGGCTTGTCCTGCGTGTACTTAGCTACGATCTTATTGATCTCGTCCTTGGCGGGATAGGCGAAGAAGACGGGCTCAATGTTCGCATTGTTGACGCGTACGTGCTTCATACGGTCTTCTTCCTTGTCGCGGCGAGTGAGCTCGTGCTTCTTGATGACGCCGGTCATGTAGTCTTCGACAGCAGCACAGACGACCAGACCATACTGCGTCTTGCCGTTCATCGTCTGAGCGTAGACGTAGTAGTTTTCCTGAGCGTCCTGTACGAGCCAGCCCTTGTCACGGAAGAGACGGAAGTTCTCAGCAGCCTTCTGATAGACCTTCTCTTCGTGCTCATCGGTGCCCACGGGGAAGTCAATCTCGGGGCGGATGATGTGATAGAGAGACATCTCATTGCCCTCAGCTTCGGCACGAGCTTCGGCACTGTTGAGGACGTCATAAGGGCGAGAAGCGACACGCTCTACCAAGTCTTGTGGAGGGCGAATACCGCGGAAAGGTTTGATGATAGCCATAGTAGTAAGTCGTATTTAAGGAGGAGTGGAGTCAGACTACTTATTCAGACGGAAGCGTTCGTTACCTTCCTTGATGAAGCCGACGATCTGGCGAGCAGCAGCCAGGCCAGCGTTGGTGTTGGCTTCGGCCGTCTGTGCACCCATCTTCTTAGGCGTAGAGAAGTAGCGTTCGCCAGCAGCAGCTTCGAACTCTTCGTGTGCTCCGGGGCGGATATCAGCCAGGTAGCGGAGGTCTTCGCGTTCCTTGAGGAGGGCGATGAGCTCAGGTTCGTTGATGATTTCCTTGCGAGCGGTGTTGACGAGGATTGCCTTCTTGGGGAGGAGGGATACCAGTTCGCGACCGATGGAGCCCTTCGTTTCGGGGGTAGCAGGGATGTGGAGGGAGACGATGTCACAGGTAGAGAAGAGTTCCTTCTGGCTACCGAGAGCGTGTACACCTTCCTTCTCAATGACTTCAGCTGGGGTGAAGGGGTCGTAGGCGTAGATGTCCATACCGATGCCCTTAGCGATGCGAGCCACGTTGCGTCCTGTGTTACCATAGGCCAAGAGACCGAGCTTCTTATCCTTGAGTTCCGTACCGGAGGTACCGTTGAAGCGGTTGCGGACAGCGAAGAGGAGCATAGCGAAGACGAGTTCGCCGACAGCATTAGCATTCTGTCCAGGGGTGTTCATCACGCATACGCCGTGAGCGGTAGCGGCCTCGAGGTCTACGTTGTCGTAGCCAGCACCAGCACGGACAACGATCTTGAGCTGCTTAGCAGCGTCGAAGACTTCGGCATCTATGATATCGCTGCGGATGATGATAGCAGCTACGTCAGCGACAGCAGCGAGGAGCTCTGCCTTAGACGTGTACTTTTCGAGGAGGACTACTTCGAAGCCTGCTTCGGTGAGAATTTGCTTGATACCAGCGACTGCAGGAGCAGCGAATGGCTTTTCGGTGGCGATAAGGACCTTTGACATGATGTATAGATGTGTATGTGTAGCGTGTGTAAGCGAGAGAGATAAGAGACAGCACAGACCACTCTTCGCCCACTGCGAGGAGGGTCAGGGTGGTCTGTGCCGTAGTACTTTTCTTCGAAAGAGGGGGAGCTTAGTGCTTGCGTTCGAATTCCTTCATCAGGTCGACGAGGAACTGGACGCTGGTCTTAGGCAGTGCGTTGTAGAGCGAAGCACGGAAGCCACCTACAGAGCGGTGCCCCTTGAAGCTGTACGCACCACGCGAAGTAGCAAATTCTAAGAATTCCTGTTCGAGCTCCTTGTACTCGTCATTGAGGACGAAGCAGACGTTCATGATAGAGCGGTCTTCGGCGTTGACGGTACCACGGAAGAGGCGGTTGCGGTCGATTTCGTCGTAGAGAAGGGCGGACTTTTCGAGGTTCATCTGTTCGAGTACCTTGACACCACCGAGTTCCTTGTACCACTTCATCGTCTGCAGAGCTACATAGATGGGGAAGACAGGAGGCGTGTTGTACATCGAATCCTTGAAGTGGACATCGTACTTCAGCATCGTAGGGATGATGCGGTTGTCATCGATGTGGCCCACCGCGTCACGGCGTACGATGACGAAGGTAACTCCAGCAGGAGCGATGTTCTTCTGAGCACCACCATAGACGAGGTCGTACTTAGAGAAGTCTACTTCACGCGTGAAGATATCCGAAGACATATCCCCTACGAGACGCACCTTCACGTCCGGATCGTAGCGCAGCTCGGTACCGTAGACGGTGTTGTTGGTCGTGATGTGGAGGTAGTCGATATCGGAGGGGACTTCGTCCTTGAGCCAAGGCTTTGGATACCAGATGTAGTTATCATCCTTAGAAGAGAAGGTGACGACTTCACCGAAGGCCTTAGCTTCCTTAGCAGCCTTGTTTGCCCACGTACCTGAGTCGACATAGGCCGCCTTCTTCTTGAGGAGGTTCATAGGTACCTGAGCGAACTGCAGGCTGGCACCGCCACCGAGGAAGAGCACTTCATATCCTTCGGGGATATTGAGCAGCTCCTTCATGAGGTTGCGAGCTTCCTCCATCGTAGCGGAGAACTCTTTAGCACGGTGAGATACTTCGAGGACGGAGAGACCAGTCCCCTGATAGTTAAGGACAGCTGAGGCAGCATCTCTGATGACGCTCTCGTCGAGGATCGATGGTCCAGCCGAGAAATTGTGCTTCTTCATAAGAGCAGTATTTGTTGATGAAAATTTAGAAACGCGTTATACGAGCAGTCGGAGGCTCGCATCCTGCGACCTTCGCCTCTGCTCACAGCAAAGGTATCAATAAATAGACGAATAGCAAGACCTCCGCCACCCGTTTGTTTTCACCATCGAAAACGACCGCCATAACCATCTACAAACCAGCCAAATAAAATAGTTAATGAAGCTCATTTGCGCTCCTATTTTCCGAGGATAGCATGTGTGATATTGACAGCTTCGTTCCTCTTTCTCCCCTATTACAAGGCACGAAGTACAGACAAACGACAGAGAACACCCACCGCTCAGCCCTTCTTTTTTTCGCAAGAATATATTCCTTCGAGGCGAGCTCAGCCCTCAGCCTCTCACGCCGTGCATCGCCCGACCTATATAGCTCGTGACATAAAGCAATAGTGCTTTGGGAGCAAACCACTATTGGTCCACCGCCAAAGCACTATTGCTTCGCCCTCGGAGCACTATTGCTTCACTCAGAGAGCACTACTGGTCAGCTGGGGCAGGAGCTATTAACCCAAGACAAACGTCCAGTCTCGGTCGCTCGATTCTTCGGGGGAGAAGATGAAGCCTTCGGGAGTGAGCGCACGCCACGCCTCCTCCTCTTTGAGTCGCTGGCGGATGATGGCCCCTGCCATCGCCCCACGCGCCATCTTCGTGTAGACGACAATCTGCTTGAGCTTGCCTGTGGGCTGACGCACCAGGAAGGTCGGAGTGATGACACGCACCGCACGCTCGACCTCCGCCCAATGGAAGAGCCCTCGCATCTCATCACTGGCTAAGAAGAGCAACGTCCCACCGGCACGCTGCACTTCCTCGATGAGGTAGGGCGTCAAGTGGTCTCTCCAGTAGTCAAAGAGCCGTCCATCATAGAGGTCGGGGAGCTGCACCGCCCCCTCCATACGGTCATAGCGTATCGCCGTCTGAGGCGACAGCAATCCATAGACGAAGGAGGTAATGCGCAGATGTTCGGCTGCCCACGCCCAATCCTCAGCCGTGAAGGTCGAGGCGGAGAGCTTACGAAAGACCATCCCCGTATAGCTCAGTGCGGCAGGTAGCTCCGTGACATCGGGGTCGAAAAAGGTACGGAGGCGTGTCGTGACTTCGCCTCGTAGCTTGGGACTGAGCTGAAGCATCGTGGCTAATTCGTCCCGTTCCAAGCGCAGGACGGAGGCCATCACGGCACGTGCTTCTTCGGCAAAGACTGGAGACGAGAGGGCTAATTCACGAGGTACCTTCGCCTTCGTGGCAAAGGTCTTGGCAGGAGAAATGAGGAGGAGCATAGAGAAAGGGAGGAAGAGAAAAACGGTTAGACGGAAAACCAATCACCGCACAGCAGGGACGTGCGCACGTAGCACTTCGCGCTTGCCGGGAGGGCCAGGTAGTCGCTCAACAAGAAAACCCGCACGCTGCAGGCGACGGCGCACCTCGCCCTTGGCGCAATAGGTCGTGAGGACGGCCTCGGGGAGGGAAGATGCAAAGAGACGGGCAAAGAGCTCCTCCGTCCACAACTCGGGCTGACTATCGGGGGAGAAGGCATCGTAATAGATGACGGACAAGCCCTCGGGGAAGGAGCATTCGGTGAGGTCACCACGGAGCTTCTCGAGGGTGAAGAAGGGGCTGAGCTGCACGGCCTCACCCCACGGAGCCGCGTGCAGAGCGTGTAGCACTTCTGCCGAATCCAAAGGACCTGTCACCCCTTCGTAGTGCAAAGCCTCGTAGACATCGGGCTCGATGGGGAACTTCTCTATGGAGTAATAATGTATCGGGATGCGCTCAGCCTCCGCCATCTGGTAGGTCAAGAGGGCATTGAGCCCCGTGCCGAAGCCCACTTCAAAGAGGCGAAGGGGGGTATCCGCACCACACAGAGCGTGTAGACGCTCCGCCAGAGCCATGCCTATATATATGTGTAGGCTCTCCTGCACCGCACCGTGCGTCGAGTGATAGTGCTCGCCGAAGGAAGGGGCGAAGAGCGTCAAGCTACCGTCTTCGGTCAGCTCTATATGGGGCGAAGAAGGGAGATTCATCGGCTGAGCGTGGGGAGTAAGGGAGCGGCTAACTGCCAGAGTGCGATGCCTGCAGCGACGCTGACATTGAGCGAGTGCTTCGTACCGTGCTGGGGGATCTCCAGCGAAGTAGTGACTTCGGCCATCACTTCATCACGCACGCCACGCACCTCATTGCCCAAGACCAAGGCATAGCGTGCGCCCTCCTTCGGGGTGAAGGTCTCCAGCGAGACGCTGTCGTGCGCTTGCTCCAAGGCCAAGACCTCATAGCCTGCAGCACGGAGCTGACGCACCGTCTCGAGGCTGTCGGAGGCATATTCCCAAGCTACCGAATCCTCGGCACCAAGGGCGGTCTTATGAATATCGGGGTGAGGGGGACGGGCGGTAATTCCGCAGAGAATCAAGCCCTCGAGACGAAAGGCATCGGCGGTACGGAAGACCGAACCGACATTATTCATACTGCGCACATCATCAAGGACGACGACGATGGGGAGCTTCTTCTCACGGCGGAAGTCCTCGAGAGTGAGGCGCTCCATCTCGGTAATCTTTAGCTTCTTCATTGCTTGCAAAAGTAGTGAACTCCCACATATCCCCTACTCCCCAGATGCACGAAGCAGGGCAATACCCTATTACCACCAATATGCCCCAGGAATATACTTAGCAACCGCTCAAGCAGAGAAAGGGCAATCCCAGAGAATCAATCCGATACCATCCACCCACCAGTATAGCACTACGGCAAAAAAGTAAGCCAGCATCCATTACTGGACGCTGGCTGGATGATCCACAGATTACTGTGCAGCTACACAAACAATGGTATCAGGCAGCAACACACTACCATGAGGATGTCAAACGAGTCACCTATAATGCTATGCCGTAGCCTATATCCAGCAGGAAGGGAGCATCACTAAGACGCTGCGTCGTAGCCCAATAGGACTGTCCCACATAATAGGAGTTTCCTGCATAGCTGTGCTTAGCACGGTAGAAGAGCAAACCAATTCCCAGACGCAGGTAGCTCTTACTGCTCAAAGGGAAACTCCAGCCGAAGGTCGGAGCCATCCCCAACATGTAATGAGACTTCACAACACTCTCTCGAACAGCCTTACTGGGGAAGAGTGTCCAGTCATCGATCTGGGCTTCCAGACGAAGAGAAAGATATCCTCCTGTGTTAAAGGATTTGCCCTCCTCCCGGCGAGAGAAATAATAGCGTGGAGCCAGCTCAAGTATCGGAGTTAAGCCATCAAACTGGAAGGACTTCGATGAGCCTCCATAGCCAAGACCGAGTCCGAAGGCGGCTGTTCCTCCAAGCTCAAGATGGCCGGTCAGCGCATAATCATAGCTCACGCCATTCATCCCCCCGAGTAATATCCCGAGGCGACCTCGTGAGACTTCTTGCCCCTGGAGACTATTTCCCCAGACAAGTAGCATCAGACCAAAGATTAGAGAGCGTACATTCATATTTTTACCATGTTAAGTTATACCCAACCCAGCCACCGCCATAAGCGATAGCGAAGAAGTCTCCTCCTACTAAAGTGCCTGCTTTTCCTGAATCTTGATACTCAAGCTGCAAGGATCCAACTCCTGCACTAGCCCCACCAACAATGGGCACAAAACGATCCCAATCTGCCCGCACATTAGCAGAGCCATTGAATCCCGAAAAGCTCGGCTTCCCATTCTCAGACGTATAGCGCAAAAAGAAAGTTCCCATACCTTGGTCAAGAACTATGTCTATTTCTGATTGGTCATGCTCATTGGGTTTCCATCCTCCTTTATATAGGACATATATTCCATCCTCCGCATATATAGGAACCTGTGCTGGTATGAATTCTGTTCTCTTCAACCAATCAATATACTCTGCAAGCTGCGCTCCATTGAGCTTCTGCTTAAAATCATCATAGAGAGCCGCTTGATTGGATTCCCAATCGGACTTTTTCTGAGAAGCGATTAAGCTGTGGATCATGGGCTTTGCCACCCTCAGAACATCTTCATAAGTCAGATTCACACCCTTAAGCGCATACAGAGGAACCGTAGAATTGAATAACTGCTTCTTAAACCATGCTGGTCGCGGAACAAATTCCATGTAATTCAAGCGATCCTCTTGCTTGAACCCTTCCCTATTTTTCCAAGACGACTCTAGAATTTGCTTAACTTGACCTCCCATACCTTGCGGATAAGGGTATCGAACAAGGGCATATCTATAGCCTACAAGGATAGTTCCTGCCGACCAATATTTTACTTTAGCCCATCCCCCATACCACATTTTCTTTTGCACCTTGGCCGTGATACCGATAGAATGATAGAACCCATAGTTAAAATCATACACAGCACAGTTGAGACGCCTACGATTATTGTCTAGTAGCTGAGCCACATGGGATTTACGGAAGGATATGCTCTGAAGAATCTTCCCAGCCCAAGTGATGCGACGACCTCTCTCTTTAGGAAATGACTCAAGGTCAGGCATCGGTATACTCTCATCAAGCCCTGTGGTTGGGTTGATAGCTCTTGCTGTAGATTTTTCGTCCTCATCCTCTGTCACAACAGAGTCTGTCGCATCCTCAAACTCAATACCAGCAAAGGTTTCATAGAGTTTGACTGCTCCAATCTGGAGGGTGCGATCATTGATACGAGTCGCCTTATCTGGATTAAATGAAGAGATGGCTTGTCGAAGTTCATTCAGCTTGCTTCTATGGGCAAAGAATGTGCCTGCTGGTGTAACACAGTAGACTGAATCCGCCACTTGTATTTCCCCGTGACCATTCAGTAGATCACGAAGGTTCTTCTCTGGAACAAGGTCTTCATAGGACACCTTAATATCTCCAGCCCCAAGCCCCCTCAGTCCTGGAGCAAGCTTGCCATCAAGACTAAAACTAAGTGCACGACCTTGCGAATCACTTTTCTTCCCACTGCGAATAGCCTCTTCAAGCTGTTCTTTGTTCTGGAACACAAGCAGATCCACGGACTCCTGACCGCTACCACCATGTACATCGACCGAAGGTCCAAATACATCTTGCTCCTTTCGACAAGAAGAAATGGCAGATAGAACCACCATCAATCCCCATACGAGTCTAGTTGTTTTCATTCTTAATATTATTCGTTATAGCGATTTGGGCTGGGCTCCCAAGCTATACCTCAAGGAGAATCCGCCCTTCCGCCTACAAAGGTATAGAACAAATTCAATTAGCAAAAAGAAGTAGCTTTCCCGCCACCGAAGCCCGTACAACTCCCCACAAGCACCAACTGGAGAGCACCGCCTAATGCAGAGCAGCAACAAGCTCCTTATATAACAAGATAGCTCCCTCAAGAGTAGTTACCCAAAACCTCTCGCAAGGGGAGCTGGAACGAACCAGTACTGGTCACCAATCGGAGCTGTACTGGTCACGCCTTCGACCAGTACACCACTCCCACATATCCCCTACTCCCCAGACGCACAAAGCCCCCTGCTACTCGGTCGGTAGCAGGGGGCTTCGTGCGATATAATTATGTAGGGCGGAGCTATTCGTCCAGCTCTTCGGCACTGCTCTTCAGCTGACGCACGAAGGCAGCGTCCTGCATCAGCGGAGCCAAACCAGCCTCGGTCTCGGCCTTGTAGACCAGGTAGCTCTGCTGCTTGACTGCACGCAGAAGGGCAGCACGCGCTTCGGCGTGGCGAGAGAGACGCGTCAAGCAAATAGCCTTGAGGTACTCGACCTTGCCATTAGCACCGAGCTGATTGAGCACCTGTAGCGCGCGCTCGTTCTCATCCATCCCTGCCAGTGCTAAGGCTCCGTTGTAGTCAGGATACTTGCGAAGGTACTCAAGGGCACCACGGTAGTCACGTGCAGCCATACGCTCCAGACCGAGCTTATATTCGGCGGCAGCCTGCGGCTTATCGTTCAGTCTATCAATAAGGGTAGCATCGACAAGGTCATTAAGCCCCGAGATGACGAAGGCGAGGGTATCGGTACCACGCTGCATCCACGTGCTCTGGTCGATAGCGGTGATACGGGAGTCGACCACGATCTTCATACGCTTCTTCATCTGGGGAATGACCTCAAGGTCACGGCTATAGAGGTAGACGAAGTCCTTCCCAGGGGTCACTCCACCAGCGTACTGCGTCTCTTCGATCAGAGGGAAGTGCTCGATGTGACGTGTATAGCGATGGGCATTGGCACGGCGGCTCTCATTGTGTGCGATCGCACGGAAGTTGTAGGTATGCGTAGCTACTTCGAGGGAGTCCTTTTCGGTGAGGGACTTATTCTCCACCGAGTCGATGGTCCAGTCACGCTCGAAGAGCATACGGTACTGATCGGGGATATTGGTGCTATCGATGCGACGCTCACCACGCTTGAGATAAGCGGTGCGACGCGAAGCAGGATAGAGCATCTGGAAGCCCTTACGCTGCCCGACACTATCCAGACCAGAGAGCTCATCACGGTAGGCAGCACGGAGCATATCTAACGCCTTGGCGTGGTATTCGGTGTCGTAGTCTCCAGCACGCTCAGCGTTGAACTCAAAGTAACGCTGCTCCATAATTCTGCGCCAGCGTTCGTAGGAGAGCTGGAGGGAGAGCTGACGGCGATAAGCCCAATAGTAATCATTCTGCAGGTGGCCCATGAAGGTGCGGTGCGCCTTAGAGTCGAAGAAAGCACTATCGTACTTAGCCGAGTCTACTATGCTTTTCTTGAAGGCAGCCAAGGTCTTCTGCTCCTTATCCTGAGCGACTTTGAAGTCACGTCCCTTGAGGACTACGGGCGGGAGAGACATCACGGTATCCTCCGTCATCAGGCGTGGAGAGAGGACGACCTGATAGCGTTCGTCCATCATCGCACGGGGCACCGTGACGAGGAAGGTGAGGTTGATGCGCCCCTTACGCAGGGTAGAGATCTTCACACGTGGACGCTCAGCAGTCACCGTCACCCCTTGGAGCATCTGCGTCTTCATGCCGTCGTCCTTAGCTTTCGCTTCGGATTTATCGGTGCGCTTAAGCGTATCTACCTTCTGCGAATAGGTGACAATTTCGGAGAGCATTCCCGTACGACCTGCCTGCTCTTCCTTATCTGTGGGAAGATAGGCGCGTGGACGTGCGGAGGTAAAGTAAAGTTTCTTCGTCAGGGGCGAAGCACAAGAGCCCAAGACGAGGCCTGCGACGAGGGCAGAGGCCAGTGTATAGGATTTTATTCTATTCATCTATCTGGGGATTGCGTTAGAAGAGGTACGTGAGACTCACACCGAGGCGCGAGGGCAGGAGCAAGACGTGGTGCTTGCCCTCATCCTTCAGGTGCGTAGGGCTGTAGCGACGGTCATATTGCGTCCATATACCCGAGAGACCAAGCTCCGCCTCGAGGTTCCAATGCGGAGCTATTTCGTAGGAATATCCAGCCGAAGCCCCTACCCCGAGGAGGAAACCTTCAGTGTAGGCAGATGAATAATGATCCCCTCCATAGCGGTAGATCATACCTATCCCATGCCCAGAGAAGAAGAAACCACGGTTATACGTCCCCTTCGTCCAATAGCGAAGAGCAGGACTAATGGCCGCCATCTCGGCGTGCTGGAGTCGCTCCCAGCTGATGCGTTCGCTGAAGCCGACACTTGGTGCAGAGCCGTAGAGCGTACGGATCATCCCCACAGGTGCAGGAAGACGGAAGAGGTCGGTGCGTGCGGTGAGCGTAAGATGAAGGGACGTGCGGGGGGTAAGAGCTACGGAAGGCTCTACGCTAACCGTCCCGGTGAGCAGGGCAGGAAGATTGGCACTCACAGCAAAGCGCTGTGCATGTAAACCCTCAGACACTCCCATAAAAGCGAGGACGAGTAGGAGGGCTATTCGTCTAATCATCGGATGAATGGTCTAATAAATTGTAAAGAAAAAGGCACTATTCTGAGGATCAGGATAGCTCAAAAGCCTTACCAAATCAAGTGCAAAGATACGTAATATTGCTATTGCCACCCACGCAGGGCGCGCTATCCATATAGCCACAGACTATCGTCTCTCCGCACGTGCGCATACATTATATGTAGAGGGATGGCACGATGGTAGGCGGAAATGCGCTGATACAAGGGAGCTACGCGAGTCGTCGTATCTTTGTACCAAGATCATCCCCTCGATATTTATGCTAATCAACGAGATATTCTACAGCCTTCAAGGTGAAGGCGTACACATGGGCAAAGCCTCTATCTTCATCCGTCTGAGCCGATGCAATCTCCGCTGCAGCTTCTGCGACACGGAGTTTGACACCGGGACGGAGATGACCCTTGAGGAGCTACGTGATGCCATCGCCCCCTACCCCGGGAGACGCATCATCTGGACAGGAGGCGAACCGACCCTCCAGCTCACAGCCGAGACCGTAGCCTACTTCAAAGCCCTCGGCTACCACCAATCCATCGAGACCAACGGCACACGCCGCCCCCCCGAAGGGCTGGACTACATCACCTGTAGTCCGAAGAAAGAGGCCATGACCTTACTACATCGCAACTTCCCCAACGGTGTGGGGGAATTTCGTTTCCCCGTAGGTAGCAGTGCCGACCTACCCCCAGCCGTCAGCGAGCTACCCCCAGCAGGAGCCTATCTGCTCAGTCCCATCTTCGTCGGAGAGACGCAGGGAGAGGCGGATAGTACGGCGATCGAACTCTGCGTCCAGCACATCCTCGAGCATCCCGAATGGCAACTGAGCCTCCAGATGCACAAGCTTATCCACATCCCTTAGCCCTCTGTCGAGCTATGCGCTCACCGAAGATCTTCCCCCTTCTTCCCCTGCTCGCCCTGCTCGTCTGCGCTCTCCCGTCCTGCACGGCAGGGCTACGCATGCGCGCCCAGCAGGCAGAGCGTTCGGGGGCATACTACGAGGCGGAGCGACTCTATAAGGAGCTCTATAAGAGGACTCCCCCGAAGGACAAAGGGCTGCGAGCTCACTACAGCCGTCATGCTGCCGAAGCGGCCTACCGAGGGCGACGCTATACCTTAGCCCACACCCTATGGGAGCGTGCCAGACACCTTCAGCCCACCGACAGCCTTCCTACCGAGAGCGAGCGACACACCACCTTATCCACAGTTCCTCGCTCTCCCTCGGATAGCCTTTCTGCTGGGTACTACGAGGTGCATCCCTTCGATCCTCTACGCTCCACACGGAGCGACTACGGAGCGACCTTCGCTACTGATGGGCGTAGCATCCTCTTCGGGAGCCACCGCCGTAGCAGCCTCAGCAAAGGGACTTCGGTCGTGACGGGAGAGCCCTTCGGTCGGATCTATCAACTAACCCAGCAGGCTGATGGAAAGTGGCTTACCGCCCCCGACAGCCTCCGAGGTCTGGCTGACCCCACGGCAGAGATCGGCACGCCCAGCCTCAGCCCCGATGGACGGAAGCTCTACTACACCTACATCTCCCAGCGTGCTGGCGAAGACAACACCCCACAGATCTGGGTCGCTACGCCCGATGAGCAGGGAGGGTGGCAGCCCCAAGCACCGCTCCGCCTCTTTGCCGACAGCACCCGACTGGTGGCGCATCCCAGCCTCAGCCCCAGTGGCCGAAGACTCTTCTTCGTCAGCACCTCCCCCGACACGCTCCGCCACGACAAGGAGCTGTATTATGTCGACCTCTATGGGGAGACGCTCGGCACACCCACCCTGCTACCAGCGGAGATCAATAGCCAGGCGGACGAACTCTTTCCACATGCCACGAGCGACAGCACGCTCTACTTCGCCTCCGACCGCCCAGGGGGCTTCGGTGGGCTGGATATTTATCGTGCCGTCCTCCTCTCGGACGGTCAAGCTATCACCACACATCTCCCCTCCCCCATCAATAGCCCAGCAGACGAACTAAGCTACGCCCCCAGCCCCTCGCCCGAAGGATGGCCTAAGAGCGAGCCCCTCGCCGAAGTAGGACTGCTCGCTTCCTCTCGTGACGACGCACGCAGCTTGCCCCATCTCTACACCGTCCTCCATCGCCCGATGACCACTACGATACGTGGCTATGTCCTCGACCGCGAGGGGGAGTCCCTTAGTGGAGCGACCGTACGCATCGTGGGGCATAAGCCCGATGAAGCTGAGCGACTCGTCACGACCGACCAAGAGGGGGCCTTCTCGCTCGCCGTAGCGCCTGACACAGAGTACATCCTTTTGGCTGGTAAGCAGGACTATTTGAATCAGTTTGTCCGCCTCAGCACCGATCCACAGAAGCGACAGAGCGAGGTGTACACCGTGGAGTTCTTCCTGGCCTCACGGGTACGCCCCGAGGCGCTACGTGAGGTGTACTATGCGTTTGACCGTGCGGACCTCCTCCCCGAGAGCACACCTGCCCTGGAGACCCTCTACCAGCTCCTCACCGACAACCCAGAGGTCAAGATACGCCTCACCGCCCACACCGACCGCCATGGGAGCGCACACTACAACCAACGGCTCGCACAGCGGCGTGCTGAGAGCGTCGTCCGCTACCTCATCGGGCGAGGAATAGCCTCCGAGCGTCTTGAGGCCGTAGGGCGAGGAAGTCAAGAACCCTACCGCGTCAGCAAGCGCACCGCCCAAGCTCACCCCTTCCTCTCCGAAGGTACCCTCCTCACTCCGAGCTTCATCGCTGGGCTACAAGACCCCAAGGAGCAGGAGCTATGCGACCAGCTGAACCGCCGTACTGCCTTCGAGGTACTCCCCACGCATTAGCACTATGGCTACGAAAAAGAGGGTGCATCCAAGCCAATCGCTTGGATGCACCCTCTTCATTATTGGGGAAATTAAGGTGCTATCGAGTTAGCATCCCGAGCCGTCAATACGGCAAGCACCACCGACAGCAGGACTCGAGCTGAGGCCTGCCTCTTCGGGAGAAAGGGTCACACGCCCATCCTCGAGGACGAAGCAGGGGATACCTGCAGCACCTCGCGCCTTCGCTTCTGCAAAGACGGGGTCGTGGTCACGGAGCTTGAGGAAGGCCTTCAGCTGGCGCACATCCAGCCCAAAGTCAATCACTTCATAGCGAGCATCACCCTGGACTTGCTCCCAGACGGCGGTGCAGTCGGGGCAAGATTTCATACCATAAATCTTAATCATTGTCTGAACTCTATTCTTATATGTACCCCATACGGGGCGATTATTCGAGGGAAAAGAGGGGACGGAGAATTACTTCACCACAGGGCGACCTTCGGCCGTCCAGCGCAGATAGCCGCCCTGCATATCACGCACACGGAAGCCCTGACCGAGCATATAGGTGGCGGCTGCATTGCTTCGCTTGCCACTACGGCAGTAGACATAGTAGGTGCGCTGCTTGTCGAGGTGCTTAAGACCTTCGATAAAGGTCGAGGGACTGAGCCAGTCAAGGAGCTGAGCACCCTCGAGGTGTCCTTCGGCATATTCGCCGGGGCGACGCACATCAAGCAGAACGGCAGTCGTGTCGGCACGCACCGCGTTGATGAAGGCTTCGGGAGTGAGGACCGGCAGTTCGCCCTCTGGCGTGCCCAGACCAGCGAGTCCAAGGGCTGAAGTAAGCAGTGTCATAAAGTAGTTCATAGGAATGTGGATACCATCAGATAGAGCAAGACAGATGCCCTGCACAGATATAACAAGACAAAGAGCATAATGCTCACGCCCCACCACAAGAAGGCGAAGAAAGGGCGGAACGTGAGGGCTACTGCCATAGCACCCGGCGCACGAACCAATATACATCTGCGCGCAGAGCACTATTGGTCACTCCACGGACCACTACTGATCGCCGTGGCGACCAATAGTGGTGCACACCCCCGACCAGTACTGCTACACACCACCCTCCACATGTGGTCAAGCGAGCGAGCCACAAGCGACCGCGCTGCGGTCTCCAAGAAGCAGGAAGAGCAACGCCTACGTAGTCGCCACTTCCTCGCTGATGAAGGGGGACTACTCCAGCGTGTCACCGCACACACATCCCCCAGACCGCTCCCTAACACGAGGCGAAAGGAATGTGGGCAAATGGCTCGCTTTCGCTAACTTTGTAGCCTGCAAAAGTAGCGAGACAACATTATGGGTAAGACTTCGGCGAAGACATCAAGCAAGACGCGTGGGCGACGACCAGCATCAAATAGCGCAAAGGGGGGGGCAAGATCTTCTCTTACCTCCCTTTTTCAGGAGGGACGCACTGTCCTGAGTGACAATTTGGACAACCGCCGTATCCCTACGATCATCGGCATGCTCTTGGGAGGAGTCACCCTCTTTGCCACATTCTCACTGCTTAGTTTCCTCTTCTCGGGAGGAAGCGATCAAAGTCTACTCACCCCATCCAACACCGTCGAAATCTCCAGCGAAGTAGCGCGCTCAACTAAGAACCTCCTAGGGATCCCTGGTGCTCGCTTGGCAGATTACCTCTTCAACCAGCTCTTCGGCTGGGGGATCACCTTCGCTATTGTCCACCTCATCTTCATCGTGTACCATCTGATCTGGGAGCCACGCACACCCTTCCACCGGTATGTGACCAGCTTCCTCATCAATAGCTTCCTCCTCCTGTGGGTATCAGTAGCCGCCGCTGGCATGCAGTCGCTCTTTCCCTCCGACAGCTTCCTGCGCTGGGGGGGTATGCGTGGGGAAGAGCTCTTCACCTATATGTATAAGAGTATCGGCATCTTCGGTGCCTTAGGAGTGCTCGTCTTCACGATACTCATCTTCGCAGTGACCTGCAGTGGACGCTTCTTAAGAGCTGTGCAGCACCCCAAAGTGCCGCACGTCAACGTACCACGTCCCCAAGTGGGAGGCTTCTTCTCGCGCCTCTTCTCGCGCAAGAAGCAGGCGGAAGGAGAGCCAGAAGAAGAAGACAATAACACCTACCTCCAGGACGAAGACGCATGGCGTGATGAGCCTCCGTTGCCTTTCGATGGCGAAGAGGAGATAGAAGAGCCCGAGGAGGAGGACGACGAAGCACCCGAAGCTCCCTCACCTTACCAGCAGCGCACCCCTTACACTGCGACTGAAGACACTGAGCCAGCGGCCGCTCCAGAGATGATCGTCGAGGAAGCCCCCAAGGATGACCTCGTCGACGATGGCGACCGCACCGCCCCCGAGCCCCTCCAGCCAGGTATCCAGCTTGCCCTCTATCGCAAGCCCACCATCGACCTCCTCCGTGACTACGAGCAGGGAAGTAGCACCATCGACATGGAGGAGATCGAGTACAACAAGCAGAAGATCATCGACACGCTGGCCAGCTTCAAGATGAACGTCACCCCATGCAAAGCCACTGTCGGCCCTACCGTGACGCTCTACGAAGTTATCCCCGAGTCAGGCATCAAGGTCTCGCGCATCAAGACCATGGAGGACGATATCGCTATGAGTCTCAAGAGCGAGGGCGTGCGTATCATCGCCCCCATGCCCGGCTTAGGCACCATCGGTATCGAAGTGCCCAACTCCACCCCTCAGACCGTCTCCATGCGCTCTATCTTAGCTTCGCGCAAGTACCGCGAGCAGCAGGAGAAGATGGAGCTACCCATCGGCATCGGGAAGACCATTACCAACGAGCCCTTCATCTTCGACCTGGCGAAGATGCCCCACCTGCTCATCGCAGGGGCTACGGGGCAGGGAAAGAGTGTCGGACTCAACGCCCTCATCACCTCGCTCCTCTACAGCAAGCGACCCGAAGAACTAAAGTTCGTCATGGTCGACCCCAAGATGCTGGAGTTCTCCATCTACGAGGAGGTCGAGCGTCACTTCCTCGCCAAGCTACCCGATGCAGACCGTGCGATCATCACCGACATGACCAAGGTCGTCGCTACGCTCAACTCCCTATGTATCGAGATGGACAACCGCTACCGCCTCCTACAGACCGCAGGACGTGCCGTGCGCAACATACGTGAGTACAACGAGCAGGTACGCTCTGGAGTCCTCAAGCGTATTGATGGGCACGAGATCCTTCCCTACATCGTCCTCATCGTGGACGAGTTCGCTGACCTGATGATGACCGTCGGCAAGGAAGTGGAGCAGCCTATTGCACGCTTGGCACAAAAGGCACGTGCCGCTGGTATCCACATGGTCATCGCCACCCAGCGTCCTTCGACAGACGTCATCACGGGGCTCATCAAGGCGAACTTCCCTGCACGTATTGCCTTCAAGGTCTTCTCCATGGTCGACTCGCGCACCGTATTGGACTCCCCTGGAGCTAACCAGCTCATCGGGCGTGGGGATATGCTCTTCTACCAAGGGAAGGATATGATCCGCGTGCAGTGTGCCTTCATGGACACCCCCGAGACGGAGGCCATCGTTGAGTACATCGCGCGGCAGGAGAACACGGGCTCGGCCTACGAACTCCCCGAATACATCCCCGAAGGCGAAGAGAGCGGATCCAAGGGCTTCAACCCCAACGAGAAGGACAGTCTCTTCGACGAAGTGGCACGAATGGTCGTGCAGACCCAAGTGGGATCAACGTCCAACATCCAGCGTAAGTTCAACATCGGCTACAACCGTGCCGGGCGCCTCATGGACCAGCTCGAAGGGGCTGGCATCGTAGGGGTGCAGGAGGGAAGTAAGCCCCGCGAGGTCTACATCAAGGACCAAGCAAGTCTGGAGCACCTGCTACAGAAACTCAATTAAGCCCATAACAAAGGGCTATACACCGCTTCATCACAACACAGAGCTATGATCCTACGACATATCCTCTTGATGCTGACCGCTGCGACACTACTCTCATCGACAGCCGTAGCCCAGCACAAGACCACCCCCACGACGAGTATCACTCCGCAGACGCTCCTTGAGCGCACCGAAGCCTCCCTCTACCGCTCAGGCGCTACCATCGTAGACTTCTCCACGCAGCTACGTGACAAGTCCGGACGTGCTGCTGGCGCGATCACGGGCAAGATGCACCTACAGGGCGATGCCTTCCGTCTCGAATATGGCTCCATCACGGCGGTCTATGCGGCAGGCACACTCACCTACTACGACAGTGCCGAGCATACCCTGACGCTCTCCAAGCCTTCGCAGGATGAGCTACTACAGATCAATCCGCTCTTCTTCCTTCGCTCACGCGCTGCAGGCTTTACCAGCCGTATTGAAGGGAAGCCTACAGCCACGGCTTCAGTCGTCTTCACCCCACAGCACAAGAGTAACGTGGCACGTATCGTGGCGACCTTGCAGTGCAGTAATGGCCTGCCCTCCCAGCTCGTCTTCACCGCTAAGGACAAGAGCCTTCTGACGGCACGCATCACCAAGGTCAGCTCGCGTGCCGCCTACGCCAACACCTTCTTCACCCTCACGGCCAAGCAATTCCCTGGATGCGAAGTCGTCGACCTCCGCTGATGGTATAGTTCTCCTCCTATTTGATAGCACATGGTACTAAAGACTCTCGCCGAGGTAGGCGAGTACACACAGCTGATGCGGCGCGTCTTCACGCTCCCGATGCGCTGGAGGATGTTCTTCCGATCGGTCGTCCGTGAGATGTACAGCCTCGGTGTAGGCTCGCTCTGGATCGTCTTCATCATCTCCCTCTTCATCGGAGCGGTGATCACCATCCAGCTGTCCATCAACATGACCACACCGCTCATCCCTCGCTTCACCATCGGCTACTCGACGCGTGAGATCATGATCCTCGAATTTTCCTCCACGGTGATGTGCCTCATCCTCTCGGGGAAGGTCGGATCCAGCATTGCCTCCGAACTCGGCACGATGCGCGTCACCGAGCAGATCGATGCTATGGAGATCATGGGCGTGAACTCCGCCAACTACCTCATCCTTCCCAAGGTCGTTGGCTTCATGGCCTTCATCCCCGTGCTCTCCATCTTCTCAATGATCACGGGTATCTTAGGTGGGTATCTCGCCTGCGGTCTTGCCCTCTCGACACCTCACGAAGACTTCATCTATGGACTCCAGCTCTTCTTCAAGCCAGCCTATGTAGGCTACTCGATCATCAAGTCCATCGTCTATGCCTTCATCATCTCCTCCGTAGCATCGTACTACGGCTATTGCGTCAAGGGCGGTGCGCTGCAGGTAGGATCATCGAGCACTCGCGCCGTGGTCAATAGCAGCGTCCTCGTCCTCTTCTGGGACTTGCTCCTCACCAATATCCTGCTCACCTAAGCCCTATGATACAAGTCAAGTCGCTCCGCAAGAACTTTGGAGAACGGGAGGTACTCAAGGGTATTGACGCTACCTTTGAGGCTGGGAAGACCAACCTCGTCATCGGACGCAGCGGTGCTGGGAAGTCCGTCTTCGTCAAGTGCATGATCGGCCTCATCCGCCCCGACCAAGGCGAAGTCCTCTACGATGGGCGCAATCTCATCACGATGACCAAGCCCGAACTCCTGCGCCTACGCCGCGAGATAGGTATGCTCTTCCAGGGCTCGGCACTATTCGACAGCATGACGGTCGTGGAGAATGTGCTCTTCCCCATGGAGATGTTCTCCTCCGAGAGCTACGACAAGTCCTACCGCCGAGCTATGGAGCTCCTCGATCGTGTCGGGCTTGTGGAAGCCGCCAACAAGTACCCCTCCGAGATCAGTGGAGGGATGATGAAGCGCACCGCCATCGCTCGTGCCTTAGCCCTTCGTCCCAAGTACCTCTTCTGCGATGAGCCCAATTCGGGGCTTGATCCCAAGACCTCTATGGTCATCGACCAGCTCATCTACGAGCTTACCCAAGAGTATCACACGACCACCATCGTCAATACGCATGACATGAACTCCGTGCGTGCCATCGGCGACAAGATCGTATATATCCACAACGGACTCAAGGAATGGGAGGGTAGTAGCGCCCAGCTCACCTCCCCCGATATCCCCGAGGGAGTCCTTCAGTTCATCAATGCCGGCCGCCTATAGCGTGCCACTTGCTTAGACCATCCTATGTCCCTGCTCAAGAAAGATTCCCTACTGACACACCTCCTCATCATGGCAGGAGTGTCCCTTCTGCTCATCGTACTGCTCATCTTCGGGCTTGACCTCTACACCCACCATGGGGAGACCGTCAAGGTGCCCGACCTACGAGGCAAGACCCTCGCTGAGATGCAGCGCATCCTCGATGACGTAGGACTGGAGTACGAAATCAACGACTCAACCTACTCCAACACCGCCATCCCAGGCACCGTCCGCGAGGTCGTCCCAGCCCCAGGTAGCGAAGTGAAGAGTGGACGCATCATCTTCATCGCCATCAACGGCTTCCATCAGAGACTCCAGACCATCCCTATCTACAAGGATCAGTCGGCACGACAAATCCTCTCTCTCCTCAAGGGATTAGGCTTTGAGTCGGTCGAGCAGCGAGTCGTCGCAGGACGCTACTCCGGCTCTGTCGTCAAGCTGGAGACCGCTGATGGCAAGCTCGTCGAGGCGGGTACCCAGCTACGTATCGACACCAAGCTCATCCTCTTCGTCGCAGGACAAGCCATCGACACCCTCGGCCTCGACCGTTACATCGAGGATTACAGCAAGGGGGGAAGCGACAGCACCGCTGGCTCTACGACCTCACCGGACAAGAAAGATGACGGAGGCATCAGCAATGATTGGTGGTAATCCCATCGCAGAGGAGGAGCTCCTCCTCGAGGGGGAAGGCTGGGAAGGGGATGAAGATCTCTTCCTCCCCAGCGAAGCAGGCGAAGTCAAGCGACTGGATGCCACAGCCGTCTCCTACCTGCAGCACGCTGACAGCTCTCCACTCTACGAGCACTTCCGTGTCGTAGCCGACAAGGGGCAAGCCCCGATGCGCATCGACAAGTACCTGGCCACACGGATGACTGGGAGCAGTCGTAGCCGCATCCAGCAAGCCCTCGATGGAGGCTATGTCTTCGTCGGAGACAAGCCCGTCAAGAGCAACTACCGCATCAAGCCCCTTGATGTCGTCACCCTTCAGCTCCGCCGTCCCAAGCACGAATTAGAGATCATCCCCGAGCCCATCCCCTTGGATGTGGTCTACGAAGACGAGGTCTTGATGGTAGTCAATAAGCCCGCTGGGCTCGTCGTCCACCCAGGACACGGCAACTATACCGGCACGCTGGTCAATGCCTTAGCCTATTACCTGCAGGATGACCCACTGTATGACCCCGCCGACCCCAACGTGGGACTCGTCCATCGCATCGACAAGGACACGAGTGGTCTCTTGGTCATCGCCAAGCGTGCCGAAGCAAAGGCGCACTTAGCACGTCAGTTCTTCCACAAGACGACACGACGCACCTACCGTGCCTTAGTCTGGGGACGGCTCAAGGAAGCCGAGGGCACGATCATCGGCAACATCGGGCGTGATGAGCGTGATCGCCTACAGATGGCGGTCTATCCCGAAGGCTCCCCCAAGGGCAAGCACGCTGTCACCCACTACACGCTCCTCAAGGAACTCGCCTACGTCAGCTGGGTCGAGTGCCGCCTCGAGACGGGCCGCACACATCAAATCCGTGCGCACATGCGTCACATCGGGCATCCGCTCTTCGCTGACACGCGCTACGGAGGCGACAAAATTTTGTGGGGAAATCAATTCTCACGCTACAAGCAGTTCGTCCAAAACTGCCTCACGCTCTGCCCACGCCAAGCCCTTCACGCCAAGACCTTGGGCTTCGTCCACCCCGTGACGGGCGAAGAGATGCTCTTCGACAGCGAGCTACCGAGCGACCTCGAGCAACTGCTTTCGCGCTGGCGCACCTACGCGGCTCAGGTCGACAGCGAATAGACGCACGACTCACCAACGTCCTTCGACAATTCCAGACGCACTAAGGGCGAAGCACCTAAGCACCAGAAAAAAGTAGGCGCAGAGAGCTATCCCAGCCCCCTGCGCCTACGGCACTAACAAGAACGGACTAAATACTTAGTCCAGCAGTTAACCATAGAGAAGACTTCCCTACGGTAGATGAAGGAGCTAAATAGGTAGCATCCAGCGCTACCCCTTTGAAGCGCAAGCCAAGACCAGCACTGAGCCCCTTGACTCCATTCGTATCGTATTGATAACCGCCACGGAAGGCTACCATCTGATGATAAAGGTATTCGCCGCCGAGGTGTATCGTAGTCGATGCAGCCTGCTGGGGAGCGAAGAAGTAATCCACCCCAGCTCCTAAGGAAAGGCGATGCTCTCCCTCGATACCGTAGCGCACTTCTCCCCCAGCTCCGGCATAGGCAGGCGCATATACTGCACTACTCTTGGCACTTTGCTTGTACCTCGGCCCGAGGTTATCAACCTTTGCTCCGAGGGTGAAGTCCAGCCCTGTCGAAGTAGGGTTGTCACTACTGCGGAAGAAGACACCAGCCCCGAAGACCATCGTGGTAGCAACACTACCCTGATCCGTGTAGACATAGCTCCCCTTAGCATAGCCCGAGAAGAGCCCAAGACGCAGGGCGTAGCCGAGGTCGACCGTGCAGTCTCGTAGGGTACGTAGCTTGGTCTTGACGTGTTCATTGTTATCAATCGGAGTGTACTTCAGCCCACCGAGGTAGCGAAATCCCCCGAAGAGGGCATGCCGTCCGATGCAGACACCGAGCGAAGCATTGTAGAGGTTATTCGCTCCTTCAAAGCCCTCGAGCTTGCCGAGTGAGCGCATTCCCCCACCGATGGAGAAGACCGTTTCCCCGTAAAGGAGCGAAGTAGGATTGGTATATAGCTCGGAGACATCACTCTCTGTGTAATGGTTGCCACCGAGAGCAGCCGTGCGCGCACTCTGCGCATACTCCAAGAGGGGCAGGGAGCGTGTCGCCCGAAGGTGCTGTGCATCCAGCGAAGAAGCAGTCGCACAGAGTGCCCCGAGAAGTAGGATAAAAGCCTTGGTATTCATAGGTTGGATGCGTTATTTCTTGACAAATGCCTTGGTGTACACACCCAGTGTAGACTGGACGCGTATCGTGTAGGTTCCCGGAGCGAGGTGCTTCACAGGGAGCTTCACCTTACCGATGCCTGCTACCGTGTAGTCTCTATCAAGAGCCTTCACTCCCATAGCTGAATAGATCTGGATATTGGCACGCTGGATGGCAGGGTTCAGCACGACATTCAGCTCAGTAGTAGCAGGGATAGGATAGACGGAGTAGACGGGCTCAGAGGCGTGCTGCACGACGCGCAGGGGGATAGAAGTCTGCACAGCGGGACTAATCCCATCGGAGACTTCGACAGAGACCAGTGTCGTCCCTGGCTTCTGACCACGAATGGAGAGCTTGCCATCAGCACCTATGGTTGCGGTCGCCAGGCTACCATTGGCTACACTGGCCTTGTAGGAGAGGGTAACGCCTTCGCTCTTTTCGAGGGTCGGAGCTACCTCTAAGGTCGTTGTCTCTCCTACGCCCACGATCTGATTGCCCAGCGAAGCGATGAAGGCAGGAGCCTTATAGGTATAGACTTCGAAGGGGATGGTGAGCTTGGTCTTAGCTCCGAGAATATCGGTAGCTGTGACCTTGATCTCGTACTTGCCTACGGGAGCCACGGCACGCAGGGAGAAGAGGATCTTATCCCCCGAGATCTGGTAGCTGACCCCACGGCTTTCGCCTGAGACAGCGATGCTCACCTTCTGCTGATCGGGGTCAGAGAAGGCTACGGAGAAACTTTCCTTGGTGAGGGAAGAGACACGTAGAGGCTTCGTGGTCGAAAGGGTCAGGACAGGAGGATTATTCTTCTTCGTGGTAAGCTGCCCCAAGGTGAGCCCCGAGGTAAGTCCCCATCGGTCGATAGCTTCGACAGCGAGGTGGTAGGTAGTGTTATACTTCAGCCCCTTGAGTGGGAGGAAGATTTGCTTGCCCGGAGCGTAGCCCATGGCGTTGATCTTCGTGTAGAGGACATCCTGGGCATTAGTAGTCGTGATAGGTTGGGTCGAGAGATAGACCTTGTACTCGACTGGCTGCCCATCGTCTTCGTCGCGCACGGCCGTCCACGAGAGGCGTGCCGTCGTGAAGGAGACATCATCGGTGTGGAGCTGGGCTATCTTAGCAGGTGCCTTGTGCTTATTTTCATCGAAGATAGCTGAGGCATCGATATAGCCACGCCCCATACGCCCCTTATATCCAGTGAGGGCATCGATATTCTGCACCTTGAGTGCACCGAGCAGACGCTGCTGACACTCGACATTGGTAAAGCCCTGCTTGCCGAAGTGCGAAATGATGAGGGCTGCTACTCCCGATACGTGGGGGCAAGCCATCGAAGTACCTTGCATGTAGCCATACTCCTCCTTGGTGATCTTCTTGGCAAGGGTGCTGAGTACTTGTCCTTGAGCAAAATGATCATCCCCACCAGGAGCAGTAATATCGACCCAATCGCCACGATTGGAGTAGTAGGCAGCAGTCCAGTTCGGAGCCATCGAAGCAACTGCCACAACTGGTGGATAAGCACCTGGATAAGCCTTGTAGTCCATACCATCATTCCCCGCAGCAAAGATGACAATCCCTCCCTTCATCGGAGAGTTAGGGAGCTGGTTACCGTTCTTATCACAGCCTGCGTACTTGATGAAGTAGTCAATAGCGACCTTGTCTACCTGAGGAATAGCTGTGATATTTGTCTTAAAGGGATACCCCCAAGAGTTCTGACTGATGACTGCACCATTATTGGCACTGTAGTACATAGCCCGTGCGCCACTCCCACCTTCATTCTTTGCACCGAAGATCTGGCAGCTCATTAGGCGGACACCAGAGCCATCGGTACCATCACCGCCAGCGACACCAGCAACACCGATACCATTATTGGTGCGTGCGCCTACCGTCCCTGCCACGTGCGTCCCATGGGACTCGTCATCGGGATAGATCTTACCATTGTTGTGGATAAAGTTGAAGCCATAGATATCATCAACGAAGCCGTTGTGGTCATCATCGACACCTTCCTGTCCCTTTAGCTCCGCCTGATTGACGTAGAGGTTATCCTTGAGGTCGGGATGGGTGATATCAATCCCACCATCATTGACGGCAACGATGACGTTTGACTTCCCTGTCTCCTTCGTCCAAGCCTCAAAGAGGCCGATATCAGCACCAGCAATACTCCGAGAGAAGCGCCCTGTATTGTGGTAGTGCCACTGATCGGGGAGCAGGGGGTCGTTGTAGGGCTCTGCAGGAGCGTCACTACGGCCGATGTAATTGACTGGAACGGGCTTACCCGTGGGCTGAGCTATCTCGTAGGCTGGTTCGGTGTATTCAACTTCGGGCGTTTCCGACAGCGTCTGCATAGCACGCTGCAGATCCTGCTTCTTGTCGAAGTGGACAATGTACCATAGGTCAAGCCCCTCACGACGGATACGCTCTTCGAAGCGTGGATCCATCGGGAAGAGAGGTTCAAGATACTCCGTACCGATACTACGCAGAGACTTAGCCAACTGCGAAGGCAGGGACTGCATTGAGGCACTTCCGCTATCGAAGGCACGAAAGCCATTCTTTGCCGAGCGGCGTATGCGTATGTAGAGCGTCCCTGCTTCGGCCCCTTGTGTAGGAAGGAAGGAGCGTGCAGGTGTCGCAGGACTACCGCTCTCAGTGGGCTGAGGCGTACTCTGAGGAGACACTTCATCCAGATCTCTTTGACAAGAGCTAAGAGCCAAAGCAGAGAGAAGGGATAAGGTCAGTATGGATTGTTTCATTATCGTAGGCAAATGGGTGATGCGGACACAGATACACGCTGCTCTGGGATCAAGCACGCCCCGAAGGAGCGTATGAGATCGAAGCGACCGTTCCCTCAATCCAGGAAGAGAAACGATAGAGAATCGAAGCGTGAGGCACAGGTACGCACAATGAATAGACAAACAAAGTTGACTGCCTCTCTCAAGGCCCCCCGAGAGAGGCAGTACTACAATGGGGAGAGAATAAAAGTATCTGCTATAGAGCACATCAAAGACTCAGCTTAGCAATGGCTCTACTGGGGATAGCCTATCTCTTATGACGAGCCAGATGGCGTGTTAACGAACGGGTTATAGCAGTGGCATCTGCCGAAGGCTTATCATAGTAGCACTGGACTTCAAGGATCTGCTTTCCACCCTCCTTTACTGGGCTGAAGATATAGGCCTTACCCGTTTTTTTATTGAAGAATGCCTCGTTACCTCCAGGGAACGAACCATAGAATGGGAAACCTGAAGCCGCCATAAATGCCATGACTTCACGTGTCAGATGCAGCTTACCAACAGGGTCACGCCAGAAGGCTAAACTCAAGTCAGCATAGGCCACTTGAAGCCCTTGGACATGATCTATGTAGCGGTCTCCTGCGGGTACATCACCACCTGCAGTGGTATAGAAATATCCACGGAGCAACTCAGCCTCACGATCACCTGTCGTAGACTCTGGAATAAAGCGATCATAGCCCGGTTCGCTAATCTTCGTATCCAAGCTACTCTTCCAGCTCTTCTCCTGATTGCGGATTTCTTCCTGTGATGCTCCGAGGATACCTAAGGGACGACTACCAAGGAAGGCAGCTTGACGGTGCATGGGCAACTGAGTGAAGGTAGGATAAGCCTTGTCCTGAATCGCTAAATAAGTTGTGTTAATAATAGCATCATCCGTTCCTAAGACTACAGAGAGTAGCGCAGGGAAATCCTTTTTAGCATAGACAATCACCTTACCAGCCTTCTCCTCGTGGTCACGGGTAAATCCATACTGAAGCAAGAACGCCTCAAAGTCTGGATTATCCTTCACCAAGGCAATATCTGTACACTGAGTACGCGTCGCATAGTAGACAGCATCATTATCTTGACTGTACTGATATTCAATATAAGGGATGAGCTTACTACGAGTCATGAAGCGATAAGAAGCATTGCTGGAGAAGCCATCTGGAACACGCACCATAATGTGTCCGCGCTCTTGCTCATATTGCATTACTTCCCCGAGAGTTGCAGGGAAGGTAAGCAGAGGTAAGACATAGGGTAAAGAACCCTCTTGCTCAACAGTAAGTTCTTGAGCGGTACTTCCGCTGACAAGGGTGAGCTTAGTCGTGCGACGGAGTTTCTCAGTTGTCGCCTTAGCCACGAGGGTGAAGCTATCTCGATTCTTCCCCTCTACCGTCAACCAATCGACGCCAGGAGCAACCTCTATTTGGAAGTCCGAAGTGTTTGCTTTGAAATGCACCACCTTGCGTCCTCCATCACGGAAGAACGAGACATGTGACAGCTCTGATTGCAGGATTACATCTGCAGCTGTCTGACGAATGGTGATCCGGTGCTGAACTCCCCCAGCGCTGACGATGACTGCACCGATACGCTCACGACCAAGCTCATTCACCGCAGCCTTGACATGGAGCGTACTCCCCTCCTGGCTAAGGCTAATCCACGAGCCTTCTTGGGGAGAGAAAGCCAACCAACTATCTTTATTTGTCGAGACCGTCACGGTCTGCTCACCACCATCCTTAGCGAAGGCGAGTGTCTTAGTCGAAAGTTCCAAAGTCGCTTCCTCAACTTCTTCTGCGGTCTTACATGCTGGCAAGAGGAAGAGAAGAGCCAAGCAACCTAAGAGGTATTTACTGAGTCTCATAGATGTGTAGGTATTTAAAAGGTGACCAAGCGTGCTACTGGGTAGCGCACTCGTAGTGTGTGGTAGAGAAATGCCCGAGACTTCCCCAAAGCTATGACTTCGGGACTATGGCAAGTAGTACGAAAGGGAAGGGCAACGGAGGAGCTTAGAGCTTAAAGCGATGAAGCTAAGTCGTGCCGTGTAGCGTGTGGTGTTTCTGTCGTGACCTAAGTGAGCGACTTGAGTGGAAGGCAATAACTTCCGAGGCTCTATCTACGCCGAGGGAGGTCGCCCCAAGCCAACGTAGTCGAAGATATGCTCCGTGAGCCTCAGCAGTCCAGTAGTGTGTCTGAGGTGTCTGAGGTAATCATAGATGTTCCTTGCATCTGGAGGTGCTTTCTCCCCCAACCATATTTCAAAGGTAGGAAAAAGATTTCTCAAATACCAAATCCACCCGAAAAACAAGTCACAAAGCCCGTAAACCAAGGAAATCACCGACATATAAACACAGCCCTACTTCACACGAGACACCACCACACGCATAGCTGCAGTGGGGCCACACCTCCATCACTATACGGTATCGACCTATACTACTTCGCATGCAAAGCACTACTGCTCCACGAGGCGAGCAGTACTGGTGCACACCATCCACCACTACTGCTCACCTCACCGATCAGTAGTGGTCATGCCCTACCTTCGAAGCCAAATGCACACCGACCTGTCACAGAAGCACTCCCCCAACGAGACTACACATCCCTCCTGCAATAAGAAAGCCCTCTCCCTGGCAAGCCATTGGGCTTGCCAGGGAGAGGGCATAAGGAGAGTGTCGTAGGAGAGCTTAGAGCTTTACCGAGCGAACAACAAGGCGTGTTGTCACACCGCTGAGAGCTACGTCATTGGCACTTTGGAGCTCTATATCAAGGGTCAACGTAGCAGCTTCCTTGTCCAAGTGAGCCGAGAGCACGGCAAAGTGTGGTCTTGCCAGGTAAATATCGCGCGTGTCGTGACCTCCCGAGCGTTCACCTAACAAGTTATCACCATCCCAGTGCAGGTCTCCCCCAGAAGTGTAGCGAATACCTGGACTCGCTTTCTTAATCCAAGAGTCGACACTGGGCTGAAGCATCTGCAAGATATGCTCATCTGTGAGCGTCTTTTGCTTTTGCAACTGCTGAAGTCGCCCCAGCATATATTCGTTGAGAGGGCTCGTCGTAACAAACGTGAGCTGTCCCTGAAGCGCAGATAGCGGCTTGAACCCCTTCAGCTCAAAGTCAAGAGCCAAGACATTCTCTGCTTTATATCGACGCAAATCAACCTTCCCTCGGAAAGAGAGCGTATTATTGGAGTGGTCGGCACGAGGCTCCGTGGGTACAAGCGCATACTTCGTCTCATCGTAGGGCTTAAAAAGAGAAGCCCAATACACCCCAAACTGATGCTCCATTCCCCCGAGGTAATAGCCCTTGGGGAAGCTCTCATTCAGCTCGAACTTCTGCTTGAAGTAATCACGTAGCGAAATAGGGATACGTAGTACATCCTTGCCAGCTACCCCATTGTAGTGCACCTTGAACGTAAGAGAGCCATTGTAGTCCGACTCACGCTCGTACTTCAAGTTCACTAACTCTAAGTGCTGCTGGTCATCGGAGGTCAGGGTGTAAAAATCCCCACCGGGAGGGGTCGAAGAATAGAACTGCACATAGGGAAGAAGGTCTTTGAGCGTAATAGCATCCGCCTTCTTCCCCCAGATAAACTCCTCTAACTGCAGCGTGCGCAGTAGCTCGGTCGCCTTACCCTCCAAGACTTTGACTTGCATACGCATCGCCATGTGATAGTCCGAAGGCTTAGGGACAGAGGGCTTCCCTTCCTCGGGAGCATCTGGCTTTTCGGGCTGCTTGGAGTCTTCTGTGGGTGCAGGACGTTCCTCGGGTTTTCCCTTCTCCACCTCCGTCTGCTTTTCTGTCTTAGGAGTATCTTCCTTCGACTTACAAGCCGTCGTTAAGCCAAGCACAAGGAGGAGGGAGCAGAGAAAAATCTTCTTTTTCAGCATAAGTATATATAAAGTCTAAGGGATAAATACCTCCCCTGACGTGGGAGGTTGATAATAGTTCATCGCAAAAAAGACAGTGCACCCAACGAAGGCGCACCGAGCGGATCACCTCAGGAGAAGGAGCGTATTCCATAGCTCACAGCACCTTCTCTCAGTGCCTATTTGCCTCACTTTGCGCCACAAAGTTACCCAAAATACGTACACAGAGACTCTTGCGATCAGCTTTTCCCCTCATTACCAGGCTCAAAAGCAGTACCTTTGCGCTCGGCAAGGTTCATTCCAACGCCCTCTACCCTTTCAATGAAGCAAGAGCAAATCATACTTCTCCGTGGCGTCATGCCCAGCGGAAAGAATAGCATCCCCAAGATGGCTGTCCTACGCCAGCACCTCGAAGAGGCTGGCTTCGAACGTGTACGCACCTACATCCAGAGTGGAAATATCCTTCTACTTAGCGACCTTCCCAAACAGCTACTTAGCCAGCGCATCCATGACCTCATCAAGGAGCGCATCGGTGCAGACCTCGCGGCACTCGTCTTCCTACCCGAAGAGCTGCAGGCGTGGGTAGACAACCTACCCTTCGCAGATGACCTGGATCCCAGTCGCATCTTCTTCACCATGACCATGGCGTGTCCCACAGCCGACCGCCTACAAGCGCTCGCCGAGAAGACTTGGGGCGAAGAAGCGGCCCTTCACCTCACCGAGCGTTGCGCCTATATATACGCCCCCAAGACCTATAAGAATACCCGTCTCACCAACAATGCACTGGAGCGCTACCTCGGTGTAACCTGCACTACGCGCAACCTCAATACCATCCGTCACCTACTCTCCCTCTCCCGAGGAGAATAGGCAGCGAGCCAGCGATACAGCAGAACTACATTCCGCCCCACCCCATAGCCAAAAGCAATATGCAGCGCACGTCCCATGAAACTTCCATCGGACGCGCGCTGGGTATTATCAATATATATAGAGGTCAAACCGCTACTGCTGAGAGTATAACCTACTCTTCATAAGTCTTCTCTACCCCTACCAGCCCCGCTCCAGCACACTCCCTACGAGCAGCAAAAACGATCCTATATCGGGTCACGCCAACGACCTATATAGGGGAGACAGCACGAAGCAGTATAGTTTACGTCTCCCTCCTCGTAGACGGCATCAGCACCTCCGCAGATGTGTCGTGGGATATGCTCGTTCCGTTGCGAGTTGGTACGAGTATTGGCGCAAGTATTGGTGTGTTGTCCTCACGTTGGTAGCCATATTCACCGCCCCAGTACATAAAAGCAAAGTAGGTGTCATAGCTCGCGCTACAACACCCACTCCTGAAAATGGCGGCTACCTACTCT
>CAURNJ010000003.1:0-259946 GCA_963526345.1 uncultured Porphyromonadaceae bacterium
CTTCTCTCATCTATTGGAATGTTACCACACTCAAGCGACGCACAAAACCTCTGCCTGCACTGACGGAGTAACTCCTCGATTTTCTGGCTGGGAAAAGGTTCATCCCCTCTTACAACCAACATCACAATCAGCTCATGAGTTAAACCCATAATTTGCGTCTGATATTTATCATCTTTCCTAATTGGCTCTTCTAATACAGAAGTATCCAACTCCTCTCCTCTTAAAAGACGCTGGAAGACTCGCACGTTGACAGCTTTTCCTGCACGTTGCACCTCCCATACACGATCTTGTACCCTACCAAGTTCAATCATCCCAGCATGTCCTTTAAGACACATCACACCTCTAATCCATGCCCATGTCTGGAAATCAATAAAGGGATATTCCTCTACTGGATATGATAGATACTTTTGGAGTAGGGTATCATCTAACAGGTACAAGGAAAAGGCATAGAAGCAATAAACCTCCATACTGTCTGGAGAAGAAGGATCTATCCCCGATTCTATGAATTCTTTTGCCTCCTTCACAAATTCTGTTCTTCTGTTCATACGCTTATTGTCTTATTTGTAAGATATTTAATCGATTACTTCAAACAAGATCTTCATCTTGCCATCGTATCCCTTGAGAGCCTGCATAATTGCAGCTCCTGCTCCTCTATTATCTGATGGAGATTGTATTTTCCACCACGAAGTGCAACACTTTAGTGGCAAATTTAGATAGAAAATCTCGTGTGGCGTGCGGTACCCTAACTTCTTTCTCGGACGATTATTGATACTTCACTCAATCTCCTTAATCTTCTGCGCCGTCAAGCCCACAAACGAGCTGTGCTTGGGCAGGTATTGACGGATCAGCGCATTGGCGTGCTCGATGTGTGGCTTGTCCGCCGAGCGGTAGGGGCGCGCAAAGTAAACAGGCACCCCTAAACTGCGCTCAATGCTCCTATAAGCACTAAATTCCGTCCCATTGTCCGTGGTGATCGAATGCAGTTGACCTCGCCGTTTGAGGAAGGCTAATCGCCTATCAACTCTCCAAGGCTATTCCTGAACAGGATTATCGGCGAAGAATAGCTTGAGCTTATTGCTTGATGATGTGTCCGTCTCTTATAAGGTAAAGACTTGAGTATATCGTTGTATCAGGAGTATTCCTATTGCCTATGATTTCTCCAGTCTCCTTGTCGTATTCCAGATGCTCTACTTCGTATCTGTGAATGTGAATACTATCTGTAGTCACAACAAAATGAGCAAAGTGTTCGGTTTCAAATGTGAAGTCCAAACTTAAAATGACAGCATCGAGTATCTTGTTTCCTTTGGAGATAGCAAGAATGGTCGCTTTGATTGGTATATTGTTTTCTCCAGCCAGTTTGGTCTTAAGGAGTCGATAGGTATATCCTGACTCCGTCGTAGCAGTTTTAATGATTGTTGTAATCAATCTTAGGGGAGGCTCGATATCTACGAAATCTCCTTTTAGGACTGAGCTATATAAAGATATCTTCGCCTTCCCTGTAACCGATACAATTCCCTCATGTGTATTGTCTGAAGTCCATCGTATGTTATCTTTAGTCTTAAAACTAAAGGAACAATTTGCAATGATTCCTAAGACAAGCAATAGCAGAGTGAAAGTGCTTATTTTCATTTGGTAACGTTCTTACAGATAGACGGATTAAATCCTTGAAGGTGTAGATGGTATATTTTCCACCACGAAGTGCAACACTTTGGTTGCAAATTTAGGCGAATTGTCCAACAAAGACACACCTCAAAAAAGGCAATTACCTCCTATGATTCAGTTGCATAGTTCTTACGTGCACGGTAGGCATCATCTTAAAAGTCACATCCAATTGCCAGTGAAGACGTTTCCTATCCCCCAATGCTCCCTGATACAGTAAGCTATCTCCCGGCATACGAGCTATAGAACTTCATGCCACAAAGCACTATTGCTCCACGGGCTGACCAATAGTGCTCCGCCGTACGACCAATAGTGGTCAGCACAGCGAGCAATAGTGGTTCACACTCCGACCTATAGTGCTCACCGTACCGACCTAAGGTGAAGGAGGAGACAGCTCAAGGGGCATCCTCTCGACACGCACCCAAAAGGAAGCTCCCCTGCAGGCGATGCACCGCATCAGACCTGCAGAGGAGCAACCCCTAACAACTAAACTAACACTACTAAATTAAGTCATCAATGTACCCTTAGCGGAAGCGCAACTGGTCGCCTTCGACGTCCAGCGTGATGACGCTGGAGCGGTCAACAGCCCCCGAGAGGATGCTCTTTGAGAGTTCATTGAGTACCACGTGCTGGATGACACGGCGTACAGGACGTGCCCCGAACTCAGGGTCGTAGCCTTCCTTGCCGATCCATTCAACTGCAGCGGGCGTATAATGAAGCTCGATGCCATTGACCTGCAGGAGGCGTGCCGTGCTATCGAGCTGGATACGCACAATCTCATCGATCTCACTGCGTCCCAGCGGCGTGAAGACGATGGTCTCATCAATACGATTGAGGAACTCCGGTCGGATGGTCTGCTTCAGCAGCCCAAGCACCAGCTCTCGCGTCTCGTCGATGGCAGCCTGCTCACCGCCCGCAGGGACGTCGGAGAAGCGCTGACGGATGAGGTCGGAGCCGAGGTTGCTCGTCATGATGATGATGGTGTTTTTGAAGTTCACCATCCGCCCCTTATTATCGGTCAAGCGCCCATCATCGAGCACCTGCAAGAGGACGTTGAAGACATCGGGATGCGCCTTCTCGATCTCGTCAAAGAGCACCACGGAGTAGGGCTTACGGCGGATGGCTTCGGTGAGTTGCCCCCCTTCGTCATAGCCTACATATCCCGGAGGCGCACCGATAAGGCGAGTAGCGGAGAACTTCTCCTGATATTCGCTCATATCAATACGTGTGAGCATCGTCTCGTCATCGAAGAGGACTTCGGCCAAGGCCTTTGCCAGCTCGGTCTTCCCCACCCCAGTGGTACCCAAGAAGATGAACGAACCGATGGGTCGCTTGGGGTCTTGGAGACCTGCACGGCTACGGCGTACGGCATCGGCCACCGCCTGGATGGCCTGCTCTTGTCCTACGACACGCTTGTGCAGCTCTTCCTCGAGGTGCAGGAGCTTCTCGCGCTCACTCTGGAGCATCTTCCCTACAGGGATACCCGTCCAGCGTGAGACGATGTCGGCGATATCCTCGGCAGTCACTTCCTCACGGATGAGGGCACTATCGCCCTGCGCCTGGGTCAGCTCCTGCTGGATAGAAGCAATCTCGGCTTCCTTCTCCTTGAGTCGGCCGTAGCGGATCTCAGCGACGCGACCGTAGTCACCGCTACGCTCGGCACGCTCAGCCTCGAGCTTGAGCTGCTCGACATCAATCTTGCACTGCTGGATGCGGTTGATGAGCTCCTGCTCACGCATCCACTTGGCCTTGTCGCCTGCTTCTTCTTCGCGCAGCGTAGCGATTTCCTTGTTCAGCTCCTCGAGCTTCACGGCATCATCCTCACGGCGGATGGCCTCGCGCTCGATCTCGAGCTGGGTGATACGTCGGGCGATTTCGTCCAGCCCCTCGGGGAGGGAGTCAATCTGCATCCTGAGGCGTGCAGCCGCTTCGTCCATCAGGTCAATGGCCTTGTCGGGAAGGAAGCGGTCGGTGATGTAGCGGTCGGAGAGACGGACAGCAGCGATGAGGGCATCGTCCTTGATGCGCACCTTGTGGTGGTTCTCATACTTCTCCTTCAATCCACGGAGGATGGAGATCGAGCTGGCTTCATCGGGCTCGTCAACCATGACCATCTGGAAGCGACGCTCCAGAGCCTTGTCCTTCTCGAAGTACTTCTGATACTCGTCGAGGGTCGTAGCACCGATAGAGCGGAGTTCGCCACGCGCCAGAGCAGGCTTGAGGATGTTAGCAGCATCCATCGCCCCCTCGCCCTTACCAGCCCCTACGAGGGTGTGGATCTCGTCGATGAAGAGGATGATCTCGCCTTCGCTCTTCGTGACTTCGCTGACGACAGATTTGAGACGTTCTTCAAATTCGCCCTTGTACTTCGCCCCAGCGATGAGGGCTCCCATATCGAGCGAATAGACCTGCTTGGAGCTGAGGTTCTCAGGGACGTCGCCACGGACGATACGGAAGGCCAGACCTTCTGCGATAGCCGTCTTACCGACACCAGGCTCCCCGATGAGGATGGGGTTATTCTTCGTACGGCGCGAGAGGATCTGTAGGACACGACGGATCTCGTCGTCACGTCCGATGACAGGGTCGAGCTTGCCAGCGCGCGCCCGTTCGCAGAGGTTGATGGCGTACTTGCTGAGCGCATTGTACTGCTCCTCGGCGTGCTGGCTGGTGACACGGTTGCCCTTACGGAGCTCGTCAATAGCCTTGCGGAGGTCAGCCTCCTTCAGACCGAAGTCGCTCTTCAGAAGGCGAGCGGCAGGGCTATCCACCTGAGCCAAGGCGAGGAAGAGGTGCTCGAGGGCAACATATTCATCCTTCATCTCCGTGGCGATGTCCTCCGCCTTATCCAAGACCTTCGTAGCATCACCACTGAGGTAGGGCTCTCCGCCCGAGACCTTCGGAAGGGAAGCGAGCTGCCGCTGCAGGCTCTCCTCAAGGCGGGCACGCTGGATACCGAGCTTAGAGAGGAGGAAGTCGGTGAGACTATCTCCGAGCGTCAAGAGACTGGCGAGCAGGTGCTGTGGCTCAATGGCCTGATTGCCGCCCTTGCGAGCCAGCTCGATCGCGCTCTGCAGGGCTTCCTGCGACTTGATGGTATACTTATTTATGTTCATTGTCTGTACTGAGGGTAGGCCTTAATGCCTACTCGATGAAGGCTAAGTCAAAGGATGTACCCACCGCCCACAAGCGGTCATTATGGCGCAAACCCGCGCCAAACGCCCCGCCAGCGGCACTTATTTAAGCCATTATGTCACATGCGATTATACAAAAGCACTGCGCCCATAGCTCCGTGAGAGCTATGGGCGCAGTGCCGTATTTATATAATGTAGGGGCGAAGGAGCTACTTGCGCAGCTGCTCCTCGATGCTGGTGCGTAGGTCGCCAGCTATGTCTTCGACAGGGATACGTGCTACGACATCTTCGGCGAAGGCATTGCTCAGCATCAGGCGTGCTTCCTCGAGGGAGATACCACGCTGACGCATATAGAAGAGAGCATCACTGCTGAGCTGCCCGGTGGTCATCCCGTGAGAGCACTTCACGTCATCGGCGTAAATCTCCAGCTGGGGCTTGGACTGCATACGTGCCGAGGGCGAGAGCAGGAGGTTGCGGTTGTTCTGATACGCCTGCGTCTTCTGGGCATCTTGTGCCACGAGGATGCGCCCAGTGAAGACACCACGGCTATCATCACGCAGCACGTACTTGAAGAGTTCGTCCGAAGTGCAGTGGGGGACAGCATGCTCGATGTAGGAGAAGTTGTCCGCATGCGCGGCACCACTCGTCAGGGCAAAGCCCGAGATCTTGAGGTCAGCACGCTCTTCGGCCAGGGTGACGAAGTAGTTATTGCGCGTCACGCCATTGCGCAGGGTGACACCGCTGAGGTCAACGACACTCTCCTGCATCTGACGCACGTAGAGCGAAGAGACGCGAACATTCGTCGCTGGCGACTCCTCGCGCTCGATGAGGGAGAAGCGAGCACGGCGGCCAACATAGACCTCTATGGTGCGCAGTGCCAGAGCACGTCCACCGTCTTCGGGGCAGTCACGGAAGTGCAGCGTAGCCTCGGCTTCATCCTCGAGGATGATGAGGGCGCGCTCCACGGAGATATGCCCAGCAAGCCGTGGCAGGATGTAGCTGAGCTCGATGTGACCAGGGATCTTCGCCCCACGTGGGAGGTAGATGACCAGCCCTTCGGAGGCGAAGAGGGTATTGAGCGCAACAAGTCCATCGGTAGCGATGGGAGCGATACGGCCGTAGTACTCCTGAGCGAGCTCAGGATGAAGGCGCACGAAGTCCGAAAGAGCACCGATGAAGATGCCAGGAGCGAAGGCCTGCGAAGCCCAGTAGGGAGCCCCATCCACGAGGTGGAGCTTCCAGTCTTCGGAGAAGATCGTGGGGAGGTCGGTACGCTGGTAGTTCTCGCTCTTGAAGCGAGGAAGTCCCAGACGAGCGAAGGCATCATAGGCTGCTTCGCGGTAGTGATTGAGGAGCTGTGGAGCCTCCTGCAAGGCTTCGCTGTGGGCAGCGAAGAGGTCGAGGTACTTCTTGGTGATTGCTTCCATAGCCTCGACTACGCTTCTACCTCTTCCTTGATCCAGTCGTAGCCACGCTCCTCGAGCTCGAGCGCCAGCTCAGGGCCACCGCTACGCACGATACGCCCCTTGTAGAGGACGTGGACGAAGTCGGGGCGGATATAATCGAGGAGACGCTGGTAGTGCGTGATGACGATGGTGGAGTTCTCGGGGCTGCGTAGCTCGTTGACACCCTTAGCGACGATACGCAGGGCATCGATGTCCAGACCGCTATCGGTCTCATCGAGGATAGCGAGCTTGGGCTCAAGCATAGCCATCTGGAAGATCTCGTTGCGCTTCTTCTCTCCACCGGAGAAGCCTTCGTTGACCGAACGGCTGGCGAGCTTATTGTCCAGCTCGACCAGTTCGCGCTTCTGCTTCATCAGCTTGAGGAAGTCAGCGGCAGGGAGTGGATCGAGTCCTGCAGCCTTGCGACGCTCGTTGAGTGCGGCGCGCATGAAGTTAACCATGCTGACCCCAGGAATCTCGACGGGGTACTGGAAGCTGAGGAAGAGACCAAGGTGAGCGCGCTCTTCGGGCTCCAGCTCGAGGATGTCTTCACCTTCGAAGGTGACGGAGCCTTCGGTGACTTCAAAGTTAGGATGCCCAACCAAGACGGAGGAGAGGGTGCTCTTCCCCGAGCCGTTGGGGCCCATTATAGCGTGTACCTCGCCCTTGCCTACGGTGAGGTTAATTCCCTTGAGTATCTCTTTATCTCCAATAGATGCGTGGAGGTTCTCTATCTTAAGCATATCTATATATTCCTAATGTTGGGGTGATGGGGATTAGCCTACGGAGCCTTCGAGTGAGATGCTCAGGAGCTTCTGAGCCTCGACAGCAAACTCCATCGGGAGCTTGTTCATTACTTCCTTAGCGTAGCCATTGACGATGAGCCCCACGGCTTCTTCGACACCGATACCACGCTGCTGGCAGTAGAAGATCTGGTCTTCGCTGATCTTGCTGGTCGTGGCTTCGTGCTCGATGATCGCCGTGTCATTGTCCACATGGACGTAGGGGAAGGTGTGTGCACCGCAGCGGTCGGAGAGCAAGAGGCTATCGCACTGGGAGTGGTTGCGCGCATTCTCCGCATTAGGTCCGACATAGACCAGACCTCGGTAGCTATTCTGACTCTTGCCAGCACTAATACCCTTGGAGACGATGCGGCTACGGGTGTTCTTCCCGAGGTGAATCATCTTCGTACCCGTGTCGGCCTGCTGGAAGTTGTTCGTGACAGCCACGGAGTAGAATTCGGCTACCGAGTCATCGCCCTCCAGCACACAGCTGGGGTACTTCCACGTGATGGCGGAGCCCGTCTCGACCTGCGTCCAAGAGAGCTTCGACTTCGCCCCACGGCAGTGACCGCGCTTGGTAACGAAGTTGTAGACACCGCCCTTACCTTCCTTGTCGCCCGGATACCAGTTCTGCACGGTAGAGTACTTCACCTCGGCATCCTTCTCCACGATGATCTCGACGATGGCAGCGTGTAGCTGGTTCTCGTCACGCTGGGGAGCAGTACAGCCCTCGAGGTAGCTCACATAAGCACCTTCGTCGGCGACGATGAGCGTACGCTCAAACTGCCCCGTGTTGATGGCGTTGATACGGAAGTAGGTAGAGAGCTCCATCGGGCAGCGTGTTCCCTTCGGGATGTAGACGAAGGATCCATCACTGAAGACGGCAGAGTTCAGCGCAGCAAAGTAATTATCCGTGTAGGGGACGACAGCTCCCAGATACTTCTTCACCAGCTCGGGGTACTCACGCACGGCTTCGCTGAAGGAGCAGAAGATGATGCCCTTTTCCGCAAGCGTCTCACGGAAGGTCGTCTTGACCGAGACGGAGTCCATCACCGCATCGACAGCAATACCCGAGAGCATCTTCTGCTCCTCAAGGGGGATGCCGAGCTTCTCGAAGGTGCGCAGGAGCTCAGGGTCGACCTCATCGAGGCTCTTCGGCCCTTCCTTCTTCTTCGGAGCGGCGTAGTAGATGATATCTTGGTAGTCGATAGGGGGGATATTCAGCAGCGCCCAGTCGGGTTGCTCGAGGGTAAGCCAATGGCGATAAGCCTCAAGGCGGAACTGCAGGAGCCACTCCGGCTCACCTTTCTTCTCCGAGATGAGGCGAACGGTCTCCTCGCTCAGCCCCTTGCCGATGGTCTCGGTATCGATCTCGGTGGTGAAGCCATATTTGTAATCGCTCGAGGTGACCTCGTCGATAATCTGATCGTTATCTTGCATTAATTAACTATAAATGGTTATTCCTCCTGCTCTATAAACACAGAACAGTGGAATTTGGTTGCCCACCCTACCTAAAAGTAGGAATAGCAACCGTCCACATAGGGGATTACTTAGCGTAGCTGACGCTGCGGGTCTCGCGGATCACCGTGATCTTGACCTGCCCAGGGTAGGTCATCTCGTCCTGAATGCGCTTGGCGATTTCGGAGGAAAGCGTAGCGATGCTGCTGTCGTCCGTATTCTCAGCCCCCACGATGACGCGGAGTTCACGACCAGCCTGGATGGCGTAGGTCTTCACCACCCCTGGGTAGGAGAGGGCAAGCTGCTCAAGGTCATTGAGTCGCTTGATGTAGGCTTCGACGATCTCACGGCGTGCCCCTGGGCGTGCGCCACTGATGGCGTCACAGACCTGCACGATGGGAGCGATGAGGCTCTCCATCTCAATCTCGTCGTGGTGTGCCCCGACGGCATTGCAGATGGTAGTCTTCTCCTTGTACTTCTCGCAGAGCTTCATCCCGAGGAGGGCGTGTGGCAGTTCGGGCTCATCGTCGGGCACCTTCCCGATGTCGTGCAGAAGACCAGCACGCTTAGCCTGCTTGGGGTTAAGGCCTAATTCGCTGGCCATAATAGCACACAGATTGGCAGTCTCACGGGAGTGCTGCAGGAGGTTCTGGCCGTAGGAAGAGCGATACTTCATCTTACCGATGAGGCGGATGAGCTCGGGGTGCATCCCGTGGATACCGAGGTCGATGACGGTTCGCTTCCCCGTCTCGATGATTTCTTCTTCGATCTGCTTGCGCACCTTGGAGACCACTTCCTCGATGCGTGCAGGGTGAATGCGACCATCCTGTACCAGCTGATGCAGGGCAAGGCGTGCCACCTCACGGCGCACAGGGTCGAAGCTACTCAGCACGATGGCCTCGGGGGTATCATCAACGATGATCTCAATCCCTGTAGCTGCTTCGAGGGCGCGGATATTACGGCCTTCACGACCGATGATGCGACCCTTGATCTCGTCACTCTCGATGTGGAAGACGGTGACGGAGTTCTCAATGGCCGTCTCCGTAGCCAGACGCTGGATGGACTGCACGACGATCTTCTTGGCCTCCTTGTTGGCGGTCATCTTCGCCTCTTCGATGATCTCGTTGATATAGCCTTGGGCTTGGTCCTTGGCTTCAGCACGCAGGCTCTCGATGAGTCGTTCGCGCGCCTCGTCAGCGGAGAGTCCTCCGATGGCCTCGAGACGCTTCTGCTCGCTCTGACGAAGGAGTTCGAGCTCGGCCTTCTTCTCTTCGTACTCGGCTTTCTTGACGTCGTATTCTTCCTTCTTCAGCTCGATACCTTCGCTCTGTAGGGCCAGTTTTTCCTTGAGTATATCGATTTCTTGGTTGCGCTTCTCCACTTCGTTGTGGCGCTGAGTGAGCTCTTGTTCGCGGGTCTTGAGTCGCCCCTCGATCTGCTTGAGCTTATTGTTGCGCTGCGCTACCTGCTGCTCAAGGTCGCCCTTGAGCTGGAGGAATTTCTCCTTGACTTCAAGGAGTTTCTTTTGCTTAAGCACCTCTGCCTCACGCTCTGCTTCGGAGAGGACGGCACGCGTCTTCTGTCCGAGGAGCTTCTCGGACACAAGCCACGAAAGGGCTGCGCCGAGGATCAGCGCACCCAAGCAAATGATGATGATTGTAATGGTTCCCATTCCTTGTCTGTGATAAAAGTAGTGATGAAGGAAGGGACGCTGTGGCGGTGCTGGGCTCAGCTCTCAGTATCGATCAAGCGGCGTGCGTCGGCGATCAGCGCATCCAAGGAATCGTTGATGGCCTCGAGGCGCGGAGCCAGATGCTGGGTGCGCTCCTCGAGTGCCTCCGTGCACTGGCGGTAGCGGGTCGCTATGTCGATGGCAGCCATAGACAAGTAGCCTTCGATGGGCACCTCCGAGCGGTTGGGATACTTCTCCCGATAGAGGCGCATCGTATGGGCGAGCTCTTCACCGGCCTTGCGGTAGAAGTGCTCTTCACGGCGAGGCACACGCAGGGATATTCGTGCGTCGTTGACGACCATCGAGATGCGCTGGAGTGCCTCGGGATCCGTGTCTATAGCCATAATATATATAGATGTAGGCTACCGCTCACTGGGAGGGAAGAAGCCTACGCTATAAGTCTTTATTCGGAGGACAGCTGCTGGATGCAGCGGTCTACCTCACTGATTATCTGATCCAAGAGTTGGCGTCCGTATGCTCGGTCAAGCCCCGAAGCCTCGGTAGAGGTCAGGGCAGAGGCCAAGGCGGAAGTCGCCTCTTGTTGCCGCGCCTTGTCGAGCTCTCGCTGCATCACAGCCAGAGCCTCCCCCTGCTCTCGAAGCTGCTCCTTGAGCCGAACGAGCTTAGCATTCTGCTCGGCAACAATATCGACGAGACGTCGGATATTGACTTCTAATCGCTGGAGCTGTGCGTCTTCTGCCTGGATCATAGCGTCGTCATTCCTTACGACGCAAAGGTACGCTTTTTTGACGGGAGCTGGGGCATCATAAGGGAAGAGCAAAAGCATCAACCCGAGCGAGGTGCTGTGAAGCTATATTGGTCAACGGACGAAGCTATATAGGTCGCTCCACCGACCAATATAGGTCACGACGCAAAGCTATATAGGTTCGCTCGTCAACCAATATAGGTGGCATCCCTCCTCTCAGTAGCATCGCCCGAAAAGCAACTTGCCCTCGAGCACCACAAGGGGGCTCGAGGGCAAGTCTTCAGCGTATGCTCACCCCAAGAGGGGCAAGCCAGTAGAGCAAGCTCCTACCGCAGGTTAGTAACCAGTATTCTGCTTGAGGTTGGCAGGATTAGCCTGGCGGTCAGCTTCAGGGATAGGATAGAGCTTGTAAATATCCTTCACAGCAGCACCATCCTTCACACCGCCCTTCCAAGGCCAGAGGTAGTCACCAGAAGTAAACTTACCGAAGCGGATCAGGTCGGTACGACGCTGACCTTCCCAGTAAAGCTCACGGCCACGCTCGCGCAGCATCTCGTTGAGGTCGGGGAGAGTCGTATAGTTACCTTCGTTGGAGCCATAAGCACGCTGACGTACCTTATTGAGGTAGCTAAGCGCCTTTACCTTATCGATACTTGCATCACGGATAGCCGCTTCAGCATAGTTCAGGTAGAGCTCAGCCAGACGGAAGAGCGGGAAGTCGGTATCGGCGTGGTCACCGTGCTTACCGTTAGCCCCCGTAGAGGTGACGTTGCGGAACTTATAGACATAGACGCCTTCATCAAACTTCGTCAGGTCAGAGATTTCCAGCGAAGCCCCTGGAGTGATGAGGGCACGCTTGTCCTTAGTTTCTGCACCCGTGAAGAGATCCGAGAGTCCCTTAGTACCACGGTTACCACCCCATCCACCGTTGACGCCCATATTGACCTTGGTAGCGGCCTTGGCATTAGCGCTCGTGGAGGAGTTGATGAGGAAGGTCATCCCCCCCCAGTTCTGCGAGCGCTGACCATCATAGTTCACCGAGAGCAGGACCTCAGGGTTATTCTGATCGTTGTCCGCCATAAAGAGCTGAGCGTAGTCCGACTTCAGGCTATACTTACCCGAGGCAATGACCTTCTCAGCATAGGTAGCAGCTTCGGCATAGCGAGGCTTCCCCGTGTAGACCTCCGAGTTGAGGTAGAGGCGAGAGAGCAGTGCCCAAGCGGTAGCCTGATTAGCACGACCATAGACGGCAGCCTGTGGCGTGCTGAGATCCCCTTCAATAGCCTTCAGCTCCTTCTCGATATGAGTGAAGAGTTCGGCACGGCTGATCTGACGGGGGTAAACCTTACCCGTAGGCGTGGATTCATCAACGAAAGGAGGATTTCCGAAGAGATCCATCAGCACCCAATACTGATAGGCACGCAGGAAGCGAGCTTCGGCACGGTAGGTGCGGATCGTAGCATCATTAGCCTTATCAGCCGTCTGCTTTAGGAAATCCGAAGCGAGCTTGATCTGGTAGAGTGAGCGGTAGTAGACACCACCGATGACCTCGTTGGACGCAGACCAAGAGTGCTTGTGCAAGTCCTGCACACCATTGTCACCCCAAGCACACGCAGCCATCTCCGTAGGCAGCTCTTGGAGGTTGAAGAGACCACGAACGAAGTCGCTCGCCCCTTCATCGATACCAGCGATATCACCTCCGTCACCATTCCCAGTGAGACCAAAAGCACCGTAGACCTTAGCAAAAGCCTGAGCGGTCTTATCTGCAGAGCTATAGACGGTCTGCGAGGTATCCCCATTGGTAGGGAAGCGATCCAAATCCTTGACACAAGAGCTAAGACCGAGGGCACCGACCAGACTAAGCACGGTCAGGCTACGGCGGAGCATCTTCTTATCTGTACTCATAATTTAGCTATGGGGATTAGAGCGTGAGAGAAAGATTGAGCGAGTAGGTGCGTGGGATAGGATAGAGGCTGAAGTCAATAGCACGCTCGGGATCAATACCCTTGTAGGGAGAGAGCGTGAAGACATTCTGCACCGTAGCCGAAGCACGCAGAGAGGTACGACCGAAGAGGCGACCGAAGTCATAAGCCAGCGTCAGGTTGTCCATCTTCAGGAACGAAGCACGATGGAGGTAGTAGTCCGAGACGAACTGCTTATCATCATTGTTCTTGAAGTTAGAGATATTGATCTCAGGAGTCGTATTGCGGAAGTAGTTACCCGAGTTCAGGACAGCCGTGTGGGTCGCCATATAAGACGATACGTTGTCGTAGATGTAGTTACCGAGGCTCGAGCGGAGTGCCGTCGAGAGCGTCCAGCGGTCGAAGGTCAAGCTCGTAGAGAGCCCCATCGTCACCTTAGGCTCGGGGCTATGGGCACGATACTTATCCTGCTCGTTGATGACACCATCCTTGCTACGATCTACGAACTGACCTTCCAGAGGCTTGCCATCCTTATCGAGCTTCTGCTCATAGACGAAGAAGGTACCAGGCGTATAGCCTTCGGAGTGAATCTGCACCAGCGTACCCGTACCACCCTTGATACCGCCCGTAGGCACACCCTGATAGCCAGGGACGTTCACAGCGTTGAGCTTGGTGATACGCGTGCTGTTGGAGCTGATGTTGTAGTTCACATCCCAGGAGAAGCGCTTGGTCTGGATCGGCGTAGCATTGATACTCAGCTCGAAGCCCTTACTGGTGATGTTCCCGACATTGGTGAGGATACGGTTAGAGAAGTTAGCACCAGCAGGCGTAGGGATCTCGTTCAAGAGGTCGCTGGTGTTCTTCTTATAGAAGTCGAGGGTACCCGAGAGACGGCCCTTGATGAAGCTGTAGTCCAGACCTACGTTGTAGGTAGCAGTCTGCTCCCAGTGGATGTTTTCATCGTAGGCAGCAGGGCGCATCATATTATAGTACTTGTCGCCGAGCTGATACTGATGGGTGTTGTCGCTGAGCGCATAGAAGGGGAGGTAGTTGTAGTTACCGATACCATCCTGCTGCCCCGTGACACCATAGCCCAGACGGAGCTTGAGGTCATCGATCCAAGATACTTCCTTCAGGAAGGACTCCTGGTTAAGACGCCAAGCAAGAGCAAGAGCAGGGAAGATCCCCCAGCGGTTGGCCTTGCTGAAGCGTGACGAGCCGTCGGCACGTACCGTAGCGGTCAGCAGGTAGCGATCCATCAGGCTATAGTTCAGACGACCGTAGAAGGATACAAGCGTATTCTGTGGGTAGTCGTACTCGTAGACGGGCTTGCTGACCAGCGTCTTGTCGAAGGTATAGTCAGGCGTATTGTGGATGTAGGTCTTCCAGTCCTGATAGGAATAACCAGCCATCACATCGAAGTGGCTCTTGAGCGACGTGAGCTCCTTAGCATAGTTCGCATAGAAGTCGAAGAGCAAGCTACGCTTACGCTGATCGTAGGAGGTATTGACCCCGCTCTTCTGTACGTCAGGCTTACCATCCTGCTTGAGGGTATAGCGCTGCCAAGAGAGCGAAGAGTTGTCTGGGATGATGACGTGTCCCTTACCCGTAGCATAGTCGTAGCCGAGGTTGACATTGAGCTTGAGCTCGGGGAGGAAGTGGAGCTTGTAGTCGATCTTCAGATTGCCGATCGAGCGGAAGACATCACTGACATCCTCCTTCTGATTGAGTAGAGCGACAGGGTTCTTAGGAGCGAGCTTCTGGAGATCACCCTTATCCATCCAAGCCCAGTAGCCACCGAAAGGAGCAAACTGAGGATCATTGCTACGGACAGGACGCGTGGGGTCGAACTGTACAGCGGCTTCGATAGCTTCCTTGTTAGCGAAGCGATTGTGCGTAGCGCTGAGCTTCACGCTCGCATCGATAGAGAGGTGATTGTCGAAGAGACGAGGATTGATGCTCAGGTCACCGCTGACACGGTTCATCTGGTCGGTCTTCAGGACACCCTGCTGGTGGTAGAAGCCCGTAGACACACGGTAAGGCACCTTGCCAGCAGCACCGCTGACGCTGAGGTTGTAGTCACCACCGTAGGCGAGCTGATAGATCTCGTCCTGCCAGTCGGTATTCGCCGTACCGAGCTTACCAGCTTCAGCAGGAGCGATGCGCTTGATGAGGGTGCGGTACTCATCAGCAGAGAGCAGACGTACACGGCGAGCAGCCTGCGAGAGTGAGTTCTGGACAGAGACAGCGATCTGCGTCTTCTGGCCTACCTTACCACGCTTGGTGGTAATCATGATAACCCCGTTGGAAGCGCGCGAACCGTAGATAGCGGTAGCGGAAGCATCCTTGAGGACGTTCATCGAAGCGATGTCCTGAGGGTTGAGCGAGCTGAGGATACTGGGAGCACCAGCGACAGCGGAGTTCTCGATGGGCACACCGTCGATGACGATCAGCGGGTCGTTGCTGGCATTGAGCGAAGCACCACCACGGATACGGATACGGCCGGCAGCACCGGGAGATCCTTCGGGAGTGATCTGCACCCCTGCGATCTTACCGACGAGGAGGTCGCTGGCGGTGGAGATAGCACCCTTCTGGAAGCTCTTTTCATTGAGAGAGCTGACCGATCCGGTGAGGTCCTTCTTCTGCATCGAACCGTAGCCGACGACGACGACTTCCTTGAGGTTCTGTGCGCTTTCTTCAAGGACGATCTTCAGCGACTGCGTAGCACCGCTGAGGGCAACAGTCTGCGTGGTGTACCCGATACTGGAGACGACGAGGTGACCAGCCTTGGGAGCACGCAGGGCAAAGTGACCGTTGATGTCGGTGATGACGCCCTTGGAAGTCTCCTTGACACGGACGGAAGCACCGATGACGGCTTCACCCTTGTTGTCTACTACCTGCCCCTTGACCTGGACTTCTTGTGCCCACGCTGGAGCTGCCAAGAAGAGCAGAGCGAGACAGAAGTAGGTAAGGCGTAAAATAGCTTTCATCTTACATTAAATCTGTAGGGTTATAGAATATAGGAGACCTTCTCCAGAGGGAGCGAAAGCCGTTGCTTTCGTGGCCTCTGAAGAAGGTCTCTACGTTACTTCTTATTAGGAAGGATGGAGATAGCGAAGCCACCACCAGGAGCAGAAGTAAGGGAGAGCTTGCTGCCCTTCTTCACCTGTACCTTACGGATGGAGTACACTTCGGGGTTGGTCTTGTAGTGTGCCCCCTTGCCGTCGGCGTAGATGGTAGCCGTGTAGGTCTTACCTGCATCGAGGAAGTCAAGCGTCAGGTTCGTCTTATGGCCATCGTAGCCAGCGACATTACCCACGAACCACTTGTCGGCGTTCTTAGCCTTACGAGCGATGGTGATGTATTCCCCTGGCTCAGCTTCGATGATCTTCGTGTCGTCCCAGTCAACAGCTACATCCTTGATGAACTGGAAGGCATCCATATGCTTGGCATACACTTCGGGCAGGTCAGCAGCCATCTGCAGCGGGCTGTACATCGTGACGTAGCAGGCGAGCTGATTACAGAGGGTCGTATTGATGTGGGAGTTGTTGTCGGGGTTGTACTTATTGATATCCATCTGGAAGATACCAGGCGTATAGTCCATAGGGCCACCGATCAGACGCGTGAAGGGGAGGACGGTGAGGTGGTTAGGCTTGCTACCACCGAAGGCCTGATACTCCTGACCACGTGCCGACTCCTGTGCGATGAGGTTAGGATAGGTACGGCTGAGCCCCGTCATGTGGACGGACTCGTGGGCGTTGACGGAGATCTTGTGCTTAGCAGCTTCCTTGACAGCGTGGAGGTAGTGGTTGACCATGCTCTGACCGTAGTGGTACTCACCACGTGGGATGATGTTGCCCACATAGCCGCTCTTGACGGCGGAGTAGCCATTGTCGACCATGAACTTGTACGCCTTATCCATATGGCGCTCGTAGTTTCTGACCGAGCCAGAGGTCTCATGGTGCATAATGATCTTCACGCCCTTGCTCTTAGCGTAGTCACGGAGCTCAGCGACATTGAAGTCGGGATAAGGAGTGACGAAGTCGAAGACGCGATCCTTGCTGTGACCGAACCAGTCTTCCCAACCGATATTCCAGCCTTCTACCAGGACGGCATCGAAGCCATGCTGCGCAGCAAAGTCGATGTATTCCTTGACGTGCTTCGTATTGGCAGCATGCTTACCATTAGGGCGTACCTTCGTGTAGTCCGTCTCACCGATCTTCACATAAGGAAGGTCATCGGTGTAGGCCCACGAGCTCTTACCCGTGATCATTTCCCACCAGACCCCTACATATTTAATAGGCTTGATCCAGTCGGTCGTCTCATAGGTGCAAGGCTCATTGAGGTTGTAGGTGAGCTTAGAGGAAAGGATATCGCGCGCATCACGGCTGACGATAGCCGTACGCCAAGGCGTGTTGAAGGGGGCTTCGATGTGTCCGCGATTGCCCTGTGCATCGGGGGTCAGCTCGACATGGAAGGTCATCGTCTTGTCATCCAGATCAAGGTTGATCGCAGGGAAGTCGATGAGTGCCGCTTCGTGCAGGTTGATGTAGACACCCTTATCCGACTTGAGCATCAGAGGGGTCTGTACGCCGGTCTTAGAGAAGGCGGTCTGCGAGCAGTTCTCCGTGAAGGCCTTGTCGAAGAGTCCACGGATCTCCGAGAGACGGCTGTGCTGGTAGTCGTACTCTTCGGTATCGTAGTCACCTGGGATCCAGTGTGCCTTGTGGTCGCCCGTCATAGCGAACTCCGTGAGCTCGCGCTTGACGACATAGAAGTTACGATCCTTACCACCTGGGAACTCATAGCGGAAGCCGAGCCCATCGTTGAAGAGACGGAAGCGAATAGCTATAGGGTCGCCGTTGCTCGTCTTCTTGAGTGTGACGAGCAGTTCGTTATAGTTGTTGCGAATCGACTTGACTTCACCCCAGACAGGCTTCCACGTCTCATCGAAGGTAGACTCCTTCGTTCCCGTGACCTCGAGGCCCTTGTCGAAGGATTTCTTTGCGTCGGTCATCTCCAGCCCGAGGTGGCTGGGACGGATAATCTCCTGCCCATCGGCAAAAGACAGGCGATACATAGGCGCCCCATCCTGACTCATAGAGAAGTGCAACTGGAGTCCCTTGTTAGGCGAACTGATGGTCTGCGCCAAGGCGCTCCAGCCAGAGGCCAGTGCCAAGGCCAGAACGGCAGCCCAATGCTTTGCTTGCTTCATGCGGTAGTTAATTATACAATATAAATGACTCGTGATCGTGCCGACGGATTTCGTCGTCTCAGAGGTGGGATACTATGCTCCATCCCCCTTCACTAAGTGGATGCAAATATAGGAATAATTTCATGTCAAATACCACTCTATTTCCTTAATAAATTAAGGAAGTACCCCTCCCTTCCCAACACCCTTATAAGAAGCTCCGCTAATCTCACTCACTCGTGCGCGCGAACCTATATTATACCCTCCCTACAACCGAGGCAGAGAAGGGCGAGCTATCGGATACATACGCCATGAAGTTCGCCCTCTCCACACCACAGAATAAAGAGCTCCCACCTCCCAAGCTCATCCCCTCCCCACTGCGCAGATGATGCCCTCGACCACTACTGCTCCACGCTCGGAGGAGTAGTGGTCACGGGGGCGACCACTACTGGTCGGAGGCATCACCAGTAGTACTTCGCAGTATCAACCAATACTCCTCCACGCGCTATACAGCAGAAAATCCCACCTACCCTACCCCACAAGCATACCTCACAAACAGAGTGACTCAGAAGCCCCATCCTAAAAAAAGCAGGATAACACAACGCAGAAATGCGCAAATATCACTACATTTGCGTCGATTAAATTAAGAAAGACAATTCCAGCTCTGCTTCCACTCTGTGCCAGAGCCTCTGATACTTCACGACATCCACCTCCTCAGAAGAGGACTTTATCTAATAACAAGCTATATGAGACAGTTTAAGCTCTCGGTGGCGCTTCTTTTGCTCCTCGCGGTTGCGCCATCCCTCTTTGCCCAGAAGCAAAGAACACAGGAATTTAAGGACAAGTACACGCTCACAGAAGCCGTTGTCCTCAGCCGTCACAACATCCGTGCCCCACTCTCCACCAAGGGTAGCCTTCTCGAGAAGGTCACTACACACCCCTGGTTCGCCTGGACTTCTGGTGCCAGCGAACTGACCTCACGCGGTGGCGCACTGGAAAACCAGTTCGGCCTCTACTTCCGTAAGTGGGCAGTCGATGCTGGTCTCTTCAAGGAAAACGCTAACCCCACACGCGACGAAGTAAACATCTACGCCAATAGCATGCAGCGCTGCATCGCCACGGCTCGCTACTTCACTACCGCCTTCCTCCCTGTTGCTGACATCCAGGTCAACCACCGCTATGTCCCCAGCAAGATGGATCCCATCTTCTTCCCTCGCTTGACGAAGATTAGCGAATCCTTCAAGCAAGAAGCCCTCAAGCAAATTGCTGCTATGGGTGGTAAGCGTGGTATCCGCGGTATCAATGAAGGACTTAAGAAAGCCTACGAAATCACCGCATCCACGCTCGACCTCAAGGATTCTCCTGCCTGCAAGGAAGGAAAGCTCTGCGCCTTCGACAACTACGATACGCAGATCCTCCTCGAGCGTGGTGAAGAGCCTCGCATGAAGGGCTCCCTCAAGGATGCTAATACCTGCTCCGACGCCTTCATCCTCCAGTACTACGAAGAACCCGATGCCAAGAAGGCAGCCTTCGGCCACAACCTCACCACCGAAGACTGGACACAAATCGCACGTATCAAGGATGTCTATGGGGATGTGCTCTTCGCTGCTCCTATTGTCGCAGTCAATGTAGCACACCCTCTCCTGACCTATATGTACGATGAGCTGAACGCTAAGGGGCGTAAGTTCGCCTTCCTCTGCGGTCACGACTCCAACATTGCCTCCGTCACAGCAGCCCTCGACGTAGAGCCCTACGAACTCCCCAACTCCATCGAGAAGAAGACCCCGATTGGTAGTAAGGTCGTCTTCGAGAAGTACGAAGGTAAGGACGGCAAGCTCTACTGCGATGTCAACATCGTCTACCAGACCACCCAGCAGCTCCGCGCCATCGAGCAGCTCAACCTGCAGAATCCTCCTATGGTCTTCCCCCTCAGCCTCAAGGGACTCAAGCGCAATGCCGATGGCCTCTTCCTGCTGAGCGATGTCAATGCTCGCTTCCTCCAGGCTATCCGTGCCTACGACAAGATCGAGGATACCCTCTAATCCATGCTTACTATTCACTAAGAAAGAACTATCTATCCTATGAATATCAAGCATAGCCTGCTTTTGGCAGTCACCTCACTCAGCACGATGACGGCCCTCTCGGCACAGGACAAGCTCGAGGTCAAGGTCACGGGGCGTGCCCTCTTTGACGCAGCTACCTATTCGCAGAACGATGCTGCTCGCAAGCAGGATGGAGAGATGCACGATGGTGTCGGCTTCCGTGATATGCGTATTGGCTTCAAGGCATACTACGGCCAGAACTGGTACTTCCGTGGAGATGCTTCCTTCACGAACAACAAGGTCTCCCTCAAGGATGTCTACGTCCAATATAGCTTCAGCAAGAACAACTTCATCCGTGCAGGGCACTACACCGTCCCCTTCGGTCTCTCCTCGGCTTACAGCTCTGCAAGTAAAGAGTACCTCGACGAGCCCGAAGCGAACATCTACCAGCCTGGTCGCCGTATCGGGGTGATGCACACCATCTCCAACAAAAATATCTGGTGGCAATATGGTGCCTTCGCTGACAACTCGGCCCTCACGACCAGCACAGACAAAGCCCCACAAGGCTATACTGTCGCTGGGCGTCTCGTCTGGCGTCCCATCTTAGACAATGGGGCAGGCTTCCACGTTGGCTTCAGCGCACTCCACCGCAAGGCTGAGTCCGACCTCAAGGGGGGCTACACGATCGACTACGCCAAGAAAGACCTGACGATCGTCGACAAGCACACGGCTATGGATATCAAGCTGACGGATGCACGCTGGGAAAATAAGTTCACGGCGGAGTTCCAAGGGATCTTCCACAACGTGCAGGTCAGCAGCCAGTACTATTGGTCGCACGTCAATCGTGCAGGAGACAAGGCCTACGACACCAAGGGCTTCTACGTCTCCGCTCGTGGAATGATCGTCAACCCCGTAGACTACAAGTACAACTACACCACCTCTGGGGTCGATACGCCTAACTCCAAGAACCTTGAGCTGATGCTCGGCTACGGCTTCCTCGACCTGACCGATGGTAGCGCACTGACCAACTCCTTCATCCCTGGGATGGCTGGTGCTGGGAAGATGACCGACTACAGCGCAGGACTCTCCTACTACTGGAATAAGTACGTAGCTCTGCGCCTGAACTACCACCACATGCAGGTCAAGCAGTGGGCACAGACGGACACAAAGCAAGTTAATGTCCTGCAGTTCCGCGTGCAGTACATGTTCTAAGTTATATAGACACACCTCTACAAGATAAGCCGAGGGGCGGTGCAACCAATGTGTTGCACCGCCCCTCGGCCTTATTTTGCTCCCCATCCGCAGCATTTCCTGCCGAACGCGGAGGCAGTTAGTCCTTGTGAATGAACTATCTTTGTATGGATATGCTTATGGATAAGCATTGTCTCCAACGAAATATATTCTGAATAGCTCCGCATGGGAAGTATCCTCGTCATAGTCATCGCCCTCGCTACACTGGGGGCTGTAGCCGCCTTGGTCGGCACCATACAGTCGTACCTCAAGGCCCGTCGCATCGCACGCGGTGAGGTCATCATCGAGCCCGATCCCCAAGAACTTCCCCACGGCGAAGGGTGCTGTGGCAACCACTTGACCTGCGAGACCGACAGCCTGCTGGCTGCTGTCAGCGAGCGCATCGAGTACTTCGATGACGAAGAGCTTGACCGCTACCAAGGGCGTAGTGCAGGAGCGTACAAGGAGGGCGAGGTGGAAGAGTTCCGTGAGATCCTCCTCTCACTGGATGCCGACGAAGTACCTGCTTGGGTGCGTAGCCTCCAGCTACGTGGGATTGAGTTCCCCGAGACCCTTCGCCCCGAGCTCTACCTCATCGTCGGAGAGAATAGAGACTACCACGCCATCGTCGGCAGGCACGAGCCCAGTCCCGTAGCCTAAGCATTCGCCTTTGCATAGTCCCTACGCACCGATGCCCAGTATCTTCACCTATCAGTTCTTCCAAAACGCCCTCACAGCCTCCCTGCTCACCGCCATCGTCTGTGGGATTGTAGGGGCGTACATCGTGGTGCGGCGCATTGTCTTCGTCAGCGGAGGCATCACGCACGCTTCCTTCGGAGGGATAGGTCTCGGCATCTACCTCGGCATCAATCCCATCCTCTCGGCAGCTGGTGCAGCCATCCTCGCCGCCTTCTCCATCGGCAAGCTGAGCCGTACCGAAGGCATCCGTGAGGACTCTGCCATCGCCAGCATCTGGGCATTAGGTATGGCCCTTGGGGTACTCTTTATGACCCTCACTCCAGGCTATGCCACCAGTCTCCCTGCCTACCTCTTCGGTAATATCCTCTTAGTGACGACAGGCGACCTCATCGCCCTCGGCGTGCTTTCGCTCCTGCTCGTCGGGCTCTTCCTCCTGCGCTATCGGGAAATTCTCTACACGGCCTTTGACCGTGACTTCGCTCGTGTGCGAGGCATCAGTGTCGGACTCTGGGAGCGTGGCCTGCTGCTTCTGGTAGCCGTGAGCCTCGTGCTGACTATCCGCTCGGTGGGCATCATGCTTCTGCTCTCGCTCCTGACCTTACCTCAGACCACGATGGGACTCTTCACCGCCGACTTCCGCAAGATTATCGGGGGCTCGATTGTCCTCTGCCTCATCGCCAACGTCGGTGGCCTGCTCCTCAGCTACTACCTCATCAGCGTCCCCTCGGGCGTGCTGATTATCCTTCTGCTCTTCCTCTTCCTGGCGCTTGGCAAATGTCTCAGCTCCATCCTACGACGCAGGGCTCAGGGCGTGCGTGGCTAAGAGCTGGCGCACTTACCCTCCCCTTCCTCACCCTCCTCCTCTTCGGGGCTTGCTCCCGACAGCTGAACACCCCGAGCTCGCGCACGTGGCAAGCCTTCCTCACGCAGTACAACGTCCTCTACAACGCGCGCGAAGCCTACGAGACGACCTACCAGACTGCCTTCGAAGCCGTGAGCGAAGACTATGCGCTCCACCTTCCCATCGACCCGCTCCTCCCCAGTACAAGCGGAGCTCCTCCCACCTCCTCCCTGCGCTTCACGCGCACCATAGAGAAGGCGCGCAAGGCCATCGAAGAGCACAGCATCACACGCAAGCCCCCCCGACCACCGCACTGGCGCAGCGACCCCAAGGCGGTGCGCCTGCAAGAGAAGACCGAATACAACCCTGCACTCAGCGAAGCGTGGCTCCTCATCGCACGTAGTCAGCTCTACAGCGGTGACCTCACCGAGGCACAAGCCACCCTCCTCGACCTCCTGCGCCGCTATGCCACCGAGCCTCAAGTGCGTGACGTCGCCCGTCTCTACCTCGCCCGTCTCTACACCCTCCGGGGTCAACTCGTCGAAGCGGAAGAAGAGCTGACGCACGTGCGCCGTGATCGAGGCGAAGTGCTTCGCCACGAGCCACGACTCTATCATACCGCCGCCGCCGAACTCGCCTTAGCCCGAGGAGCAGACTCCATCGCCCTCCAGCACTTAGACACACTGGTCGGCAAAGAACCTTCCGCCCTGCAGCGTGCGCGCCTTCACTTCCTCAGAGGGCAAATCCTCGAAGCTAAGGGGGCACGCCAGGAAGCACGCACCGCCTTCGCCCAAGCCGAGCGAGTGAGTCCCCTACCTGCGTTAGAGTTGGCCGCCCAGCTCCGCACCCTCTCCCTCGCTCCCCAGCCCGACAAAGGCATCCGTCCGCTCAGGCGACTGAGCCGTCTGCACCGCTATGCGCCCCACCGCTCCGCCATCTACTTAGCATTGTCAGAAGCCTTCCTCAGGAGTGGGCAGCGTGACGAGGCGTACACCGCCCTCCATCAGTGTATCGATTCGGCACAGCGACAAAGCACGACTGTCGCCGAAGCCTACACACGCTTAGGCCTGCTTGCCCTCGAAGACAAGCGTTATCCCGAGTCTGCCGATGCCTTCGACAAGGCTTATCCCCTACTACCTGCGCAGCACCCCGACTACCCCACCGTGGAGCGACTCCGTCCAGGGCTCCTCCAGCTCAGCCCCTACGCACGCACCGCCCACCGCACCGACAGCCTTCTGCGTCTGGCATCACTCCCCACGCCCGTACTCTACCATTATATAGATAGCCTCATCGCACAAAGGGCGGAGGCAGACAAGAAGAAGGAAAAGCTCAAGACGGAGGTCATCCTTCCCTTCGGCTCGGCAAGCTCTTCGGCGGCGAATAAGTCCGCAGGCTCGTACTTTGACAGCCCCGAGCAAATAGCCCTCGGACGCACAGCCTTTCGCCAGCGCTGGGGCGCACGTCCTCTCACGGACGATTGGAATAGAAGCCAGCGGACAGGCTCGCTCGTCCCTTCGCCTGACCCCCAACGTACCGAAGGAGACAGCCTATCCCTCGCCGCTTCCTCCGCCGATGCCCCGAATAGAGCGACCTACCTCCGTGACCTTCCCCTCACGCCCACAGCACGCACAGCGATGCGTGACACCCTTGCCGGTGCGCTCTTCGCGATGGCTTCCATCTTAGATGCTCCCCTTGAGCGACTGGATGAGGTGGCGACTCTTTACGCACGCCTCTTGAGGGAGTTCCCCCACTTTGCCCTGAGGGAAGAAGTCGCCTACCGACAATTGCTCCTCGCTCTGCGTACAGGACGTGATGCCGAAGCCGAAGGACTGCGCCTGAGTTACCTCCGTGACTACCCCTCCAGCCCCCGAGCACAACTCCTTCGCTCGCCCGATATGCGCCACACCCTCACGGCTCTGGCCACACGCTCCACCCAGCTCTACGACGCCGCCTACGAGGCTTATCGCTCGGGAGACCTCAGGCAAGCACGCCACACCCTCACCCAACTCGACTCCCTGCCCTACCACGATGACGAGCTCCGCCCGAAGGCCTTGCTCCTCACCGCACTGACCGAAGTGCAGTCAGGAAACGAAGCACGCCTCCGAGACCAACTGGAGACCTTCATCCAGCAGTACCCTCAAGCCGAGCTAATGCCCTATGTGACGCACCTCCTCACGGGGCTACGTGCCGGGCGCAAGCTAACGACCGCCCCCACGCTACACCACACCGGAGCAAGTGCCGTCCTCGACACAGCTGCCACCGAAGCCCTTACGTCTCCCTTCACACCTCTCCAAAGGGGAGAAGTATCCAGCCTTGTCCTCCTCTACCCCGAAGGGAGCTCACCTCGCCACGAAGTGTATTTCGCTCTGATGAGCTTCATCTACTCGACCTTCACACAGTGGACACTTCGAGTCAGCCTCCTCCCGACAGAGAGCGGCCTTGCAGGCTACTTCATCGAAGGCTTCCCCACGGCGAGCGACCTCACCACCTTCCGCCGGAAGGCTTCCGCCCCGACAGGACTCCTCCCGACACTCCCCACGGGTACGCTCCTCCTCCCGCTCTCCTCCGCCAATCGTCCCCTCCTCACCAGCCAGACCCTCCCAGCCTACCGCACCTTCCTCGGTGAGTAAGCCGTAGAGATCTTCCACATACAGCTCTCTGTCTTTTTATTACAGCCAGCGCACTCTATAAAGCACATTCAAATTCTTGTATTTTTGTAAGGCACAACTCTTCAAACAGATATATTATAGATCATGTCTCAAAGCAAACGTTTAGTACACCTCGATGTCATCAAGGGGCTTGCTATCATCTTCGTTATCCTTCATCACGGATTAGATACCCCTATCATTCCAGAGTTTATTGATAGCTATCATATGCCTCTATTCATCTTGGTATCGGGCATATTATCGGCGAGAGAGCTTTCATTTTCTTGGGAGAAAGCAAAAGCATATTGGAAGAAAAAAGTCTTACAACTACTACTCCCGCTATTGACGATCTTTCCACTGAGTATATATCTTTCCAATCTTGGAACAGGCTCTATTTTCAGCCAATATATATCCGCTTTTTCGGGAAGATATAAAGGAGGGTATTGGTTTATCTTTGCTTTATTCATCCTCTTAGCAATACAATATTGCACTCGCTTCATTGCCGACAGACTACGAAAAGGAGGTTTGAACTGGCAGCATATCGAGCTGACGATAATGGCTCTCCCGATACCAATACTTTTGGGGCTACGATATGTCATCCCTGGAGATATCAACGAACTTATGTCCTTCACCCAGGTATCATGGCTCTATCCCTATCTGGTTTTAGGCTTCGCCCTCGGGCGGTATCAGAGATTGGACAAGTGTATCCGCAATGAGATATTATCGAGTGCTTTAATTGTAATCTACTTGATAGGCTTTAGCAGATTTGTATGTAAATACAACATCATGAGCCTATCTATGTACCCTTGGAGCTTATGTATCCTAATATTCACCTATTCCCTAATCCATAGATTTGCCAACTCGGCGACCTCCGTAACCAGCAGGCGCATCATCGCTTGTTTATCCGAGTTGGGTAAGAACTCTCTGGGAATCTATTTAGTGCACTACTTCTTCCTCCCACACCTCACTAAGATTATGACTTTGGGAGATGGTAATACAACGATACAGTACCTTACTTCAATGGCAAATACATCTCTTTGGGCGGAGATTATAGCGGCTGTGTTTGTAGGGGGGACAACGTGCACGATATCTTATGTAGTAGTCCGTATCATCAAGCAAAATAGCATCCTAAGTCGATTGCTCTTGGGTGAAGTATAACTCTATAGTGATACCATTGATTCCCTCCCCCTACGACCTCGGAGCGGCGATAGGAATAGTAGTGCAGTTTGGTTAACTTTGCTACAGCTCCATCTAACTAAGCACTTATCTACGATGCCCGAATTACTCTCCCTCCTCCCCATATGGCAGCTGTGGCTCCTCGCCGCACTCATCCTCTTCGTCTTAGAGGTCATCACCCCTGGCTTCATCTTGGCCTGCTTCGGAGTGGGCGCACTCGTGGCCATCCTCCCCTGTCTCTTCGGAGGTAGTTGGCTGGTGCAAGTCCTCTTCTTCTGTGGGGGAAGCCTCCTCTCTCTGTGGCTACTCAAGCCCCTGATGGCACGGTGGTTCGCCACCCGCGAAGCGAAGACCGGGATGGAAGCCCTCATAGGCCGCCACGCTCTGGTCACCGAAGACATCCCCGCAGGGGAGCAAGGTGGCCGTATCGCTGTCGATGGTGACAGCTGGCGCGCCACAACAACGACCACCACCCCACTCAAGGCAGGCAGCACCGTCCGCATCATCGGCTACGACAGCCTTATCCTCCACGTCGAACCTCTTAACTAACCCCTACACTTATGCCTATCGAACTCATCATCCCTCTGGTCATCGCCCTCCTGGTCATCTTCACCATCTACCGAGGGCTCTGCATCGTACAGCAGTCGCAGACCGTCATCGTCGAGCGACTCGGTAAGTACTACCGCACCCTCTCCTCGGGCGTGAACATCATCATCCCCTTCATCGACCGCCCTCGCTCCATGCGCTGGAGATATACCATCCCTGGGCCCAACGGGCAGACCCTCGTGCGCTTCACCGACATCACGAACATCGACCTGCGTGAGACCGTCTATGACTTCCCTCGCCAGAGCGTCATCACGAAGGATAATGTCGTCACCGAGATCAATGCCATCCTCTACTTCCAGATCGTCGACCCCATGCGCGCGGTCTACGAAATCCAGAACCTCCCCGACGCCATCGAGAAGCTCACCCAGACGAGCCTACGTAACATCATCGGGGAAATGGACCTCGATGAGACCCTCACGAGCCGTGACACCATCAACAACAAGCTCCGCATCATCCTCGACGAAGCCACGAACAAGTGGGGCGTAAAGGTCAACCGTGTCGAGCTCCAAGACATCAATCCCCCACGCGACATCCGTGATGCCATGGAGAAGCAGATGCGTGCCGAGCGTGACAAGCGTGCCCAGATCCTCAATGCCGAAGGGCAGAAGGAAGCCACCATCCGTGAGTCCGAAGGGCGTATGCAGCAGGCGATCAACCACGCCGAAGGGGAGCGTCAAGCTCAAGTCCTGCGTGCTAAGGCCGAAGCAGAAGCCAAGCTCCTCACCGCCGAAGCAGAAGCTCAAGCCATCCGCAAGATCGCTCTGGCTGTCGAAGGCTCGGGTGCCAACCCTTCCCAGTACCTCATCGCCGTACGCTACCTCGAGACCCTCAAGGAGATGACTTCGGGCAAGGACAACAAGACCATCTACCTTCCCTACGAAGCCTCGGGCGTCCTCTCCTCCCTCGGCGGTATCAAGGAGCTCCTCAAGTAGTCTCCCCTTCCGCCCCACCGAGCAACACAAATAATACAATCCTGCACGACACGTTATACCCATAGAGCGGGGGCGGTCTTCCCTCGACGAAGCCGCCCCCGCTCCTTTTCACTAAGTTCTTACCCCGACTGCGTATGACACAAACCTACCCCCGTACTGACAAAGAAAAACTTAACCTTATTGCCCGTACAGCCTTCGAGCGTACCCAGCCTCGCCATCAGGAGACGCTACGTCAGCTCCGCCTCTTGGCCGCTCTGGTCTAATTGCCCCACCTTTCTCCCCTCTTTTCCCTACTGACTTATGAGCAAAAAGCAGGCGATTATCTCGCCTTCGCTCCTCTCGGCGAACTTCCTTCGTCTCGAGGAAGACGTGCGCCTTATCAACCAAAGTGAGGCCGACTGGCTACACATCGACGTCATGGATGGCGTCTTTGTCCCGAATATCTCCTTCGGCTTCCCCATCCTCGAAGCCATCCGCCCCATCATCGAGAAGCCGCTGGACGTGCATCTGATGATTGTCGAGCCGATGAAGTTTGTGCGCGAACTCGCTGCCCTCAAGGTCGACACGATGAACGTCCACTACGAAGTAAGCCCTCACCTCCACCGCTCCATCGGAGCCATCAAGGACGCAGGGATGAAGGCGGCCGTGACGCTCAATCCACACACCCCCGTCGAGCTCCTCGGCGATGTCCTCGCTGACCTGGATATGGTGCTACTGATGAGCGTCAATCCCGGATTCGGCGGCCAGAAGTTCATCCCTCAGACCCTCGACAAGGTCAAGCGGCTACGGCGGATGATTGACGAGCGTGGGCTCTCCACCCTCATCGAAGTCGACGGCGGAGTCAATGCCACTACGGGTGCTGCCCTCGTAGAAGCTGGGGCAGACGTCCTCGTGGCTGGGAGCTATGTCTTCTCCAATGAAGACCCCAAGGCTGCTATCCACAGCCTCAAGGCGCTCGCTCGCTAAGCTACGGCAGAGCTACGAGCGTGGACTCTTGGCCACGACCATCGCTGCGGTGAGCCGTAGCTACCCCACGCTCGCCCTCGGTATCCTGCTTCTGGGCTACCTCTCCACAGAGCTCCTCCCTCACAGTGCGCTCAGTTTCGGCTTGGCACTCTGTGGGGGAGGGGCTTTCCTTTTAGGGGCAATATACCTGCGCCCTCACCGCTCCGATGCCCACGATGCCGAGGCAAGAGGGCAAGCACGCTCCACCCTTGCCCTACGCATCGGGCTGGGCTTACTGCTCCTTCTCGGGGCACGCCTCTACTATGCGTGCAGTATGCAGGAGGTCATCGAAGCCTCTCCTCCCCTCCATCAGCCCCTACGCACGGAGGTCATCACCGTGGAGCGTGTGACGCAAGACACCCTGCTTTTGTCCGTTCGCCCCCTCAGCGAAGGAAGCACGCACCACCCTCTACTCCTGCTCCGCCTCGCACCTCGGGATGGAAGAGCTGAGTGCAAGCAGACCAATACCACCTACCCAGCTCCACCCATCCAAGTAGGCGACACGCTCACCCTCACTCTTGAGCGACTCCACACGACCGCCCGCTTCCTCAGTGAGCGACCTTCGTACGGACGGTATCTCCTCAGCGAAGGGATAGCTACCATAGGACAAGCACACCTCCTCTCCCACCATCCGACCACGACAAGCACCCTCCTCTGGCGTACCCCTGCGAGCTACGCCCTGCGCCTCCGTGCGCAGCTCACGGCACGCCTCTCTGAGACCAGCCTCAGCCCCTATACCCAACACTTACTCCGTACTATGGCCCTCGGGGAGAAGACGCACGATGCGCTCGGGAAGGAGCTTCGTACCTCCTTCGCGCGTGGCGGTGTGGCGCATCTCTTAGCCGTCAGTGGCTTCCACTTAGCGGTGGTCATCGGTGCGCTGAGCCTCCTCTGCTCGTGCCTGCCCCCTCTGCGTCGCCACGCACGAGGTCGCTACCTCCTCTTACTCGGGGCTGCGTGGGGCTTCACGTTCATTACGGGAGCAAGTATCCCCACGCTCCGTGCGGCAGGGATGCTCTCGATGTACTTGGGCTTCCGTCTCCTGCGTCGTCCCGTCTGCGCCCTCGAAGTCTTCACCGTCCCAGCTCTGCTGCAGCTCCTCTTGGCTCCGCTGAGCCTCACGAGTGCGAGCTTCCTGATGACCTACTTAGCTCTGGTGGGTATCCGCCTCTTCTACCGCCCCATCGAAGGGCTCTTCGGCACGCTACGCACGCCCCTACTGCGCTACCTGTGGTCAGGGCTGGCAATGACGCTCTCCGTCCAGCCCCTCCTCTTCCCTCTGAGCCTCTACCTCTTCGGCGGCTCTTCGCTCGCCTTCCTCTGGTCTACCCTCCTCGTTGTCCCCTTAGCTTCGCTCCTCATCCCCGTGAGTCTCCTGACCTTCCTCTTCCTCCCCTTCGTTGGAGCAGTGCCGAGCTGGATGCTTCTCCCCTTGGAGTGGGGCTCAAGGCTGATGCGCCAAGGGGTGGAACTCATCGAAGGCGTGCCTGCTCTGATGCTCCACTATCCGCTCTCACTCGAGGGGCTGCTCCTCTACTACCTCCTCGTGGGGGTCAGCGTCTCAGCCTACCGACTATACCACGAGCCTTCCACTGCCATGTGCCTCTAAACGACACGCGCCCACAGACCATCGGAGGTCTGTGGGCGCGCGCTATTCGCAGAGGGGGCGAAGCCTCGGGCTTAGTCTTCGTTAATCATACTGAAGAGCTCTTCCGCTGCAGCACGAGGGCCGGTCTTGGTCTGTCCTTCGACCGCCAAGCAGGTATGCATCTCCCCGACCTTCACATTGTGGGCAAAGAGTTCGGAGAAGTAGCTACGGATGAGCTGACCAGCGAGCTCCTGCTCCTGCACTGGGCCGAAGGGATTGGCGAAGTACGAGGTCACCAACCCCTTCTCTGTCGTTGTCCCCTTAGCACGGCGTGCGCCAGCTTCGAAGGTCTTGATGGCTTCCTCAATATCACCGAAGAGCTGGATCTTCTGCTCAGCTTCGGCGTAGTTATTGGCATAGAGGAAGTAATCCACAGGGAAGCCCTTAGAGATCAGTTCGTACGTGGCGATGGGGATGGTCACACGAGCATTGACCTTGTCGGGGTTGGTGTAAATCCCACGGTCGAGCTGGCTGAAGGCGTAGGTCGGGTCGAGGTCATCGGTACGCACGAAGGCACCGATCTCCGTACCATAGGCACGCACGATACCATCTTCCCCACGATGCAGGTAGCCCATATCGTCGAAGATGACGCGCATATGGCGGATGTACTTCTCATTGAGCGTGCGGAAGGCCTCGAGGCTTTCGCTCTTCCCAGCGCCGCTGTCGCCCATGATGATGATGTTCGCCTCACGCCCATTCTTCAGGATGATATTGACCATAGCACCGTGAATAGGGAGATTGCCACGGCTCATCTGCTTGAGGTTGTGTAGCGTCAGAAGCATCTTCTTCATATAGCCGAAGTAGTCAATCTCATCGCAGTAGTTGGCGTAGCCGATGAGGATATCGTTCTTCTTGTCCTTGTAGTAGAAGGTGCGCTTCTCTTCGTGCCCATCGGGGTAGCCAAAGATGTAAATCATATCGGGCTTCTTCCCTACGTATTCATCCTCCTTAGCGAGCTCGAAGAGGTTCGCCAGCCCCAAGCCGTGGCACATAAAGTCCTTGTGGAAGTAGACGAAGGCTAAGAGGTCGCCCACCTTCGCTGGATAGAGGAACCATTCGTCTTCGTTGAGGATCATATTCGCCACGGGATTGATGGAGTGCTCGCGGAAGATGCCGTCACGCGTGTTCTTCTTCGTGTAGGTGACGTAGGGTGGGTTGATGACGATGGAGTTGATGAAGGGGATGGCGGAGAGGCCCTTGTACTCCGAAGGATAGTTCCAAGGGGCATCGAGGAGGATGAGCCCAGCGTTAGCCCCAGCCGTTGTCTGGCGGTAGACGTTGCTGGCGAAGCCGTTGACGACCTCCTTGGTACGGCGGTAGATGGAGAGGATAAGCTCGTTGAAGAGCTCATAGGCCTGCACAAAGCGCACGTTTTGCACGCCATCGCCCTGACGCTGATTGTGGACGACAGCGATGCGCTCCATACGGCGCCAGTAGTGATACAGCAGCTCGACGACCTCAAGGAAGAGGTCACGATCACGGAAGAAGGGGGCGTACTTATTGTTGACTTCAAGGATTTCCTCGACGCTGCAGACACTCAGGAGGCGGATGACCTCCATAAAGCAACGTACAAGTTCGTCCTCGTCTTGGAAGCCCTGGATGAAGGCCTCGTAGATGACGGGATTATCTTTGCGAAGGTAGGAGATGAAGGATTCGACGACACGGCCATAGGCGTAGCTCGTCAGGATCTTGCGGCGGTTGTCGCAATACTTCGAGGTAAAGTTGATGATCGCTCTACCACGGTTGAGGGTGAATTCCTGCAACATAATTCATTAAGTTAAGAGGTTGGGCTTTGCAGCCATTAGGTCACTGCAAATATATACAAACTTCTTTAATTAATCCTATCTCTACACCTTACCACTCGGGAGTTCCGCACGACCGAAGTAAGCCCCCCTCCCCGACAGACCAGCAAAGGAAGCACGAGGGAGATGAAGCCTGTGTGCTTCATCTCCCTCGTGGCTATCTACTGGGATCTAACGGCTATAAATTAGGCTTGAGTCGCTTGTACTTCGCCCAGTCGTAATTCTTCCAGATGTGACGCTGATAGGGTGGGAAGATCTTGACTATAATGGCCGTTACACTATTATCGGTGATATTCACTCGGGGATCTTCATAGTACCCCATCGTATAGTCGGCATAGTCCTGCACCACCCTCCACGTATCTGACCAAGAGCTGAAGCGTTCACCTACAGCTGCACGAGCTGTATTGTATGGAGGCATAAATGGGTATTCTATCCCCTGCTTCTTCTGCACCGAGAAGTGATCCAAGTTCTTGTACTTAGCGAACTCGGCCTTAAAGTCCGCATACGTCCCTGGGAAGAGCAAGTGCTTACGCCCTACCGGACCAGTGGCATCAATGATCTGCAAGCTACCATCGGCCATCGTCTTCACCAGGACAAAGGCATCTCCTGGATGATAGTCCAAAGTACCCTCTTCATACTGGCGCTGATAGTTAGTATTTTCGAAATGTACATCTTGCCCTTCCTTATACTTACCATCGGCATAGGCATGGAAGTGTCGGAGACGACCATTGCCCCAAGCCTCAGTGTACAGATTTCCTCTATACTGATTAGGGTCTGAACCATAGGAACCAGAATAATACTGCTTGTACCACTCAGAATGCTCCAAATAAACATTATACCAGAATATATTCCCATTAGGAAGAGGGGGAAGAGGCCTTTGATACCCCCCACGAGGCATCACGTATCTATTCAGATAGCCCGATGCCCCCAGCATCATACTCTGAGCAGGATAAAGTGGTTTCTTGAATGAAGAGGTACCAGCATAATATCTGTCTGAGGTCGACTCTACCTCATGCAGGTACAGATTTCTATCCATATACCATGGAGATAGGTCTGTATAACCAGAAGTAGCTCCATCAGGGGTAGATACAGCCCAGTATGGAGGCACTAACAAGTTCCCTGCATCAAACCATCCCTTATCTCTATAGCCATAATCATCCCAATTGTCATAGCGATGGAAAGCAAGTGGGAAGCGTCGCTTCTTATGGTCGCTATAATCAATTCCTGCAGGTCTCGGGAAGGTAGTTCCCTCGTAGGGTGAGGACTGGTTGAAGCCGATCGCTGACAAGGGAAGGAGTTGAGCATCTGCTAGCTTATCACTCTTTCCACCCCCAGCTGTACGGAAAGCTAAGTAAGAGCCATCATCACTCGGCACAAGTCTGGCAATAGCATACTTCGTCAAGTCTACGGGGATATAGGAGGAGTTGGTTATCTCCACTGATGAATAGTTCTGCCCATTCCTATGCTCATAGAATATATCCGTAATCATCAAGTCCGTGGACAGCGTAGGACGCGCATGGTAGATCTTCTTCTTGTCAAAGAAGACATTGGACTGGTGCAGGGTCAAGTAGGGCTGGTCTCCGACGGCTCGGTAAGACAAGAAGCCCGGGAGATTGCGGTCAAAGAAGGTCATACTATCTGCTGCATATTGGGTAAATAGCGACTGCGGATGCTCTGCTTGTACCTGACGATATTCCTCTGGATTTTTGATCTTACGTTCCTTCAGACGCTTGAGGTCGGTCTTAGTAGCCGCCAGCAGATCCTCCTTGATCTTGAGCTCATTCTTACGCTTAATATACTGCTCCTCCGTCTCGCCAGATCTGGGGATCTTGAGACGATCCACCTCTTCGGTCAGCTGATCAATCTGGGCCTCGGTCGCTGCGATCTTACTATCCAGGGTCTTCGCCTCCTGCTCGAGGGTGTACATCGCCAGGCGCGCAGCACGCACTTTAGCTCCAGGCTCATAGACCTCCTTCGTCGGATTTTGGGGAACTATGGGCTTGTAGATCCGCTCATTGTAGGGCGTTGTCACCGAAGCAACAAAGAGCGTAGCTGGATGGGCAGGGCGCACCTTGCGTGGCATTCCCCACACCACGATTGTACTCCGGGTAAAGGGCTGTGAGCGACTCCCATTCAGCTCATGCCAGCCTCCCAAGTGATTGGACAGCCAGCCATCTTTGGGAGACGACGGATTGCCACCTATCTCAGACACTGCCCCGGGGGTATAATAGTAGGCGAACATCGCAGGATTGTCCCCGATACTCTTCTTTGCCGTCGAGCTACCACCCCACATCTTACCAGCAGCACCAGTGTGCGAGGTCGTGATCAAGTCATAGGGATAGATACGCTCTCCAGTATGCAGACTGGGCTCGTCCTGGTCATAAAACTCCATCCCATCGATCGGATAGCTCTTAGGGACAAACTCAGGGATACCCACTCCATCAGCATCTTTATTCAGAAAGGCTTGGTACATCGCTGGCCCATTGAGGCTGTAATAGCCTCGGAAATCCAGGGCATTGGAGATCACACCTATCTGCCGGACATCCTGCAGCGTCGACAGGTTGACCCCAAGATCGTACATCAGCAGCGTTCCCTGCGGACGGAACTTAAGCCCCTCAGCCAACCCCGTAAAGTTCACATTACCCTCCTGATCAGTACCCTTCAAGATACGTACCTGCTGCCACTGGGAGATGAAGGGAACATCCAGATCACGGAGCGATCCCCGATAAGCGGTCCCCCAGTCAGTCCAACTGGCACTGTACCGCTCGATTTCGGTCAGAGCCCGATTCTCCTCGCCCTGCGAGTAGTTGAAGGCGATCTTGTCATCAACATTGTAGGCATCGGGGAAGTATATCCCCGATGGTACTGAGCCGATAAAGCCCATGACATGCCAGCGACCATAGCGATAGGGGAAGTGCTTGTACTCGGGGGCTCCTACGACACCTCCTGCGTCGGCAAACTCTTGCGCCAGGCTGTGATCTGTAGGGAAGGGGACATTCCCCTTCCATTTCACTCGGATCGTATTACCCTCCTCATAGCTATAGCCTGCCGCATCCCTCTCTGGGGCACTTGTCACCTCGAAGGTGACCACCATACGCAGGATAGCAGGCGTACCTCCAGGCTCGGGGTCGCGCAAGAAGATCAAGGTCCCAGACACGTGATCTCCTTTCTTCAGTGCTAAGGTGGGAGCATATTCATCGGGATACTCCGCAGCTCCTTTGTTACCGCGGCGATTATCTCGATCTTCGAGGTAGAAGCTCAAGGCTTTACCGCTCTCATCGACATCGCGAGCCATCTTGGGAGACAACTCGGCCTCAAAGGCAAAGCCCACCTTACCAAAAGACGCTTCCAAAGGCTGCTCTTCTTCCTGCGGCTTAGACCGATGATGGTCAGCTTCACTTATATCATCCGAGCAACTATATCCCAGCAGTAGGCCTGCTGTCACTATACCCACATACTTGAGGTACTTATTTAGGGAGTTTGTATAGCTCATATCTACACCTAATTGTTTTACTAAAAGTCTTCATCGTCTACGAAGTCCTCGACTTCACCCTCCAGCGACACGCTCTCCAGTATATTTCCACCCTGTAGAGCGATGAAATCTACCTGGGGAGCTTCGTAGGCCTCTGGCAGCCACTCGTACGTCTTACGATTCATCATTACACTTTTACAATAGATCTCTTTCAGCTACTCACCCACACGCGGCATATAGCCCGTATCCCTGAGCTTCAGGGGCAAGGGGATTGACCCGTCACCATAGATACGGTGATGACTCTTGATCATGCGCCTCCTCCAGCTCCGTGTGATGGGTACGCTGTCAGTTTGAATACAGGGGTGCAAAGAAAAAAAAAAAAAAAAACATTCGCCAAAATACTAATTAAAGGTTACAACCAGTAGATCCCCCTGAGAGGAAGCTACGTCACGGTGGGGATAGAAACAGACCATTGATGCTCCCCCAGGGCTCTATGGAGACTATTGCATCATACCACCAGTAGCTCCCCAACAAAAAACACATCGCCCACCTGCGTACGAAGCGCAGGTGGACGACGTGTATAGAGCGAAGTGAATGGACGCTAATTCTTCGTATCGAAGACTACGTAAATATACTTCCCATCAGTGGAAACGGGAGCAACAAAACTCAATATCGAGGAGTTTTCATCTGGCTTCTTGACAACAACACCCTTTAGCCCAGTATGATAGCCATCTGACAGATAGGGTTGATCCCCTTTAACGGATCTAACCCCCTTACAGAAGATGCTAAACTCCACAGTATCACCCAGTATGCTGGATATATCAAACTGCATAAACCGACTCACCGTCTCGCCTTCCTTCTCTGCCAGCGTCACACTAATACGTCCCCCAACCGAATTATTCACGTGGTGAGCAGCATATAAGAGATCCGTACCCGTATAGAGGTCACTGACTGCATAATTAAAGAGTGTGGGCCGAACTTCTAGGTGGTTAACGGTGAGCTGATAGGTAGCATCTCCACCCTTGAAGGTGAGTACATACTGACCAGGACGATAGGCCTTAGACTCAATAAGGACTTCATTTCCTCTTATCTCTACCGAGAGGCCTTCTACCTCTCCCACTTGCACGAGCGTTCCCTTAAAGTTTTGCAGCACGGCCTTTCCCCATCCACTGGGATAGATATTCAGTGTCGACTGATCGAAGTGAATATCCGACTTGGGTTGATCGGGTTGGGGGGCAGGCTTGGGATCTGGAGTGGGAGTCACTGGATCGTTCTTTTTGCAAGCCCCCAGTGCGAGAGAGAATATCCCGAAGATGAAGAGCATGCGTAGGATCTTGTTCATAACATGATTTTTATTGTTCGTATCAAGCTCATGCCAGTAAGCCGACAGACTACACCTGGCACAAGCAACTTAAAAACACGCACAAAGATAGATATTATCAGGTCTTCTGCTCCCTTGAGTGCAACATACCACCTTGGAGAACTGCTCTCCTTGGAGCTACTTTGCTCATGAGCAGCAGTACGTCTTTGCTCCATCCTATCAAGGTCACCACGTACTCAATATACTCGCAGGCACTCCCTATAGTACTTCGCACTTCGAGCAATACTGGTCGACGTGTGAAGCACTACTGCTCCGAGGGGCAACCACTACTGCTCCGAGCGTGGAGCAATAGTGCTTGCACCAGCGACCTATATAGCTTCGCCCTCCTTCCTCCGAGGAAGCAACAGACCTTCCAGGGAGGAAGTCACCCCTCGCCCCGAGGCAAGGACTTTGCTCTATCAAAAATAATTGCTACCTTTGCCGAGCAAAAGGACATCCTCCTTCCTGCTAACGCTCAAGCGGGCCTATAGCTCAGCTGGTTTAGAGCACCTGCCTTACAAGCAGGGGGTCATAGGTTCGAATCCTATTGGGCCCACATCGCAGAAGAGCGCAAGCAGAGAAGTCCGTCCTCAGAGCAACATACACTTAGGGCCTATAGCTCAGCTGGTTTAGAGCACCTGCCTTACAAGCAGGGGGTCATAGGTTCGAATCCTATTGGGCCCACCTAAGTATAGAGACAACAAATAATAAGCAGGTTAGAAGGTCGAAATCAACACCTAATAGCCTGCTTATTTTGCGCTCTATCGCTCCCTATCGCCCTCTATCATCTCCCCATTACTCAATAAAGCGTCATAACGATCTGCCTACTTTTTAGTAGATTTGCTCAGAAGTAAATTCAGCTATCGAGTGGTTGCTGGCATTGTCAGCTCTTCCCAGAGTAGTGGGGACACATACAGTGATTATGGATGCATACGAAAAGCTACCAGACGTACAGAAGGAATTCATTGAGAAGATCCTATACATCCTTACCAAGATTGGTGGGGTGGACTATTACCGCCTATTCAAAATACTCTACTTTGCGGAGCGAGAGTATTTAACCATCGTATGCCGTAAGCTCGTAGCTGATGATTTCTGTGCGCTTCCCCATGGACCAGTCCCCACTCACCTATTTGACGCTATTAAAGGCAGTCGTCATGACAGCTTTTCTAAAGCAATAGGAGAGGCTATATCCTTCGCTGGCGAAGACGCTGGGACTATACTTGTAGCCAACCGAGCGCCCCAACTAAGCAGAATCGCCAAGCTCGAGATAGAAGTGATCGATAGGGCTATCGAGAAGTATGCTCCTCTGAGCTTTGCGGATCTACGCAAGCTATCACATGGACCTGCATGGAATGCTACACCTCATTGCGAGGTGATAAGCTCTGAGAATATCGCCCTTGAGGGAGGGCTACACCCCGATGCTCTTCCCTACCTCAGAGATCAATTAGATCTATATCAGTACTCATTGTCCATATAGACCTCTATGGAGGACTCGTACTTGTCTGTGGGCTGTGTACACCTACTCACTCTTAGCAGAGAGAGTGGAATTACCCCGAAGGGAGGGTTTGACACGCGCAATAAGCTCTTTGTTGTAATCGGTGTGGGCAAAAATGGAGATATATACGGAGGAGTGGTATTCAACTCTCGGGTGAACTTAAGGCTACCAGAATACGTACAGAGATACCAAATACCCATCCCTTGTGCGAGGTATCCTGTATTCCTCTCTCACAACTCATTTATTGACTGCTCCTCCATTATGAGAGTAAAGGCAAAACAACTCTCTATCGATACATTGAGAGGACGGCTACTCGATGAAGACACAGATCTCGTAATCGGTGCAATAAGCGAAAAGGCGAACATTAACATCAAAGAAGATAGCCTGATTGAGTTCGGTCTGATAGACCACTCTCCTCATCACTCAGAATAACGGGTCACAATCAGAGGCGCAAACTCCATAGTCTATACCATTCTCGGGGTAGCACACACCTTCCCCCGAAGAAACGAGCGAGCCCCCGACACGTCATTCGTGTCGGGGGCTCGCTATGAATAGCCCGTTCTCGTGCCTTCAGTGGCACACAGCAGAAGAGCGCAAGCAGAGAAGCACGTCCTCAGAGCAACATACACTTAGGGCCTATAGCTCAGCTGGTTTAGAGCACCTGCCTTACAAGTAGGGGGTCATAGGTTCGAATCCTATTGGGCCCACAACAAAGACAAACTAAGTGTAGAAACAGCAGACTGAAAGCTCCATCCCAAGAGTCCCAGTCTGCTGTTTTTGCATTCTGCCAGCCCCAAGCCCATAACGCCACTCCAAACTCCACTTCCATACAGCAAATGAGCTACATAGAAGTATCTATATGCGGAAGTGCGTACCCTGCAATAAAGAGAGGGACGAAGTATGTGAGTGCTTTTTAGTAGTTTTGGTGAGAAATAGATGCTTGGATCATTAGACACAGACAACTCATCGCAAAAAAGCGTCTTGACATCGTGATATCCTCGTCTATGGGCTTCCTACACTCAGGCAAACAAGCCTCTGACATCATATAATTGTAAGCTATGCATAGTATCGCTAAATTAGCTCTACAAATCTCCAACCTCATAGTAGGCATGGTAGATAGTGTCTTACCTCTTGACAAAAGCGCAAGACGTGAAGCTGATATCGCACCGCAGATAGCCTCACACTGGAAGGCTGTAGGCGGATATATCCAATCTGCAATGGAGCAAGAACGCCACCTCGGAAATGGAAAACTACAACAGCAACCATAACGGTATCGGGACGCTCTCTGTCGTGGATAGAGAGGAATGCCTGAATGAAGCTCTGGAGGGGCTATCAGAAGATAAGCAGGCGCAAATACGAAGAGTCGTGGCTGTCGCCCAAGAGTCCTCTTCCTTCAATGGACCTCTTCCCCACCCTTCTCACTTTAAGGGATACGAGGATGTACTGGCTGGTTCTGCTGAGCGTATATTAGCCATGGCCGAGAAGCAACAAGAGCACAGCTTTGAGCAGGAAAGGAAGACACACGCGCTACTCTATATGGGGTTATGGATTGCGCTCATAGTCGTGGCCGGAGCTTTTGCGCTTGTAGCTTTTGCTATCTACAGAGGCGCAAACTCCGTCGTCTATGCCATTCTCGGGGTAGCAGCCTTCATCTCTGTAGTCTTTTCTCTGAGAAAAATCCCCAAGAGCAAGGTCATAGCAGGAGATAATCCCACCAAATAACGTAAACACAACTATTGCAATATAAGCGGCAATCACCTTTCGGTGATTGCCGCTTGTCTTTTATATCGCAAGCAAGAAGATACGAGCGACTCACACCTTCCCCCGAAGAAACGAGCACGCCCCGGACACTCACGTAGAGTATCCGGGGCGTGCTCTATGCGCTCAGAGCGTGCTTCTGAGGAGCCACACTCGGGCGAGAAGGGATTACTTGCGGCCTGCGCTCTTAGCGGCAGGAGCTGGAGCAGCCTTGATGCCCAGAGCATCCTTGACAGCCTGCGTCAGGTCAAGCGCCGTGCTACCCGTAGCCAGGAGAGCACCTGCTTCGAAGACGTAAGCGCAACCATTAGCTTCGCAGACCTTGTTGATGGCAGCAGAGACCTTCGTGCGGATAGGAGCCATGAGCTTTTCCTGCTCCTTCTGGATCTCTTCCTGCATGAGCTGATAGCTGCTCTGCGTACGCGATTCGATTTCCTGAAGCTCCTGCTGACGACGCTTCTTGATGACGTCGGTCATGGTAGCTTCTTCCTTCTGATATGCTTCGAGCTTAGCCTTCATCTCTTCCTGCATACGCTTGATTTCCGAGTCGTACTGCTTGGCCAGATCTTGAATCTTCGTGGTAGCAGCCTTGACATCGGGCAGCGTCTCCATCACAGCAGCGGTATTGACGACACCGATCTTTTGCTGCGCCTGAGCCGAGAAGGTCAGGGGAAGGAGGAGGAGGAGGGATAGGAGGAACTTCTTCATTGTCTTTGTTTATTACGTTTAATTAGCTTGATTAGGCGATTATTGGCGGTCAAGACCGAGGACAGAGAGGACGGATTCGCTGATGTCCAGGGCAGGGTCAGCGTAGACGATCTTCGAGGAAGAGCGGTCGATGATGAGCTGAAGACCGCCACGGCGTGCCAGCTCCTTCAGGGCAGCCCACACACGGTCTTGGATGGGCTTCATCAGAGCCTCGCGCTTCTTGAAGAGGTCACCTTCGGGACCAAAGTACTTACGCTTGAGGTCGTATCCCTGCTTCTCGAGGGCAACGATAGCCTCTTCACGCTGCTTCTTCTGCTGGGCAGAGAGGAAGGCTGCTTCGCTCTGAAACGACTTATAAGCCTCCTCGGCCTGCTTCTCGTAGCCAGAGACTTCGGCCTGCCACTTCTTGGAGAGGTCTTCTATTTGGCGGTTCATCACCGCATACGAAGGGTCTTTCTTGAGGATAAATTCCATATCGACGAGGGCTACCTTCTGCGCCTTCATAGAGCCAAGAGGCAGGAGCAGGAGTACCAGCAGGAAAAGGATCTTCTTCATACTGCAATTCTGATAAAAGGGAGGGATGTCGCTACAGGTCGCGCCCGAGGACGAAGTGAATGTTGCTACCGCCACGCTCGTTGTAGCCGTTGGGTCGGTCGAAGCCGTAGCCCCAGTCAAGCCCCAGGAGCCCAATCATCGGCATCATCACGCGCACACCGACACCGGCAGAGCGCTTCAGGTCGAAGGGATTGTAGCGGCTAATATCCGACCAGGCATTCCCAGCTTCGGCGAAGCCAAGCACCCATACAGTCGTGGATTGCTCGAAGATCAGTGGGTAGCGTAGCTCGAGCGAAGCCTTCATATACGAGTAAGCGTAGTCGTAGTTTGCCCCAGCGATGGAGCCGTTCTTATACCCACGTAGACCGATCGTCTCATTGAGGTAACTACCCATCGAAGCAGACATCATGTCGCCACCCATGTAGTAGGTACCGAAGGGCGAGCGCTTGTACTTGTTGTAGCTATTGATGATACCGCCTTCGATACGTGCCATCAATACAGGGGTACGCTTGACGGTCGTGGGGTTCATCAATGGGAGGAAGATCTTACCCGAATACTTCCACTTATGATACTCGAGGAAGCGGTAGCGATCAGCCTGAGGGAGCGAGGGATCAGAGTAGTCCTTCTTATCGAAGAGGGAGTAAGGAGGCGTGAAGCTCACCGAGAAGGAGAAGTCCGAGCCACGACGCGTGTAGACGGGATTGTCCACGGAGTTGCGGTCGATACGTAGCTCGATGTTTAAGTCATTAGCCGTCCCTTGGTGGTAGTTCTGGAAGGTGTTGTACGTCCAGTTGTTGAGTCGGTAGTGGGTGAAGTTGAGCGAGGCGGTGAGCTGGAACCAGTTGTCGGGCCAGTTCAGGCGGCGTCCATTGGCGATGCTCAGCCCGATGATGCTCAGTGATTTGTCCGCGTCGTAGGAGTCTTCGTAGAGCGTGCTTGCCCCTTGTCGGTCGTAGCCGCCGTAGCCTCCATAGCCACCATAACCTCCGTAGCCACCGTAGCCGTAGCCGCCATAGTAGGGATTGTAGTAGCCCGATCCGTAGTAGTTACGTGCTTGCCCCGAGTAATAGCGCTGGTCGATGGCTGTCTGATGCGAGTAAAAAGCAGTTACCGAAAGGAGGTTGGGTCGCTTACCACCGAACCAAGGGTCGGTGAAGGAGACGCTGAGCTGGTTATAATAGCGTGCATTCGTCTGCCCATTGATGGAGAGCTTCTGCCCGTCACCCTGAGGGATGATCCCCTTGTACATGCTGGGGCGGAAGAGATTCTGGATGGAGAAGTTCGTGAAGGTAAAGCCAATCGAGCCGATGATCCCCGTCTGGCTCCAGCCGACGGAGAGGTTCAGCTGGTCATTGCTCTTAGGCGTGAGGTCGTACTCAATATCTACCGTTCCGCTCTGTGGGTTGGGGACGGGCTTAGGTATGGACTTCTCCGCATCGAAGTGGCCGAGCTGGTTGAGGATGCGGAAGGAGTTCATCAGGTCTTCCTTACTGAAGAGCACCCCTGGCTTGGTGTACAGCTCACGGCGCACGACATCTTCGTAGACGATGTCGTTACCACGGATCTTGACCTTGTCGATGGTCGCCTGCGGTCCTTCGGTGACGCGCACCTCGAGGGACACAGAGTCGCCCACGATGTTCGTCTCTACGGGGTCTACGCCAGCGAAGATGTAGCCATTATTATAGTAGAGATTGCTGACAGCGTCTTCGTCGACGGTCAGACGGTTCTCCAAGCGCTTCTGGTCGTAGACATCCCCTGGGCGCACCGCCAGCAGCTGAGAGAGCAGCTCCGAAGGGTACTTCGTGTTCCCCACAAAGCGGATATCCTTGATGTAGTACTTCTGTCCTTCGTTGACCTTGAGGTAGATGTCTACCTTACGCGAGCCTGGGACGGGAACGATGCTATCGCTCACCAGCTCGGCATCACGGTAGCCAGCAGCTTGGTAGCGCTTGATGAGGTTCTGCAGGTCTTCCTTGTAGTCGGCATCGACGAACTTCTTCTGCTTGAAGATCTTCAGCAGGGAGGAGAGCGCACGCCCACGGGAGAAGGTGAAGCCTTCGTTGGTCTTGCCCATCGCCATACGCAGCTGGTAGTCGGTGAGGGCGGTGTTCCCTTCGAAGTAGATATTGCGCACCTTCGTCTTGCCGCTGCGGTCGATGTCGAGCGTCAGGTTCACGAAGCCTGGCTGCCCAGCCGCTTCGCTCTCCTTGATAGTCATCGTCATCTCACGGAAGCCCTTCTCATCGTAGTACTTCTTGACGAGCTGGCGTGCACGGTCGAGGGTGTTGGGCGAAATCATTGTGCCCTTCTTGAGGCCAGTGCGCTTCTCGAGCTCCTCACGGTCGCTCTTGGGAATGCCCGTGAAGGTAGCCTCCGACAGGCGAGGACGCTCGGTGAGAGCAATCTCCAAATAGGCCTTGTTTCCCTCGTACTTAGTGACCAGGACACGCACATTGGAGAAGTACCCCGACTGGAGGAAGCGGTTGACGGCTGAGGTCAAGGCGACGCCAGGTATCTGGATTTCATCCCCCACGTTGAGCCCTGAGAGGCTGCTCAGGACGAAGTCATCGTAGCTCGTCGAGCCGGTGATCTTGACCTCAGCGATGGTCTTGGTCACAGGACGCTCGTAGCTGATCAAAGGAGCCACAACCACGCTCGAAGCGGTCTTCGTCGTGTCGCTGGCTATCTGAAGTGCGGTATGGGGAGCGGCTTCCACTGCACCTGCCGTGAGGAGGGTGGCAAGGAGTAGGAGTGCGGGGATTCTCTGCATAGGTTCTTATTATCGTCGTGCTGGAAGGGGCGAGGCAATGGTGCTACTAGTCCTCCAGTTGTATTTGTTCGCTTGTCTTACCGAAGCGGCGTTCACGAGCCGTGTAGGCTTCGAGGGCTTCGCGAAGGGGCTCACGCCCGAAGTCAGGCCAGTAGACCGAGGAGAAGAAGAGCTCGGCATAGGCAGCCTGCCAGAGCAGGTAGTTGCTGATGCGCTCCTCACCTCCGGTGCGGATCAAGAGGTCGGGATCGGGGAAGGCAGCCGTGTCGAGGTGTGCCGTGATGCTCTCCTCGGTAAGGCTCTCAGGGAAGAGGGTGCCGGCAGCTACCTCACGTGCTATCTGCTGCGTCGCACGCAGGATCTCATCGCGCGAGGAGTAGCTCAGGGCTACGATGAGCGTGATGCGCTCGCAGGCAGCGGTAGCTTGGATGCTCTCACGCAGAGCCTGCTGCGCCTGCTCGGGCAGACGGCTGAGGTTGCCAATGGCCTCAAGGCGCACCCCTTCCTCGATGAGGCTGGGGGTCTCGGAGTGAATAGCCGAGACGAGGAGGCTCATCAGGGCATCGACCTCTTCCTGGGGGCGTGACCAGTTCTCCGTACTGAAGGCATAGACCGTCAGGTAGCGGATACCGAACTCTGCCGCAGCCCTCAGAGTCGCTCTCAAAGCGTCCTGACCACGGATATGTCCATCGGTGCGAGGCAGTCCACGCTGCTTGGCCCAGCGACCATTCCCATCCATGATGATGGCCACATGCTCAGGGATACGGAGCGGCGTGGAGGCTGTCGTGGGCTGAGGAGACATTGTCATTGGCACGTTGTTCTTATTGTCTTATTCGGTCAGGGTTCTCTATTCCTAACTTCCTACAAATATAGCGTATCTTTTAGTCACAGCTGTACTTACGCCGTGGTGCGAGGCGGTAGTGCACCCCGACTGACCAAGTGGCATAGCTGTCGTGCCCCTTGATGCTACGTCCTCCATCCACGGAGAAGGGGTTCGCCATCCAGCGCACCGAGGGCTCCAATCCCTCCAAATCGTCAGCGAACGTGCGGCGGATACTCCAGCTTGCACTGAGTCCCCAGCGGTCACTCAGCCGGCACTTCAGCCCAGCACTGAGGTAAACACCTGGGAAGAGCTGCAGGCGGTGTGCGCTCACGCCTCCTGCTATCCCCACGCCCCCACCGACGAACGGCGTCCACGAGCGTGTACCGAGGTAGCGAGCATCCTCCCCATAGGGGAAGAAGTGGAAGGCTCCCCCGAAGGAGAGGTCTACGAGTGTGCGCTGGAAGCTACGGCTCACCTCCGCCCCTTGGGGAAAAGCATTGGCGGCGTAATCAGCCTGACCACGAAGCCCCCTCAGAGCCAACTGGCTCATCAGCGTCCAGCGCAGGGAGAGCGGTCTATGCAGTTCTAACGCTATTCCGAGCGATTGTGGTGCAATCACCCCCTTGCGCCCGATATCTCCGAGGTAATAATTAGAGGAAATGCTTCCCCCGAGTTCGTAGCGGTAATCCTGCGCTCCCAAGGACATCACCCCGGCAAACATCAGGAGCAGACAGCCGAGCGAACACCTCATCGAGCCGCAAGTAAGGAGGGCTATTCGGTGGCGGTCTTCAGACCACCGAACTTACCGACAAAGAGCTTTGCCGACTCCCCAGCGGTCTTCACCCCACGTAGGAGGTAAATCGTCTCCCCATCGCTTGAGGGGAAGGCCACCAGCGGATAGCCAGCGAAGTCGGCACGCGTCAGCCCCGTAAAGGCTACTTCGCGCGCTGCTTGCCACGTCACGCCACGGTCATCGGAAATCGATAGTTCGAGCCCCGTAGCCGTGGAGCTGAAGCGATAGATACGCTTCTGTGCTGGCACATAAGCCTGCGTCTGCGAGACGGCAGCGACGGCAGCGACGGGCTTTTCATTGACCCGAAGCCACGCTGTCCCATTCGTTGTCGCCCAGACGTTGGTATTAATCTTTCCGTCAGCCGTACGTCCACCAGCAAGATAGAGGGCGGTACCTGCATAGCTACTTCCCGAGAGTACGTAGCTCTGTGCACCACCTGCCGTGGGGAAGCTCGGCTGAGGCTGCTCCCCGATTGTGGCAATCTGCCCCGAAGAGAGGTCATAGCGCACGAAGTTCATCGCCCCCGAGGTCGTCTTACCCACCAGGGCAAGAGCAGGCTTCCCTTCGACTGAGAGACCACCGAGGAGGGCGTGCGGGGTAGCCGTAGCTGGGAACGCCTTCGCCGTGAAGGCCGTGCCGAAGGTAGAGGCTTCATAGAGATGATCCGCACTGGTCGTAGCATAGAGCTTGCCACCATAGGTGAGGAGCGAGCTAAGACGCTCACCCGAGCCGAGGCCCGTGAGGCTGGAGGTCGTCCAAGTACCCCTAGGATCAGAGAAGGTGCTTACCATATTCTTGCTATCGGCAGTGACATAATAGAGCGCACCGCCAGCCTCCGTCCCACGCAGCTCTACCTGCGAGAAGGTCTTGCTGAAGGCAGGGAGGAGTCCCGTCACGGAGGCCTCCGACCAAGCGAAGGCGTGGGGATCCTGTGCATAGCGCTTGAAGGTCACCTTATAAGTATAGGAGCTGGATGAGCCATTGCCTGCACCGGTCGTGATGCGTAGCTGTATGCCCTTCAGCAGGTCACTGCTCTTGAAGGTCTGCGTCTCGCCCGTCCACTTCACGGGTTTCTTTCCATCGCTCAGGAGGACCTCGACGCTGGACTGATCCGAAGCCTTCATGAGGCGCAGATGGACATTGTAGTCGGTGCTACTGTAGGGCAGCGCCTGGAGGTTGTAGATGAAGCCAGTGGCGGTATTGCGGATGACGAAGGGGATGGTCGACACGGCTTCCTTGAGGGCGACATCGTCCGTCGAGAGGGCGAAGGCCTTAATCTCATTGTCGAAGATCTGGATATCCTCCAGCTCGACCTTGTCTTTCTTACAGCTGGTCGCACCGAGGGTGAGAGCTAAAAGGCCCAAGGCTGCTGGGGCAAGGGGGGTGATACGTCTCATTGCTTCTATGTATGATGGAGCGAAAGATGCTTACTCTTGTGTGAGGAGTCGTCAGAGTCCCTTCTTCCGAGGCGCACTCTGCACTATAACTCTAAGCTACAAAGGTATAAAGAATAACGCAAGTCCCGTGTACGACACTTCAGCTTCGCACATAAGACACCACACACACCGAATAGGTAGCTCACCCCAACCACAACGGAGGAAAAGGAAAGCACATAATCCACTATAATCAAGCAGCTTACCACAAAACTAACGGATCTACCTACACTCATCTCCCACCGCACTTACCATAGATGATACGCGCGCACGCGAAGAAGAACCGCTCCTCCTCAGCTCTTCCACCCGACCTCCCCTCAAGAAGGGCAGGCAGAGCAATAGTCCTTCACGCTCGGAGCAGTAGTGCTCTGCACACGGAGCACTATTGGTCGCCTCGTGAAGCAGTAGTGCTTCACGAGGCGACCAATACTGGTGCACACAGCGAGCACCCAAGCAACTCACCACCTTTGCCGTATCTTTGCATCCCAAGGAGGGGACTCCCCCCCACCCTTCCACAGCTCCAAGACACGATGACGCTCGACGAAATACGCAAGATCCTCCCCACCCTTCCCGAAGCCCCCGGTTGCTACAAGTACATCGGGCAGGAAGGGAACATCATCTACGTGGGGAAGGCGAAGAACCTCCGCCGGCGTGTCAGCAGCTACTTCCAGCGGGATGTTCCCAGCTCGAAGACCCGACTCTTGGTGCGCCAAATACGTGGTATAGAGTATGTTGTCGTAGGATCTGAGGCCGAAGCCCTCATCCTCGAGAATGCCCTCATCAAGGAGCACCAGCCTCGCTACAATATCCTACTCAAGGACGACAAGACCTATCCCGAGGTCGTCATCCGTAACGAACCCTTCCCCCGTATCCGTGTCGAGCGCCGCCCTGCCCACGATGGCTCGGTGCGCTTCGGTCCGTATCCCAACGTGGGGATGGCACACGCCGCCGTGGCGATGATACGCGACCTCTACCCCATCCGTACCTGCGACCTCGACCTCTCTCCCCACAAGGTGGCCCTCGGCAAGTACAAAGTCTGCCTCGAGTACCATATGAAGAAGTGCAAGGCTCCCTGCATTGGCTACCAGACCGCCGAGGACTATGCCCACAACGTGCGCGAGATTACGAGCCTACTACGGGGCAACCTCCGTGACGTCATCGACCTCTATCGTGAGGAGATGCTGCGCCTCAGCGAGGAGCTGCGCTTCGAGGAGGCACAAATCTACAAGGAACGCCTGCAGTACCTCGAGAACTATCAAGTCAAGCACACCGTAGCTCCCCACCACATCCACAACGTCGATGTATTCAGCTTTGACGAAGATGAGGACGGATCGACTTACGTGAACTTCATGCACCTCACCCAAGGGATGGTCACCCAGGTCTACACCATCGAGTACCGCAGCCTCATCGAGGGCGAGACGCGCGAAGAGCTTTTCGCCTCGGCCATCACCGAGCTGCGCCAGCGCTTTGCCTCACGAGCCAAGGAGCTCATCCTACCCTTCGACCCAGGATGGCAGGATGATGCCAGCGTCACCATCACCATCCCCCAGCGGGGCGACAAGAAGAAGCTCCTCGAACTCTCCGAGCGCAACGTCCGCCAGTACAAGGTCGACAAGTACAAGCGTGCCGAGCGACTCAACCCCGACCAACGCTTGATGCAAATCGTCACCGAGCTGAAGGAACTCCTGCGCTTAGACAAGCTCCCTCTGCACATCGAGTGCTTCGACAACTCCAACATCCAAGGCTCTGACCCAGTGGCTGCCTGCGTTGTCTTCAAGCGTGGGCGTCCCTCGAAGAAGGACTATCGGAAGTTCAACATCCGCTCTGTCGAAGGACCTGATGACTACGCTTCGATGCGCGAAGTCGTCACACGCCGCTACCGTCGCCTCAGCGAAGACGAAGCGAGCGAAGGGCTTCCCGACCTCATCCTTGCCGATGGGGGGAAGGGGCAAGTCGGAGCTATACGTGATGCTCTCACCGACCTTGGGCTCTCCATCCCCGTAGCAGGGCTGGTGAAGGACGACCGCCACCGCACCGCAGGGCTCCTCTTCGGCACGGACACCCTGGATGAAATCCCCGTACGTCACCACAGCCCCACCTTCCGTCTCCTGGAGCAGATCCAGGCGGAGGTACACCGCTTCGCCATCACCTTCCACCGAGACAAGCGCAGCAAGAGCCAACTTGCCTCGCGCCTCGACTACATCAAGGGCATTGGCCCGAAGACGAAGGACGAGCTTCTCACGGCCTTCCGCAGCGTGCAAGCCATCGCCGCCGCCAGCCTTGACGACCTCACCGCCGCCATTGGCCCCGCCAAGGCCCGCATCATCCACTCCGCCTTCCACCCCGAAGAATAACCCCACCCTATGCGCTTCCTCATCCAACGCACCCGCTCGGCAGCCGTCCACATTGACGGCACAGCCGTAGCCGAAAGCCACCGCCTCGGCATGCTCATCCTCATCGGTATCGCTCTCGATGACACCACAGAAGACATTGACTACCTCGTAAGGAAGGCCACGCAGCTGCGTATCTTCGACGACGAAGACGGTGTAATGAACCGCAACATCCTCGACATCGAAGGGGACATCATCGCCGTCTCGCAGTTCACCCTCATGGCGGAGACGAAGAAGGGCAACCGCCCCTCCTACATCCGAGCCGCCCGTCCCGAGGTTGCCGAACTCATCTACCGCAAAGTCGTCCGCGCCCTCGAAGCACGCCTTGGCCGCCCCATCGGCACAGGTCGCTTCGGTGCCGACATGCAGGTTACCCTCACCAATGACGGTCCCGTGACCATCTGGCTCGACAGCAAGGCGCGCGAGTAAACAACCGCCCGCCGCCCGCACCCATTCAAGTAAAAAGGGGAGGGTGTTTCACGTGAAACACCCTCCCTTTACACTGACAGCACCCATAGGGAAACGGCGCCAAGACATACACGTTCCACGTGGAACAAGAAGCAAAACAAGCCGTACCCACCAAGCAAACACCACCCTGCGCAAGAAACCTGTATCTTTGCAGCCGAAGAAACCAACTAAGAAAACGGATGCTCAGCGAAGACTTGCTCTACGAAAAGGAAGACGAAATCTACGATAAGATAGACACCCCCCTCTTCCACCTCATCGGTCAGGCGGCGGACGAACTCGGCGTAGACGCCTACATCGTCGGAGGCTACGTGCGTGACCTCCTCCTCTACCGCCCCTCCAAAGACATCGACATCGTCTCCATCGGACGAGGCATTGACCTAGCGCAAGCCGTAGCTAAGCGACTTGGGCGCGGCGCACACATCTCCGTCTTCGCACGCTTCGGCACGGCACAAGTCAAGCAGGGCGACTTAGAATTGGAGTTCGTAGGCGCACGCCGTGAGAGCTACTCCCCCGACAGCCGTAAGCCCTTCGTCGAAGACGGCACATTAGAGGAAGACCAGGAGCGGCGCGACTTCACCGTCAATGCGCTGGCCGCTTGCCTCAATGCCGACCGCTTCGGACAGCTCGTAGACCCCTTCGATGGACTACACGACATGGAGGCGCTCACCCTGCGCACGCCACTCGACCCCGACATCACATTCAGCGACGACCCGCTGCGCATGATGCGCGCCATCCGCTTCGCCTCCCAGCTCGGCTTCTTCATCGACCCCGACACCTTCGCAGCCATCGGGAGAAACGCCGCACGCATTGAGATCGTTTCTGCCGAGCGCATCGCCACCGAGTTCAACAAGATCCTTCTCTCTCCTCGCCCATCCATCGGCCTCGAACTCTTCGAGAAGACCGGACTGATGAAGCTCGTCTTCCCCGAGCTTCTCGAGCTGAAGGGAGCCGAGACGCGCGATGGCATTGGGCACAAAGACAACCTTACCCACACCTACAAGGTCGTAGACAATATGGCCAAAACCTTAGCCGCCTCGTCTCGCCGTGGAGAGGAGATGAACCTATGGCTTCTGTGGGCCGCCCTCCTGCACGACATCGGCAAGCCTCACACGAAGCGGTTTGACCAGCGCTTGGGCTGGACGTTCCACAACCACAACTTCATCGGGATGCGGATGGTCTCGAAGATCTTCCGCCGCCTGCGCCTACCCCTTGACCACAAGATGCACTATGTGGAGAAGCTCGTCGACCTGCACATGCGCCCAGCGACGCTCGTGGACGAAGGCGTGACCGACTCAGCCGTGCGCCGCTTACTCTTCGAAGCGGGGGATGACATCGATGACCTGATGCTCCTCGTCGAGGCCGACATCACCAGCAAGAACCCCCAGCGCGTACGCAAGTACCTCGACAACTATAAGCTCGTTCGCCAGAAGCTCGTCGACATCGAAGAGAAGGATCGCATCCGCAACTTCCAGCCACCGATCTCCGGACAGCTCATCATGGACACCTTCGCCCTGGCACCTTGCCGCGAGGTAGGACTTATCAAAGACGCTATCAAGGACGCCATCCTCGAGGGCATCATCCCCAACGAATATGATCCTGCCTACGCCTTCATGCTTCGCGAAGCATCCGCCCTTGGTCTTACCCCAGCGAAGAAGTAAGCAGCGCATGTCCACGCCACGCTTCACACACCACAGCCCCCTACTCCACTTCGCAGCGTGGACGTAGGGGGCTGTGGTATATTATCTGTACCTTTACGCCGTAAAAAAGAATAGTCAAACGACGTCTGATTGCTAAGAAAAAGGAATATATTTATGATTGTAACAAAGCGCGCCAACGATCCCATCTGGACGAACATCTACGCGTACGCCCAGCTGCCAAATGAGCTACGTAGACTTGATGAGATCGCTCACAACCTGTGGTGGGTATGGACCCCCAAAGCCCAAAACCTTTTCCGCCGCATCTCTCCTGAGCTGTGGGAATCAACGGAAGGCAACCCCGTCACCCTCACGCGTCTGCTCTCCGAAGAGGAGATGGATGCACTCGTAGCGGACAAGGACTTCATGGCTCAGCTGGACGAAGTCTATGCCGACTTCCGAGCCTATATGAGCGAGCCTGCTGACGCTGTTCGCCCCTCTGTCGCCTACTTCAGCATGGAGTATGGCCTGACGAACATCCTCAAGATTTACTCCGGTGGTCTCGGCGTCTTGGCTGGTGACTACCTCAAGGAAGCCAGCGACAGCAACGTCCGCCTGACGGCTGTCGGCTTCCTCTACCGCTATGGTTACTTCACCCAGAGCCTCAGCCCCGAAGGGCAGCAGCAAGCCGACTACGAGGCGCAGGACTTCACACAGCTCCCCATCGAGCAGGTCTTTGAAGCCGATGGTCAGACACCGCTCATCCTCGAAGTGCCCTACGCCAACCACACCGTCTTCTGCCACGTCTGGAAAGTCAATGTAGGGCGCATCAGCCTCTATCTCCTCGACACCGATATTCCACAGAACAGCGAATGGGATCGCCCCATCACGCACAAGCTCTATGGTGGCGACTGGGAGCACCGCATGAAGCAAGAGTACCTCCTCGGACTCGGCGGCGTGCTTCTACTCAAGCGTCTCGGCATCTCAAAGGATGTCTATCATATGAACGAAGGGCACGCAGCCTTCATGAGCGTGCAGCGTCTCCTTGACTATGTCGAAGGCGAGCACCTTCCCTTCGATGAAGCTCTCGAGCTCGTCCGTGCTTCCTCCATCTACACCTGCCACACGCCCGTCCCCGCTGGTCACGACTACTTCGATGAGGAGCTCCTCGGCAAGTACCTTGGTCATCTGCCCGCACGCCTCGGTATCTCGTGGCACGACTTCGTCAGCCTCGGTCGCGAGCATCCAGAGAGCAATGAGAAGTTCTCCATGAGCGTCTTTGCACTGAACACCTGTCAGGAAGCCAACGGCGTGAGCCTTCTCCACGGACGCGTCTCGCAGGAGATGTTCGCCCCCGTATGGAAGGGCTTCTTCCCTGAAGAGCTGCACGTGGGCTACGTCACCAACGGCGTTCACCTCCCCACATGGGCTTCTGCTGAGTGGCAAGAGCTCTACACAAAGCACTTCGGCAAGGACTTCCTCAAGCACCAGACGAAGGAAGAGACGTGGGCGAAGATCCAGCAACTCCCCAACGAGACGATCTGGGAAACGCACCAGACCATCAAGCTCCGCCTCATCGACCACATCCGCACCTTCTACGGCGAGAAGTGGCTGCGCAATAGCGGCAACCCCGAGACGACGGTTTCCGTCCTCGAAGGGATTAACCCCAACGCCCTGCTCATCGGCTTTGGGCGTCGCTTCGCCACCTACAAGCGTGCGCACCTGCTCTTCACCGACCTGGAGCGTCTGGAGCGCATCGTCAACAACCCCAAGTACCCGGTACAGTTCCTCTTCACCGGTAAGGCGCACCCTGCCGATGGTGGTGGACAAGGACTCATCAAGTACATCCTCGAGATCAGCCGTCGCCCTGAGTTCCTTGGCAAGATCATCTTCCTGGAGAACTACGACATGCGCCTGGCCAGCAAGCTCATCGCCGGCGTAGACATCTGGATGAACACGCCTACGCGCCCCCTCGAAGCCTCGGGTACTTCGGGCGAAAAGGCCGAGATGAACGGCGTCCTCAACCTCTCCGTCCTCGATGGATGGTGGTACGAAGGCTACCGCAAGGGTGCTGGCTGGGCCCTCACCGACAAGCGCACCTTCGCCGATCAGTCCCTGCAGGACAAGCTCGATGCAACGACCATCTACGACCTCCTCGAAAAGGAAATCGTACCGCTGTACTTCCAGCGTGACGGCAAGCCCTACTCCGATGGCTGGGTGCAGACGATGAAGAACTCGATGAACTTCATCGCTCCCCACTACACGATGCGCCGTATGATGGACGATTACTTCGACCGCTTCTACACGAAGCTGGCAGAGCGTTCGGCTCGTCTGCATGCTGACTCCAACCGCATTGCTCGTGAGCTCACCGAATGGAAGCGCGCTACGGCCGAGGCTTGGGATACCCTTCAGGTAATCTCTGTCGAAGGCTCAGAGAGCGCAGCCTACCTCTCCAACGAGCGTCACACGGGAGACGAAGAGACCCTCCGTCTGGTACTTCACAAGGGTGCACTCACCGCAGACCTCGATGTGGAGCTGGTCGATGCACGTGAAGAGGCTAATGGAGCTCTGCGCTTCGTCGCCAAGACGCCACTGAAGCTCGTCGAGCGTGATGGCTCGCGCGAAGTCTACGAGCTACGCTTCAAGCAGGCTCGTCCTGGGCACTACAAGCGTGCTCTGCGCATTGTCCCCACGCACCCTGAGCTCCCGCACCGCATGGACTTCGCGCTTGTGCGCTGGGTAGCCCTGCAGTAAGGCGCTCCCCTACCCCCACTTAACAATAAAAAGCATCCCCCCGAAGAACTCAGCGTGAGTTCTTCGGGGGGATGCTTCTACTTAGTGATGATACCGCCTACTTCTTCAGCCCTCCCTTCTCCCCGAAGAGGGCGAAGTCAAGATACGGATTGAGGCGGATACAGTAGATCACCGCCAAGGTGGGGAGAAGCGTCATCAACGTCCCCCCCCAGCAAAATAAACAGCTCTGTCGAGAGACGAAGTGTAGGAGTAAATCCAGCCAAAAGCACGTTCATTCCAGGAAGAGCAGGAAGGAAGAAGTAATGAACAAAGTAAATCGGTAGCGACCACAGCTCTGACCACTATTGCTTGATGACTATAATGCACCTTATTCGCTATATTTGCTTGACAAATAAATACGCACATAACAGACTCTGAGATATGACTGCACCGAACCCAGACCTGACACACGAAGAACTCACCGAATTTGGTCGCTTGATGCTCCAAGGACTCACCAAAGACGAAGCACTCGAGCGCATCTTGAGCCAACGCACCTCCATCAACCCCAACGAATATATCTACGGCACCCTACAGGCACGTGCCAAGATCAAAGTAAGCCCCGAGCTTGACCACTGCGTCCGAAGTACCGTACATCGCTTGATGAGCGATGACGAACACGCCAAAGATCCTGGGCTTCTTTTAGGGAAGATCCAATGTGGGAAGACCAATGCCTTTGTAAACATTATGGCACTGTCCTTTGACCGAGGCATAGACATCTGTGTGGTCTTCACCAAGGGCGTGAACTCCCTCTCTACGCAGACCAAAGAGCGTATGATGAGCGACTTCCGCCACTTCAAGGAGAGCAGCGACCTACACCAAAAGGCAACCATATACATCTCCGATATCAGCGAGCTACATCATCACGGTTTTCCTCAGGCACAGTTCTCTCGCCGTCAGGGCACCAAGCTCGTGATTATATGCAAGAAAGAGGCTAAGAACCTCCACCACCTCACACAGCTTTTCGTCAAGACAAGCCCCCATCTCTTAGAGAAGAAGGTGCTCATCATCGATGATGAAGCGGACTTTGCCAGCCGTAACTACCGCAAGCTACACGGCGAGATCTCTCTGGCCAGTATCTCCGAGCAGATTGATAGCTTTGCCAAGCTCCCCACCTACAGTCGCTACCTGCAGGTCACGGCTACCCCCTACTCGCTCTTCCTCCAGCCCGATGGGATGATTGAGCTTAGCAATGGGGGATATGCCCAGCCTTGGAGGCCGCGCTTCACAAGTATCGTCCCCGTGCACGATAGCTATATCGGGGGACAACAGTACTTCGTCGATTCGCGCGACGAAGCATCTATGTACTCACACCTCTTCCATCCCATCTCTGAGGAGTGCATCAACGTACTCGGCACCAGGAATAAGCACTACACCACTCGAGGAACTCAGTCCAAGAAGCTCGAGGGACTCACCGATGCCGTCATCAGCTACTTCATCGGCACCGCTATCCGAAGTATTCAGGAGGAAGAGCAGGGACGTAGCTATCAATCCAGTGCGCTCATCCACTGCGACATCACCCAGAAGCTACACAAGTGGCAGAGCGAACTCATCGAGTCCGTCATCACGGGGGTGTGCCGTGCTATCTGCTCCCGTCCTCAGGAAGAGCGTATAAGTGACACCATACGCCGACTCTATGAAGACTTTGAGCAGTCGAACAAGAAGGCACGCGCCCAGGGACTCATCAGCGTCAAGCTACCTCCGCGCACAGCTGTCATCAAGCGCATGCAGCAGATATTCGAGCACGAAGACTACCGCATCTACGTGGTGAACTCCCAGAATGACGTGCCGAATATGCTCGATGACAGCGGACAGCTCAAGCTCTCCTGCACGGCGAATATCTTCATCGGAGGGAGTATCCTCGACCGTGGGATCACTATCGGAAAGATGATCTGCTTCTTCTATGGCCGTGATCCGAAGCGCTTCCAGATGGATACAGTGCTCCAGCACGCACGTATGTTCGGTGCCCGTGACAAGGAGGATATGGCCGTCACGCGCTTCCACACCACTTCGGCGATCTATCAGGTCTTCTCCCACATGAATGAGATTGACGACCAGCTCCGTGAGACGCTCATCAGCCGAGAGGAGAAGAATGGAGATGCCCCTCTGGAAGCCATCTTCATTGGCTACGACAAGGTCATCAAGCCCTGCGCCTCACAGAAGATCAAGGTCGCTAACACGCTCGTCCTCAAAAGCCATTACCGCCTCTTTCCTCGTGGCTTCCAGGCAGGATACAAGACCAATATCTGGCGCACGATCCAGCGCATTGATCAGCTTCTCAAAGAGCACCTCAAGCCAATCAAAAAGAAGGATTTTGCCACGCTCCCCAAGAGTATCGCCCTTGAAATCATAGACCTCATTCGCTCGACATACATCTACAAGGAAGAGGAGAGCCTCCCCTATCAGTGGAATGAACAGGATATGAAGGGGGCTATCGAATATGCCTGTTCCCAAGCCGGCGAAGACTACGTCTACTGCCTCTACCGACAAGACCGTAACATTGCACGTAGGCGTGAAAATGGCAACTTCACCGATGCTCCTGATACCGGCTCTATCGACCTCACACCTTCTCGCCAGCTGGCTGAGACCATACCTGTCCTCATGCTCCTCCGACAGAATGGGCTGGAAGCACAGGGCTGGAACGGATGTCCCTTCTACTGGCCGGTACTTGTTCTCCCGCGCGAACTCACCCCAGCTATCTTCACCTACGGCACCAAGGAAAGCCAGCTCACTCCACAGCGAGAGCAGATCTATGAACGCGACCTGATGAAGAGCGTCAAGGAGCGCATCCAGGACGAGGAAATCCTTCGCCTCACGCTTGCCTCTCAGTTCTTCTTTGACATCATCCTCGGATATAAGGATGTTGAGTGCCGCGATATTATCGAGACTACGGCCAGTCGCTACCTCATAGCAGACCCGACAAACAACTTCGGCTATAAGCTCGCCGAAGGGATTACCCCCGACCAAGTCAAGGCGGGCATCTTCGACCAGGTGGACGAACGCTTCCCCTTCGCCATCAAGCCTTACCGCTACCTCCTCTTCCGCAATTCGCGTGACAGCAGTGGTAGTCTACTCCTTGTCGAGCTCGATGAGCAGGAGCCCTATTACTTTGAGTGCGATACGACTCTTGATGAAGACATCCTACTGCAGCCCAACTTCCGCGAAATAGAGCAGGTCGATGAGCTAAGAAAATGGACTATTTGCTATTGCATCAAGCGCGTAGTCGCCACCCTACTCTCCCCGACAGACAAAAAGCTCCTCGAGGCCTACCAAGAGGAGCTGAAGGAAGAGGACGAGGTTGAGGCGGTAGAGCTCGAAGAAGACGATCAGGAAGTCCCCATGCCACAGCCTGTGCCCTCACCTGCTACTTTCCAAGAAGCAAGACTCCGAGGCACACGCAAGCCTCGCTTCCGCTTCAGTATGGTCGGCATTGAGCCTGGCGAATACCTCACCTTTGTTCCCACGGACATCCAAGTGGTGGTAGTCGATGACGACACCATTGGCTACAGAGGAGAGGACTACAAGCTCTCCCCCTTCGTGGCCAAATACCTCCCCTATGAGCAGCGCAACGTCTCGGGGAGCTACCAAGGAGTCAAGTACTTCGCCTACAAGGGGAAGCTCCTTGCTGACCTTCGCGCGGAGGTAGAAGCTACCCAAGCATAACGACTACACATCTCCGACACACGACCAAGATACCGGGGCTGTAGCACACCTACGTGCTGCAGCCCCTGTATCATATCCACCCCCTGCTTCTTAAGCGCAGGACTTCCGCCTTATCTCCCCAAGGTGCTCAGTTGCCCCCCTCCGAGGTCTTGCTACAGACCACTATAGGTTTGCAGTCAAAGCACTATTGCTCCGAAGAGCAAGCACTACTGCTTCACCCTCCGACCACTAGTGGTGCGACGGCGAAGCACTAGTGGTTCACCCACCCTCTTCCCGTGGTCGGTGTGCACTTCTTTGCGAGAGCAGACAAGGCTACACTGCGAGAAAATCGTTATTTTTGTGTGGCTTAGTAGCTTAGCATAGGTAGCTCCCAAGTGGAGCATACGGCTGAGTACAGAGCCATTTACATAATACATTAGACTTAGCTTAGTAACTCATGGAGAAGGTCATACGGCGAGCACTCGTCTCGGTATACCACAAGGATGGATTAGCAGAAATCTTAACCCTCCTGCACCAGCAGGGCGTAGAGTTCGTCTCCACAGGAGGCACACGCACCTTCATCGAAGGGCTTGGATACCCCTGCGTCGCAGTCGAAGACGTCACCCAATATCCCTCGATGCTCGGGGGACGTGTCAAAACCCTGCACCCCGCCATCCAAGGCGGAATCCTCGCACGCCGTAGCCACGAGACCGACCAGCAGGAAGTTCTCCAGTATGGTCTGTCGCTCATCGACCTGGTGATCGTAGATCTCTACCCCTTCGAAGCCACCGTAGCCTCTGGAGCCAGCGAAGAAGACATCATCGAGAAGATCGACATCGGCGGTATCAGCCTCATCCGTGGGGCAGCGAAGAACTTTGAGGACGTAGTCATCATCCCTTCGCAGGCAGACTACGCTACCCTGCACGCCATCCTCAGTGAGCGCGGAGCATGCACCACCCTCGAGGAGCGTCGCCACTTTGCACGCCGTGCCTTTGCCGTCAGTTCGCACTACGATGCGGCTATTTTCCGTTACTTTGATGCAGAGGAGCATTCCGCCCTCCGCCTGACGGCAGATGAGGCTAAGCCCCTGCGCTATGGGGAGAACCCCCATCAGAAGGGCGTCTTCTACGGCGACCTTGACCGCTACTTCGAGCAGCTCCACGGCAAGGAACTCTCCTACAACAACCTCCAGGATGTCGAGGCAGCCGTCTCGCTCATCCAGGACTTCACCGAGCCGACCTTCGCCATCCTCAAGCACAACAACGCTTGCGGCTGCGCTTCTCGCCCCACCCTCCTCGAGGCTTGGACGGATGCGCTCGCTGGCGACCCTGTCTCCGCCTTCGGTGGTGTACTCGTCGCCAACCGCCCCATCGATGTAGCCACCGCGCGCGAAGTAGATAAGCTCTTCGTCGAGGTGCTCATCGCTCCTGCCTTCGACCCCGAAGCGCTCACCATCCTGGAGGGGAAGAAGAACCGCATCCTCCTGCGTCAGAAGGAAGTGATTGATGCACGCTGGTCCTACCGCTCGATGCTCGGCGGCGTATTAGCGCAAGAGACCGACCGTGCCGTAGAGACGACCGCAGAGATGAAGTGCGTGACGCAGGTAGCTCCCACAGAAGCGGAGCTGACGGACCTCGTCTTCGCCACGAAGCTGGTAAAGCACAGCAAGAGCAACGCCATCGTCCTGAGCAAGGGGGGCCAACTCATCGCCTCGGGTGTCGGACAGACATCGCGTGTCGATGCCCTCAAGCAAGCCATTGAGAAGGCGCGTCACTTCGGCTTTGACCTCAAGGGAGCCGTGCTCTCCAGCGATGCGTTCTTCCCCTTCGACGACTGCGTCACTCTGGCTGCCGAAGCAGGGATCACGGCTATTGCCCAGCCTGGTGGCTCGGTGCGTGATGCGGACAGCATCGCCGCTGCTGACCGTCTCGGGGTGGCTATGGTGATGACAGGCGTGCGTCACTTCAAGCATTAAGCAAATAGAATACGACTAAGAGATAAGAATGGGACTATTTTCCTTTAGGCAGGAGCTGGCAATGGACCTGGGTACTGCCAATACCATCATCATCAAGGACGACAAGATTGTCCTCGATGAGCCCTCAGTAGCAGCCTTCGACAACCGCACCGGCGAGATGATCGCCGTGGGCACCAAAGCCCGCGAGATGTACGAGAAGGGCAATGCTAACATCCGCACGATCCGCCCCCTGCGCGAAGGGGTCATCGCAGACTTCGACGCTGCCGAGCATATGATCCGTGGCATGATCCGTATGATCAGCCGCCGCCGTGGATGGTTCACTCCCTCGCTGCGTATGGTCGTCTGCATCCCTTCGGGCAGCACCGAAGTGGAGATCCGTGCCGTCCGTGACTCCAGCGAGCATGCTGGCGGTCGTGATGTGTACATGATTTACGAGCCTATGGCAGCTGCCATCGGTGTCGGCATTGACGTCCTCGCCCCCGAAGGTCACATGATCGTAGACATAGGCGGTGGTACGACTGAAATCGCAGTCATCTCCCTCGGTGGTATCGTCGAAGACCAATCCATCGACACCGCAGGGGACGAACTCACGCAGGACATCATGGACCACATGCGCGAGAAGCACCAGATTAAGGTCGGGGAGCGCACCGCTGAGCAGATTAAGATCCAGGTCGGTGCCGTCTACGCAGACCTCGATGATGCTCCTGCAGACTTCACCGTCTGGGGTGCAAACATGATGGACACCATGCCTCGCAAGGTAGATGTCAACTACCGTGAAATAGCCGAATGCCTCGACAACTCCATCGGCAAGATCGAGAGTGCTATCCTCCGCACCCTCGAGGCTACTCCCCCCGAACTCTATGCGGACATCGTCGCTAACGGCGTCGTCCTCACCGGTGGCGGTGCCCTCCTGCGTGGTCTGGACAAGCGTCTCTCCAAGCGCTTCGGCCTGGACTTCAAGATCGCAGAGAACCCACTGCACTCCGTAGCTATTGGTACGGGTATTGCGCTGAAGAACATCCACAACTTCAACTTCCTCTTCCGCTAAGCTGCCCCAATAGTTCCATCCGTGGACAAGCTCCTTGAGTTCCTCCAGAAGTATCGGCATTGGTTCGTCTTCCTCCTCTTGGAGACGATAGCCCTCGTCACGTACCTCAGCGGCTCCCTCTACTCGAGGAGCCTCGAATGGTACGCGACGAGTGCCGTCTTTGGACGCGTCAACGAGCTACTGACCGAAGCGTGGAGCTACGTCGACCTGCGCCCACGCAATGTGGAGCTCTTGGAAGAGAATGCCCGTCTGCGTACGGCGTATACCCTCTTGGCACGCCAGCTACAGGATGCCGAAGCCCACGGACAGCTGCCCCATCTGCACGCTACCGACAGCCTTCCGATGGCGGCTTCCTCGGTCATCATCGCACGTGTCGTCAACCGCATCTCCCACACAGGCGAAGTCTACTACACCATCAACAAGGGGCGACTTGACGGCATCGAGACCGACATGGGCGTGATGAGTGCCACCGGTGTCGTGGGAGCCGTGATGGCCGTCTCCGACCACTACGCACTGGTCATCCCCGTCCTCAACCCCAAAATCCGCTTGGCGTGCGCCCTCCTCGGGCAGGAAGTCAGTGGCACGCTCGCAGCACCAGCGAGCCCCAATGCCAACGAGGCCATCCTCAGCAACGTCCCTCCGCACGCCCGTCCGCATGTCGGGGACACCATCACCACCAGCGGCTACTCCTACCTCTTCCCCGAGGGGATGATGGTCGGGACCATCGCTGACTCCGTCCCAGCGCAGCTCAAGGGGAGTGCTGGTACCTTCGCCAACTACCACGTGCACCTCTCCACCGACTTCCAAGGGCTACGCTACGTCTACGTCATCCGCGAGAAGCCCACCCACGAAGTACGCGCCCTCGAAGACTCAATAAAGCCCAATGAATAGCTCTACCTATCTGCGCTTTCTCCTCTTTGCCCTCCTGATGGTGGCTCTGCAGGTGTGGGTACTGAGTCCCATCGCCCTCTTCCGTGTGGCGACACCCTACCTCTATCCCTTCCTGCTGCTGCTCCTTCCCATCGAGACCAACCGCAGCACGCTGACGGTCGTGGGCTTTGTCGTGGGCTTGCTCATCGACATCTTCGGGCTCACCCCTGGGCTGCACGCTGCGACCTTCACGCTGACGGCCTTCATGCGCCAGCCCATCCTCTCGCTCCTGACGGATAAGAACACCCCACCGCACGCCCTACCGCTCTTCCCCTCGCTGCGTGGTGGAGCGGTAATGCTCGTGACCCTCCTACTCGTCGTGCATCACGGCACGCTCTATGCCCTCCAAGCCGCAGGGATGCGCACGGGAGGCGTGCATATCCTCCTGAGCTTCGCCACGGGCTACGCCTTCTCGTGGGTGCTCTCGGTGATGACGCTCTTCTTCTTCGGCACGGGAGAAGGCGCACGTACGAAGTGATTGCCCCATGGTCAACGACGAGTTCTTCCGTAGACGCTGGCTAATCATCAGCCTTACCTTCGCCATCGTCACCCTCTTCATCATCCGCCTCTTCACCCTGCAGATAGCCAGCAACGACTACAAGCGACGGGCGGAGAACAATGCCTACTTCATCCTCACCACCATCCCTGCCCGTGGCGTCATCTACGACCGCAAGGGACAGCTTCTCGTGGCCAACCGCCCCATCTATGACGTGATGCTCGTCAACCACGAGGCCAAGGGCAAGCTCGACACCACGCTCTTAGCCACGACCTTAGGCCTGCCACGCGAGGAGATTGTGCAGAAGCTCGCTGCCGTGCGTGACCGCAACGTCAATCGGGGCTACAATCCCTACACCCCCCAAGTCTTCCTCTCGCAACTCGAGCCCGAAGAAGTCGGCCGCTTTGAGGAGCAGCTGTATAAGTTCCCCGGCTTCTCTGTGCGCTCCCGTACCGTGCGCCAATACAATTACCACAGCGCAGCCCACCTCTTAGGGTACCTCTCCGAAGCGAGCGTCACCGACCTGGAGCGTGACAGCTCCATCATGCGTGGGGACTTCGTCGGGCGCAGTGGTGTAGAGCGCACCTACGAAGAGGTGCTGCGTGGCGTCAAGGGCGAAGAAATCTTCTACCGTGATGCACGTGGCCGCATTCAGGGGCGACTCGATGGCGGAGCTCACGACCACGCTCCCGTCACGGGGCGTGACCTCACCCTCTCCATCGACGCTGGCCTGCAGGAGCTGGGCGAGCGGATGATGCGTGGTAAGCGTGGTGCCATCGTCGCTATCGAGCCGGAGACGGGCGAAGTATTAGCTCTGGTGACCGCTCCTAACTACGACCCTGAGCTCCTCTCGGGCAAGAACAAGGGGAACAATCACCGCATGCTCGAAGAGACCTACGGCAAGCCCCTGCTCAACCGTGCCATACAAGGGAACTACCCTCCAGGCTCGACCTTCAAGCCTTCGCAAGGGGCTATCTTCCTCGAGGAAGGCGTCCTCACCCCTTCGACCTCCCTCTCCTGCCATCACGGCTATCCCCCGATGGGCAACCGCCCTAAGTGCCACAGCCACCCCTCCCCCACCTCGCTCATCCCTGCTCTCTCCACCTCGTGCAACGCTTACTTCAGCTGGGGGCTGCACTTCATGCTCGATGACCGCCGCCGCTACCCTTCACCCAGTGTGGCTCTGGATCACTGGAAGAAGCGCATGATTGCCCTCGGCTTCGGCTACCGCTTGGGCCTCGATCTCCCGGGGGAGAAGCGTGGCTACATCCCCAATAGTGGCGTCTATGACAAGGTCTACAGAGGACACTGGAATGGGCACACCATCATCTCCATTGCCATCGGACAGGGGGAAGTCCTTGCCACGCCCCTACAGATAGCTAACCTCGCCGCCACCATCGCCAATAGAGGCTACTTCGTGCGCCCCCACATTGTGCGCTCGATTAAGGGGATGCCTCTGGATACCATGTACCGCAACCACCAGCCCTCGGGCATCTCCCCCAAGAACTGGGAGTACATCGTGGCTGGTATGGCGAGCGCAGTGCTGGGAGGTACGTGCCGTGCCGCGAACTTCGCCCCAGGAGAAATCCAGGTGTGCGGTAAGACAGGTACGGCTGAGAACCCCCACGGTAAGGACCACTCCGCCTTCATCGGCTTTGCTCCACGCTCCAAGCCACGCATTGCTGTGGCTGTCTACGTCGAGAACGGTGGCTTCGGGGCGCACTTCGGCGTACCCATCGGCCGTGTGATGATGGAGTATTACCTCCGTGATGGCAAGCTCTCAGGTGCGGGCGAAGCCGTAGCGTCCTCGATGGAGCACCGCAGCATCTCCTACATCAATGACCTATAGCCCTCAGCTTATCACCTATGCGACAGCTTTCTTCACAGCCGCTCTATAAGTCCATTGACTGGGTGACGATCGGGATGTACCTCATCCTCGTCTTCTTCGGATGGCTCTCTATCTGCGGTGCGTCGTACAACTTCGAGACGGAAGCCCTGCTGAGTCCTGGGGGGCGTCCGATGATGCAGCTCCTGTGGATAGGTCTTGGGCTGGTCATCGGCTTCGCTGTGCTCTCGCTGGATACCGACATCTACGAGGTGGGTGCGCCGCTCTTCTATGGGGCGATGATGCTCCTTCTGATGGTGACCATCGTCATCGCCCCCGACATCAAGGGTTCACGCTCGTGGCTGGTCTTAGGGCCGGTGCGCCTGCAGCCGGCGGAGTTCGCCAAGGTCGCTACCGCCCTGACCTTAGCGTGGCTGTGCAATCAATATGACTTCAAGATTGAGTCCATACGTAGCTACCTGAAGATTTTCGCCATCATCTTCTTCCCCATCGGGCTCATCCTGCTGCAGCAGGAGACAGGCTCGGCGCTGGTCTTCTTAGTCTTCTTCCTCGCCCTCTTCCGTGAGGGCTTCTCGGGGCTCTTTATGGGGCTGAGCACCTCGGCAGCGGCGTACTTCATCGGGGCACTCGTGCTGGAGGATACGCTGTGGTGGAGTGCTACGGATGCCGACCTCTTCTTCGTCTCCAACGCTATCCTCGTCTGCCTGGCAGCACTCTACGCCGTCTATTCGCCTGACTGGCGCAACCGCTGGAGACATCTCCTCTACGCCGTGGGCTCTACGCTGGGGGTCTATCTCATCGCTGGGGTAGTGAACTTCTTCGTTGCCTTCAACCTCGCCTACCTCGCTCTTGGGCTCGTGGTCATCGCTGTGGGGCTACTCTTCTACCTCGCCCTACGTGACTACCTCCTGCGCTACCTCTTAATGGCACTCTTCGCCCTGGGGTCGCTGGGCTTCTTCTACTCGGTGAACTACGTCTTCAATGACATCCTCCAGCCACACCAGCAGGTACGCATCAAGATTGCCCTCGGTATCGAGAGCGACCTCAAGGGGAAGGGGTATAACGTAGACCAGTCGAAGATAGCCATTGGCTCGGGGGGCTTGACGGGCAAAGGCTTCCTCAAGGGGACGCAGACGAAGCTCAACTACGTCCCCGAGCAAGAGACGGACTTCATCTTCTGCACCGTGGGCGAAGAGTCGGGCTTCATCGGTTCGACCGCCCTGCTTGTAGCCTACGCCATCTTCATCCTGCGCATCGTGGCCTTAGCCGAGCGGCAGGCGACGCGCTTCGGGCGGGTCTATGGCTACTGCGTGGCATCGATCTTCCTCTTCCACCTCTTCATCAACGTGGGGATGGTCTTGGGCTTGGTCCCGGTCATCGGCATCCCCCTACCCTTCTTCAGCTACGGAGGCTCCTCGCTATGGGGCTTCACGTTCCTGCTTTTCATCTTCCTCGGCATCGATGCACGGCGCAAGCTACACACCGCACGCTAAGGGAATACCATACTACTCACGTGGTAGCTCACACACTATTACAGACTCTACGATGAAAAAAGACCTGACCTACAAGGCAGCCGCCAGCCGTCTGGATGAAATCGTTCGCCGTATCGAGGGCGAAAATCCTGACGTGGACGAACTCACCGACCTCGTGAAGGAGGCTGTTGAGCTCTCGAAGCACTGCCGTGAGAAGCTCACGCAGGCGGACAAGCAGCTCACCAGCCTGATGGCGCAGCTCAGCGAAGACCCCCAAGTCGAAGGCTAATGGCACCGCACCGCTATGCCGTCATCGTGGCTGGAGGCAGAGGGCTGCGTATGGGGGCGGAGCTGCCGAAGCAGTTCCTTCCCCTCCGAGGTGAGCCGGTCTTGATGCACACGCTGCGTCAGTTCGCCCCCGAGGTCGAGGAGCTCATCCTCGTCCTGCCAGCCGACCAGCAAGGACTGTGGCAGGAGCTCTGCACCCAGCATCAGTTCACCCTCCCCCACCGCATCGCCGATGGCGGAGCGACGCGCTTTGAGTCGGTACGCTCGGGGCTGAGCAAGCTCCCTGAGCAGGGACTGGTAGCTATTCACGATGGGGTGCGTCCCTTGGTATCGCGTGCGCTCATTCGCCGCACCTTCGAGGTGGCAGAGACGAGTGGAGCAGCCCTGCCTGCTTGTCCCGTGACCGACAGCCTGCGTCTCCTCGGCAAAGAGGGGGCGAGCGAAGCCGTCGAGCGTGCACGCTACCGTGCCGTACAGACCCCACAGACCTTTGACCTCAGTAGGCTTCATCGTGCCTACGAGCAGCCCTTCAGTCCGCTGTTCACCGATGACGCTTCCGTCTACGAGGCATCGCACTTAGGGGCAATCACCTTGGTCGAAGGCGAGGAGACGAATATCAAGCTCACCACACCTCGCGACCTGCTGTTGGCAGATTTGCTCCTTGACTAAGACCTCCCTGCGATAGCTTCCCCTATGGCTCAAGACTTCCTCCTCACACCGCTGACCTACCTCCCTGGTGTCGGACCACGGAAAGCCAAAGTGCTGGCCGAGGAACTTGACCTATATACCTACCTTGACCTCCTGCATTACTTCCCCACGAAGTACGTCGACCGCTCACGCATCTATCAGATACGCGAGCTACGAGGCGAGATGCCGCACGTGGAGCTCCACGGCTATATCCGTGACTTCAAGGAGGTGGGCGAAGGGCGCAAGAAGCGGCTGGTGGCGTACTTCACCGATGGGACGGGCACGATAGAGCTAATCTGGTTCCGCTCCTTGCCCTACATCCGCCAGCGGTATATCCCTGGGCAATCGTACTTAGTCTTCGGCAAGCCCGTCTACTTCAATGGAGCGTACAGCATCAGCCACCCCGAAATCGACGAGGAGGCGAAGGCAGCGCAGGTCAGCGGTGGGCTGATGCCCGTCTATCCCCTCACCGAGAAGCTCACGCGCGCAGGGCTCAACAGCCGTCAGATGCGCCAGCTCCTCTACGTCCTCAAGGAGGCGTGCGTCCCCCACATCACCGAGACCCTCACCCCAGAGATCATCGCGCGTGCGCGCCTGATGTCCTATGCCGAAGCCATAGAGCAGATACACTTCCCCGTGACGAAGGAAGGGCTGGAGGCGGCACGTAGACGGCTCAAGTTCGACGAACTCTTCTTCATTCAGCTCCGTCTCCTCGGGATGAAGCGTGACCGCAAGGCGGCTTCTCCAGGCCTGCTTCTGCCCCGTGTCGGCGAGAGCGTGCGTGGGCTCTACGGTAGCCTTCCCTTTGACCTGACCGAGGCGCAGAAGCGCGTCATCCGTGAAATCCAGACCGATGTCATCAGTGGCCGTCAGATGAACCGACTCATCCAGGGGGATGTGGGGAGTGGGAAGACGCTCGTCGCCCTCTTCTCGATGCTCCTAAGCCTGGACAACGGTCATCAAGCGTGTCTGATGGCACCCACGGAAATTCTCGCACGCCAGCACTATGCTTCGCTGAGCGAATACCTTGCACCACTGGGCATCGAGGTGGGGCTACTCATAGGCAGCACGAAGAAGAAGGAGCGCACACGCCTACTCCACGCCCTCAGCACAGGCGAGCTACGCATCATCGTCGGCACGCACGCCCTCTTAGAGCCCACGGTGCAGTTTGCGCACTTAGGTCTGGCGGTCATCGACGAGCAGCACCGCTTCGGGGTCGTCCAGCGGTCGGGGCTGTGGCAGAAGGGCGAGCAAATCCATCCCCACATCCTCATCATGAGTGCCACGCCCATACCGCGCACGCTGGCGATGACGCTCTATGGCGACCTGGATATCTCCATCATTGACGAGCTTCCCCCAGGGCGTAAGCCCATCGAGACCTACCACCAGAGCGAGAGCGAGATGTATCGGGTCTATCAGTTCCTCGAGCAGCAGCTGCAGTTGGGTCGCCAAGCCTATGTAGTCTTCCCGATGATTGAGGAGAGTGAAGAGGAGTCGATGCGCACGCTGGACGAAGGCTTCCGCCGCTACAGTGGTCACTTCGCTCACCGCCGTCTCGTCCGTGTCCACGGCAAGATGAAGCCCGATGAGAAGGACGAAGCGATGCGCAGCTTCATCTCTGGCGATGCGCAGATACTCTTAGCCACCACCGTCATCGAGGTCGGTGTGAACGTCCCCAATGCCTCCGTGATGGTCATCGAAGGGGCGAACCGCTTCGGGCTGGCGCAGCTGCATCAGCTCCGTGGCCGTGTAGGGCGTGGTGCCAGTCAGAGCTACTGCATCCTGGTCACAGGGCGCGAATTGGGCGAAGATGCCAAGCGCCGCATCGCTATTATGGTCGAGACCAATGACGGCTTCGTCATCGCCGAAGAGGATATGCGTCTGCGTGGCTTTGGGGAAATCGATGGTACGCGTCAGAGTGGTCAGCAGCTCAGCCTGCGCATTGCCAATCCTGCCCTCGATGGGGCTATGGTGCAATATACGCGCACGCTGGCGGAAGAAATCCTCAGCGAAGACCCCGACCTCCAGCTCCCGAAGAACGACATCCTCCGTCGTCGCCTCCACGAAATCTACTACGAGCGGCCTTCCTGGAGCCAAATCTCCTAAGCTCCCTCCCTTACGACCTCTGCCCTTTTCCGCCCCTCAGTAGCCACCAGTGCCTGAAGAGGGGCGACGAAGCTATATTGCTTCACCTCCCGACCAATATTGCTCCGCACTCCGAGCAATATTGCTTTGCGTACGAACCTATATTGCTCGACCCACAGACCTATATAGGTGCATCGTGCTGACGAATAGCTGTTCGTAGCACCTCCCTCCAGCCTAAGTCACTCTATCCTCCCGAGAGCAGAGCCCTTACTAAGCTTACCTAAGAGTAGTAAGAGCGCAGGAAGCAAAGCCACTTGGGGCACTTTTCCGTACTTTTGTTGCGCCCTCAGCGGGCTATTTTCCACAAGCAGACCAATGAGCATCCGACCCCAAGACATCCAGATAGCCGACTACGACTACCCCCTGCCCGACGAGCGTATCGCCAAATATCCCCTCTCCGACCGCAGCAGCTCCAAATTGCTCCGTTACCAAGGAGGGGAAATCGAGGAATTTACCTTCCGTGACCTCCCTCGCCTCCTGCCAGAGGGGGCGGTGCTTGTGCGCAACAATTCCAAGGTCATCCGTGCACGCCTGCTCTTCCACAAGGAGTCGGGTGCACGCATCGAGATTTTCTGCCTCGACCCAGCCGCTCCCTCCTCCTATGAGCTGTCCTTAGGCGAGCGACATCACTGCTCGTGGCACTGCCTCATAGGCAACGCCAAGCGCTTCAAGGAAGGGACGAGCCTAACCCGCCTCCTCTATCGCGAGGGGCAAGGCGAAGTGACTCTGACGGCTACACGGGGCGAAGAAGGCGTCATCCACTTCTCTTGGGACAACGATGCCTATACCTTCGGCGAACTCTTAGAACTGATGGGTATCCTTCCCATACCGCCCTATCTCGGGCGTGAGACGGAGGAGCAAGACCTCACGACCTATCAGACCGTCTACGCTGCGACAGAAGGCTCTGTAGCGGCTCCTACGGCAGGACTGCACTTCACCCCTGAGGTCTTTGACGAGCTACGCGCTCAGGGGACGGACGTCTTGGATGTGACGCTACACGTCGGGGCTGGTACCTTCCGCCCGGTCAAGGCCGACCATATCGGCGAGCACGAGATGCACGCCGAGCTCATCAGCGTGAACCGCACCACCCTCCTTGCCCTAAGGGAGCACGTCGGTCAAATCATCGCCGTAGGGACAACGAGCGTACGCACGCTGGAGAGCCTCTATCACTTAGCCATCACACTGCGCCGTCATCCCGACACGCCGATGAATGCCCTGCACGTAGAGCAGTGGTTGCCCTACGAAGAGGCTCCCGAGGAAGAGCTGACACCCACCGAAGCCCTCAACACGCTCCTTAGCTACCTGGAGGCACAGGGAGAGGAGCATTTGGTCTTCCCCACGAGCATCATCATCGCTCCCAGCTACCGCTATCGCCTCATCCGTGGGATGGTGACGAACTTCCACCAGCCGCACAGCACGCTCCTCTTGCTCATCGCAGCCCTCATCGGGGACGACTGGCATCGTGTCTATGATTGGGCACTGACGCACGGCTTCCGCTTCCTGAGCTACGGCGACAGCTCCCTCCTCCTGCCGTAGCTTCCCTGAGCACCACCACAAAGCAAAGCGCCTCCCGCCTGAATAGGCGGGAGGCGCTTGCCTTTTATAGGGGGGAGGAAGAAGTGCTTCCGCTACTTCTTCTTAGCCCAGTAGAGCGGCGTGAAGACCTTGTCCTTGTCAGCACCACCGAGGACCTTAAGCGCAGATTCGTAGCCGGGCTTGTTGCCGTTTCCGATGCTGCTGGGCAGAGGCAGACGCTGTGGATAGTAGTCGACAGCCACGGTCGAATAGCTCGATGCCGTCAGCTGAGGCATGTTGTCCAGCGACTTCTCTACGGCAGGCGTTTCGAAGAAGGGCAGACCTAAACGGCGATGGTCATTCCACGTCTCTAAGGGCAGCCAAGGCGTGTTAGCGATGAACTTCTGCGTGATGATCTTCGTCAGGTGGTCGTTCATAGCCTTCTTGTAGAGGCGGCTATTCATATCAGGATAGTGGTAGGTGTAGTCCTCCATCTGCTCCGTATAGCCGTTCTTACACTTCATCGTCACGGTAGCTGCAGGCTCTGTCGTATGATCCCACGCTACAGAAGTACCTACACGGTTGTAGCTCTCCGAGGTAAGGTACTCGTCGACGAAGCCAGCACCTTGGTAGGCGAAGCTCGCACGGATACCCTTCTCATAGGCTTCCTTACCCGACATAGGCACTGTCCAGCCACGCACAGCAGCCTCAGCGATGAGGAAGTACGTTTCCCATTCGGCGAAGAAGATACGCTTGCTGGTGCTATTGCGGTACTTATTAGCTAAGCGAGGCATCGTGCCGACCTGCAGCAAGTCATTAATCGCATAGAGGTCACCCCAAGCACCATCGACCCACGCATTCCACGTGTAGCGCGTCTCGATAGTCTTGAAGTCCTTATCCTTATCATCAGCCTGCTTGAGCTTGTACTCCGTCGTCGTAGCACTCTTATTCCACGTAGGATAGAAGCTGAAGTCAGGATTTTCCGTATCGCCCGTGATGATGAAGGTCTTGTAGGCACGTGGGTCGATGGTATTAGGAAGACCATCCATATAGAAGCCAGCCGAGGGGTCGGTCGTCTTCAGAGGGAAGTGCTTATCGTAGCGTACCCCAAGGTAGTTAGCTTCCTTGATATGACCGGTATAGCGTGCATCCGTGAGTTGCTGGCTCGACGCTACGCCACCGAGTCCGAGGACCAGGTTATTATAGGTCGTAGAGATCCACTGGTGGTTCCACTGACGGCTCATTACGCCAGTCAGGTCATCCCAACCATCCTTCTCCTGCACAGCGAAGCGCTGATCAGCATTCACGATACCACCAGCAGCGGCAGCTTCTTCAAAGTTCGCCTTAGCCGTAGCTTCATCGACTTCGGAGAGGCGCATCGCTAAGCGCATACGCAGCGAGTTGGCATAAGCTCGCCACTTAGCTGCATCATAGCCATAAGCTCTATCCAGGTCTTTGACTTCCTTAGGCAGAGTTACCTTGTCCTTAGACAAAGCGGCAGCGGCTTCCTTGAGCTCCTTGAGCATAAAGGTATAAGCCTCCTTAGCACCTACGTAGGTGGGATTAGCACCATCATAGCCATTGATAGCGACGACACCGAAGTTATCACACAGCTCGGAGAGCATATAGGCACGCCAGATACGTGCTACCTGAAGCAGGTCATTGTCATAGGCACGAGCTGAGCCAGCCTTGACACGCTGCTCGATGAGCGAGATAGCAGCGTAGAGCGGCTTGAGCGACTCGGTGGACATACGGCCATAGTAGTCGGAGCTCCAGCCATCACTGAAGCCACCCACAGAGAGTCCACCTCTACGATGCTGATGCCCAGCCGTCTTCCAGTAGAGGACGAAGGCACGCTCAGCGATATGGGGGTTCTGCTGCGCTGCGATGATCGAGCGGTTGATCAGATACTCGGGGAGGACTTGCTCCTGCGAAGCAGCCGTGGGATTGGTATTCACCTCATCGAAATCACGGCAAGCACTCATACCGAGGGAAGCTACAGCCGTGAGACAGCACAGGAGGATTTTCGTCTTATTGTTCATAATCTATAGGGCTGTATAGGACTAAAAACCGAGGGTAACATTGAAGAGGAAGGAGCGTGTCGTGGGTGAGGATGCGAACTCATACCCCGTAGCGTTAGAGCCCGTAGCGAAGACCGATTCGGGGTCTACTCCATTCATATAGCTCTTGATCATCCATACATTGTTGCAGGAGAAGCCGAGCTTAGCCTTCGTGATAGGCGTGTTCTTCAGCAGGCTCTTGGGGAGCGTGTAGCTCAGAGCGATGTTGCGCAGGCGAAGGCTGGTAGCATCGAAGATGTTTGCTTCGTTGATACCGAGGTTACCACCACGGCCAGAGAGCGCACTCCAGTAGTCCTGTGGGCTTACTTCGACAGTATTCTTGGTGTAGACCTTCTTGCCATCTACGACCTTCTCGATAGCTCCGTCGACGACGAACTTATCACGACGACCGTTGACCACTGTATTAGCAGCAGCACCGGCAGCCTGCAGAGCGTGGTTCGTACCGGAGAACATCTTACCGCCGAAGCGACCATCGAGGAGGAAGCTCAGGTCAAAGCCTGCGAAGGAGAAGCTATTGGTCAGACCGACCAGGAGGTCAGGCTGCTGGTCACCGAGCTTCTTTTCACTACCAGCCAAGGGCAGCCCCTTTTCGTCAGTGATGATCTTACCGTAGAGGTCGCTGGACTTATCTTCTACGCGCTTGTAGCTCGTACCCCAGATTTCACCGTACTTACCGCCTTCGCGAGCGATGATCTTGAGGTTGTCATACGTACCGAGGTTGTATTCGGTCACGGGCGACTCTACCCCACCACCATCGTAGAGCTTGATGATGCGGTTTTCGTTATGCGAAAGGTTGAGCTGCGTATTCCACTTGAAGGCACCACCACGGAAGATATCCGCCGTGAGCATCAGCTCGATCCCTTGGTTCTGGATATTACCAGCATTGATCATCTTAGCTTCGTAGCCACTGGAAGGGTCCATACCGAGGCGGATGAGCTGGTTCGTAGCATTCGAGCGATACCAAGCGAAGTCGATACCGAAGCGGCTATCGAAGAAGCGCATTTCCAGCCCTAATTCATAGGACTTGATGAGCTCGCTACGTACCTTGTCACTGTAGAGCGTGTTGTCGACATTAGCCATCGTACCACCGAGCGGATCCTTTTCGATGCGGTAGCTGCTGTAGAGCTGATAAGGCTCGAGGTCGTTACCTACCTGCGCAGCCGAAGCACGTAGCTTAGCGAAGGAGAGCCACTGAGGAGCGGTCACATCCAGCTTGTGAAGCATATCGGTGATGACCAGCGAAGAGCTCAGCGAAGGATAGAGGAAGGAGCGATTAGCCTTGGCCAGCGAAGAGGACCAGTCGTTACGCAGCGTGCCATCGATGAAGAAGTAGCCGTCCCAGTTCAGCTGTGCCGTACCGTAGAGCGAGTTGATCTTCTTGTGGCTGTACGTCTCGGTATTGTCTGGCTTATCGGTACCGTTGTTCAGCGAGAAGAGGTTAGGCACGATGAGCTGACCTACTCTGCCACGCAGTCCGGTGTGCTTACGCTCCATAAGGTTACCCCCGAAGGAGCCCAAAGCACCGAGCTTACCCCAGAGGTGGTCACGCTGTGCCGATAAGAGGAAGCTGTAGTTGTTTTCGTAGAACTTGATCTGCTCCGTCTCGTACTTACCGCCGCCACCTACGATAGGCGAGCCAGCATAGGTCTTACGCTCGATGCGCGTAGAGTACTGGTCAGAGCCCACACGTAGCTCAGCGTTGAGCCAGTCGGTGATCTTATACTTCAGAGCTGCGCTGATGAGGAAGCGGTCACGTGTATCGCTGTTGAGGTTGTACTTGCTTGCCCAGTAGGGGTTGGTCTGATTGCCTGCCCCGTACCAGCGCATAGCACCCTGTGGCGTACGTGCATCGGCGAAGTCACGGATGTCCATACTGCGAGGGAGTGCGTACATGGTGTAGAAGGCGTTCGAAGCGTTCGAACCATTCAGCGGACGGTTCTGCACGAAGGAGCGGATGTACTGCACCTTCGTATCGGTGCTCCAGCGGTTGTCTGGGCCGAACTTCGTCGTGGCACGCAGCGTCATATTCGTACGACCGAGCGAAGCACCAGGGATGTGGCTCTTATTGTCGGTACGTGTCAGAGACGAGTAGATAGACGTGCGGTCATACATCTGAGAGAAGGCGATATTCTCCGTCAGGTCAATTCCCGAGTGGAAGTAGTTACCTACGTTGTCATAGGCACTCATCTTGGCCTTCGTGCCGTCCCACTTCGTATATTCTTGACCTTCGATGCGAGGACCCCAGCTGGAGGAAGCATCGTTCTTATAAGCCCCTTCCGTACCTTGACCGAAGTGGCTCTGGAGCTTAGGCACCATGAAGAGGCGTTCAATCCCTACCGAAGAGGAGATCGTGACGCCGAGGCCGTTGTTCTTACGACCGCTCTTGGTGATGATTTGGATGACCCCGTTACCAGCACGAGAGCCGTAGAGAGCCGCTGCAGAAGCCCCCTTCAGCACGGTCATACTTTCGATATCTTCGGCATTGATATCGGAGAGACCGTTACCCATATCCGCCTCTGGATTCCAGAAGTCGTTGTTGGATGAACCGGTTGTGTTGTCCATAGGCACACCGTCGACGACGATCAGGGGCTGGTTGCTTCCCGAGAGGGAGCTGCTACCACGCAGGACGATCTTCGAAGAAGAACCTGGGCTGCTCGATCCCTTGATGATCTGGATACCGGATACCTTCCCCGAGAGGGCGTTGGTGATGTTGGGCTCACGCACGGCCATCAGCTGGTCACCCTTGACCTCCTGCATGGCATAGCCGAGGGCTTTTTTCTCACGGCGAATACCGAGAGCGGTGACGACGACACCGCTGAGCTGTGTCATCTCATCCTCGAGGGTGACGGTCAGAGCGGTACCCGTCCAGCGCATGGTCTGGCTCTTGTACCCTACACAAGTGATGGTGATTTCAGAGCCAGATTTGACTCCACTAATAGAGAAGTGCCCCTTCAAATCAGTAAGCGTTCCCTTACTCTTTGCTTGGCCTTTGACCAAGATCGAGGCACCGATGATGGGCTCACCTTTCGAGTCACGCACGACACCCGTCAGGGCACCATTGCGGTCTTGGCTCTGTGCCATGGCGGTCACAGCCGTCGTGGCGGAGGCTTTCTCCAGGGCGAGTCCTGGCAGCGCAAGCCCCACAAGGAGCACGCTGCAAGCAGTCTTCATTCGTTTCATAGGCTTGTATCTTGTTAGCGATAATTGCTGTCCGATAAATCGTTCAGCTTAGGTCTAAATCAATAGGGGCTGGGGCTTGATGTATTTTCCACTACGAAGGTCAATGCTATGGTTGCTCTTCATAAAGGGAAATATCCCTTTCAGTATCGCTGCTTTTGTAGGTACAAAAACAGCGATAGCCTTACACTGCCCCTCTCCTACGTAGGAGAGAGGACAGTGTAAGGCTATCTTTAGATAATGGTTTAGACGACTATAAGGAGAGTCTGCGAAGCGGACTCTCCTTAAGGGTACCCTTAAGTTTTTCGAAAATCGCACTGTGGGCAGCACTCTATCCATCGGCTTATTCGTCGTGTACTTGTGACGCAAAGATAAGATTATTTTATATAGCTGTAAGATCTTCATCTCGCTCGGCAAGCTCTGCACAGATATAACGTCATGGTACGCACTCATGATGGTGAGAAGGGGCGATGTACCGACAAGCTAAACAGCTATGGCAAAGCAGACGGACTCAAGGAGCAGAAGTACCCAATCAAAGCAGTAGTGGTCGGAGATGAAAGCAGTAGTGGTCGAGGGGCAAACCAGTGCTGCTTTGACTCCGGAGCAATAGTGGTTTGATCACAAAGCAGTACTGCTTCGGAATGGTGACCTCACTATTCCAGCGACGAAGGAGGTAAATATAGCCCCTTCTCACGGAAGAGACGTAGGTCTTCCTCCTGAAGATCGAGGTCTTCTATCGGTACGCACTCATAGCGGTCATTGAGGTAGAAGCGTTGCCCTCCACAGAAGCGTGCATTGACGACAGACAAGTCATCACGCCTGTAAGAGGTGCGTATGCCTGCCAACTCAAGCAACGTATGGAAGACCGAATTAGAGGAAATAGCCTTCCCTCTATTCGCCTTCCCCGTGGCAAAGAGCTTCGGATGAGCTTCCCTCCATCGCTTATTCCCCCAGATGAGGAGCGGCACGTGCAGCTGGTAGTACGACACATCGGGCGAAGAGTGCAGGAAACGCTTCCGCTCATCGTCATACACATCTTCCCCGTGGTCCGATATGTAGAGCAGCGAAGCAGGACGATCACCCTCCTCAAGCAGACGGATCACCGAGGAGACGAACTTATCCGTCTGGCGCACGGCATTGTCGTAGGCATTGCGGAGATTGAGACTGTCTCGCTCCGAACCCGAATAGCGACCCTTCACAGGGAAGAACGCCTCTTCCTTCGGATAGCGGTCTCGGTAGCTGAAGTGACTACCATAGGTGTGCAGCACCACCAGGAGCTTCGGATGATCGCTCGCCAAGAGTCGCTGCAGGTAGGGAAGCATATCGCTATCATAGAGGCGGCGCTTCTTATGACGCAGCTCCTTACGTATGGGATGATGCTCATCGCCCTGCATCGCGAAGAAGTCCACGTAGCTGTGGTTGCCTGGCTGGTTGGAGATGAAGGCGGTATAGAAGCCTGCCTCACGGAAGGCTGCAAGGATCCCTTCTACCCGAGGAAGCCGATCAGAGGAAGCAGCATCGGCAGGCGAGAGAATGATAGGCACGCTCTTATAGGTCGTATTCGACTGCGTCAGCACATCAGAGAAGGCGATTAGCCCTCCCGTGCGCTGCAGCGAGTCCAACTGCGGAGTTGTCGGGTGCGGATAGCCGTAGAGACTCCAGCTGTAGGCGCGCGAAGTTTCTCCTATGACCAGAACATACACCTCGCGCTCATCCTTCGCTCGCTCCGAAGTCGCTCCGTAGCAGAAGTCCTGGCTGGTACGGTCGTAGTGCAAGACTTCATAGAGCTTTGTCGTAGCTAAGTACATATTGTAGAAGACGCTCATCGGGTAGACTTCCGCCCTCAGATGGACATAGGGGAAGCGGTGCTTGGCTCCTATATAAATAGGGCATGCGGTGAGCAGAAGGAGTATAGCTACAAGGGCGGTACGACGGCGGAAGCGTGCAGTAAGCCCTCCCCTACTCCGTGCCGAGATAGTCGCCACCACAAAGGTAGAGAAGTAGAAACCCACGCTCCCGAAGATGGGCCAGAGGATGTTGGAAAGCAGTTCGCCAGCTTCATCAGGCTCAGAGGTAAAGAGGTTGAGGAGCATATCCACCGCCACCACCGACCCACGGAAGATGGTCAAGAGCACCAGCTGGAAGGCATGGAGCAAGACCAAAGCAAAGAGCCCCCAGTAGATGCGCCCTGGACGCTTGGCAGCAAGCAGCAGGAGCATATACACCGGGAGCATCACCAGTATAATAAGCACGCGCCATACCACCGCCAAAGGCATCATCAGCGAGAGGACGATATTCGGGAGCAAAAGCCCTGCCAAGAGAAGCCAGTAAGCATGTCGCTGGTCTAAGTGATTGATCACAGCCTTGAACCAATACCACAAACGCATACAGATCGATGATTTCACCTAATTATCTTGATACATCACCTCCCCACTCCCCTACTCGTGGTGGTAAGGTTCGCCCCTGAGGATGGTCTGCGCACGATAGAGCTGCTCCACAGCGAAGAGGCGCACCATCTGATGGGAGAAGGTCATTTGACTCAGCGACACACGATCATCGGCACGCTTATAGACCTCGTCCGAGAAGCCATAAGGTCCTCCGATGACGAAGACCAAGCGCCGTGTCCCCGAGACCATCACACGCTCGATGTACGAGGCGAAGGCGGTGCTGGAGAACTCCCGTCCTTTCTCATCGAAGAGCACTACCCTATCCGAAGTATTTATCTGGCGCAGGATCTCCGTACCCTCCATCTGCTTCTGCAGCTCGGGGGTGAGTTTGCTCGAGCGGCGTATGTCGGGGATGATCTGCAGGCTGAAGGGCAGGTAATGCCCCAAGCGGTCTGCATAGAGCTTCGTCAGCTCTTCGATGGCGCGGCTATCGGTCTTGCCTACGGCTAAGAGAAGGAGGTGCATCGGAGAAGGTGTAAAGAGCAAATAATCAAGTGAAGATGAGCGATACAAGACAGACCCATCAGGCTTCGCTACTCGCAGCGCATACCGCAGTGGCGAAGTCTAATGGGTCTGTTATCTACGGGCGGCAAGCTACCACCAGCAGACTTAGAAGGGCAGGTCGTCAGCAGCGCCGACAGAGCCAGCAGGAGCGGCGGGTGCTGCGGGAGCAGGAGGGGCAGGCACACCAGAAGCGACAGGAGCACCAGGAGCCGAAGGCTGAGGAGTGCTGTAAGCTGCAGGAGCAGGAGCAGTGACACCTGGGAGCTGGATGCCCTGTACCACGTTCCACGCACGTACAGACGTGTACCAACGACCATTGAACTCGCGGCTCTCAACATCGATGGATACCGTCACTTCTTGTCCTACCTGCAGGGGGAACTTGTTCACATTATCCCCGAAGAGCTCAAAGCATACCTTACGTGGGTACTGCGTACCGAGGGTTTCGAGGATATATTCTTGTACTTGCCAAGGGTTACCTGCCTTGCTGGTACCAGTGCGCAGGGGGAGGACTTGGACGATTTTACCGATTAATTCCATGGGGAGTATCTTTATCTATAATGATGATTTATTGCGTTTAGCGAGGGCGGAAGCCAATGATGTGGCGTACCTCATCGATGGTCTTCGCAGCGGACTCACGTGCCTTCTCTGCGCCGATGCGAGCGACACGAGCAAGCAGCTCCTTATCGCCTTGGATGTCGAGGATGCGTTCACGGATCGGAGCGCAGAAGGCGTTGATGTCGACAGCGAGCTGCTTCTTCATATCTCCGTAGCGGATGGCGCACTCGTTGTAGAGTCCATCGAAGTGCTGATAGACTTCGGGCGTGGAGACAATCTCCATCAGCGTGAAGAGGTTCTGAATAGGCTCAGGCTTCTCACTATTGGGCTCGGTAGGACCTGCGTCTGTGACGGCGCGCATCACCTTCTTGGAGATGGTCTTCTCGTCGTCGATGAGGTAGATGGCATTGCCTTCGCTCTTGCCCATCTTCCCCGAACCATCGAGGCCGGGCACCTTGAGAGCGCGCTCGCCGAGGGAGAATGACTGGGGTTCGGTGAAGAAGTCCACGCCGTAGATGGTGTTGAAGCGACGAGCAAACTTACGCGCCATCTCCATATTCTGCTCCTGGTCCTTACCCACGGGCACCTTGATGGCCTTGTGCATGAGGATGTCGGCGGCCATCAGCGAGGGGTAAGTGAGCAGCCCTGCGTTGACGTTGTCGGGCTGCTGGCGTGCCTTGTCCTTGAAGGAGGTCGTACGCTCAAGCTCCCCGAGGTAAGCGTTCATATTGAGATAGAGGTAGAGCTCAAGCACCTCACGCACATCGCTCTGCACGTAGATGGTCGCCTTCTCGGGGTCAATACCGCACGCCAAGTATTCGGCGAGGATGGTATTGGTGCTCCGGATGATATCATCGGGATGCGGATGGGTGGTCAGCGAATGCCAGTCAGCGATGAAGAAATAGCAGTTATACTCATGCTGCATCTGGGTGAAGGCACGTACAGCACCGAAGTAATTACCTAAGTGAAGATTACCTGTGGGGCGGATCCCGCTGACTACTGTTTGCATCGTATGAATAGCTCTAATCTATAATGTGGTCTTATATAGCTTACGAAGATAGCTAATAATTCACAATCCTCCGTAAAAATGAAGTCGGACGAAGGGCAACCGCATCAAAATTCAGATGCATGATGAGTGCTGTAGGCACGACTCCCCTGCAAAGCCCAGGGTATACACAAATAATATGAGCTCCGATGAGGAGTGGCACTACAGCCCGAGCATTTGTTTTTCCCGAGGGGAGTGCCTAAAGGCACTCGTAATTAGCCTGAATTTTGATGCTGTTGCCCTGCACTACCAGCAACATAAAAATAGGCTTATGTACACAATAGCCTCATTATAAAAAGAATATCCCAAGGCTCACGCCTTGGGATATAAAATGTATTGCGCCGAAAGGGTCTTAACAGAATAGATGTATTCTAACCCTTAATAATTCTTCTTTGCCTGAAGATGGACATGATGGATACGTCCTTTCTGCAATCGCGACAATGGGCTAACATAATCATCTAACCAAGCCCCCGAAGTTCCCTTACGTAGCTTATAGAGAGGCTCTTTTGTCGTATATGTCCAGTCACCAAAAGAAGTCCATTCTTTATATTTCATAGAGAAAGTAGGGAGTTTTGTCGAAGTACCTGCGATAGCACCATTATCAAAGGGCGGCATTAGGAAGTATATCAGCTGAGTCCAAGCCTTTACTTCTCCTACATAAAGTCTGTGTGCATTGCCACCACCGCCATCATCCATGTATGGGATTTCATTAGGCGAGTTTCCCCAAGCTATCCTCTTGCCATGCTTCCAATGAACGGTATTGCCGTCTTGGTTGTAATAGAGCGCACCGCCCCAAGTCCCGATAGAGGTCTCTAAGCCATCAATAGGGAAAACCTGAGCTCCCAAACCATGAGAAGGAGCTCCTGCTCCTGTAGGGACATCCGAAGCTAATGGAGTGGCTCCATCCTCATCAAATACCGTCAAACTATAATGGAAGAGTGCACCCGCAGGCTTAGCATGTAGCTGAACGAAGATAACTCCGTTTTCATCAATAGACGCATCCGTCCAGTCTGCTGTGTAAATGACATCTAGCATATGTTTAGAGTTCGACCACCTAGAAGTATCATCTCCAGAGGGAGCAGTAGTCGTCGTTTCAAAACCACCACTATCTAACTCTTCATCATCTTCCACATCAGCATCAAGGGGGTTATCTACTGAGCCTCCCAACTTCTCTTGATACTTTTCCTTATTGGCAGTAGAGTAGACCAGCGTACGAGGCTTCACAACCCACACACCATCTTCCTTAAAAGGAGCATTTTCACTGTCGTTAAGGTCAATTTTAGACTTTACATAAGCGTCGTCATTATCACCATCACCAAGGATAACGGCAACCTGCCACTGCTCGCCAAAGCGAGGAGCGTTCTTCCCCGTAGGAATGCTTTTTGTAATTCGACCTCCAGATTTTTCAGTTCCTTCAAGGAGTATACTTTTAGCTTTAACGGTTTTTCTCGTCCAATCGCTGTAGTTGATAGTAACAGAGAATATATCATTAGGATTGGTAGAGCCTTTCTTACGCAAATAGAGCTTAGCCTTCAGACTACTCTTATTAAAATTCACTGAGGGACGAAAATTAGCATCATCAGTAGTTAATTCTATCCGAGACGAACGAGCCTCAGACATGTGCATAGCACTAAAGCGAGTATCACTGGGGAGTGTCATACCGGCAACGATATTCAGCTGTATCGTCTGCTTAGATGCCAGCTCTTCTGTCTTCGACTCATCGAGCTGCACAGCTACGTCCTCCTTGTTACAAGAGGTAGAGAATAAGATAAGGCTCAAAGAGAGCATCAGATAATTAAGTATATGCTTCATAAGTATTCTATTATAAATCTTCTCCAGGTTCAAAGTCATCAACCTCAATCTCAATAGAGAAGGTCTCCAAAAGGCTCAAAGGTCTATGTACAGACAATAAAATAATACTTGGAGGCATGTATTTCTCTCGTGATGCTGTAGCTTTACGCGATGATTTGATATTCATAGTAATATATAAATCTCTCTAAAGTAATTCCTATCACTTATGTTAAAAACATAGGAATTTTTCGCAAAGATAGAAAACATCCACAAATTACAATAAAAGCACATTACAAAATCTGCACATTCTACCGTGAAGTGCATCTTCCTGCGTTTGGGGTGTCTCACTCTTGCTACAAGAGCAGACACACATCAGTGCGGCTAAAGTCACAACCGAGTAGATTTTAGGTATCATAAGCTAACTTCGTTTGGTAGTAGCAGTATTGAGATACAGGTAATAGAGTTGGCTCTTCTACCTATAACTCTATGTAGCAAAGGTAGAAATTATTGATTAAAACAAATAGCTCTACACACAGAGGTGAGACATTAAACACAACTCACTGATGATCAATACTCTTATCTCTATCTCTTTGGAGTCCGTTGCACGGTCTCAATCCGACCTGGATAGACACATCATCAAGGAAAAAGAGAAGGGGCGATGCCCAGAGAAGATATTGGCATCGCCCCTTCTAAAGAGGTGTAATCACTGCCCAAAGGCAGTAGTCAAGGACTAACGCTTGATGAAGCGCAGCGTCTTCTTACCTATACGCAGGAAGTATTGTCCTGCATTCAGGTCGGAGACGTTCGCTGAGGTCATCCCATCGGCCGACAGCTGGATCGTACGGATCAGATGCCCCGAGAGGTCAAATAGTTGCGCTGTAGCAGCCTGTGGCGTCTTGATGGTGATCTCCGAGACGGCTTCCGTGGGGAAGAGCTGGTATCCATCAGCTTGAGCTTCGCTGGTGGGCTCAAGCTGCGAATTGCTGTTGTCCGTACCTTCATTCTTGGGGTTCTCCCCTACTTCGATGCTGCGGAAGCGGATGTCAAAGCTGGGTGCAGACTTTTTCCCTGTCATCACATGGCTATCATCCTCCTCGTCATTGCGGTAGTAGTTTGCTGCACCGACGACTTCGAAGGGGATACCACGGAGGTTCTCACGGAACCACTTGCCACGCTCATCCTGGTAGTGAAGGATGATCTTATGGAAGCCTAACTTCAGGTCAAATACATTGAATGCCAAGTCTACATAGCCCTTGGTATTGCCTGCGATAGCTATGTTCATCTTCTTCAGAGTCGCAGGGATCACTACATCCTCATTGAAGCCATCAGTGACATAGAAGTGGACAGGACCACGATAATCCTGTGACGCTACCATGTAGAGGCGTACTGAGAAGGCGTTATCAAATCTCGTCTTCTTGACCTTAGCGTAGGACGAACCGAGGAAGCGACCACCCTGATAGAAGTTGGCCTGTATAGGCTGTACATAGAGACGCTTGCGAGGCTGTGGGGTGGGCTCGGGCTTGGGTTCGGGCTTCTTCTGCAGTACCAGCGTACCTACAGGCGCCTTCTCCTGAGAGAGTGCTTCGGTGAGGTAAGTCATCTCGCCCTTTTCATTCAGATAACTGAAGTAGAGGCGATAATACCCAGGCTGGAGGGCAGCTATGGGAGCATAGCAGGTCACTTCGGTGGCTCCACCAGCGACGAGCTCCTTCGTACCAGAGGCACGTACCAGCTCGATGGGTGCACCTATTTCGACAGATCGCTCTATGCGCACGGCATGGAGTGCCATGGTGGAGTTGTAGGTGAGCTTACCCGAGTTCATGACGGTGAACTTCACCGAGATCTTTCCATCCCCTTCTACCGCTGTGATACGCTCATCAGCCTGAGCCAAGGAGAGGACGTAGGTCTTAGGCTCTTGTCGTGCCTGTATGGTGATGCTACCAGCCTCTTCAGAGAGGTACACCCACTGATTGCGTCGGGCATAGTCTTCGGGGTGATAAGCCACATAGAGCTTATAGGATCCGGGCTCGTAGGCGGAGAGGTCGACCTTAAACTCAACTTTATTCGTGCGCTTACCAGCTATACGTACTTCCTTGGTAGCGAGTATCGTCTTGTTATTTTCCGCCGAAGGCGTAGCGATACAGAGGGCTAATTCGCTGTAGTAGCCAAAGAAGTCCGAATTATTGATGCCCAGCGTCACGACCTGATCGCGCGCAGCCTGAAGCGTCGTCGGAGTAGCCGTGGAGGTGATATGTAGCTTCTGCTGCTGTGGCTGTGGTTTGGGCTTAGGAGTGGGAGTGGGAGTAGGAGTAGGCTGTGGATCTTCCTTAGCTATGAGACGCAGATGGCAGATAGGCACGAGGTCATTGTGGTCATCACGTACATATCGGTTGCTTTCCTGCGAGATGCTATATCCTACGTAGAGCTTGTAGTCTCCATTGTCGAGTGGGGAGAGATCGAGCTGGTAGGTAATCGTTCGCTTACCACGCGCCTCGATGGTGTACTTCGCATCATCTCTGATGAGAGCCACGTCCTTGTAATCACGGAGCGGGTCGCCTCCAGAGGGGACAGCGAAGATACGTATCATCCCATCGTACTTTCCATTGCCCGTATTGCTCAGGGTGAAGGTCACCTTACCCTCTTTACGCTTGTCGGGAGTCAGGGATAGGCGGCTGGCATCGCTGGTGATGCTTATCTTATATCCCTGAGGCTGAGGCCGTACATCGGGCTTAGGCTGTGGCTTAGGAGCGGGGTTGGGGTTGTCGGGACGGTCGGGGGCAAGATAGCGCAGCATCTGCTGTCCATCACCGTATCCTGATCCATCACCACCACCGATGCCTTCAGATCCTGGCTGCAGGACATCGAGGAGATACCACCCATTTTCCGAGCGTGTCCATCCCCAGTCTACGTGCACGTAGTTGTCTATATATCGACCATTGGGGCGAGTAGCATATCCATCGAGAATGAAGCAGTGTCCACCGCCTTTGCTGAAGCCAGCATAAACGACAGGACCATAGTTATCCAGCTCATCCGTGACCTGCTGCCACCACTGCGCATCGGTATATCTCTGGCGATTGATATGCTTCAAGCCACTCTTGTACTTGAAGTTCTTCACCAGGGGATCGACAGCGTAGTAAACCTGAGTACCGCTACCACCATCTTGCGCACGGCCGAAGCCCATACGGATGGAGTATCCCACGTCACGCAGGAGTCGTCCGATGTTGTCAGCTTCGTCTTCGGTGCAGGCTTCGTTGGTCTCACGATTGATACCACGGCCCGAGACCGCAGCCGGCATTTTCGTCCAGTCGTATCCCACTTCTCGGTCGAAGTCGACGCTAAGCCAGTTGCCATACCAGTTGTATCCCGTGCGTCCCTGAGGGCGATCAGGCCACTGATGCCAGCGCATGGCGGTAGAGATGGCGGTGGCGACGCATCCCGATACGGTGGGGTATGATTTTCCCCGGACGGTCATGCGAGGGGAATAGGCATTGAAGGGCCAAGACTGTCCCCAGGAAATAGCTTCGGGAAGGACGGTCTGACGGTCGGAGCTGAGGCGCAGGAGGGGGTGGAGTCCTACATTGAGGCTGGACTCGGAGGTGGAGGCACGGAGCGTCTGTCCCTGATCGGAGATATGCTCCAGAGCCCACTGTATTTGCTCAGCGTAGCGTCCGAGGATGTAGCGCACCCCAGGATTGGCATATATAGCCTCCTCGCCCAGCTCTCCTTCTTGGGAGAAGGCCAGGAGGGTCGAGGTACGGTCGTCCCCAGAGACGACAGCATAGCCCTCACCTGATCCACGATTGATGACGTAGTAAAGGTTTGGGGTAGCCTCGGTAGCATTGAGGCTACGTGCTGTCGTAGCACTGACAGGAGCAGCTGGCTCAGTGTAAGTCAGCCGGCACACTCCCGCGGAGAGCGATCGTGCCCCACCATTCTTAGCGAAGGCTTGCTCGGCTATTTTCAGAGCCTGCGATGGGGTAATAGGTCCCGCCCAAGCTGTGCCCATCCCCCCTGTAAGCAGGAGGGAGGAGAGCCCCAGCAGGCGTAGGAAAAGCTTCTTACTCATCGTAGTGTATAGTATTAAGGTAAGAGACTAGTGAGCTGTAGGCTTCGCTTCATATTCAGGCTTAGTGACCTTGAAGTAGACACGTATCTCACGGTCCTTGTTCTGTCCCGTGACGATGACTTCATCTTCGCCCTTAGAGACACGAGCGAGCAGATCCCCGATAGTCATCCCATAGGTATTGCGTGGGTAGTCGTGGGTACGGATGAGCCAGTGTTCCTTCATGTCGATGCCGAACTCTATTCTCTGGTTCAGGAAGTCCTTGATGCTCATATCATCGGGCTTCGTGATGGAGATACGGTGTCCACCATCTGATCCAGCGAAGGGCTGACGTGTCCCATCGCTCTTGAAGCGTATCTGGTTCCCTTCGGTGATGTTGAAGATATTTTCTCGCGACTTATTCTGTCCAGGTGTCTGTACGTAGCCCGAGCCCCATACCTTACTGCTATTGAACTGACCACCTCGTGTGCTGAAGCCTGTGACTTCGACCTGCATAGAGAGCTGCTTGAAGTTAGGTACGAACGTACGCTCGGTGATTGGATATCTGAGCTTGGAGACCACACGTGCCAGACCATTGTCGTGCACGTAGCGCATCTGAAGGCTGATAGGAGCAGCTTCGTGCATGGGGAGTGGCTTAGACAAATATTCCTTAATCTTATCGAGGGTCTGCTCCTGGATGACAGTGGAATGGCCACTGGTAGATCCCCCGATGAGGGCGATATTCACACGCGTATTGGTCAGCACACGTTTGACAGCCAGCTCGGCCTTGACACTCAGATCCACCTTCGTCTTGAGGAGGAAGTCCAGAGCAGCCTGCACATCGGTCAGGCTCTCATCGGTCTCGATGCTGGCCAGTACGATGCGCCCATAGTTGATATTCGACACATAGACCGGGCGAATCTTACCCAGGATGGTAGGCAGATCGTTGGTGAAGCTATTGATGAGCGTCGTCCCCTTAGGGAAGTCCATCGTGACGGAGAAGGTACGCTGGAGGAACTTGGCCAAGATGACGTTCTTAGCCTTCTTGTGCTTGATACCGAGGCTTGTCTTGAGGTCGAAGACCTTCGTACCTACGGCTACACCGAGGGCATTGTTCCAGTCCCATTCATTGGTACATACATTGAGGCTATACATCGTGCTGGTATTCCCCTCTTTGTATTTCCCATTCCCCCAGCGAGCCAAGGCCTTGCGGTAGTCGCTCATGCGCAGGTGATCGATCGTGGTGGAGATTTCCTCGATCTTCTCTGGGTCTTCAGGTACCGTAGAGATAGAGATTGTGGTGGGCTCGGTATCGACACCAGAGATAGCCGCATAGCTCCCATTGGTCAGCGAGCTCCCATCCAGCATACAGCCTGTGTAGGCAATATCGATGGTAGGATCTAAGATAAGGGCTTCGTCGAAGGTCTGGGAGAGTTCGTACCAGCGTGTCGTAGAGACATATTCGCCAGGAAGACCATTCTCTTGTCCAGGCACCACTTGGGGCTTGTTGTTATCCTCTTCTACTTCTACAGGCACCCCTTCGTTGTCCATGTAGGGCGAGTTTCCTTCTGGTACAGACAGGACTGATCGTGCTCCTTGAGAATAGTTAATCGTGTGTGAAGGGGGAGCTTGTAGCCCCTTCAGCAGTGCGATGATCTGAGCTTGATCTTTTCTTTGAGCTCCAGACGTACCATTCTTCTCGGTGGATTGGCTTGGCGTATCCATCTTACACGAGGGTAATACCCCCGTCATCAGAAGGCCTAATCCAAGGCAGAGCGTTAAGTGTTTCATACGCTATAATTATTTAAGTTCTTAATGATGCCAAAATATTCTCGGCACCGCAGCACCGCTCCGTCGTCACCTATGAGGGAAGGACCACAGAAGCCAGTATCCGCGTACAATAAGGGAATGCACCACTATCCACTGCGTTTGTCATAGGGTATCAGGCAGGATAAAAATATCCAAAACAGGGCGTTTGGTGCTCTTACTGGTAGCCATAAAGGTAGAAATAAATTCAAAACAACAAATATCCAGGCAAATTGTTGTGTTCTGCATCCTCTACAAGATATTTTCATGCTTCTCCTGCGCAGCCATCAGTGACCACTATAGGTATGGGGGCAAACCAATATTGGTTTGCCCCCATACCTATAGTGGTCACTCTATGCACCAGTACTCCCCCACCTATTTCACTCAGCCCGTCTATGCTGTGCTGTGCAGAAGAGCTACTTCAGTGGCGTGAGCGAACGGACTAAGAAGTCAAGAGCATCGGCGGAGAAGTGCCCTTTGAGCGTAGGATATTCCATAGGCGAACCCGTAGACGAAGGTAGGAAGAGATGATTGAGCTTCGGGAAGACCTGCACCTGAGCCTTGGGCTGGAGACGTAGTAGCTCCGCTGCGTTGGTGGATAATACCTGCTTATCCATCTCACCGAAGAGCCCGATGACAGGACACTTCACGGCACGCCACGTCCCTGCAATATCTAAGCTGAGGAGCTGACGGAGGTAGGGTGTGAGTTGGCTCATGATTTGCGTGCGAATCACCTCGTGGGTACTCTTGTCGGGACTGAAGACGGGGAGGAGTGGCTCAATCACCTTCGCAGCACGTGCCTTCACCTCATCCAGCGAGAGGCGTTTATCCTGCATCAGGCGATAAATCTCAAGGTTGGCTTTGCTGAGCGTGGCACGCTCGCTCTCGCTCTTCCCAGCGAGGAGGTTGAGTGCATCCATCTGATCGAGGACGACACGGTCCATACCGAAGGCAGGGCCCGCTAAGGAGACTACCCCAGCGATTGAGCGGTCTTGGCTGGCAACCTTCGCAGCGATATAGCCCCCTTCGCTATGCCCAACGAGGAAGATACGCTGCGCCTTGACGCTTTTATTCTCCCGAAGGGCAGCAACAACCGCCTCAGCATCGTGCACGAAGTCCATGCTACTTGAGGCGAGGAAGACACCCGTGCTCTTCCCCACCCCACGGTCATCATAGCGGAAGACAGCGAAGCCCGCCTCGGTTAGTCGGCGCGTAATATCCAAGAAGGGCTTACAGCCGAAAATCGTCTCATCCCTATCCTGCGGGCCACTCCCCGTAATCAGGACGAGCGTAGGATAAGGCGCCTGTCCCGTCTTAGGCAGGGCAAGGCTCCCCGAAAGCACAACAGACGAGCCCGAGACGGGGATGCTTAGCTCCTCCTCCGTATAAGAGGCAGGTGCTTGGGGAGCGTCTTGCTTCTCGGTCGAGTGCTCCATATCCAGCGGAAGGCTCATACCTCCCTGCTGGAAGTTGCCCAAGAGCTTGTCATCCGCCGTGCGCAGGGCTGTATAGGTCAGGCGTAGGCTACGCAGCTCCAAGCGTAGGCTATCGCCCGAGACCTGCACCTCATCGGCACGCAGCCCGTAGGCACCTTGGTCAGGGCTATCTAAGGTAGCCGACCAGCGTCCTGCCTCTTCGGTGAGGTGGATGACTATACGGAGCTTGCCCATAGGGAGCAAGAGCTTACCCGACCAATCCCCACGGAGGCTCTGTGCGCTCACGATGAAAGGGAGAAAAAGAAGGAGAGAGAGAAGGAAGCGTTTCATAATGGTAGAGATAATAGTACGTAGCGGTGTGGGGCCTCAGCCTTTGGGACGGCTTCGGCGATTCATGTAGTAGGTAAGGAAGAAGTTCTGCCAAGCGATGTAGCCTGCTATGCCTGGAGCAACGAGCGGATGCATGAAGGAGATGCAGAGCCAGAGCGTCAGGGCGGTGTTCTTCTGCCCCATCGACTGACGGCACGCTACCTCATCGACCCCGATGCGCCGTGCTAAGTAGCTGCCAAGCGTGAATTGGATGGCGCAGGCAAATAAGCCCACAGCGAAGGAGCCCACGAGCAGCCCTATCTGTTCCGTCCCTTCCTTTGCGACGAAGGAGACCCCTTTGCCCAAGATGAAGATGAGCGAAGAGAGCCACAGCAGGTAGGTAAGCTTCTTCGGTGGATGTGGGGTCTTCCCCATCGCCTTCATCCCCCCACGCACCAGCCACGCCAAGGAGATAGGCAGCATCACCATGCGGATAACTAAGAGGGCTATCTGCCCAGAGAGCGTCCAGAAAGGGAGCTGGCTATGCGCATCTAACAGCGGCAGGAGGAAGGGTGCTAAGAGGCAAATCAAGCCATGGGTGACGATGGTATAGCCCGTAGCGAAGCCCGTATCCCCATCCATCAGGCTCGTCATCGCTCCTGCAGCCGCAGCCGCAGGTGCGAGGAAGCACATAAAAAGGCTGGTGGCAAGCAGCACATTCCACCTCGAGAGGACGAAGTATAGCACCGCCCCTATCCCTAATTGGAGTACCAGCAGCAGGAAGTGCTTCGGCCTCGGTGCTGCTGCCCGTGGCGACATATTGAGCACGGAGAAGAAGAGCATCGACGAGATAATCCACGGCACTACCCCACCAAAAGGCGCCGTGAACCGCCACGACACGATTCCTAAGGCGATGAAGAAGAGCGGAGCAAAGCCCTTGATACGGCTCCAGTGCAGCCCAAGCATAGCTGAGAGATCTTATAGAATGAGTGCAGGATCAGCGATGACACGCTCCACGGCAGCACGTATGGAGCGCAGCCCGAAGACTTCGGGACGGAGCTCCTTCGGCTCCACGAGAACCAGTTCCCCAGCATCATCCATCGCCTTCGCCCCCTCGAAGCTCTTCACACGTGTCAGGTAGAAGAGGTCAGCCGTATAGACATCAATGCCCGAATAAGGGTAGACATTGGGGATGGAGAAGAGGAGACGCACCTCCGTGGCTTCGAGTCCCGTCTCTTCCCTCAGCTCACGACGCACGGCTTCCTCCACGGTCTCTTCGGGGTCAACGAAGCCCCCAGGGAGATCCAGCGTGCCCTTCTCCGGCTCTCGGGCACGGCGCACCGTGAGGAGTCGCCCTGCCTCATCGAGGACGAAGCAGGCGACGGCAGAGGCGACATTGTGGAAGTAGGTGAGGTCGCAGCTCGGGCAATGGATGGCACGGCCGTGTACGTGCTCCAGCCCCTTCTGCCCACAGCGAGGGCAGTAGCTGAAGGAGGATAGCGGATGGGAAATCATCGAATAAACAGGATAAGTGAATGGGATAGGGAGGAAAGACAACAGACGAGCGCGGTAGGTCACCGGCTCGTCTGTCGTCATTGATGGGATAGGAAGGCTTAGATTTCCTTAGCTTCCCAGCCGAGGGCGCTGGCACCGAGGACGGCAGCATCGCTCTCCTTGAGCTGCGAGACGAGGAGCTTGGTCTTCCCTTCGTAGATCTTGAGGATGTTCTTCTCCATATGGTGACGGATGGGGTTCATCAGGAGGTCACCAGCCTTCGTCAGACCACCGAAGAAGATGATGGCTTCTGGGGAGGAGAAGGTCACGAAGTCCGCGCACGCTTCGCCGAGGATAGCCCCCGTAGACTCGAAGATCTCGAGTGCAAGGGCGTCGCCCACAGAGGCTGCATCGAAGACATCCTTACTGGTGATATTATCAATATCCAGCTCACGGAGCTTGCTCTCATCGGAGCGGATGGTGAGGTATTCGCGTGCCGTGCGTGCTACACCCGTAGCGGAAGTGTAGGTCTCAAGACAGCCTTGACGACCGCAGCCGCACATACGTCCATTGCGGCGGACGATCATATGACCCAGTTCACCAGCGAAGCCATCGTGTCCGTAGACGAGCTGACCACCGACGACAATCCCGCTACCGACCCCTGTACCGAGGGTGATGACGATGAAGTCCTTCATACCGCGCGCAGCACCGTAGGTCATCTCACCGATGGCTGCAGCGTTGGCGTCATTCGTCAGAGCTACGGGGATACCGACGCGATCCTGGATCATCTGAGCCAAGGGAATCTTACCCTTCCAAGGGAGGTTAGGAGCGAACTCGATACAGCCGTTGAAGTAGTTCCCATTAGGAGCGCCGATACCGATACCACGGATCTTCTCCTTGCCACCGACTTGCTCGATGAGCATATTGAGTCCCGTGACCAGGTCATTGAGGTAGAGCTCAATATCATTGTGTGTGGCGGTCTTGATCGAAGCATTAACGACGACATTACCACGGGCGTCGACGACACCGAAGACGGTATTCGTACCACCGAGGTCTACACCTATTACGTAGGGCTTTTCCATTTAGTTGTGATTGTGTACTGTGAGGTGAGTTATTCTTCTTATATAAGCAAAGATAAGTGTTTTCCTTGAGCAATTGCTTGCAGGGCAATTCCTTGGGCGGTGAAGACCTCCCGAAGAGGGGCGGAATGATAGCGGTAGTCTCTCCGCCGTAGTCCCACTTTCTTCCTCCTCGTCTTCCTCGCTCCACTTATCCCCACGCCTTAATATAAGTATAGTAGAAAGAGAAAAAAGATAATCTCTCTCTATATCTCCTATTATTATTATAGTCGGTGGAAGAGTGGGTAAGCCCTGAGGAAGGTAGGTGAAGGTAAGAAGCTCTTCCACGGACTTATCCGAAGGCTTTCCGCCCTCTACCCACAGCCTATGCACGGGACTAATACTACGTATATAGGCTCTTTGCTGGGCATTCGAGGGGAAGCATCCACACCTCGGGGGAAAAGGACGGACTCTGGCAAGCTGAGCATCCTGTGTATGGAGGTGGGATAACGGAGCGAGTTATCTACACCTGTCGAGGAGGGCATACGAGGGGGAGGGAGGGGGCAAGAGTGCCTGGGGATTTGTCGGGTATTTATCCCACGGATACCCACTGCTTGTCCCCAGAGGGAAGGAGGGGGTATTTAGCGTCTTTGGAGCAGGTGGTCGCAGATGGCTTTGGCAGCACGTGGAGCGCTGGGCTCGTCTCCCATCTGCTGCTGCAGCTCGGCGAGAGCTTGTATTTGCTGCGTACGCTGGGGGCTCTCTGTGGAAAGGAGCTGCTCCAGAGTCGTACGTATCTCGGAGGCACGGGCTCGGTCGGCTAAGAGCTCGGGGACGGCAGGGCGGTCAAGGATGAGGTTCACCAGCGAGAAGTAAGGCACACGGAAGAAGTGCTCGAAGACGTAGCGTGCGATGCGCCTACCGCCCATACGGTAGCAGACGACCATCGGCACGCCCCACAGTCCTGCCTCGAGGGTAGCCGTGCCAGAGGTCACCAGAGCTAAGTGCGCACGCTGCATCAGCCCATAGGTGTCACCGAAGAGGATGGGAATATCGCTGTGCGTGGTGAGGTAGGGGGCATAGTCTTCGGCAGCAAGCCCTGGTGCGCCAGCGATGACGATGCGCCAGCCTGAGGCGGTGTAGGGGACGGTCGCCTCAAGCATCTGAGGAAGGTTGTCTCGCAGTTCTGATTTCCGACTACCAGGAACGAGGAGCAGCATTTGCTCGCGCTCGGTCTCCGTGGTGTGGGTACTGCGGTAGGTGAGCTGGGCATCGACGCAGGGATTACCTATATATAAGGTAGGGAGACCACGGTCAGCGAAGTAGCTCGTCTCAAAGGGAAGGATGCTCAGCCCGAGGTCTACATAGCGGCGGAGCGTGCGGATGCGCCCTGCTCTCCATGCCCAGAGCTTAGGAAGGATGTAGTAGATGACGGGGCAGTGAAGTTCCTCTCGAGCGTAGGGAAGGATGAAGCGGAAGTTGAAGTCGGCGAAGTCCACGGGGAGGACCACATCGGGCGAGAAGGCACGCATCGCTGCCTGCACCTGCCTGCCTATACGGGTGAGCTTGCCGAGGTGCTTGAGGACACTGATGATGCCCATCAGTGCCACCTCACGGTAGTGGACAATAGGGGGGACGCCAGCGGCTTCAGCCATCTTGTCCCCACCCATAAAGGCAAACGAAGCCTCTGGATCCTCGGCCCGCAGCGCACGGATGAGTGCGGAGGCGTGGAGGTCTCCAGAGGCTTCGCCTGCGACTAAGAAGTAGCGCATAAGCCTACGATTTGATTAGGATTGTGCTGCACGCTCGAGGGTCTCGAGCCACTGGTAGTCGGTGCTATCAAGCTGGAGGGGGGTGAGCGTTGCCCATCCCTCTTGTAGGTAGTGCCAGTCGGCTTTACGCCCTTCCTCCATAGGTTCCTGATGTCCTGTGAGCCAATAAATAGGCTTACCCCGGCCATCACTCGAGGGGACAAGCTCCTCTACGAAGCGACCAACGCTCATCGGACATACCTTGAGCCCCTTGGGAGAAGTCTTGGGTACGTTCAGCGAGAGGTAGGTCTGTCGGGGGAGGGTGAGTTGCTCAAGGAGCTTGACGACACGCAAGGTGTAGGCGATGCTGTCGGTGAAGTCGGGGTGCCAAGCCGTATCATCGAGCGACACTCCTATCGAAGGGATGCCGTAGATACAGCCCTCGCGTGCTGCTCCGAGGGTGCCGGAGTAGCTGACGCAGATACCCTCGTTGCTACCGTGGTTGATGCCCGAGATGATGAGGTCGGGACGCTCCTCGGCGAAGAGCGTATTCATCGCCAGCTTGATGCAGTCCACGGGGGTGCCGTCACAGCTGTAGATGGAGAGGGCACCTTCGGTAGAGCGGTGCTTGAGGCGCAGGGGCTGGGTCGTGGTGATCGCTCCCGAGAAGCCTGAGCGAGGTCCGTCAGGGGCGAGGATGGTGACCTGACCGAAGGCGAGCATTGCCTGAGCAAGCTCCTGAATACCTGCGGCACGGAAGCCGTCGTCGTTGCAGAGAAGGATGTGCATTGGGCTAATTTGCCGAGGGCTTGATGACGCTTCCTATGCGGATGCGGTAGTAGAGCGAAGTGTAGCTCTGCGTGGGCTCCGTAGCGTTGTTGACGTTGAAGTACCAAGGCACCACGACAGAGGCTTCAGCTCCGGGGTGGAGGTGCTCGACGGCGATGCGCAGGCCTGTGGGGAGGCTGGCAACGGTCTCCTGCTGGATGGAGTTGAGGTCGAGGGTCTGACGCAGACGCTGTGACTTGAGGTTATCCTTGATCCAGTCGCTGGTGAGGTAGGCGTCACGGAAGAGGGAGATGGCATCAGTATAGTCGATGCCCACCTGATCGTCACCTTTCTTGGTGACCTTCATATAGATGAAGCCATTGCCTGCGATACCGGGCTGGGTGATGCGCTGGAAGTCCGTGCTGTCGGCGAAGGCGTGGAAGGCTTTTTCGTTGGTAGCACGGCGCTCCTGGGCGACATCGACCGTCTCATTGCAGCTGGAGAAGACTCCGAGGGCGATGAGTCCGAGGGCGATGATTGTCTTGCTATTCATCATTGTGCTGGGGAGGAAAGGGTGGGGGAGCTACTTAGATTTTACGCAGCAGGCTCTTGAGCGAAGTCGCTTCGTAGAGGACGCTGGAGAGGGAGCTGATGGCTACGCGCTCCTGCTGCATCGTGTCACGGTGGCGCAGCGTCACGGTACCATCCTCCATCGTCTGGTGGTCGACGGTGACGCAGTAGGGCGTACCGACGGCATCCTGACGGCGGTAACGCTTGCCGATGGAGTCCTTCTCATCGAGCTGGCAGTTGAAGTCGAACTTCAGTTCGTCATAGATCTCCTGTGCCTTAGCGTCGAGTCCATCCTTACGTACCAAGGGCAGGATGGCGAGCTTGACGGGGGCGAGGGCTGCGGGCAGACGAAGTACGGTGCGCTTCTCACCGCCTTCGAGGGCTTCCTCTTCGTAGGAGCCGCAGAGGAGGCTGAGGAACATACGGTCCACCCCGATGGAGGTCTCGATGACGTAGGGCACGTAGCTCTCCCCAAGCTCGGGGTCGAAGTACTGCATCTTCTTGCCGCTGAACTCCTCGTGACGCTTGAGGTCGAAGTCCGTACGGCTGTGGATGCCTTCTACTTCCTTGAAGCCGAAGGGCATCTCAAACTCGATGTCCGTGGCAGCGTTGGCATAGTGAGCCAGCTTCTCGTGGTCGTGGTAGCGGTACTTCTTGTCGCCGAGGCCGAGGGCCTTGTGCCAGCGCAGACGCAGGTCCTTCCAGAAGTCGAACCACTTGAGCTCCTCACCGGGGCGCACGAAGAACTGCATCTCCATCTGCTCGAACTCGCGCATACGGAAGATGAACTGACGGGCGACGATCTCATTGCGGAAGGCCTTACCGATCTGTGCGATACCGAAGGGTACCTTCATACGGCCCGTCTTCTGCACGTTGAGGAAGTTGACGAAGATTCCCTGCGCCGTCTCGGGACGAAGGTAGACCTTCATCGCTCCGTCGGCTGTGGAGCCCATCTCGGTGGCGAACATCAGGTTGAACTGACGCACCTCCGTCCAGTTGCGCGTCCCGCTGATGGGGCAGACGATCTCGTAGTCAAGGATGATCTGGCGCAGCTCCTCGAGGTTGGTGTCGTTCATCGCAGCGGCGAAGCGGCTGTGCAGCTCCTCCCACTTGGCTTGATATTCGAGTACACGGCCGTTGGTGGAGCGGAATTGCTCCTCGTCAAAGCTCTCGCCGAAGCGCTTGGCAGCCTTGGCTACTTCCTTGTTGATTTTCTCTTCGATCTTGGCCAGCTGATCCTCTATGAGGACGTCAGCACGGTAGCGCTTCTTCGAGTCCTTGTTGTCGATGAGGGGGTCATTGAAGGCATCGACGTGTCCCGAAGCCTTCCAGATCTTGGGATGCATAAAGATCGCCGAGTCGATCCCCACGACATTGGGAGCCAAGAGGGTCATTGCTTCCCACCAGTAGCGTTTGATATTGTTCTTCAGTTCGCTCCCGAGCTGGCCGTAGTCGTAGACGGCGCCGAGGCCGTCATAGATTTCGGAGGAGGGGAAGACGAAGCCGTATTCCTTACTGTGGGCGATTACCTTCTTGAAGAGGTCTTCTTGCTGTGCCATTGACTGTTGTATGTGATATTCTTTGTGATGCTGTATTGCTCTTAGTGGCGTGTAGGGGGAGAGCATCCTACGTTGTAGGGCATACCCACGCCAATCTAAGCGACAAATTTACACAATCTCGGCTACTTGTCGCCTCCAGCATCGTGCTGCGCTGGTGCTTACTCGTCCTGCTTCGCCATGTCTTCCCCTTAGCTATATATATTAGGTACGCGCGCGAGGGCTCTGTGCTTGTCGCTGTCCCGGCAGTGGCAAGTGAGGGGATAAGTATCGTGCCACTGAATTTGTACGATAGCGCTCACTGAATTTGTGGCGCGCTTATCGCTTCTGTAAGTGGTTATCAATAAGTTCTTTGAGCTTTCAAAGCTGAATTAGTAACTTTGTCCTACTGAAATCGCAAGTATATGGAAACGAAATTCAAGGCATATCCTCTTCGCTTACTTGCTCCGAGCTTTGATAGTCCACTGACAGGGCTCATTTTTAGACTATAAATCACTGATATGGGAAACAAAGCTATCACAGTAGATAGACAAATAAAACGGCTTCAAGAACGAGGTATGATGATAGTGGATGTAGCTAAGGCAGAAGAAGTGCTATTAGATATAGGCTATTATCGATTAGGCTTCTACTGGTTCCCTTTTGAGACGTCTTATCCCAATAAACGCAATCGCATACATCTCTTTAAGGAGGGTACGAACTTTGATCACATTGTCAAGCTATACTATTTTGATTTCGAATTGAAGAACATACTGACGAAGTTTATTGCTCGTATAGAAATAAATTTTAGAACATTCCTAACTTACTCCCTATCTAATGAACATGAGAATTTTCCTACATGGTTTGTCAACCCAAGTGTTGTTGATAACGGGTATATAAAGGGTTTTGAAGCGAAAGTATACGCTAAGCTGAGGAGAAACCCGATACTGGAATACCATCACAAGACACATCTCAATGAACAATATGCCCCTGCTTGGAAAACTATAGAGTTCATGACCTTAGGAGAGGTTATTTACTTGTACCAGGCACTTCTATCTACTGAGTCCAAGCGATCGATAGCGAAGCACTTCGGACTAAATAATACGATTACTTTTGAGAGTTACCTCTCTGTGGTCTTGATGGTTCGTAATCGCTGTGCTCATGGCAATATACTCTATGATATTGCTTTACCTCGTTCGATTAGACGGGGTCCTGCTGGTATTTCACAGGCTAAGGACTACCAAAAGTTAGCTGGTATTCTCCGTGTGCTCTGCTATATGATTGGATGTGTATCCAAGAATAGACAGGCGGATTGTAAGAATGAACTGATAGACCTTTTTTCTAAGTATGATGGGATTACTCAGGTTCATGAAGTAATCAAAGTAGGGACAGGAATAAGCAATATTAGGGATGTTCTTGCAGAATAAAATAATAATCCTTATTTTTGCCAGTGCAGAGTGCCGATAGATGCTATTACGCGCTATTAGCACTATAAAACGGGAATAATGGGGCTGTACATCTTACTGTACAGCCCCTATTTCTTTGCTTGCTACCCTGGGAGGTGTGTACCCCAGAGTATATATCTACTCTTGTGTGTAGAGTACGAGGTAGGTAACTTCTGATGTAGATTGCTTTGAGGCGTATTCTCGAGCTTTGTGAATTTTCTTCTACTTTTGTGGTGTAATCATCCCTCCGCTTATGCAAATGGAAACAAATAAGCCACTGACTCCAGCACGAGCCATACACCCTGGAGAAATACTCGGCGAAGAACTCAAGGCACGCGGTATCTCGCAAAAGACCTTCGCTGCACAGATTGAGTGCGCTCCTTCCCAGCTCTGCGAAGTCATCAAGGGCAAGCGTAAGGTAGGTGATGCTTTGGCCTTCAAATTGGAGCAGGCTTTGGGTATCCCTTATAGCTTTTGGATGAAGATGCAAGCCAGCTATAACTATGACCTTCGTGTTCTCGAGGCACAAGCAGACAAAGAGGAGCAGGAGTACAGCTCCGAAGTGTCGTGCGCTGGTGGATTGTACCTCAATCTGGCGTACAAGCATCTGTAGACACTTCCCCCTCTCTACATCAAGGGCTATCTGATCTCAGGTCGGATAGCCCTTGATGTATCTGCCCTCCTTTCCTTTACGATTGTTATACGATATGCGCGCGAGGGGATGGCTTCTTTTTTAGCCGTGTAAAGCCTTCTGTAGCCTCGTCATCAAACCTTAACTGATACATCTCTGTGCACTACAAGCTATCTAAGAAGGCTGTCAGCTCTTCTTTTGTGGACACTTCGGTGTACTGACCCGCACGTACCCGCTCTATCGCCCTATCTATCTGGGCGAAGAACTCCTCCTTGGTCATCAGCGTGTCGTCTTCGGTGAGGGGGACGAGCTTGAAGGAGCCGAAGTCACGCGACTTGATGACCACCTCAGAGCTCAAAGCCTTGCGCAGATATTCACCCATCTGCGAGCGGAAGTCCCGACTGCTTACTATTTCCATAACTGTTTACTTATGCTCTGAATGTGTACCACATTGGTACACATAGCAAAGCTATAAAAAGACACTAAGCAAGAGGTTGGGGAGCGAGCTACAAGCCGATAGACCTCCGCTCTCAAAGCACTATTGCTTGGCGCATCGACCAATAGAGGTTCGCCTCCGGAGCAATAGTGCTTTGAGAGTGGAGCACTATTGGTCGAGCTGCGAAGTAATAGGAGACCGCGCAACGCTCTCCCTATAGAAGATAAGTACGTTAGCAAGCCACAGCCTAATAGCATTCACTACGTGAAATAGAAGTGGAAGAAGAAGTAAGATTGCGGTGCAGAGAGTAGCACGCCACTTGTAGTATGAGTAATGCTACCTACATAGAGGAGCGGGTAATCATAGGTCGTAGCGGCAAATCTTCGGCGTGCGATTTGGAAAATATTTGCTTTTCACTCGATACTGCAACACAGTGAGTTAGGGTGCAAAATGGAAAATCTTTTACCCACGCGCTGGCAAATCTTTGCCACATCGTAGCCCCTCCTTAGCCATCTTGTCTATGGAGGCGAGGCGGCTATTCGAGGAGGAGGTGGTTGGCGTCCTCGATTTTCTCAATGGTGCCCGAGAGGACGACGGTGACGCGCTTGTCCTTCTTCTTGGAGAAGATATTCGAGGTGAGGAAGGTCTGACAGGTGTGCTCCTTGAGGTCAAGGACCTGGCTGACGGTGGTACCATCGGCCTCGACCCAGTTGACGAAGAAGACGCTGGAGTCGATACGCACGGCGTGGTAAGTGTCTTCGCCCTCCTTATATCCGTGGATGGAGTCACGACTGCTCCAGAAGAGGTGATCGTCAGAGATGTACTCGACGGTGGAGCTATTTGTGGGGAAGTGCAGGTGGAGTCGCTTGCCGACAAGGGTGGTGTCGGTGGCTTGGACGGGGGCAGCTTGCTCGTGCGAAGCCTTGTGCGCAGAGTCAGAGCTGTGGCAAGCCGTGAAGAAGAGGCTTGCCGTGAGCGTGTAGAGAGTAAGCAGGCGCATAGGCTATCGAGATAGTCTGGTCTGTGGGGATATAAGAAGTACAGTAGGGGTACAGGTATGTGGGGGGCTTAGCGGCCGAAGAGACGCGCCCAGAAGCCACGAGGCTCCTCGTCCTCTTCGTCGAGGCCGAGGCGGTGCCACTCGCCGTCAAGAGCCTTGCCCATCTGTATGCGGTGGTAGATGGTGCCCCAGTCGGGTAGCCCACCGAAGCTGCGGTCATCGAGGAAGAGATCCGCCTTGAGCTTGCGGGAGAAGCCCTTGCCCGTGGCATCTTCTTCGGGGAAGTCGCGGTTGATGGCGTAGAACTCTACGCCACGCTGACGGCACCATTCGACGGCTTCGTCGAGGAGGGCACCTTCGCGTACTGTCCAGAGGATGAGGCGGTGACCTTCGCGCGCCAGCATCAAGAGCGTTTGCGTGGCGAAGGGGATCTCTTCGCCGATCTTAGGGTAGCGGTGACGCACGATGGTGCCGTCAAAGTCTACTGCGATAATCATCTAAGAGGTAGGGTAGGGAGGGAGAATATGGGGAGTTAGAAGCCTGAGAAGCGGATGACGTTGTCGGGGGTCTCCTCGCTCTGCTCCTCTGGGTGAGCATCCTCTGGGGCTACCGTGGGGGTAGCAGGCTCGTGGGTAGCTGTAGCGAAGGTGGTCGTGGACTCGGAGGTCGTGTACTGATAGGGTGTGGGCTGTGGGGTATGTACCTCCAGCGGAGTGAGTACATCTCGGCGATCATAGCGGTCGCGTGCCTGCTGATTGGCCGTCCCTGGGTGGGAGATACGTATGGCACGGTGAGGCTGCTTCTCGGCACGCTTGGCCTCGAAGAGACGGAGGTCACGGCGGAAGGAAGGAGTCTCCTCGAGGATGAGGAGGAGCTCTTCGTCATCGAGTTCGCTGATGGAGAGGGCTACAGGCTCGGCCTTAGCACGTCGGGTAGCCGCATTGCCATAGACGCGCTCGATGATGCGCTGCTGCTCGTCACGCTCCTTAGCATCATTGATCTTAGAGAGGGGATCACGCTTCTTGGCGGTGGGAGGGGTGAAGATATCTTCATCGAAGCCAAAGCCCGAGGCGAGGATGGTGACGGCTATTTGCTCGCCGAGGTCATCGCGCTGAGCCGTACCATAGATCGTGATGACCTCGTCAGAGAAGTCGCTGGTGAACTCCTGTATCTGTATGAGCTCGTCGACGGTCAGTGGGGCTTTTGTCCCTTCGTAGACGTTGATGAGGAGGTGTCGCGCCTTGCTGATGTTGTTATTGTTCAGCAGGGGGGAGTTGAGTGCCCCTTGGATAGCGAGGGTCATGCGGTTGGGTCCTTCGGCACAGCCGGTATTGATGACGGCCACGCCCCCATTGCGGAGGGTGGTGTCGACATCAGCGAAGTCAAGGTTGACCTTCCCTGGGATGTTGACCAGGTCGGAGATACCTCGTGCTGCATTGCTGAGGGTATCATCGGCTTTGGTGAAGGCATCTGAGACGGTGAACTCCTTGTAGACCTCGATGAGTCGCTGGTTATTGATGACCAGCAGGGCATCGACACTCTGGCGCATCTGCTTGACCCCCTCGAGGGCTTGGAGGATCTTAGCCGTGCCTTCGAAGAGGAAGGGGATGGTGACGATGCCGATGGTCAGGAGTCCCATCTCCATGGCTATTTTGCCGATGATAGGGGCAGCTCCGGTGCCCGTACCACCGCCCATACCAGCGGTGATGAAGACCATACGGGTATCGCCCGAGGAGAGGGCAGCGCGTATCTCGTCTTTGCTCTCGAGGGCAGCTTCCTTGGCACGCTCGGGCTTAGCCCCAGCACCGAGACCGCCAGTGACCTTCGGGCCGATGGTGATCTTGTCCTCTACGGGGCTACGGCGCAGTGCCTGCTCATCGGTGTTACACAGCAGGAAGGACACCCCTGGGACAGAGCCACTGGTGTACATCTTCGTGACGGCGTTACCGCCACCGCCACCTACGCCCACGACCTTGATGAGCTGCTTGATTTCACTCTGGGTGTATTCGAACTCTATGCTACCACGTTCCATTGTATCCATTTCGTGTAAAGGTATGGGCTAATAATCATCACCGCTATCATTGGTGCCGAAGAGGCTACTAAGCCCCTTCTTGAGGGTGTCGATGCTCCATGACTTTTTGGCCTTGGGGCGCTCGTCGTGGGGGAGCTCTTCGTCCTCGAAGTCATCATCCTCGAAGTCGTCCTCGTCCGCTTCCTCTACGGAGGGGGCTTGCACCTCACCGATGGTGGTGTAGGTGTAGGTCTTCGCCTCTTCCTCAGCGAGGGGTTCGCTCACGGGGGTAGCAGGCTCGACAGGCGCAGGGGAGGACTCCTCGTGGAGGAGGGAGTCTAAGGGGCGCAGGGTGTAGATGACGGATGGCTCGGTGGCTTGGTAAGCCAGAGCGATTTCGGTGATGTAGTGCTCGAGCAGGTCAGACCTGCTACCTTCCTCATAGATGTCACGGCGGAGCGAGGCCTTGCGGTACTCGGGGGAGAGCTTGCGCAGGGTCTCATAGAAGTAGTCGGTCTTGGTGACACCGCCAGCGAAGACGAAGCCCTTGGGGATGCTCTCGCTGCAGCCGGCTTCGTGGATGATGCTCACCACGTTGCTCAGGATCTCGAGGATGCGGGCGTTGATGTAGCGATTGACCTCAAGCTGGCTGAAGCGCTTGGTCGAAGTACCATCGACGGAGGTAGCGACGATCTCCTGAGTGCGTGAGACGGAGAGGTTCATCGAGCCGTGCTCCACCTTCATGCGCTCAGCATCGGCATCGAGCAGAGGGATGGAGAGCTGGGTAAGGTCGCGCGTGATGTTGTTGCCACCCAAGGGGAGGACGAAGAGGGCTAAGGGGAAGCGCTCCTTGTAGATGGTGATGGAGGTCGTTCCGCCACCGATATTGACGTAGGCACAGCCAAGAGCCATCTCCTCCATGGTCATCGTGGCGGTAGCTTCGGCGATGGGGGTGGGGAGGATGCCGAGGAGACGCAGCCCGAGTCGATCTTCGATGGTCTCACGGACGTTGATGATGATGTTTTGGCGTGCTATGAGTAGGAGGTACTGCGCCTCAAGGCGGTGGCAGCGTACGCCACGAGGGTTAGGCTCACGCTTGCCATCACAGCAGTAGCGAGGCTCGGTGATGGAGAGGATGGTCATCCCTGGGTAGCTGGCATCGCTGACCTGATCCTTGAGGGTGAGCAGGTGCTCTGGGGTGACGATACTGCCCTCTGTGCCCAGGTCGATGAAGGCATCGTAGTGCTCGGAGCGCATGGAGCGGCATTCGAGGCCGACATATACGCCGGTGATGGTCGCCTCTTCGGGGAGGTCTTTGCTGAGGGCGTCGAGGAGGGAGGAGATGCGCTGAGCAGCTTCCTCGATGTTGTGTATAGATCCTTGGCGCACGCAGCTCCCTGAGGGGATACGGTAGGCACTGATGGGCTCGACGCGTCCCTCGGGGGACTTGGAGGCGAGGAGGCCGGAGAGGGAGCTACTCCCTATATTGATGACGGCATAGATGTCCCTACGATCGTTCATTTCTTCTGTGGCTTGTGAGGTTTATCCTTCGTGTCGGTGGGCTTATTCTTCTTCGTGGAGGGGGCGAGCTTGGCTGTGGGCTTCTTGGGCTCGTCCTTCTTCTTGGGCTTATCCTTGTGGGAGTCCTTGGGCTTGTCTTGCTTCTTGTCCTTGTGCTGCTCTTTGTCCTTAGGCTTGGGCTCTTCTTTCTTCTTAGGCTTGTCCTTGTGGGCATCCTTGGGCTTATCCTGCTTCTTGTCCTGCTTGGCTTCGGGCTTCGTGGGGGCAGGAGGCGCAGGCTGGCTCTTTGGCTCTGGGGCTACTGGGGGCGTGGCTTCGGGCGTGGAAGGGGTGGGGATGACTTCGCCCTCTTCGTCGAAGGTAGCTCCCTCGGGGGCGTAGCGACTACGAGCGACGATCTGTGCGCCGTAGTCGAGGTGGACGTAGGAGAAGGCGTTCATCCCACGCTTGGGGAGGACGCTCTCGGCGAAGATGCGCCACTTGCGGAGCTTTTCTGCCCAGTTGGCTCCACGCCCCATGATGACGCGTGTCGTGCCGATACGAGGGATGAGAACGATACCGTCCTTAGGATCGACATAGACTTGCCCGAAGTAATCGGTGAAGTAAGGGTCATCTCGGAGTGCTGCCATCAGGTCGTAGACGGGGCCTGTGGCGGTCTTGCTGTCGACAGAGCCGCTGACGATGGGGAGGTAAGCGGCGAAGGTGGGGGAGACTGGGATGGTGCTCTTGCCCTGCGTGACGTAGTAGCTCTTGCCCGACTCCTCCTGGACGATGTAGAGGGGGAAGCGCTCGACGAGGCGTATCTGCACCGAGGAGGAGGAGGGCGCGATGAAGGCTTCGGCGCTCTTGTAGATGGGCATGGAGAGGAGCGTCTGCTCGATCTGACGGAGATCGATGGAGTCCAGACGCTTGCCTCGTAGCTGGATGCCCCGGCGTGCCAGTTCGTCGGCTATGCGATCCCCCGTGAGGAAGAGGGCTACCCCTCCCGACTCGCTCTTGATCTCCACGGTGACAGCCTGACAGCGGTCGGTCGAGGTGGTGCGCAGGGGCGTGATGAGGAGGTAGGCAATACCTGCTATGAGGGCTACCGAGAGGACGAGCAGCAGGACGTTGCGCACGAAGAGTCTATTCATAGTCTACTACGGAGCTCTTCGGCGACTTGGGGAACTAAGCGGTCGATGTCTCCCGCGCCGACCATCAGGATGACGGGAGGAAGGTCAGCACGCTGGCGTAGCTCGGGCAGGAGCCCTTCCTTGGGCAGGACGAGAACCTCACGGTGCTGCATCGCATCGGCTATGAGCTGCGAGGTCACCCCCGGGATGGGCTGCTCACGTGCTGGGTAGATGTCTAAGAGGATAACTTCGTCGAGCTGGTCAAGGCTGTGGGCGAACTCCCGATAGAAGTCCTGCGTGCGGCTATAGAGATGGGGCTGGAAGATGCCGAGGATCTTGCGGTCGGGGTAGAGCTGACGCACCGAGCGGATGCTGGGGTCAAGCTCGTTGGGGTGGTGCGCATAGTCATCGATGAGGACGCAGCGTGGGTCGTCGATGAGGCGGTCAAAGCGGCGATAGACCCCACGGAAGGAGGCGACACCTTGGGCTAATTCGTCGAGGGTAGCTCCCGAGAGGTACGCCACAGCCATCGCAGCGACAGCATTCTCCACATTGATCAGGAGGGGAACACCAAGCTCGACGTGGAGCGTCCCTGCCTCCCTTCCCTCGAGGGCAGGATAGTGCCAGTCGAAGAAGAGATGCCCCTCACGGATGACGATGCCATCGCCACGGAAGTCCGCCTCCTCCTCGCCTGTGGTGTAGGTGAAGAGGCGCGTACCTAGCTGTAGGCGAGGTGTCACAGGGATACCCTTCTTCATCACCAAAGCCCCCGCAGGGCTGATGAGTGAGGTGAAGAACTCAAAGCTCTCCCGATAGGCCTCGGGCGTGTGGTAGATGTCGAGGTGGTCGGGATCGGCAGAGGTGATGACTGCGATGTAGGGGGAGAGATGATGGAAGGAGCGGTCGAACTCATCGGCTTCGATGACGGCGTAGTCGCTCTTCTCCGAGATGAGGCAATTGGTCTGGTAGTTATTCGAGATACCGCCGAGGAAGGCGTGGCAGTCGACGTGGCTGGAGCGTAGCAGGTGCGCCAGGAGCGTGGAGGTCGTGGTCTTGCCGTGGGTACCTGCTACACAGAGCCCTCGCTCACGGCGTGTCAGTTCGCCTAAGAGCTCAGCACGCTTCATCACCTGATTGCCCTGCTGGCGGAAGAAGGCTAACTCTCTGTGATCGTGCGGTACGGCTGGGGTAAAGACGACGAGCGTATCCATCGTGCGAAACGCTGTGGGGATGAGCTCGGGGTCGTCGGTATAGTGGATGTCGGCACCCTCTTCAGCGAGGGCGTGCGTCAGGGGGGAGGGGGTCAAGTCATAGCCTGCGACTTGGTCTCCCTTGCTCAGGAAGTAGCGTACGAGCGCACTCATCCCGATGCCTCCGATGCCAATAAAATACAGCTTCATATAGTATCTCTATTTTACCATTTTACGCAAAGGTACAAAGAAAGTTATACTGAACGTGGGAGGACAAAAGAATGTTTGTCGCACCATGCTCGCTGGCTACTGAGTGGTGGCCAGGAATACTCCTTCACGCTCCCCACCAGTAGTGCTCCACGCTCCGACCAGTATAGGTCGGTGGTGGTGACCACTACTGGTCGGAGCGTGGAGCAATAGTGGTGAGGAGAGGATCGCAATAGAGGGCGAAGGTGAGGGCTGGGACATAAAAACGGCTGCGTCCAAGTATCACTTGGGCGCAGCCGTAGAGGAAGGTATGTGCGACTTAGACGAAGAGGAGCTGCTCGAGGGCATAGGCGACACCGTCCTCGGCATTGGAGCGTGTGACGAAGTTCGCCCGGCGCTGGATGTCTTCGGGGGCATTACCCATCGCTACTCCCATGCCTGCCAGCTCGATCATCTCGAGGTCGTTGTAGTTATCCCCGATGGCGATGAGGTCTTGTGGGGTCTTGCCTAGGAGCTGGAGGAGGCGAGCGAGCGCGCTGCCCTTATTGACTCCGAGGGGGACGAGCTCGAGGAAGAAGTCACTGGAGCGGAAGGCCCCGACACGTGCTCCGAGCTGCGCCTTGACCGCTGCTTCTAAGGGGATGAGCTTGTCGAGGGGGCCCACGGCGAGGCACTTGGGGAGGGCTTCGGTAGCGGCCTCGACGAAGGAAGGGACGCAGCGGATGGGCATACCCGTGATGACGACTTCCTTCTCAGCGTAGGGGTCGTCTTCGCGCTCGGTGAGGATGTACTCCTCGGTGTAGGTCAGGATGTTCAGCCCATGCTCCTGCACCAGCTGGTAGAGCTGGGGGATGAGGTCGCTGTCGAGGAGCTGTGCGCTGAGGAGCTTCTTCGTGCTGGCCTCAAGGATCTTCCCTCCGTTGAAGGGCATGAGGTAGCCACCGTAGTCTGCGATCTGTAGGGCTTCGGCGAGGGCGGCGAGGGCTGGGGTGGGGCGACCCGAGGCGAGGATGATGCGGGTATCGTAGTCGCGCTGGGCGCGCAGGAGTGCCGAGCGGACTCCATCGGTCAGGACGTGCTCCTTAGTGATGAGCGTACCGTCAATATCTAATGCTAATAGCTTCATAAGTCGTAGAGGGATATACAATAGTAATAAGGGTGGAGTTAGTGCGCTTCGAGCCAGTTTGTACCATGGCCGATGCTTACCTCGAGGGGAACACGTAGGTCGGGGAAGACGCTCTCCATCGTGGTGCGCACCAGATCGGTCATCTCGGAGAGTTCGTCCATCGGGACGTTGAAATTCAGTTCGTCATGTACCTGCAGGATCATACGACTCTTGAGCCCTCGCTCACGGATGGCAGCATCGAGGCGGATCATAGCGAGCTTGATGAGGTCGGCGGCAGAGCCTTGGAGGGGGGCGTTGATGGCGTTGCGCTCGGCATAGCCACGGACGACAGCGTTCGCGCTATTGATGTCGGGAAGGCTACGGCGGCGATCCAAGAGGGTGGTGACATAGCCACGCTGCTTGGCCTCGGCGACGACACGCTCCATATAGCTCGCCACGCCAGGGTAGGAGGCGAAGTAGCCATCGATGAGCTCCTTGGCTTCCTTGCGGGGGATGGAGAGTCGTTCGCTCAGACCGAAGGCGGAGATGCCGTAGATGATGCCGAAGTTGGCGGTCTTGGCTCGGCGGCGCATATCGCTATCGACCTCCTCTAAGGGGAGGCCGTAGATCTTCGCTGCGGTGGCTTGGTGCACATCCTGCCCCGAGCGGAAGGCTTCGATGAGGGCAGCATCCTCGCTGAAGTGCGCCATCAGACGCAGCTCGATCTGCGAGTAGTCGGCACTGAGGAAGGTAGCCCCCTCGTCGGGGACGAAGGCGGCACGGATGGCACGCCCTTCGGGAGTACGGATGGGGATGTTTTGGATGTTGGGGTTGCTGCTGGAGAGACGGCCGGTGGCAGCGATGGTCTGGTTGAAGGACGAATGAATCTTACCATCGGGGTAGACGAGCGAAGGAAGGGCTTCGACATAGGTGCTGAGGAGCTTCTTCACGCCACGGTAGTCAAGGATTTTGCCTACCACAGGGTGCTTGTCCCGCAGCTTCTCTAAGACCTCTTCGCTGGTGGTGTAGCCGCCCGTCTTGGTCTTCTTCGCCTTCTCCACCAGACGTAGCTCCTCGAAGAGCACTTCGCCGACCTGCTTGCTGCTGTTGATGTTGATGGGATGGCCGATGAGGGTGCATACTTCCTCTTCGAGATGGGTGAGCTGGGCTTGTAGCTCTTCGGCTTGGTGGGAGAGACAGGCTTTGTCGAGGCGTACACCTTCGCGCTCCATACCGAGGAGCACCTGCATCAGCGGCATCTCCACGCGCTCAAAGAGGTCGGTGAGCCCAGCCTGCTGCAGTCGCTCGGCGAAATAGCGGTAGAGGAGGAAGGTGATGTGCGTGTCCTCCGCAGCGTAGTGCTGTAGGCGCGCAGGCTCTACCTGACGCAGATCAAACTGCTTCGGCGTCTGCGGAGCGAGCATCTCCTCAAAGCTCATCATCTTGTAGCCGAGGAACTTCTCCGCCAGTTCGTCCAGCCCGTGGCGCATATCGGGATAGAGCAGGTAGTGCGCTATCATCGTGTCGAAGTGCTTACCTGCTGTCTCGATGCCGTAGGAGAGGAGGATGTGGAGGTCGTACTTGAGGTTTTGCCCGACCTTCAGCGAGGTCTCACTGGAGAAAATAGGACGAAGCTCTGCCAGAAGAGCGGTGGCCTCGGTGCGATCGGCTGGCACATCGAGGTAGTAGGTCAGCGAGTCATCTAAGGCGAAGGTGATGGCGACCAGCTCGGCTGTCAGCGCATCGGCTCCTGTCGTCTCCGTGTCGAAGGTGAGGACGGAGGCTTGTGCAGCACGCTCGATGAACTGCGGTAGGGTGCTTGGTGTCAGCACCTCAATGCGCAGCTCGGGGATAGTCGTGGGGGCAGGTACGGCTTCCTCTTCGCTCTCCTCGAGTCCTGCGAAGAGGTCATCTGGGGGTAAGGCTGCTTGCTTGGGTGCAGGAGCCGAGCCTAAGACGCGCGTGAGGAGGGTGCGGAACTCCAATTCCTCGAAGAGCGAGCGCACGGCCTCTTCATCCTTCTCACAGCGAGCATAATCGCCAGCGGTGTAGGTGATGGGTACGTCCCGGCGGATGGTCACCAGATAGTAGGAGAGGCGGATGTCGTCGGCTCCCTCGAGGAGCTTCTTGCCTGTCGCTCCCTTGATCTCCGAGGCATGGGCGAGGAGGTTCTCCACCGTGCCATATTCGCTGAGGAGCTTCTGTGCCCCCTTCTCCCCGATGCCCTTACAGCCGGGGATGTTGTCCACCTTGTCCCCTAAGAGGGCGAGGTAGTCGATGACTTGGCTGGGGGAACTGAGGCCGAACTTCTCCGTGATCTCTCTTTCGCCCCACGTCTCGTAGCCTCCGCCCTGCATCGGGCGATACATACGTACCTGGTCGGTGACCAGCTGACCGTAGTCCTTGTCGGGAGTGACCATCAGCACCTCACGCCCTGCGCCAGAGGCCAAGACGCTCAGCGTGCCGATGACGTCGTCGGCCTCGAAGTCGGGTACCTCAACCGCAGGGATGCGGTAGGCGGCGAGGAGCTGGCGGATGAGGGGAACGGCGATGCGGATCCCTTCGGGGGTCTCCTCACGCTGCGCCTTATAGGCAGGATATTCGCGGTGGCGGAAGGTGCCACCATCGGGGTCAAAGACGACAGCGATCTCGTCGGGCTGCTCCTTCGAGAGGAGGTCTTCGAGCATCAGGACGAAGCCGAAGACAGCACTGGTATTGCGCCCCTTGCTGTCGAAGCGAGGGGCTTTGATGAAGGCGTAGTAAGCTCGATAAATCAGGGCATAAGCATCGAGGAGGAAGAGTCGCTGAGCCATATGAGTGGGGATACGGGGGCTTGAGGGTGGGAGAAAAGGGTGGGCGCAGGGTGTGACCGCACGCACGTACCTATATAAATAGGTGTACAAAAGTACGGACTTAGGCGCAACTGCCCCAAAAAGGCGTGCTGTCCGCGTGAGTTGAGGCATTCGCTCTTCACGGCAGGGAGCGTGCAAAGAATTTGTATCTTTGCGCAGGCGACGGCACTCGGGGTGCGCTGTCTCGGTGTCGCTCAGCCAGCTCAATGGCTCAGTAGCTTAGTTGAATAGAGCGTCAGATTCCGGTTCTGAAGGTCGAGGGTTTGAGTCCCTCCTGGGTCACTCCACAATAATAAAGTCCGCCCCGATGCACCAGTGCATCGGGGCGGACTTTATTATTGTGGAGTGGGGGAGCCTCAGTGGAGGAAGCGCAGGTACTGCGCTATGGTCGTGGGGAAGAAGCGATGCTCCAGCTCGTGGATACGTGTCGCCAGTGTCTCCACCGTGTCGTCAGGATGCACCGGACAGGTGGCTTGTAGGAGATGACGGCCGTGGTCATAGTCTTCATCGACTAGATGGATGGTGATGCCACTGACCTCCTTCCCAGAGGCTAAGACCGCCCTGTGTACGTGATCGCCGTACATACCTTGCCCACCGAAGTCGGGGAGCAGTGCTGGGTGGATGTTGATGATGCGCTCGGGGTACTCCATTATATATATAGGAGTAATGAGGCACAGATAGCCTGCCAAGATGATGAGCTCCACGCCACGCTCCCGCATCAGAGCAATGGGATGTGTACCTTCGCGTAGCTCCGCATTGGTGAAATAGTGGCAGGGGATGCCTAAGCGCTCGGCACGCTGGATGACTCCTGCCTGGGGCTTGTTCGTGATGATCAGAGCCACTTCACCCTCACCCGTAGCACGGAAATACTGGACGATGGCTTCGGCGTTGGAGCCGTTGCCTGAGGCGAGTATTGCTATTTGTTTCATAAATAATTGTATCTTTGTGCACAAATGGAGTGTATGTGTGCAGTCTTAGACGCGCACTTGATAAGCCTCCTAAGCCACTCCCTGCGTACTATATAATATGGTACAAAGGTAGAGCAATGCAGTGTAAAGAAAAGAATACATAACTAAGAAAGAAAAGAATCATGTCACAGATCAACGAAAAGGTAGTCGAAATCATCGTCGAAAAGCTCAACTGCGAAGCTAGCGAAGTAACTCCTGAAGCAAACTTCTCCAGCGACCTCGGTGCTGACTCCCTCGACACGGTAGAGCTCATCATGGAATTCGAAAAGGCTTTCGACATCCAGATCCCCGATCAGGACGCTCAGACCATCAAGACCGTCGGCGACGCTATCAACTACATCGAAAGCAAGAAGGCTTAATAGCCCTCTCGTCAGATAAAGGAACTCACTGATGGAACTCAAGAGAGTCGTCATCACTGGAATAGGCGCTATCTCACCTCTCGGAGCTACGGCTCGCGAGACGTGGGAAGCTGTCGTAGCCGGAAAGAGCGGAGCTGGCCCAATCACCATCTTCGACGCATCGAAGTTCAAGACCACGTTTGCTTGCGAGGTTAAGGAGTTTGATGTCTCGAAGTATATCGATAAGAAGGAAGCTCGTCGCTTAGACCGCTACGCTCAGTTTGCTATGGTGGCAGCTGAAGAGTGTATCGCTGATTCCAAGATTGACGTAGAGCAAATCAATAAGAACCGTGTCGGGGTCATCATCGCCTCCGGTATCGGTGGTCTGGGTACCTTCGAAGAAGAGGTGCGTGGCTACAACGCAGAGTCAGGCCCTCGCTTCAACCCCTTCTTCATCCCCAAGATGATCTCGGATATCTCCGCAGGTCACGTGTCGATGAAGTATGGCTTCCACGGACCTAACTATTCTACGGCTTCGGCTTGCGCTTCTTCGACGAATGCACTGATCGATGCCTGCCACCTCATCCGCTTGGGTAAGGCTGACGTCATCATCACTGGTGGTGCCGAAGCCTCGATTTGCGCTGCTGGGGTCGGTGGCTTCAATGCGATGAATGCCCTCTCTACGCGCAACGATGATCCTCAGGGGGCTTCGCGTCCCTTCAGTGCTTCGCGTGACGGCTTCGTCATGGCCGAAGGTGCTGCCTGCCTCGTCGTCGAAGAGCTCGAGCATGCTCTTGCTCGTGGGGCGCACATCTACGCTGAGCTCGTAGGTACCGGCCTCTCGGCGGATGCCTACCACCTCACGGCTACCCACCCCGATGGGCTGGGGGCTAAGCTGGTGATGACCAATGCGCTCGAGGATGCAGGGCTCTCCCCTGAAGATATTGACTACATCAACGTACACGGGACTTCTACGCCTGTCGGGGACATCTCCGAGTCCAAGGCGATTAAGGAAGTCTTCGGTGATGCAGCCTACAAGCTGAATATCAGCTCTACGAAGTCTATGACGGGTCACCTCCTCGGTGCAGCAGGTGCCCTTGAGGCAGTCTTCGCGCTCAAGGCCGTCGAAGAGGATATCGTTCCTCCTACGATCAACCACGCTGCCGATGACGAAGACCCCGAAATCGACTACAAGCTGAACTTCACCTTCAACCAGGCGCAGCGTCGTACCGTGCGTGCCGCTCTGTCGAATACCTTCGGCTTCGGTGGGCATAACGCCAGCGTCATCTTCAAGAAGTACGAGAAGTAATACGGCTCCACAAGCCACGTATATCAAGACTCCTATCCCAGCTCTATGATTATACGTATCGTGCGAGACGGACTTATGAGGCTCTTTGGACGCAAGTCCAAGGAGCCTCTCTATCTACTCGTGGAGCTCCTCGGCTTCGAGCCACGTGACCCGTCTCTCTACGACTTAGCCTTCCGCCATAGCTCGATGAGCAAGACGGACAAGGAGGGCTTCAAGCTCAATAATGAGCGTCTGGAGTTCCTCGGGGATTCCGTCTTAGCCACGGCCATGAGCCACTATCTCTACCAGCAGCACCCCCACTGGGATGAGGGCGAGATGAGCAAGCGCCGTGGAGCAATCGTCGGGCGCAAGGTCAATAATGCCGTGGCGCAGCGTATGGGACTGGATCGCTTCCTGCAGGTGCGCCGTGAGGCTCGTCAGGGAAGTGCAGATATATATGGTAATACCTTGGAGGCGCTCATCGGGGCGATCTTCCTCGACCAAGGCTATGCGCGAGCCGATGCCTTTGTACGCCAGCGGATGGTCCCTCTCTTTATGGAGCTGGAAGGAAGCCTGCGCGAACAGACCACTAACTATAAGTCGCTTCTTTTGGAGTGGACACAGAAGCACCACCTGAGTCTTGACTTCCGTATGCTCCAGGAACCGAAGCGCAGTGGAGCTCTCTTCGTCTGTGGAGTCTTCATCGATGATCGTAAGGTCGGTGTCGGCAGTGGAGCAAACAAGAAAGTGGCGCACCAAGATGCTGCCCACCGTGCGCTCCGTGCTCTGGTGCAAGCCAATCCCTCGGTCTGCCAAGAGCTGGGCATCTCTATGGATGAGCTCATGATCGGAGAGCTCCCTGCCTCTACCACTGCTGGATAAGGGAGAATCTTTCGCTGATCATACCCCTATTAGCGAGGGTGTATTATCCGTCGATTGCACGGAAATTTGCATTTCCATACAAAATACCTATCTTTGTCCAGTATAATTGCAAGGCTATGTGCGGTTATCGCAGGTTGCTTAGGCTAATGTCATGTGGTTAGATGAGCAGTTTTACAGGAATGTTAGTTCGTCTGGCTACTCTGTATTTGCTTGATCGCTCTCAGACTCTGATAATAAGATGGGCAGAGCTTCTACCCCTGCTTGCTTCCTGTCGCCGAAGTCTTTGTTAATTTATGCTAATGAGATAGATACTCAATAATTAAAGATGAATATGATGTTGAAAAAGAGTTTAATTGCAGCAGTTGCTTGCCTCACACTGGCTCCAGCGCTGCGTGCTCAGCAGACAACCGACTCCGTATATACGGTAGAGGTGAAGGATGCTGATAAGTATCGTGTAGAGACGAATCGCTTCGGCGCTAACTGGTTTGCAGGTCTTGGTGTCGGAGGACAGATGTACTTCGGTGACCACGACAAGCAGATGCGTCTCGGTGATCGCATTACACCTAACTTCGAAGCTTACTTCGGTAAGTGGTTCACTCCTGGTATCGGTATTCGTATCGGTGCTAACGGCTATAAGATCAAGGGTCTTGCAGGCTGGGATAACCACAAGAAGACGGTGCCTAACATGTTTAACTACGGCGGTTTCATCAAGGAGCCTCGTCAGGTCTATGCTAATCCTCTGCAGCATAGAGGCTATCCTCTGTATGAAACGGAAATGGAATACATCCACGGTCACGCAGATGTTCTCTTCAACGTCTCTCAGATGGTCTGTGGCTACAATGAGGACCGCTTCTACTCGCTGATCCCTTATGCCGGGGTTGGCTTCGCTGGTAGCTTGAATAAGGCTACTCAGACGGGTCGTCATTCGCACGAAGTAACGGCAAGTATTGGTCTTATCAACCGCTTCCGCATCAATCGTGCTTGGGATATCAACCTTGATATCCGTGGCGCTTACGTCAGTGACCACTTCGACCAGGAAGATGGTGCCGTTGACCACATTTCAGGTAAGATCGTATCTACCTCTGGTCGCTGGGGTGAAGGTCTTCTGACCGCGACCCTCGGTGTTAGCTACAACATCCCTCGCCGTGGTTGGGATCGTAGCACGGTCACTTCTGTTCGTGTCAACGAAAATGTCCTCAACGATCTTCGTGGTCGTCTGAGCAATCTCGAAAGCCAGAACAGCGACCTTCGTCGTCAGCTCGAAGAAGCTCTTGACCGTCAGGTTACTCGTGAAAATGTTGCTTGCGGTATGCCTCTTCTCGTCACGTTCCATATCGACCGCTGGAATCTTCGTAACAAGGATCGTGTAAATCTCGGATTCCTTGCTGAAGCACTGAAGGCTAATCCTAAGCTCGTTTACACGATCTCTGGTTATGCTGACAAGGGAACGGCTACGGTCAAGCGTAACATCTTCCTTGCTCGCAAGCGTGCAGATGTTGTTTACAACTGCCTTGTCAAGGAGTTCGGTGTCTCTGAATCTCAGCTGAGAAAGGAATCACACGGTGGTGTAGGTAATATGTACTACAACGACCCACGTTGCAGCCGCTCTGTCCTGACGAAGATCGCTGAGTAAGCTGTAGCTTCCTCTCCTGATCCTCAAGCCTCTTTGCTCAAGGAGCAGGGCATTGAGTGATCGGACTTTTAGGTGACCTCTCTCTAGTTTGGGCTCTACGTAGACTCCACTCATAGAGAGAGGTCACTTACTTCTCTCTCTAATGGTTTGCCTTACAGCAGAAGAGAAAAAGGTATGAAACATGCTTACCTGATCTTGGCTCATAATGAGCCTACACTTCTTTCACGCCTTGTTGATCGACTGGATGATGTCCGCAATGATATCTATATCCATTTCGATCGTAAGCTCGCAGAGCTCCCTCAGCTCAAGACGCAGCATGCAGGTCTCTTCATCCTGACTGATCGTGTCGATGTGCGCTGGGCAGATGTGAGCATGATTGAGGCCGAGTATAAGCTCTTTCATGCCGTCATTGCTTCGGGGCAAATCTATGCGTATCATCACCTCTTATCTGGAGTGGATCTTCCCTTGAAGAATCAGGATTATATCCATCATTTCTTTGCCCAGCACCCAGGGAAGGAGTTTATCGGACTGCATCAACAGCCAATGACTTATCGAGCAGATAAGTCACTGTACTATTATCATCCCTTTGCACGCTCCTTTAGGGATCGAGGGATAAGCTTTTTCTGCAAGCAATGCCTACGCTATGCAGTTATCCAGGCTCAGATCTTGCTCTCCCTTCGGCGTAATCAGTCGGTTCCCTTCCGCAAAGGGGGGCAGTGGGTGAGTATCACGCATGAACTGATATGCTACCTCTTGGAGCAAGAAGAGCGTGCGTACCAGATCTTCCGAGGCACCTTCGGCTCAGATGAATACTTTATCCCTACGCTTATTGTTGAAACTCCCTTCATGGAGCGACTCTTTGATGCTACGGATGAGTCTCGTGGAGCAATGCGCTATATCAGCTGGAGAGGAGAGGATCAGCTCATTGATTTTTCTGCGGATGACCTACCTGTACTACAGCAGACGGAGTACCTCTTTGCTCGCAAATTTAACTCACGCGACAAGGCTTTCCTTGATGAAATCTTAGCTCTCTCTGCACCGAGATGACTCCTCTAGTATCCATTATCATCCCTGTTTATAAAGCGGAGCAAACTCTGCCTGCGTGCGTAGCTCAGCTTCGTGCGCAGACTTATCGTCCGCTGCAGTTGATCTTCATCGACGACTGTAGTCCCGATGATAGTCTACGCTATTTGGAGGGACAACGTGATTCATTGAGCGAAGCGGGGCTGGAGGTGACCCTCCTGCATCATGAGCAAAATCAAGGGGTAGCAACGGCTCGCAATACGGGCTTGGAGGCAGCCAAGGGTAAGTATGTCTATTCGGTGGATGCCGATGACTTGATCTCCTCAGAGGCAATCGAGCAGCTGGTGTCGGCTGCGGAGCAGTATCAGATGGATTTGGTCGGCTGTGAGTACCTGCTCAAGCAGGGGACGAGTCACAGGCATATTGTTCAGCCTTCCGTCTCTTCGCCTCAAGAGGCTTTTGAGCAAATCTGCTATGGGAAGATGAAGTGGAATCTGTGGCTCTTTCTCATTCGTCGTAGCCTCATTGAAGAGGGAGAATCCATCCGCTTCTTGCCGGGAGTAAATATGGGCGAAGACCTGATGTTTATGGGGAAGTTGCTTCATTGTGCTCAGCGCATCATGATTCTCCACGAGCCGCTCTATACCTATGTGCGCTCCGAGGGACAAATCACGGGTACTTACCGCCCCGAGCATTGGGCTCAAGTGGAGGCGAATGTGCGTGAACTGGAAACCTATCTTCAAGTTACCTCTGCCCTTGATCTTGAGGAGTTGCTTCACTTCTTGAAGCTGAACTTAAAGCTGCCCCTTCTCCTCTCCGACTCTTCTTCGGATTATCAGCTTTGGAGGACGATGTATGCAGAGAGCAATGCATATATCTTCCGTAATGTAGAGCTTTCGCTGCGCACAAAGCTCTTGCAGTACGCTGCCTTGCATCGTCAGTATTGGCTTCTCCGCCTCTATAATAAAGTCGTCATGCAGTGGCTTTACCCCATCATCTATAAGTAGTAGCTATTTGGTATGTGGAAGTTCATCCAGGTCTTTTTGATCGCAATCATGGTCAATGGATCCTACTACTCCTTCAACTTTGCCTTCTGGCCCTCGGGTCCGAACACCAAGATGCTTCTTGCGGTGCTCGGGGCACTCTGGTTTCTCTACGATGCCTTTCGGAGGCAACGGGGGCTTGTGGTCTCACCTGTCTTTCTTTGGGGAGGGATCTTTGCTGTCGTTTATTCGGTCATCAACTTGGTTGCAGTAGAGGTCAATGACACCAATGACTACAGCTATGCCAACTATGTGATGACCTATGTCACATGGGTCTTCTCTGTCTATCCAGCCATTCGCTCCATGCGTATCGTCCATGGGCGGGTTACGATTGCGCTGATCACCTACTACTTAGCTGGACTGTCCGTCTTTCAGTGCATCACGGGGATCCTAAATGATAACTATCCAGCGTTTCAGGCCTTCACTGACTCTATTGTTTTTTGGGAGCGAGACTTCTTTACTGAGATTGATCGAATCCGTTGCTTTAGTATAGCTCTTGATTCTGCTGGTGTTCGCTTTGCATTGGTTTTAATTCTGATCTCTGCAGTCATTTGCATGGATGAGGAGGTGCAGCAAAGTAAGAATAAAATCATCCTGCTCTTTATTTCATACATGATTATTTCTGGATTAGGGAATATGGTAGCGCGTACAACTAGTACAGGTATGATGATTGGATTACTTTTACTCTTTAGTAAGAGTAATCTTATAGGCCTGAAGGTGCGAACAAGTATGGTAAAGACGATGTCAATTTTCCTTACGCTTTTAGTGGTATTTGGCTCTATCGGCGTAGTCCTATATAATACTAATGACTACTTTTATTCGCAATTCCACTTTGCCTTTGAAGGGTTCTTTAACCTTTTTGAGAAGGGAGAGTTTACCACAGGTTCTACTGAGGTACTACAGACGATGTGGCACTGGCCAGAGGATAATAAGACCTGGATTATTGGTACGGGATTATATGGTGGGTATTTGTACGCAACGGATATTGGCTACTGTCGCTTGATTCTTTATTCTGGGCTTATTGGCTTTACGACCTTTGCTCTGAGTTTCGTCTATTATGCCTATTTCTTCGCCCGTAAGTATCCTCGATATTTTTGGCTCTTCCTTTGCTTCTTGGCCATGACCTTTATTGTATGGTCTAAGGTGTCGACGGATATTCTGCTCATCTATGCTTTCTTCTTCTGGTTTACAGGCGAGGAAAGTGACTACATTAATGGGGTATCTCCCGAAATACCTGAGGAAGAGCTATGCGCATAGTCTATTGTATCCCTGCGACCTCTAACTCGGGAGGTATGGAGCGCGTCTTAGCTCGTAAGGTTAATTACCTGACGGAGCTGGGGCATGAACTCATCGTCATCACGACTGATCAGCGTGGAGCCTCTCCCTTCTTTCCTCTGAATGAGGCGGTACAGCAGTATGATTTGGGAATCAACTACGATGAGACCAACGGAAAGGGAATCTTAGCTAAGCTCCTATCTTATCCCACCAAGCATCGTCAGCATAAACAACGGCTGAGTACTCTTCTCAAAGGGCTGCGTGCTGATATTGTCATCTCTATGTTTGGGGATGATGCGACACTCCTTCCTAAGATGAAGGACGGTAGTCGCAAGGTCTTAGAATATCATTTCTCCAAGCTCAAGCGCCTGCAGTATGGGCGTCGTGGGCTGTGGCGTATGGTCGATCTTCTCCGCACGAAGCTCGATGAGCATACGGTCAAGCACTATGATCGCTTTGTGGTCTTGACCAAAGAGGATGCTGCGTATTGGGGGCAGTTGCCTAATATCCAAGTCATCCCCAATCCGTTGCCCTTTGTTTCCTCAGAGACTTCTCCCTGTACTTCGCACAGAGTGCTGGCTGTCGGCCGCTATGACTTTCAGAAGAACTTCTCCAAGCTTATTGAGCTGTGGGGGAAGATCGCTCCGAAGTATCCCGACTGGCATCTTGATATTTATGGCGATGGTGCGCTAAGACGAGACTTAGAGCAGCAGGTGCAAGCCTTAGGTCTATCGGATACGGTTCACTTAGCTCATCCCACCCATCAGATGCCCGAGGTCTACCGAGGAGCCTCTATCTACGTGATGACTTCTCGCTACGAAGGCCTTCCGATGGTCTTGTTGGAGGCGCAGCATATGGGGCTGCCTATTGTCTCGTTTGCTTGTCCATGCGGACCACGAGATATCTTACATCCAGGGGAAGATGGCTACCTCATTGAGCAGGGTGATGATGCGGCGTTCATCGAAGCGCTTTCTTCACTGATGGATTCAGAGGCAGAGCGCATCCGTATGGGCGCAAATGCCCGTCAGTCGTCTTCTCGCTATGACGTCGATGCCGTGATGGCGCAGTGGACGAATCTTTTTGCTTCGCTCAAGAAGGACTCTAATGGATAAGGGTATGAAGCAGATCGTCATCTCCGCAGTCAATCTCCGCAAAGGGGGGACGTTGACCATCCTGAGGCAGTGCCTCGCCTTCTTAAGTGAATGGGCACCTGTTCATGGCTACCAAGTGACGGCGCTGGTACATAAGCGCGAGCTTGCTGACTACCCACACATCCACTATATCGAGCTCCCATGGGCGATCGATGGATGGGGAAAGCGCCTCTGGTGCGAATATGTGACGATGGGGCGTATCTCACGTGAATTAGGGGAGATTGACCTCTGGTTCTCCCTCCACGATACGACTCCTCGGGTGCAGGCGAAGCGTCAGGCGGTCTATTGTCAGACGTCGTTCCCCTTCCTGAGATGGAGGTGGAGTGACTTCCGATTTGACAAGAAGATCCCACTCTTTGCGATGTTTACGCGCTTTGCCTACCAGTTTGGGATTCGCCGTAATCGCTACTTGGTGGTGCAGCAACAGTGGCTGCGAGAGGGTTTCAGCCAGATGTTCGGACTGCCTCAAGAGCGATTTATCGTAGCTCCTCCTCAGAGAGAACCAGCTATACGCATCGAGGCGGAGCATCAGGGGAAGCATATCCCTACCTTCCTCTTTGCCTCGACACCTGATGCCCATAAGAATTTTGAGTTGCTTGCCGAGGCGACTCGCCTTTTGGAGCTACGGGTCGGTACGAGAAAATTCCGCACCATCTTCACCGTCAAGGGTGAGGAAAATGCCTATGCTCGCTGGCTCTATCAAAGCTGGGGAAGTGTGGACAGCCTTCACTTTGCAGGGTTTATGTCGCCCGAAGCACTCCGTGCGCTTTATGCTCAGACGGATTGCTTGGTCTTCCCCTCGCGTATTGAGACCTGGGGCTTACCCATTTCGGAGTTCTTACCCTATGACCGCCCGATGCTCTTGTCGGATCTGCCCTATGCGCACGAGACGGCAGCAGGGGCTCGACGGGTAGGCTTTTTTAATCCTTATGATGTAGAGGCACTTGCAGACCTGATGGAGGCTGTACTCAATGGAGATGAGCAACAGCTTACCCCAGTACGGCCTCGGACAATGGCTGCACCCTGTGCTACATCGTGGGCTGAACTATTTGACTGCTTGTTGGCTTCAACTAATGAGGTTGGTGAAGATTTACCGATATTATAGCGATGAAGATTCTACAACTTGGTAAGTTCTACCCGATACGTGGTGGAGTGGAGAAGGTGATGGAGATTTTCACCCAGGGACTCGCTGAGCGAGGATTTGCTTCGGATATGCTCTGTGCCTCGCACGATGGGGAGACCGAAGATATTGTCCTTGCGGAGCATTCACGGATATTCCGAACGAAGTCCTTGGTGAAGGTCGCAGCGACGATGATCTCTCCTCAGATGATTCTTCGTCTGCGTCGCATCTGTGCTGACTACGACATCATCCATATACACCATCCTGATCCGATGGCGACACTCGCCTTGTTTCTGTCGGGCTATAAGGGGAAGGTGGTCTTGCATTGGCATAGTGATATCTTGAAGCAGAAGGTGCTTCTTCGCTTCTTCGATCCGCTACAGAGATGGCTTATTCATCGAGCCGACTTGATTTTGGGGACGACGCCAGTCTATGTATCCGAATCTCCCTTCTTGAAAAAGGTGCAGGCGAAGACCTCCTACTTGCCCATTGGGGTAGACCCTTATCCTTGGCTCTCAGATGAGATCAAGACGATACGTGCGCAGTTCCCTGGCAAGAAGATCATCTTCAATATGGGGCGTCTTGTGCCCTATAAAGGCTACCACCATTTGATCCAAATGATGACGCTTTTAGGGGATGAATATGTCCTGATTATTGGTGGAACTGGACCGCAAAGAGAAGAACTTGAGTCCTATGCTCATAAATTGGGTGTGGATGATCGAGTGACGTTCCTGGGCTTTATCTCAGACAAGATCAAGCCCGCCTACTTCGGGGCTTGTGATGTCTTCTGTCTGAGCTCCACGATTAAGACGGAGGCCTATGCTATTGTGCTGGTCGAGGCGATGTCGTTGGCACGCCCGATTGTCGCCACGAAGATCCCGGAGTCGGGAGTTTCTTGGGTCAATGAGGATGGCGTCTCCGGAGTCAATGTCCCCGTGCGAGATGCGCAAGCTCTGGCCGATGCTATTGAGCATATCTGTAGCTCGCAGGAGCATTGGACTCGCTATAGCCGAGGAGCACGTCAGCGCTTCTACGATGTCTTCACCAAGGATGAAATGATCAATAACTTAATCAAGATCTACTCAGATCTATTAAATCCCATAGACTTATAGATATGAACAAGATTGAACGTGTCATTAAGCGAACCTTCGACTTCATGTTGGCCCTGGTTTCACTGATGGTTTTCTCCCCGCTGATTGCGCTCATTGCCCTGATGATTAAGCGCGAAGAGCCTGAGGGGGATATCATATATCGTCAGGAGCGTATTGGCTATAAAGGGAAGCCCTTCATGCTGTATAAGTTCCGCTCGATGCGTATGGATGCAGAGCGAGATAATAGTCCTCAGCTCTTCACCGATGGCGATAGCCGACTGACGCGTGTCGGGGCGTTTATACGTGCGCACCATTTGGATGAGTTTCCCCAGCTGTGGAACGTCATCAAGGGGGAGATGTCCTTTGTCGGACCGCGTCCCGAGCGGCAGTTCTTCATTGACCAGATTATGGAGCACAATCCCGATTATGTGCGGCTGTATACCGTGCGTCCAGGGCTTTTCTCCTATGCGACGCTCTACAACGGCTATACCGATACGATAGAGAAGATGCTGGAGCGCCTGCGCTTGGATCTGAAGTATCTGGATAACTTCTCACTCTTTACGGATGTGAAGATTATCTTCCTTACTGCCTTTTCCATTATATTTGGTAAGAAATTCTGAAATAGAAGCATAACACATATAGATAATGATTAAGAGATTTCTACGTAAAGGGATACTATCCCTAGGTATGTTCTTAGGACTGATGCTTGTATTAGCCTCGTGTGATACCGCCTACAGAACGAATTACTTGCGTGACCTTGAGGAGGCTAAGATATACACCACCAAGCACGATAAGGGTATCGTTGTCCAAAAGGGTGATAAGCTACGTATCCTCGTGACGAGCATGCGTAATCCTGAACTAACCATTCCATTCAACGCTCGCTCCATGAGCACCCAGACAGGGCTCAATCTACCCGGAGGGAATACTGCAAGTGTAGCGCTTGCTGATACTACGTCTTCTTATTTGGTCGATGCCGCTGGGAAAATTCAGTTCCCTGTTATCGGGGATGTTGAGGTTCAGGGGCTGAGTCTGGATCAGGTGAGCGATTTGATTCGTACAAAGCTCACTGTGGGGCGCTATCTGACCGATGCCCATGTCATTACTAAGTTTGCCAATCTGCGAGTCTATCTCTTGGGGGCTTTTGAAGGGTTGTCTTCAAGTGCTAGTGGTGCTGGTGTGCAGGACCGCGGTTCCTTCCATCTTGACAAGCCTCAGACGAATATCTTGGAGCTGATATCACAGGTCGGAGGTCTCTCTGAGCAAGCTGACTTCAGCAAGCTTAATGTCGTCCGCCGTGTGGGGAATGAGTATGTCTACTATCGTCTGGATTTACTCTCTAAGAGTGTCTTTGATTCTCCAGCCTTTTATCTTCAGCAGAACGATATTATTTATGCAGAGTACCGCTATCGAACACGCGATACAGAGCAGAAGGTTCTCTCTATTGTGAATTACCTGACGACAGCGACCTCCACGATTGTATCTGTCCTTGCTCTGGTATCTCTTATTAAGAAATAATTGCTGACTATTTATGTCTACGCAAGAGAATAGAACTAAGACCTCAGAAGAGAAGATCTCAGAGGTCAATCTACTGGATATTTTCTTTTACCTGCTCCGCTTCTGGTGGCTCTACGTCCTGAGTATCGGAGTGGTGGTAGCCATCGCTCTGTATCGTACGGCGAAAGAGCCTTACGTCTACGAATCCTCTGTCAAGATCTTTATCAAGGATGCTTCGCAGCGTGCGATGATGGATGCGGATATGCTTCGTTATACACGAGCTGTACGCTTAAACATGGATAACGAGCGCATGCAATTGGTCTCTCGCCGTGTGCTGGAGCATACGGTGAAGATGGCGAATGCGAATGTCTACTATAGTGTGAAAAAGGGGCTTCGCACCCTTGAGCTCTATAATGATGCGCCCTTCTCGATGAAGTTCCTGGATACGCTGGAGCGAACGACCTCGTTTGTTGTACGCTTCCATGATGCAGGGCACGTCGCCATCGTTCCTCAGGAGCAAGGTAAGGAGCAGATCGTACCGCTCAATGTCCCCGTTCGCCTTGGCGAGGAGCAGTTCATCATTGAGCCTCATGCTAATTATGCGACACCCTGGGAATATGCGGATATTGAGGTGACTCGTGCTCCCTTCACTCAGACGGTACGCTATTATCAGCATGCTATTACCGTTGATGAGCCCGAGAATAAAGCGTCTACCCTGGTCATTCATTTGCAAGACCGTACGAAGAAGCGTGCCTTAGATATTCTCTTAGCGCAGGTCGCAGCCTACAATCAGGCGGAAGTCGATATGCGTAATCAGGTAGCTAAGAATACTGCAGACTTTGTCAACGAACGTCTTGCCGCACTGAGCAAGGAGCTGGGACTGGTCGAAGGAGATATGGAGCGCTTCTTGATGAGCAACCGTACTCTGGATTTTGAGGGCAAGATAGGAAGGTATAATAGTCGCTCGACAGAGAATGAGACCCAAGTACTCCAGATAGAGACGCAGCTTAAGTTGATTTCGTATATGCTCTCAGAGCTGAGCAGTATGCGTCGTAAGAATGGCTATTTACCTCTTAATGTAGGTGCTCCAGACCCCGCTCTCGATGGCTATATTACTCAGTATAATCAAATCAAAGCGCAGCGAGATAAGCTCGTCGAAGGTGCTGGGGGTAGTACTGAAAATCCAGTCATTGCTGAGTATGATAATGCTCTCTCCCAGCTTCGGAAGAATGCAATCGAGAGCCTCAATCAGCACGCCGAAGTCCTCCGTATGCGACTCAAGGATACTCAAGGTGAGCAGTCAAGTCTGCTTTCTCAGCTTCCTGAAGTGTCAACAAAGGAGAGGGCGAAGGCGGATATCGATCGTCGCTTAGAGATTCGTGAGCGACTATACACCGAGCTGCTGAACAAGCGTGAAGAGTATGCGCTCCAGCAGGCCATGACTCAAGATAGTGCCTATGTCCTCGATATGGACGATGCCGCGGGAGCTCCAGTCAGCCCCAACACGATGCGCGTACTCTTTATTGCCTTCCTCATAGGTCTGGTACTTCCTTCGGTCTTCTTGATCGTACGTCTCTTAGTCGATAACAAGGTGCATACGCGCAAGGATATTATGGATCGTGTCTCAATCCCCTTCCTTGGCGACATCCCCAAGGAAGAGAAGAGTGGTAAGTCTGGTCATACGCGTGGTGTGCGTGAGCAGGGAAGTGACGAGACATCCGAAGCCTTCCGTGTCCTACGTGAGAATATGCGCTTTATGATAGGCAATGACGATCAGGCGGCCAAGAAGGTTATCTTCACCTCCTTTGGTGAAGCTGCGGGGAAGTCCTATGTTTCGTATAACTTAGCTCAGACCCTGAGCTTTGCGGGCTATAGTGTAGCTCTTGTCGACCTTGACCTACGTAAGGGAACGCTTTCCAGACGTATTGGTATCGCTGGCTTTGGGGTCACTGAATACTTGGCAGACCACGATGTCGAGCTGGATCAGATTCTTAAGATAGCTCCGAAGGCACCGAAGCTCTCGGTCATCGCTTCGGGGGCCGTGCCACCCAACCCTGCTGAGCTGCTTTTAGGTAATCGCTTGGATGAGCTGGCAAATGCCTTGTCCGAACGCTTTGACTTTATCCTCTTCGATAACGTCCCCTTCGGTAGTGTCGCTGATGCTGCCATCGCTAATCGTATCGCAGATCTGACGATCTTCGTCCTGCGTGCTGGTAAGCTCGACCGCCGTGCACTCCCCGAACTACAGCGTCTCTATGACGAACATATCCTGACAAATATGTCGATTGTCCTGAATGGAGCTACCGAAAGCGGTCATGGTTACGGCTACGGCTATGGTTACGGCTACGGCTACGGTTACGGCTATGGTTACGGCAACAAGAAGAAGAAAAAAGGTCTTCTGCGCCGCTTAGGTATTCGTCGCTAAGTACAAAAAAGCCCACTCACACCTGTATTTTAAGGTGTGAGTGGGCTTTCTTATCTATCTCTCCTCTTACGATACTCCGAAGGATGTGCTTCAGACCACTATAGGTACGTGCTATGAACCAGTAGTCGTTTGAGCTCGGAGCAGTAGTGGTTCGCTACTCGTACCACTATTGGATTGACTTCGTACCACTATTGCTTTACCCCCTGACCACTATTGGTTGCTCCCAGTGCCTTGGCATGTGTGGCGTATCATCTTGCTTCAATTGAATTGCTTTCCTGCCTGCTAACAGCCTCTCTTCTCCAGAATCAATGAGTCATTCTACCCCGCTTCTTTCGGTCATCGTCCCGGTGTATAATGTAGCTCCCTACTTAGCACAGTGCCTGGACTCTATCTTGAGTCAGTCCTATGCGGAGCTCGAGGTGCTGCTGGTTGATGATGGTTCGACAGACGAGAGCGGTGCGCTGTGTGATGCCTATGTAGCACGTGACCCTCGTATCCGTCTTATTCGTCAGGCGAATGCAGGTCTTTCTGCGGCGCGCAATGTGGCGATGGAGCAGATGCGTGGGGAGTTCTTCTTCTTCGTGGACTCGGATGACTGGCTTGCTCCCGAGGCGTTGGCGCAGCCGATGGCTTTCTTGGTGGCACATCCGCTCATCGATGTTTTGGAGTTGGGCTATACCGAAGTCAATTGCCGTACAGGCGAAGAGCGTGTCGTCTTGGCGCAAGGCGAGGAGCTGACAGGTGAAGAAGCCCTCGGCAAGTTGGCTCAGCTCACGGGCGTGACGGGTATGGCGTGGGGGAAGATCTTCCGCACGGCGACGATGGGTCAGCTACGCTTCCCCGTGGGACGCCCCTACGAAGACACCCCCTTCGTCTTCGAAGCCTTGATGCGTGCCCATCGCTACCGCTATATGTCTTGGCTCACCTACAACTATCGTGTCGGTCGTGCGGGGAGCATCACGGAGGTCTATGATCATCGCTTGGTCTTCCTCTTTGAGAACCTCTTGGATCTGATCCCCGTGGTGGATGAAGTCGCCCCGCACATACGCCCTCTGCTGCACGAGACGCTTTATCGACGCTTGCTCATCTTCTCGCTGTGGGCTATGCGTCATCGGCCGTTAGCACCCGGCTTGGAGGCGAAGCTCCTGCCTTATACGACTCGTCTTCGTGGGCTCTGTTACCCTCAGAGTAGCGTTAGTGAGCGTTTGCGGCGCAGTATCTTCTTGCTCTGCCCTCGTCTCTTCCTTGCTCTCAAGCGATATATCCTTACTGCATCTCATTAATTTACATCATGGACGAACAACTCATTTATCGTATTGCCGAAGAGTACATTCTCCTTTATACCCCCACTCCCGAGGTGACTCGAGAGCTGTTACCTAATTATGAGCCCTTCTTGTGTAGCGAATTGCCCGAGGGGGTGCAGCCTCTCTTCACCTTCCGTGGAGGAGTGGATTTGTCTGCGCTCCAGCAGAAGACCCTCTTGGAGGATAAGATTTCCGAAGGAGTACGTGCTCGAGTCTATAAGCTCCCCGAGGGGATGATCCGCCTTGAGATGACGGTACGCCAGCGTACCCATGCGATGCATATTGACCGCGAGTGGAGGGAGGTCGTGTCGGATGTCCTGCTGGATGACCCTTCAGCTGCATACTTCATCAACCGCCTGATCATGATCGTCTATGGGGTGGCTATTGCCCCTCATCGGATGCTGAAGGTGCATGCCTCCGTCACGGAGGTTGATGGGAGAGCGTTGCTCTTCTTGGGAACGAGTGGTACGGGGAAGAGTACGCACAGCCGACTCTGGCGTCAGTTCGTCCCTGGGGCGCGCCTGCTGAATGATGATGAGCCTATTGTTCGCCTGATGGAGGATGGCTCGGTGCGCGTCTTCGGCTGCCCGTGGAGTGGTAGTACGCCTTGCTACCGCAATGCATCTGCGGAGGTCGTTGCCTTTGTACACCTTTATCAGAGCCCCGAGAATAAGCTCTCGATGCTCCGTGGGCGTGATAGCTTTGATTCGGTCTATTCTTCATCGGCCTTCCTGCACTCCGACAAGGTGCGCCATCTGGCGACCTTCGACACCGTGGCTGATATCTTGGGGACTATCCCCGTCTACCGCTTGGATTGTCGCCCCGATGAGGAGGCTGTGCGCCTGACGCAAGCGCTTTTGTCCTAAGAGATACCCATTAGAAATGATGCGGTCTATATCCGAAGCACGCACGTCCCAGCAGCAACTACGCATGCGGAGCGAAGCCTTCTTCTCTGAGATCCTGAGTAGGATAGCTGAGGGGAAGACCCCACGTATCTTACCTCGTGGCTCCAGTATGCGTCCGTTCATCCGTGGGGTGGGCGATACGATCGTACTCTCGCCACTGGATGAGGATTCCTTTCAGGTGGGGCGCGTCGTCTTAGCACGTATTGACCGCGGCTATCTGGTGCATCGTATTGTTCGCATTGATGGGGAGGTCTTCACGCTACGTGGTGATGGTAATCCCTACCAGCGAGAGCAGTGTACACGAGAGCAAATCTTGGCCGAAGTGAAGTGCATCCATCGGGGGAAGCGAGTCATCCAGTACGGCTCACTGCTTTGGTGGTGCTATGACGACCTGTGGCCCAACTGCGACTTCCTGCGTCGCCTGTGCCTAGCCGTCTATCGCCGTACCCTCTTCCGCTGGGGCTGGTAGCCGCATCGTTCGTCTGTAGTTTCCCCCAGGTTCTCACCTAAAAGTAACACGGGCACTACCTCATCAGCGAGGTAGTGCCCGAGTTACTTTTGTGTGTGAAGAGGCTATCCGAGGAGCTCTTGCTCGATCTGCTCGATACGTGCTTTGAGCGAAGGCTCGATACCGATGCGCCCTTCGATGGTCTTGCAGCCGTGCATGATGGTCGTGTGGTCGTTGCGCTTGAGTAGCTGCGCTATCATATTGTACGAGGCACTGGTGTGCTTCTTGATCAAGTACATCGCTACCTGACGGGGGAGGGCTAAGACTGCCTTGCGAGAAGGGGTGCGGAGCTGTACTTTCTCCACGCCAAAGACGGAGCAGACGGTGTCAAGGATGCGCTCTGGAGTGAGCTCTCGGCGCTCGATGGAGACTGAGCCACCGACAATCCGGCGTGTCGCATCGAGGTCGATCGTACCCTGGTCAGAGAACTGCGAGTGAGTGATGATGGTGCGAATAGCTCCCTCGAGCTGACGGACGTTGTCCTGCATGCTCTCAGCGATGAATTCGACACACTCTTCGCCCAGCTCGACACCGCTGTCAGCGACACGGCGCTGGAGGATCTTACGACGCAGCTCTAAGTCGGGGCGGTCAATGCGTAGCATCATGGCACTCTGGATGCGCGTCATGATGCGGACTTCCATTCCCTCGAGGTCGACAGGAGGCACATCGCAGGTGACGATGATCTGCTTGCCGAGGAGGTAGAGGTGATTGAAGATGTCAAAGAACGCTTGCTGCGTCTTGGTCTTCCCGATAAGCCCCTGGATATCATCGATGATGAGAATATCCATCTGCTGGTAGAAGTCCACGAACATGCCACGCTCTGGACCGCGCATCAAGCTGTCGCGGACGAACTGAGCTTCGAACTTCGAGCTTGACACATAGCAGACGCGCAGGGCTGGGTGTAGCTCCATGGCGCGCTGACCGATAGCCTGAGAGAGGTGGGTCTTCCCTACGCCACTGGGGCCGTAGATGAAGATGAAGTTCAGCGGAGCCTGCCCTGGACGTGCAGCGGTGGCCTCGGCGATGCGCAGGGCTTCGCGGTTACACGCACTCTCGTAGAAGGTCTCGAAGCGGAGGTCTGCGCTGAGGTGTGAGGTGTAGTCCTGCATACGCGCCAGCTTTGGCTGGGGGGCTACCTGCACAGCTTGTACTGGTGTGAGGTAGATCTCCAGCCCTTGCGACGTGAGGATTTCATTCTGAGCACGCACAAGGAGGTTCTCGTAGTTGCGTACCAATTGCTCGTAGAAGTCCTTGGAGGGTACTTCGAGGACGAGGGCTTCGAAGCGTCCCTGCTCATCTTCGCGCGTCTCGATGCCGAGGGGCTTGATGGGGGCGAACCAGCGCTGGAGGGTCTGGGGGTCGCAGGCTTGGGCTATGAGCTTGAGGCACTGCTTCCAGAGCTCTTCGCCTGAGGTGGCGGTCGTCTGCATAAGGGGTTGCCTTGCGTAGTCTTGGGTCAAGGGCATTGCTATTATTTGGGGGCTCAAGCAGGGGGCACGGGTGCTGTCTATGGGCACTCGAGCTGCTTCGCCTCAGTTGTTATGGGGTGGGGAGGTTATCCACAGGGTGGTTTGCGGTGTAACGTGCTATATAATAGTGCTATATAGTGCTATTAGCGCATCTCTTGGAGCCTCTTGTCAGGTGCAAAGTTTGCCAAAAGTGAGGAGAAAAAAAAACGTGAAGAACGCTTGCTTTTTTCATGCAGATTCTATGGGTTTTGTTCTCAGTTAATTAGTGTACACCTCGGATGAAGCGAGTCGTATGCTGGGTATAAATACCTATAAATCAGTGGATCTATGCACTATGCACATGGCTATGCACGGAGTTATCCACGGCTGGTGTGCGAGCTAACCACCTGTGTAATAGTTCGCTTTCTCTTAGAGAGCAAAAGATTTCCACAGGTGGTCTGAAGCACCCTTCTCGGAAGTGCATGGTGCGCTCTGTGGGAGGAGGGGGTGCGCTTTTCGGGAGGAGGGGCGACGAAAGCCGTGGATGGGGCATCGACTACCGGCGGTAGTGGTAGTCGATGCCGAAGAGGGCGCCAGCGAAGGTCATTACTTCTCCGTAGGCGATGAGTACGCTGGAGTGGATCTCTCCTGGTGGGGCGGTGATGAAGGCTGCCCCAAGCAGGGCGATGCCGAAGAGGCTGAGTAGGGTGGCGATGATGAGCTGGAGGGTTGCCTTGGAGTTATTCGGTAGCATGGGATGAAGTGCTGGGGGTGAGGTGCTGATATTCGTGCAGGGCATCGAAGCAAGGACATTGCTTGATCCATTCGTCGGGGGTGATGCGTCCATCACCGTTGCGGTCGGGGCTGAGGTCGCGATGGCCGAGGATGGTGGCTTGTGGAGCGAGCTTGAGGAGGAGCTGGAGAAGCTGAATCAGGGCGGTGCGCTGGGCTGGGGTGCGTGTGTCGGCTGGTCGTCCGTCATCATCTAAGCCGCCTTCGTAGCACACGCCATAGCTACAGCGGTTGTAGCCGAGGACGTGGGCACCCATCTGGGAGAGGGGGCGCAGGGGGCAGATGATCCCCGAGCGACGGATGTAGAAGTGGTAGCCTGCCGAGTGGAAGCCTCGCGCCTGGTGGTCACGCTCTAAGGCTTCGGGTGGATAGGGTTGGCTGGCACGTGTGGCACTGCAGTGTACCACGATGTAGCGGATGTCGGTGGCTCTCATCGTATGGTCCTCCTATTAAATAAGGTGTATATGCCCCCGATGAGGAGCAGAAGGCTGACCCCGATGGCAAAAGGGCGTAGGGGGCTTGTAGGGGTTTTGTGCGAGGTCGTAGCGTGGTGGGTGAGGTGTGTCACCGCCCGTAGGGTATCTTGCTTGTGGAGGGCGTCTGTGCCTGAGCTGTGTCGGTGCGCTATCTGTCTCAGGTGGTAGTGAGCAACCCAACCGCGGTCTTCGTGGGGAGAAGGGAAGGTGAGGGGAGCGAAAGAAGGCAGGGGATGCACCTCTTCGGTGAAGTCGAGGGTGAGGGTGTCGAAGCTCTGCGCTTGCTGCTGACGTGCGCTCGAGTGCTGGAGGATGCTGTGCGTGCGGTGGGTGTCTTCGTGGTCGGTCTTAGTCCGCTGGGTCGCCGTTCGGCAGGAGCTCACACCGAGGGAGACGGCTAAGAGGAGGGTCGCTCGCTGGGAAGTAGAGGGATACATAGAGGGTCAATAAAGAGGAATATACAGCCCCACGTGTGGGGCACTCCGCCTACCTTGGGGGAGCGATACAAAGGTAGAGAGGGCAGCGAGGGGCGGAGGTCTTTATTGGTCTTCTTGGTCGTTGAAGGCATTTACTTGGCTCTAATGCCTGCGGAGCAGCCGTGCTAAGTGGGTGGAGAGTGGGGCGTGTGTGGGTGCAGTGTGGGTGCAGTGTGGGAAGAAGTCAAGGAGAAGGGCGAAGGACGTGTGCGCTGTATATATTATGGTACGCGCGTGCGAAGGGAGCTACTTGAGACCGTTGCACGGGCTCCAAAATGACAAGCTGTGCTTGTCATTTTGCTGGACTTTGCAGCGTGCGGTAATCGCAAGGCGTTAAGACTGAGGGCGAAGGGAGTTTACTCCTGTAAATGACCAAGCCCGAATGTCGCAAACAACGAAGCGAGTGCCGTATGATGCAATAGTCTCTACTTGGTAGACTGTGACGGCGGTATGCGCCGTATGATGCAATAGCCTCAGACGGCACTCGGGGGCTACACGACCAGCAGTGGTGCTGGGTGTAGCCCCCGAGAGGAGGGAAGGGTGATGGACACCCTATGGGTAGTGTCGCTTACTTCTTAGCGCGACGAGCACGGATGACGTGACGCACTTCCTCGAGCTGCTCCACGCGACGCAGACGTTCGGGTTCGCTCTCTACGAAGAGCTCTTCCTTCTCTGCAGGGCGGACGTAGGCGAGGGCTTCACCCTTGCGGATGTTAGCACCCTGAGCCGCTACCTCAGCGAGGCGGCCGGTGAAGTTCGAGAGGACGGGTTCGAAGTAGCCAGCAGCCGTCTGGATGTAGCAGAGGGGCTCGCCGGTCTTGATGAAGGTACCGAGGGCAGGAGCCGTGGAGTAGTCTTCGGGGTCTACTTCCCAGATGATCTGACCCGAGGCAGGAGCTTCGATCGGCTCAGTGCCCTGACGCTTGATCTTCTGGGCATCTTCGGCGCTGTAGCCCTTCTTGACGAGGGCTTCGGTCTTCGCCTTGTCGAGCTCAGCCTGGAAGCGTTCCTTAGCTACGCCACTCTTGTAGTCACGGTACTGCGATTCGTGCATCGCAAATTCGAAGAGCTCTTCGTCGTCTTCTCCGAGCTCCCAGCCGTTCTCCTGCATTTCAGCACGGAACTTATCCAGTGCATCGGGGTAGTTGAGCTGTGGGTCTTCGGTGGTGAACTCGAAGCCCTTTTCCTTCGCCAGGTCGATGATTTCCTGATCGAGCTTACCGGGCAGACGGCCGGACTTCCCGAGGATCATACCCCAGGTGTTGTTGTCGATAGCCTCCCAGCGACCCTTGCCGATGGTGAGGTTGTAGACGTTCATCAGGGCGACGTTCTTGACGTACTGGCTGAAGGGGGTGACGAGAGGGGGATAGCCGAGGCGAGGCCATACGTAGGCTACTTCGTCGAAGAGGCGGACGAGGAGGTCGTCGACGCTCAGTTCGGGTTCGCCCTTCTTGCGCAGGTGCATGTTGATACCTGCGTGTACGCCCTTGAGGTCAGCCATCATCGAGCCCATCATACCACCAGGGAGACCGCAGCCCACGAGGAGGGACGAGGTGAGGAGGTTGGCAGGGTTGATGAAGTAGCCGAGGAAGTCATCGATGAACTCCTGCGTGAGGGCACGCGCCTTCATGTAGGCATCCATGTTGATGTCGGCGACCTTGTAGCCAGCATCGATGAGCATCTCACGGATGGTGATGACGTCTGGGTGAATCTTACCCCAGGAGAGGGGTTCCATAGCTACGTCGATGACGTCGGCGCCGTTGTCGCACACTTCGAGCATCGAGGCTACGGAGAAGCCGGGGCCCGAGTGACCGTGGTACTCGATGATGACCTCAGGGTGCTTGCTCTTGATGGCCTTGACCAGACGACCGAGGAAGCGAGGACGGCCGATACCAGCCATATCCTTGAGGCAGATCTCGGGGGCACCAGCAGCGATGAACTGGTCGGCTAAGTCTGCGTAGTACTCTACGGTGTGGACGGGAGAGTGGGTGATACAGAGCGTAGCCTGTGGGATCATCCCAGCTTCCTTAGCGTAGTGGATGGAGGGGATGACGTTGCGTGGGTCGTTGAGCCCATCGAAGATACGGGTGATGTCGACGCCCTGCGCCTTCTTGACCTTGTACATCAGGCGGCGTACGTCCGCAGGTACGGGGAACATACGCAGGCCGTTGAGGCCACGGTCGAGCATGTGTGTCTGGATGCCCGCAGCGTTGAGGGGCCCCGTGAAGGCGCGGACGGCCTTGTTGGGGTTTTCCCCGTAGAGGAGGTTGACCTGCTCGAAGGCCCCCCCGTTGGTTTCGACACGAGCGAAGCAACCCATCTCGACTAAGACGGGGGCGATGCGCTCGAGCTGGTCCTTACGGGGCTGGTACTTCCCTGAGGACTGCCACATGTCACGGTAGACAAGGCTAAGTTTGATTTCTCTCTGTGCCATAAGGGTGAGTTATTGATAAGGGATTATTTCAGTTGTATTCCGCTGTGAAAAGTCATTGCTTATCGCTGGGTCATATCCAGCGTGTGTAGCCATTGCAGGGCGATGAGGCTGGCGGTCTCGGTGCGCAGGCGACTCGCTCCGAGGGTGATGGGAAGGCATCCCTGCTGGCAGGCCGTCTCAATCTCTTCGACGGAGAAGTCTCCTTCGGGCCCGACCATCAGGAGGATCTTCGCCTCGGGACGGAAGAAGTGATGCGGCATCTTGCGCTCGGGGCCTGTCGTCTCACGGCAGTGCGCCATCAGACGTAGGTCATAGTCAGCCGTCTCCGAGAGGAGCTGGGCGAAGGGTACATCGGGGATGAGTCGGGGAAGGAGTGCCTTGTGGGACTGCTTCATCGCGCTCTGGATGATGCGCTCAAGTCGCTCGGGGCTGGTGTGCTTGCGCTCGGAGTGCTGGGTGCGGATGAGGTAGATGTCGTCCAGACCGACCTCAACCATCTTCTCGAGCGTCCACTCCAGGCGGTCGATGTTCTTCGTCGGGGCGACGGCTACCGCCCAGTGACCTCGCCAGTACTTCGCCCACTGCTCTTCGTGCTCGATGCTGAGGAGGCAGTGGCGACGGTCGACACCGGTGACGCGCGTCTCGAAGAGGGTACCACAGCCATCGGTGACCAGGTATGCGTCACCTACCTTGGCGCGCAGTACGCGCAGGGCGTGTTGTGCTTCGCCCTCGGGGAGCTGAAGCTCGTCACGTAGGGCGGGGGCATAGAAGAGTGGTAGGTCTTTCATCTTCGTCTTCGTTGATTCCTCGTCCCAAAGTTACGCTTTTTACCGCGGAATAAGGAAAGAAAATGACAATTGCACACTATTCGTCTTCGTGTGCTTATTCCTTGCTACATGCCTGTGCTTGGGCAGGAGGGGGAAGGGCATACGTAGTGGTCGGCGCTTCGATCAGTAGTGGTCGTCGCTTTGACCAGTATAGGTCGATGTGCTGACCAGTAGTGGTCGATGTCCCTCACCACTACTGGTCGAGGGGCGAAGGAGTAGTGGTGAGGAGCGTCTATCTGCCGAGGAAGAGGTACGGAAGACGACACGCCGATGCATGGTATTCCATCTTACAGCACTCGCTTTGTGACCAGCGACATTCGGGCTTTGGAGCCCGTTGAGCGGTGTCATTCTGTACGAAGCTACAGGGCAAAAGCGTTATCTTTGTACCAGATAGCTGGTACCAGTGAGACGCTACCACGGTGTCGCTCCGTCCTCTGATACCTGACTGACCCCAAACTTGATGAATCTGCATTACAGCCGACTACGCCTCATTATTCACCTCTGTCTCGTGCTACTCGCCTTCTCCCAGGTGAGTGCCTCGACGCATGCAGACAGCGTCCACGTCCTTGAGGGGGTCGTGGTGCGTGAGCGGCTTATTCCTAAGGATGTCATCCCAGCCCAAGCGCTTAGCGGTCGTGACCTGCAGCGGCTCAGTGCGGTGAGTATCGCCGATGCCCTGCGCTACTTCGCAGGGGTGCAGATCAAGGACTACGGCGGCATCGGGGGGCTCAAGACGGTGAATGTGCGTAGTATGGGTTCGCAGCACGTGGGGGTCTTCTACGATGGGCTCCAGCTGGGCAATGCGCAGAACGGGCAGATTGACCTCGGACGCTTCTCCCTGGACAATATGGAGTCCGTCTCTATATATAATGGGCAGCGCAGCACCATCCTCCAGCCTGCCAAGAGCTTCTCTTCGGCGGCTGCGCTCTATATGACCACACGTCACCCCTCCTTCGCTCCCCAGCGAACGACCAATCTCAAGGCGGCACTCAAGGTGGGCTCCTTCACCACCCTCAATCCCACCCTCCTCTACGAGCAGCGTCTCTCCCCACAGCTCGACCTCTCGGTGAGTGGCGAATACCTCTACACCTCGGGACGCTACCCCTTCTCCTATCGAAAGAAAGACGGCTACGACACCACCGCCGTGCGTCACAATGGCGATGTGCATTCCCTGCGCTTCGAGTCGGGGCTCTTCGGTCGCTTGGACGAAGGTGACTGGCGTGCCAAGGCGTACCTCTATCGCTCCGAGCGTGGCTATCCTGGAGCCTTCGTGCGCGAAGAGCCGGGGAAGTTCAAGCACGAGGATCGTCAGTGGGACACCGATGTATTAGCACAAGGCTCGCTGCGCAAGACCTTCGGCAGATACACCCTCTTGGCTAATGCGAAGTATGCCTACGACTACCTGCACTACCTCTCCGACCCCCGGCTGGATGTGACGACGATGTACGTCAATAACCACTACCACCAGCACGAAGGCTACCTCTCCACCGCCCATCAGCTCGCCCTCGGCAGCGACTGGCGCGTGGCGTTCGCTTCGGATGTGCAGTACAATACCCTCACGGCTGACCTCCGTGACTTCGCCTATCCCACACGCCTCACCCTGCTGACCTCAGCAGCGGCAGACTACACGCACGGGGGCTTCAAGGCGCAGACCAGCCTCCTGCATACCTACGTCCACGACTGGACAAAGGCTAAGGATGGACAAGCCCCCGAGAAGAGCGTATGGACTCCCACCTTCATCGCCAGCTACAAGCCCTTGGCCGAGCACGACCTTAGCCTGCGTGGCTTCTACAAGCGCATCTTCCGCATGCCGACCTTCAACGACCTCTACTATACCTTCATCGGCAATAAGTACCTACACCCCGAGTACACGACGCAGTACGACCTCGGGGCGGTCTATGCCAAGGCGTTTACTCGTGGTGTGCTGCGCCGCTTCGAGGTGCAAGCCGACGGCTATCTGAACTATGTCGACGACAAGATCATTGCTGTGCCGACCTCGAACCAGTTCCAGTGGACGATGATCAACCTTGGGCACGTCCGCATCCGTGGTATTGACCTCACCCTCGAGACGCAGTGGGCACTCTCCTCCCTCACCGCCTCGGCACGCCTGACCTATACCTATCAGAAGGCGCAGGACCTCACCTCTCCTTCGGATAGCTACTACGGAGGACAAATCCCCTATATCCCTTGGCACAGCGGTTCGGCCATCATCACCCTCGGCTGGCGGGGCTGGGAGCTGAACTACAGCTTCATCTACACGGGCGAACGCTATGACTCCAGTGCCAACATCCGCGAGAACTATGTCCGTCCGTGGTACACCAGCGACCTGACGCTCTCGCGCCCCTTCACCCTCCGCCGCCACCAGCTACGCCTCACCGCCGAGGTGAGCAACCTCCTGAACCAGCAGTACGAAGTCGTACGCTCCTACCCCATGCCGGGCACGAACTTCAAGCTGAAAGCCGAATACACCCTATGAATTGCTTCCGATACCTCCTACTGAGCCTCCTCGTGGCTATGGTCGCTCTCTCCTCTTGCCGCAAAGAGGAAGAGATCATTCCTTCGTCCCGTGTGCGTGTCGGAGTACCAGGTCGTCCAGGGAAGATCAAGGGCTTCTTCCTCCTCAATGAGGCGAATATGGGCTCCAACAAGTCCACGCTCGACTACTACGACTATACGACAGCCTTCTATACGCGTAATATCTACGCCGAGCGTAACCCCAATGTCGTCAAGGAGCTGGGCGATGTCGGCAACGACCTCCAAATCCACGGTAGCCGTCTCTATGCCGTCATTAACGTCTCAGGACTCATCGAGGTCATGGACGTGCGCACCGCCAAGCACATCGGCAAGCTCTCCATCCCTAACTGTCGCTACCTCGCCTTCAAGGATGGCTTTGCCTACGTATCCTCCTACGCTGGTCCCGTCAAGATCGACCCCAACGCTCGCCTCGGCTATGTCGCCAAGGTAGACACCGCCACCCTCAAGGTCGTCGCCGAATGCCCCGTAGGCTACCAGCCCGAAGAGCTTCTCATCCAGGGAGACAAGCTCTATGTGGCGAACTCTGGAGGCTACCGTGCCCCCAACTATGACAAGACCATCTCCATCATCGACCTGAAGACCTTCACCGAGGAGAAGCAGGTCAATGTCGCCATCAACCTTCACCGCCTCAAGCAGGACAACTACGGCAAGATCTGGGTATCTTCGCGCGGTGACTACAAGGGCGTCCCTTCCCGCCTCTTTGTCTTTGACCCCAAGACCGAGCGTGTCACCAAGACGCTCGAGGTCGCTTGCTCCAATATGGCTCTCTCCGGTGATTCCCTCTTCGTCTACAGCTCCGAGTGGAGCTACCTCACGGGGAAGAACACCATCAGCTACACCGTCATCGACACCAAGAAGCAAGAGGTCATCGACCGCAACTTCATCAAGGACGGCACGGACAAGGAGATACAGCTTCCCTATGGCTTGGCCATCAATAGCGAGCAGGGCGAACTCTACCTCACCGATGCTCAGGACTACGTCCATCCAGGACAACTCCACTGCTATGACCTCAAGACGGGGCGCCGTAAGTGGAGCGTCAAGACGGGAGACATCCCTGCGCACATAGCCTTCACTACCCAGCCACTTCAACCCCTTCATCACTAAGGATACGACAATGACACCGCATTATATCCAGCGTTCCTTCACGGCGCTTACCCTCCTCCTGACGCTCACCTTCGCTGCGTGCAAGGATGAGGATCCATGCCCTGAGCCTCTTCCCGACACGCATAGCCCCTACATCACACGCGTCCTCGAGTACCTCCCAGCCGTGGGACAGTTCACCAACATCCTCCCCAAGTATGAAGCAGGCGACACGCAGGAGGATATGAACCGAAAGGCCTTGGATGAGCTTAAGGATAATAAACGTGGTCTGGTCACCCTCGGTGGCTGGGGCGGATACATCGTGGTTGGCTTTGACCATACCATCACGAACGTAGCCGGCAAGCGTGACTTCCGCATCCTCGGCAATGCCTTCTACGGCAGTAGCAACCAGGAAGCCTTCGAAGCTGGGAGCTGTGAACCGGGGATTATTATGGTCGCCTACGATGCCAATCACAACGGCCGCCCCGATGAAGACGAGTGGTACGAAATCGAAGGGAGCGCGCACACCGACCCCACCCAAGAGCCGTGGTATGCCTTCCTCAAGAGTCACGCCCCACAAGCAGACCTCCACAGCTACCGAGACTTTGAGATGACCTACTACCGTCCAGCCAACGAACCTGCGTCCAACGAAGTGTGGAGCACCTACATCCGCTGGCAGGACAACAAGGGTCACTCAGGCTACAAGGCTAAGAACCAGTTTCACGCACAGCCTTACTTCCCCCAGTGGATCAAGGGCGATAAGCTCACCTTCCGTGGGACGCGCCTCCCACAGAATGGTTACAACCAGAGTAGCGAAAGCCCCTATTACGTGCAGTGTAAGTTCCGCTATGGCTACGCTGACAATGCGCTCAGCGACAGCAAGGATGCCACCATCGACATTGACTGGGCTGTCGACAAGCAGGGACGCAAGGTGCACCTCCCTGGGGCAGACTTCATCAAGATTTATACGGGGGTCAACCAAGAGAACGGCAACCTCGGCGAATGCTCCACGGAGATCTTGGGCATCACGGACCTCCATCTTCTCAAGGAAGACCTACCGAACTAACCACAAACCTACCTCGCTATGTACAAGAAACTCCTCATCACGAGCCTCGCCCTCTGCATAGGCTTTGCCTCTTGTAAGCAGGAGACCCCCACCTCTAAGCGTCTCCCCGCTCCCGACTCTCCTGAGCTTCGTGGGCTGAAGATTGAGGGGACAGCCCCCAGCTCGGCCTTCTACCAGCTCGACACCGCCCACCTCTCCGTCTCAGGCGTCGCCAAGGAAGCGGCTGCCGAAGCCGTGTGGTCGGTCAATGGCAAGGAGGTCGCCAAAGGAGCGACCTACGACTTCGTCCCTTCCTTCCCTGGATCATCCGAGGTCACCCTTACGGTATGGACGAAGAGCGTCAAGCAGACCTACACCGTAGCTCCACGCTTCACCTCGGGCACCTTCCTCCTCAACGAAGGGAACTTCGGCAACGAGACCGGCACGCTGACCTACATCAGCCCCGACAAGTCCGTTGTCCTCGACCACGCTTACTACCGTGTCAATGGCACCAAGCTCGGCAATGTCTGCCAAGACCTCGCCTTCGCCAATGACAAGGTCTACATCATCTCGCAGAACGGTCCACGCAACGGCGGCGAAGGCTTGCTCACCATCGCCGAAGTAGGCTCCCTCAAGAAGGTCAAGATATATAATGATGCTACGCTGGCGCAGAAGTGGCCCACCCACATCGCTGTCATCCGAGATCATATCTACCTGCGTGCAGACTACAAGGCTACCCCAACTTCGCCCAAGGGCTGCATCTATCGTGGCACGGAGGATGGTGGCTTCACGCTCATCCCCGAGACCGAGGGCGCGATGAAGATGCGTATGGTACAGATCGGAGAGCGTATCTTTGCACTAACTTCGGACGGCAGAGTACTGATGATACAGGGCAAGCAGGTCGTCGGTCAGCTCTCTCTTGCTCCGGCGACACTCTCGGGTATCTCCGTCAGTCATGATGGTAAGCTCTGGGTCGCCACGAGCCAGCCTAATGAGATCCTCAAGGTCGATCCCGACCCAAGGAACTTCGTTGTCCTCGAGCGACACGCACTGGATAAGTCCATCGCCGCTACGAACTCTGGCTCTCTATCGTGGCAAAGCACCTCGAGCTCTGCCTTCTTTGCCCACGGCGAGAAGATCTACTTCACGGGCTACAGCTCGACCATCTATTGCCACGACTTCGCTGCGAACAAGACCACCGAAGTCACCGACATCACCAAGATCGATGGCGTAGGTACCTCTGCCAAGATGTACTACAATAGCCTCGGCGTAAGTCCGACGGGCGAACTCTTCTATGCTGCCCTCGAGGACTATGGTACGTACAAGACGAAGAACGTGACGCTGGCACTCAAGCCCGACGGCACGCCGCTCCTCCTCAAGCAGGGAGTCAACAGCTTCCCTGCAGGCTTCTACTTCATCCCGACAGCAATGAGTAGCACCGCTACTCTCCACTGATATATTTCTAATTAGTTCACTTAATATTCACACGCAAATGAAGAAAACACTTCTCTCCGCCCTCGCACTCGTTGCCCTCAGCGGAGCTGTTACCAGCTGTGGCAAGGAGCAGAACGATGCTCCTCAGCTCACTGGTAACACGAGCGTTCGCGCTACGGCTACTCCCGTGACGGATGCTCCTGCGGGCTCGATCACGAGCGATAGCCTCGCCCTGGTCGACCTCTTCAATAGCCTCAACGGTATGGAATGGTCCTACTCCAACAACTGGGTAAGCGACCGTCCCGTAGCCACTTGGGCGGGCGTCAAGGTGAGCGATGTCGCTGGTGCTCCACGCGTCACCGCCCTCTACCTCGGGGGAAACAAGCTCCGTGGTGAGCTTCCCAAGAGTATCGGTCAGCTTACCGCCCTGCGCACCCTCCAGCTCCAGTACAACCGTGAGCTGACGGGGTCGATCCCAGCTGAGCTCTATCAGCTCACGCAGCTCCGCTCGCTCCGCCTGCGCTTCACGAGCCTCACGGGCACCCTTTCCCCTGCCATCGGTCAGCTCTCTCAGCTCGACACCCTCGACCTGAGCAACAGTCGCTACGACCTCAGCATGTGGTGGAATGGCGATCCTGCTACCGCTAAGTCTCACCGCCCCAACGGCAAGACCCTCTCGGGCGAACTCCCTCGCGAGATCGGTCAGCTCACCAAGGTGCGCTACCTCGATCTCTCCTTCCAGGGCTTCACGGGCGCTCTCCCCACGGAGATTGGCGCACTGAAGAGTCTCAAGTACCTCTCCCTCTACGGCTGTCGTCTCTCGGGTGAGCTTCCTGCTTCTCTCGGCGACCTTGACCAGCTCGAGTACCTCTCCGCAGGCCTCAACGACTTCTCGGGCGAGCTCCCCGCTTCCCTCGGCTCGCTGAAGCGCATCCGTGAGATCCATATCTCGGGCAACAAGCTCTCGGGCAGCATCCCTGCTTCTCTCGGTGCACTGAAGACCCTCCAGCAGCTCAACCTCGCTGGCAACCAGCTCTCGGGGCGTATCCCTGAGGCTCTCTCCCAGCTCGAAGGTCTGTACGTCATCGACCTCTCCCGTAATAAGCTTTCCGGCAGCATCCCTACCGACTTCGGTGGCGCACAGCAGGAGCTCCTCCTGGCAGCAAACCTCAGCCACAACGAGCTGACGGGCGCGATCCCTGCACGCATCAAGCGTTACCTCCCCGAGGCCGCTAAGTATGCGCACATCCACGGTCTGCCCGACTACGGTTACACGCTCTTCATCCTCTCGGGCAACAAGCTCTCGGGGACAATCCCAGCGGAATACCTCGCTTACCCCAAGACGCTCAGCCTCCTGCTGCCTCAGCAGACGGGCTACGGCTTCACGAATCAACCCAAGTAATCCTCGGCGCACTCCTGCCCTTCGCCCTATGTCGGGTGGGGGTGCGCTCTTTATTTTCTCTAACCAAACACTATGATGAAGAAGTTTCTAACCATCGCCTTAACCCTAACCTTAGGGCTAACTGCCTGCCAGAAGGAGGACAATTCTCCCTGCCTTCCACAGAGTGGCATCAAGATGGATAAGGGGATCCTCACCGCTTATCCTGAGAAGGAAATCGCTGCCAACGGACTGGTTGCACTCCCTGAAATCACCGAAATCTCCCCCAAGGTCTTCGAAGGCTACAAGACGCTCAAGAGTGTCGAAGCTCCTAAGCTCACCAAGATCGGTGCTGCTGCCTTCAAGGGTAGCGCGCTGACCAGCCTTACGCTGGGTGCTACTGTCCCCGAGGTAGCTGACGATGCATTTGCCGAAACCTCCGCAGAGAAGAACCTCGTCGTCCCTGCTGACAAGGTAGCTGACTTCGCCGCCTTCGCCATCAAGCACGGCTTCAAGACCATCAACGGAGCTGCTACGCCTGGCACCGAGATTGAGATCAAGGACGGCGTCCTCACTGCCTATCCTCTGGCGAAGATCCCCGAAGATGGCGTCGTCACCCTCGCTCCTGAGGTCAAGGAAATCGCTGCCAATGTCTTCGAAGGCAACACCAAGCTCAAGGAAATCCACGCCCCTGGCATCAAGAAGATCGGTGCTGCTGCCTTCAAGAACTGCTCGGCACTGATGAAGGTCGACTTCGGTGGCGCACAGCGTCCTCCTCTTGCTGTAGATGAAAAGGACACAGAATACGGCACGGCTGAAGATGCCTTCTGGGGAACACCTGAGGACAAGGTGCTCGTCTTCAACGAAGCTAATAAGCCGAACTACATCCAGTACTTTGAGTTCATCGCTCGTCATCACTTCGCTAAGCTCGATGGCATCACCATCCCAGCCTCTGTAGACACAAAGCTCTTCAAGGTTAAAAATGGGAAACTCACTGATCTGACGCCTGCAGGAAAGGCTTCCCTTTCGGGGCAGGGGAAGGCTGGTATCCTCGTTCTGCCATCAGAGATCAAGGTTATTGGTGACCATATCCTCAGTGAAAGCATCAAGAACTTTAGATTCATCTATGCCGAAGGTGTAGAAGAAGTAGAAGATGGTTCCTTCAATATGACGGGAGCACTCCTCTTTGCACATCTTCCCAAGCTGAAGCGCGTAGGGAATGAAACCTTTACAGACAATGCCTCTCTTATTGCTGTGAACTTCCCTCACCTCACTGAAATCGGAGACGCTTCCTTCTGTGGTGGCTCCGACATCAGCAACAATGGTCTTAACATGAGCTACGTGAGTATCCCTGCCGCCAAGAAGATCGGTAGTGGCTCTTTCCAAGGCAACTATAAGAAGTCTGGGGTAACCTTCCTTCTCGGTGCACAACCCGAGGTTAATATGACTCCTTATCCTGAGTATCCATTTGAGAACTTTGTGGCCTTTGGCAAGCTGAAGAGCCCCGTCCTCTACGTCACTCCTGCGGACAAGGCCAGCTACACCCTCTCCGATGGTAAGTGGCACGGCTTCACCATCAAGGAAAAGAAGTAAACTCCTCTCCCTTTCGCACCGAGGTAGCCACACATACGCTGTGGCTACCTCGCTTGCTTTCTCTCCCTCACTTAGCCCGATGACTCGATTATGAGCTACCGCATTTACGGCTGGACACTTGCGCTCGCACTCCTCACCGCTTGTGTCGAGAAGCCCTCCACCCACGTCACTCCCCAGCCAGCTCCAGCGCCCACCCCAGCTCCACAACCTTCACCTTCGCCTACGCTTGAGGGCTACGAAGGCTATACGCTCATCTTCAATGGGGGGATTGCGACAGGCATGACCAGCCAGCCCGACGGCACGGGGGTAGCTCCCAGCCTTACGCTCCTCGACAGAGAGGGCAAAAGCCTCACCTCCGTCTTCTCCAACAGCGAGACCCCACTCAATAAGACGTACGAGGGACAAGGCGACATCTGCGAAGGGTCTATGTGCGAAGCGGGCGACTACCTCGCCTACGTGGCGAAGTATGATTTCTCAGGGAGCAAGCACGCTTCTCGTCTTCTGCTCCTTGACCGCAAGACGATGCGCGTGACCAAGAGCCTGCGCATCAGCCAGCCCGATGGTGACGAGTGGGTGCGTCAGTCCTTCACGCTTGACGATGGCACGACTTATCTCTCCTTCGACAAGAAGTACTTCTACCGCCTCGACCCTGAGACAGGGAAGATGACGCCCCTCAGTGGGCTCTACGGCTATGCTTCGGGTGGAGCTGCTTGGCAGGATAAGGGCTATTTCTTTGTACGTGAAAAGGCGGTCGCCTATGCCTTCGACAAGGGTAGTGCCTCTGCACGTCAAATCCCAATCGCTCGATCGGGGGCATACATCAAGGACGTCTTCCGTGCTGGAGGTCAGTGGCTCATTCTGCGCGATACCTCCAATCGCTATTACCTCTTCTCGATGAAGGAGGGGAAGGTGACGGCGATCTTCACCCTCAGCGAAGCTATTGGGCGCAGTGCCACCTTTGACCCAGCGACCTTCCGCCTCTACTATTCGGGGGGCGATCCCAACCTCAACGGCGGTGAAGCCAAGGAGCGCAGTATCTACTCCGCTCAGCTCGATAGTCTCCGTCCTGCCAGCGAGGTGCAAGGGCTCACCGCTCAGCGACTCTATACCATCGCAGGGCGCAATGAGTCGAACAACCGGCAGGGCTTCAAGATGCAAGTCGGCTATCATCCCTACCTGAATGTGGTGCTGGTGGCTTACCTCGACCAAGGGCGTTCGGGACCCCTCCTGCACGACTTGACGAAGCTCCTCCTGCTGCAGCTCCCAAAGCAAGGGGTAGGCCAGGCGAAGCTCCTCCGCACCATCGACCTACACTACGTCTCAGATGTAAGCCTCCTGAGCGTCCTCCGTCCTGCCACGAAGTAGCCGAGCACAGCCCACAGCTCCGAAGCGTGGGCACATACTATACCCATACAAGGGCACGAATCAGCGTAATTCGTGCCCTTATTTTATATCCATTTGTTGGTGAAGCAAGGGCGGTGTAGAGGAGCATGGCTTTGACGAAGTCTGCACGACCACTACTGGTCGGCGCATCGACCAATAGTGGTGCATGGGGCGACCACTACTGCTCCGCACCCCTTAGGAGTACTGCTTCGCTGGCGGAGCAGTAGTGGTAGCGCCTCCGAAGAGGTGAGGCGGAGTGCATCAGGACGGAAAGGGGCATAGCCCCGAAGATACTACGTGCGACCGTGCTACGGTCTCAAAGGGAGCAATCCACGTAGAGACGGTTGCCATAGTCTCCGATAGCCGCAGGGAAACATCCACCAGCAGGGGCGAGGGCTTTTCCTTATCTTTGTAAGCTAACAGACTTCATTTTATTCCACAGGAAGCAATCAGACACACAACGGATATGCAGCGCTTGGATTTCCGTCCTATGCTCCTTGATTCGCTCAAGGGCTACACATGACAGGGGCTCACCCGTGACCTCTTAGCCGGGCTCATCGTCGGGAGTTCGGTACAAATGAATCTATTTTATAACCGACATGATTGCAAGTGATATGAAAAAACGAAAGAGCCTCTTTGCGATAAGAGCGCTCTCTATCTTACTCTTCTTCAGCTTCCTCCCTAAAGAGGGGAATGCCCAGAAAAAAGTCGCAGCTTTGCGCGACTACCACCGAGTCTAAGGAGATAATCGAGGCAATCCCCGAGGCTTCTACTTTGAGGACCAGCACCACGATCTGGATAAGTTTGCTGGAGAGTGGGAGGGCGCTGGCTTTGGTGGCTATCAGTGGCGTACCCGTATCGCAGTGCAAAAGAAAGCGAACTGCTACGATTCCTACTGGGCTGATGCCCTCGGCTTAGAGCTATCAATCAAGAAGGATGGTAAGGCAGCGATTACACCGACCGGAAATCTAATCTCTGGAACTTCTTTAATTCTTGGATTTGGGCTTAGATGGGAGAGAGAGAAGGGGGCTGTAGACCCTAATATCTATAAGGTCCTCTTCTCTTATGGGAAAGCTGACCAGCCTTATCAGGAGAGTGTCGAACTGCGTCTCTATATCAATGCTACCCATGACACGATCGTGATACGTCGGGGATATACTATTCAGATAGAGCACAGTGCAAACATCCCTGATTACATCCCCCCTGGAGGCTATCTGGCTGAGGTCTGCACGCTACGGCGCGTGAAGAAGTAGACTCCCCTACATGATGTACCAACTCTCCACCCGAACTACTCACCGAATGACCCCATCCTCTGTTACTATTACTATAGCCAAGCTAATTAGGCTCTTATCCCTCGTACTGCTCCTCTCGGGAGCGAGGGTTGCAGCTCAGACGAAGGTCGAAGCCTTGCGCGACTTCAACCGAGTCTCAGGAGATAATCGAGACGATCCCCGAGGCTTCTACTTTGAGGACCAGCACCACGACCTGGATAAGTTTGCTGGAGAGTGGGAGGGCGCTGGCTTTGGTGGCTATCAGTGGCGTACCCGTATCGCAGTGCAAAAGAAAGCGAACTGCTACGATTCCTACTGGGCTGATGCCCTCGGCTTAGAGCTATCAATCAAGAAGGATGGTAAGGCAGCGATTACACCGACCGGAAATCTCATCCCTGGAACTTCTTTTATTCTTGGATGGGGTTTTAGATGGGAGAGAGAGATGGGGGCTGTAGATCCTAATATCTATAAGGTTCTCTTCTCTTATAGGAAAGCTGACCAGCCTTATCAGGGGAGTGTCGAACTGCGTCTCTATATCAATGCGACCCATGACACGATCGTGATACGTCGGGGATATACCATTGAGATTGAGAGGAGCGCGAACATCCCTGATTATATCCCCCCTGGAGGCTATCTGGCTGAGGTCTGCACGCTACGGCGCGTGAAGAAGTAGACTCCCCTACATGATGTACCAACTCTCCACCCGAACTACTCTCCGAATGACCCCATCCTCTGTTACTATAGCCAAGCTAATTAGGCTCTTATCCCTCGTACTACTCCTCTCGGGAGCGAGGGTTGCAGCTCAGACGCGGGTCGCAGCCTTGCGCGATTTCAAGCAAGTGTGGGATAGTAACCACGACAATCCCCGAGGCTTCTACTTTGAGGACCAGCACCACGATCTGGATAAGTTTGCTGGTGAATGGGAGGGCTCTGGCTTTGGTGGCCACCAGTGGAGCGTACGTATCGTGGTGCTGAAAAAGGCGAACTATTACCACTCTTATTGGTCGGATGCTCTTGGCTTAGAACTCTCAATCGCAAAGGATGGTAAGGCTTGTATCACTCCTACGAAAGGCCTGCTATCAGGAACCTCCTTTATCAAAGGCTGGGAGTTTGCCTGGGACGAAGAAAAGAACTCTGTACAGCCCGACGTTTGCAAAGTACCTTTCGCATATGGTAAAGCAGACAAGCCCTATCAGGGACTTGCCACTCTGTATCTCTACTTGAATGCGGCACACGATACGATAGTAGTACGCCGAAAAAAACTGATCGGGATCGACTGCTCTGTGATCATACCTGATTATCTCTCTGTCCCGTATGACGCTGAGGTCTGTACGCTACGACGTGTGAAGAAGTAGGCTCTCCTACATGATGTATCAACTCTCCCCCTGAACTACTCGCCGAATGAGCCCATCCTCTGTTACTATTACTATGACCAAGCTAATTAGGCTCTTATCCCTCGTACTGCTCCTCTCGGGAGCGAGGGTTGCAGCTCAGACGCAAGTCGTGGGCTTACGTGACTTCAAGCGCGTGTGGGATAGCACCCGTAACGACCCTGAAGGTTACTACTTTGAGGACCGACATCATGACCTCGATAAGTTCGTAGGAGAATGGGAGGGCATGGGCTTTGGTAACCACCTCTGGCGCGTACATATCGTCGTGCTGAAAAAGGCAAACTATTACGACTCCTATTGGTCCGATGCTCTTGGACTGGAGTTATCAATCACAAAGGATGGTAAAGCGTGTATCACCCCTACGGGCTCCCTTCTGCCCGGAACCTCCTTTATTAAAGGCTGGGGGCTTATCTGGGACACAGAGAAGAGGTCGCTACAATTAGATGTTTACAGAGTATCGTTCACCTATGGCAAAGCTGACAAGCCTTATCAGGAACGCGCCAATATGCTTCTCTGCTTGAATGCAGCACACGATACGATAGTGGTACGCCGAAGCCACTTGGTCGGAATCGATCGTCCTGTGATCATACCTGATTATCTCTCTGTCCCGTATGACGCTGAGGTCTGTACGCTACGGCGCGTGAAGAAGTAGGGGAAGCTCCTTATACAACCTCGGGCAAAGCATATGGAAGCCCACCTTGACACGGGGACTACCTCAATCGGAATAGCAGGAGAAGGCGATCGCCTTCTCCTGTCTTGTCTCTGGCACTTTCCCCCGCTGATGGACAAGAGGATGTGCAGAGGTCGCGATGAGCAAGAGGAGTACACGCGCAGACGATGCGGCGTGTGGATGCCAACGGTATGGGAGGATTTCGATGTGAAAGCCCTGCCCACGAGGTCAGCGTTCCCAGAGGCGCGAGGGCTTTTCCTTATCTTTGTAAGCTAATAGACTTCATTTTATTCTACAGGAAGCAATAAGACAAACAACGGATATGCAGCGCTTGAACTTCCGTCCGATGCTCCTTGACTCGCTCAAGGGCTACACACGACAGGGGCTCACCCGTGACCTCTTAGCCGGGCTCATCGTCGGGATCGTCGCCCTACCTATGGCCATCGCCTTCGCCATCGCCAGCGGCGTCTCCCCCGAAGTGGGCTTAGTGACCGCCGTCCTCGGGGGGCTCATCGTCTCTGCCTTCGGGGGGAGTTCGGTACAAATCGGGGGGCCAACGGGAGCCTTCATCATCATCGTCCTCGGCATCATCGGCGAATACGGCCACGGAGGCCTACTCATCGCCACGCTGATGGCTGGGGTGCTGCTCCTCCTGATGGGAGCGCTGCGCCTTGGGTCACTCATCAAGTTCATCCCCTATCCCATCATCTTAGGCTTCACGGCAGGTATCGCTGTGACCATCTTCACCACGCAGGTCAATGACCTCCTGGGCTTGGGGCTCACGGGGCTGCCGAAGGAGTTCATCCCGAAGTGGGGCGTCCTGCTCTCCTCCCTGAGCTCTGTTCATCTCCCCACACTCGCCATCGGCTTGGGAAGTATCCTCATCATCCAGCTGACCCCAAGCCTGACGAAGGTCGTCCCCGGCTCGCTCATTGCCATCATCGTGATGACTATCGTCTGCTACCTCCTCAAGGAGTACGCTGGCATCACGGGGCTGGATACCATCGGCGACCGCTATACCATCTCTACGAAGATCCCCGACCTCGTTGCCCCCGAGCTGAGCTGGGAGACGATGCAGCGACTCATCGCCCCCGCCTTCTCCATCGCCCTCTTAGGTGCCATCGAGTCCCTCCTCTCGGCGAGCGTCGCTGATGGGGTCATCGGCGAGCGTCACCGCTCGAATACTGAGCTAATGGCGCAGGGCGTCGCCAACATCATCGTGCCCTTCTTCGGCGGTATCCCCGTCACGGGAGCTATTGCTCGCACGATGACCAACATCAACAACGGAGGGCGCACCCCCATCGCTGGGATGACTCACGCCCTCGTCCTCTTGCTGATCTTCCTCTTCCTGATGCCCCTGATGGCGTACATCCCTATGGCGTGCCTCTCGGGTGTCCTCGTGGTCATCTCTTATAATATGAGCGGATGGCGCTCCGTACGTGCTTCGCTCCGTGGCCCGAAGAGCGATGCCGCCGTCCTCTTGGTGACCTTCTTCCTCACCGTCCTCTTTGACCTAACGATTGCCATTGAGTTGGGACTCCTCTTAGCGATGCTCCTCTTCATGCGCCGTGTCATCGAGTCCACCCGTATCGTGGTCTCGCGCGACAAGCTCCACATCCACAGCTCGGAGGATGATGGTCATCCTGCGGGTGAGGGCGAAGCTCTTGACCTCCCTAAGGGAGTTGAAGTCTACGAGATCGAAGGACCGTTCTTCTTCGGTATAGCGAACCGCTTCGAAGAGATTGTACTGACGACCCAAGCCCGTCCGAAGGTGCGCATCCTACGTATGCGTCAGGTGCCCTTCATGGACTCAACGGCCGTGCGCAACCTCCGCATCCTCGTCGAGACCTCACAGAGCGAAGGCATCCAGCTCGTCCTCTCGGGCGTGCGCCCCAGCGTCCACGAGACGCTCCGCTCTACGGGTATCGCTGCCCTCATCGGTGATGCTTATATCTGTCCCAACATCCACGAGGCGGTCACTACCGCCGCTCAATACATAGCCCACATAAGCGAATGAAGATAGGAAAGGTCGATCTCGGAGAGCGTCCCCTCCTCTTAGCACCTATGGAGGACGTGACGGATGCAGCCTTCCGCCTGCTCTGTCGCCGCTTCGGTGCCGATATGGTCTACACCGAATTTCTCAGTGCCGATGCCCTCATCCGTCAGGTAGCAGGCACCACACGCAAGCTCGAGATCAGTGCCGAAGAACGTCCCGTAGCCATCCAGATCTACGGCCGTGAGGTAGAGCCCATGGTCGAAGCAGCACGCATCGCCGAGGCCGCAGGCCCTGAGGTGCTTGACCTGAACTTCGGTTGCCCTGTCAAGCGTGTCGCTGGCAAGGGCGCCGGGAGCGGAATGCTCCGCTGTCCGGACGTCATGCTCCGCATCGTCAGCGAAATCGTCAAGGCTGTCAACATCCCCGTCACCGTCAAGACCCGCCTCGGCTGGGACAACGACAGCAAGATCATCGTAGAACTCGCCGAAGCGCTGCAAGACGTGGGGATACAAGCCCTCACCATCCACGGCCGTACACGTGCCCAGATGTACACGGGCTCAGCCGACTGGACGCTCATCGGTCAGGTGAAGAACAACCCCCGGATGCACATCCCTATCATCGGCAATGGCGACATCACCACGGGCGAAGAAGCCCAGCGCGCCTTCGACACCTACGGGGTCGATGCCGTGATGGTCGGGCGTGCCACCATCGGACAGCCGTGGATCTTCGAGGAGATGAAGTACTTCCTCCAGACGGGACTGCCTGCTCCACGCCACCCGAAGGCCTTCTACATCGATGTACTACGTCAGCTCGTAGACAACAATATCCGCAAGCTCGATGAGCGCCGTGGTATCCTCCACAGCCGCCGCCACATCGCCGCCAGCCCTATATTCAAGGGCATCGACAACTTCCGCCCTGTACGCATCGCTATGCTCAAGGCTGCCACGCGCGAAGAGCTCTTCGCCGAGGTGGCACGTGCCGAGGAGATGCTTCTCGCCACAGGTGCCGAATGGGCTCCCTCTTCCCTCTAATATCCTCACACCCTACACACCCACACGGCAGACAATGAATATGAAGACGCTCCGCCTCCTCCCTCTTTCTCTCCTCGGCCTCCTCGCTCTCGGTGCTTGCTCGCATGGTAGCAATGAGTTCACCGCCGAAGGTACCATCAGCGATGCCGCAGGCAAGACGCTCTACCTCGAGACGACCGACACCGACATCCCACAGCTCGTCGACTCCGTGACCCTCGATGACAAGGGGCACTTCAGCTTCCACGGCGAGGGGCATAGCTACCCTGCCTTCTACCGCCTACGCATCGGGGAGACCTTCATCCCCTTCGCAGCGGACTCGCTCACACACCTCACCCTCTCGGCTTCGGCCAAGGATTTATTCTCCACGTACAAGATTGAATCGGGAGACGAAGCCAACAAGCAAATCCGCGAAATTGGTCAGCTGCGTGCCACGACCGACAAGGCCGTCGAAGGTGTACTCTCCGCCCTCTCGGCTGGGACACTCGAGCGTTCCGTTGCCTTGGCACGTATCGACTCCCTCTCCACGCAGCTCAAGAACACCCTCACCAGCAAGTATATCTACAGCGATCCCAAGGGGGCTGCAGCGTACTTCGCCCTCTTCCAGAGCTATCGTGGGGGGACGTACTTCGCCCTCGATGCCCCTGGGGATGACCGTGCCTTCGCTGCCGTAGCCACGGCCTACGATGCCTTCCACCCCACGGCACCCTACACCCCTCTGCTGAAGCAGGCTGCCCTGCGCTCCATCGCTATGGCACGGGCGCGCAAGCGTGCTGCTACCCCCGATACGACCGCCACAGCAGCCCCTGTCGAAGTCGTCTCCTTCCCCGAAATCCGTCTGCGTGACCAGCAGGGGAAGATGCGCTCTCTGACAGCGGAAGTCGCCAAGGGCGCACCCGTCCTCGTCTGCTTCACCGCCTACGCTGGTGAGTGGTCTCCTGCCCTTGTCTCTGAGTTGCGTGCGCTGCACTCCGCCCACCCCGACCTCGTCATCTTCGAGGTCTCCGAAGACCAAGACGCCTACCTGTGGAAGAATGCCGCGCGCAACCTCCCCTGGATCAGCGTCCACGACCTTGACCATAGCAATGCGCAGGAGTACAACGTGCAGAGTCTTCCCTCCTTCTTCTCCATCCGTGGTAGCGAACTCAAGCGTCTCGCCACTCCTGCGGATATCTACCGCTAACCCTCCTCTCCTTCCCTCCGTATGAGTAAGCACTCTGTCGCCCGCTACCAGCGGCTCAATGGCCGACGCTCCTTCTCCGTCCACCGTCATCGTGGGCGTGGCAGTCGTCTCTTCCTCTACCTCATCCTCATTGTCATCGCCTGCACCGCCCTCTCAGGAGGGTACCTCTACTTCGCTCCTGCAGGACGTCCTGCCGCCGACACGACCTACTTGCTCGTAGCCCCTGGCAGTCGCTATGCCGAGGTGCACGAGCAGATGCAGAAGAAGCTCTGGCTGCGCTTCCCTCGTCTCTTCGGCTATGTCGCCTCGTGGCAAGGACTCAATGAGTCGACCACCCTCCGTCCCGGTCGCTACGCTATCCCTCGTAGTACGACGATGCTCGAGCTCGTCAGCCTCCTGCAAGAAGGAAAGGACACGCCCCTCCAGCTCACACCGCCCTCCATACGACAGAATGCCGAGCTCGTTGACTTCCTCGCCCAGCACCTCTGGATCAAGGCCGACAGCCTCCGCATCCTCATAGCGGACTCCGCCCTGATGGCGCACTACGGCACCACCTCACAAGCCTTCTATGCTGAGGTCATCCGTGAGCCACTCACCCTCGGCTGGGCTTCTTCGGGGCGCGAACTCCTCGATAGCATCCACGCACATTACCAGCGCTTCTGGCAAGGGAAGCGTACGACCGAGGCGGCTCGCTTGGGACTGAGCCCCCTCGAAGTGACCACCCTTGCCTCCATCGTCGAGAGCGAGTCCAGCAAGCGTGACGAGTACCGCCGTATCGCAGGGCTCTACCTCAACCGCCTGCGCAAGGAGATGCGCCTGCAGTCTGACCCCACGGTCAAGTACGCTGTCGGCAACTTCGACCTCAAGCGCATCCGCAGTGAGCACCTCAGCGTCAACTCTCCCTACAATACCTACAAGGTCAAGGGACTTCCTCCCACTCCCATCATCCTCCCACGCACCAGCACCATTGACAGCGTCCTCGCCGCCGAGACTCACGACTACATATATATGTGTGCTAAGGAGGACTTCTCGGGATACCATAACTTCGCCGCCACCTTCGCCCAGCATCAGCAGAACGCTAAGCGTTATCAGCAGGCGCTCAACGACCGTGGCATCCAATGAATATGCCCCACACACCACAGATAGCCCCCGAGGCGTGGACCGAGCGTACACGCCTGCTCTTCGGTGACGAGCGTGCAGCCGAGTTGGCTCAGTGCCACGTCCTCATCGTGGGACTGGGCGGTGTCGGTGGCTTCGCTGCCGAGCTCATCGCCCGTGCAGGCATCGGCCGTCTGACCATCGTCGATGCCGACATCGTCCAGCCATCCAACATTAACCGCCAGCTCGTAGCCACCACCGAGACTATCGGACAGGCGAAGGCGAGCGTCTTAGCTGAGCGTCTTCGTGCCATCAATCCCCACATCCAGCTCGAGGTCGTCGAGGCCTTCCTCAAGGATGAGAATATGATTGAGCTCCTGGATCGCCACCGCTATGACTATGTCGTCGATGCCATCGATTCGCTGAGCCCGAAGGTGCATCTCATCGCTAAGTCGATGGAGCGTGGGCTACCCATCATCAGCTCGATGGGCGCAGGAGCTAAGAGCGACCCCTCGCAGATCTTCCAAGCAGACCTGAGTAAGAGCTGCAGCTGTGCGCTGGCTCGTGCCCTGCGCAAGCGTCTGCGCAAGCTCGGCATCCATAAGGGACTCCCCGTAGTCTTCTCCACGGAGCTTCCCGACCCCAATGCCGTCAAGGAGATCCAAGGCGAGCAGTGTAAGCGTTCGACCGCAGGCACGGTCTCCTATATGCCAGCCCTCTTCGGCTGTCGCTTGGCGGCCTACGTCATCCAGCACATCCAGCGTCACACGCCCGACACGCCTACACAGCTATGATCATTGAGGCTACCAACATCCACAAGAGCTTCGGTTCGCTCGAGGTGCTCAAGGGCATTGACCTCTCCGTTGCCCCACGCGAGATTATCTCCATCGTCGGGGCAAGTGGCGCAGGCAAGACGACCATGCTCCAAATCCTCGGCACGCTCGAAGCGCCTGCTTCGGGTGCTTCGCTCAAGATTTGTGGCGAAGAGGTCACCAGCCTCAGCGCACGCCGTCAGGCGGAGCTACGCAATCGGCAGATTGGCTTCATCTTCCAGTCCCACCAGCTTCTCCCTGAGTTCACCGCCCTGGAGAACGTGATGCTCCCTGCCCTCATCGCTGGCGAGCCACGTGCGAAGGTACGAGAGCGTGCCCTCAGTCTCTTAGATCGCTTAGGGCTCGCTGAGCGTGCCACGCACAAGCCCTCCGAACTCTCAGGTGGGGAAAGCCAGCGTGTCGCTGTCGCTCGCTCCCTGATCAACTCCCCTGCGGTCATCTTCGCTGACGAACCTTCGGGGAGTCTCGATACCGCCAATAAGCAGAGCCTTCATCAGCTCTTCTTCGACCTACGTGATGAGCTCGGGCAGACCTTCGTCATCGTCACCCATGACCCAGAGTTCGCCGCTCAGGCCGACCGTATGATTGTCCTGCGTGACGGCCGTATCGAAGCCATACACACACGCTCCACCGCCACCACGGAAGGGAGCATCGACTGACCCTAACCACACAACGAAGCGATGCGTCAGAGGAAGACCCCCACGAGCCGCAGTGAGCGACTGTTCCTACTCCTTCTTGCGCTGCTCACCCTCTCGGGCTTGGCACTCTACGCCTTTGCCCCCCATACGCCCCCAGCCACGCGCTTGATGACCTCGGGTGCGGAGGGAAGCGCCTCCCCACAGCCCACCGCTCAGGCAAAGGAGTCCCATCGGGATACCTTCCTGCGTGACCCTCATTATGTCGGGCCGCCTGAGGGAGCCGTAGCACGTGGGGAGAAGTTCGCCCACTACGTGCACCTCGACCTCAACCGCATCGACTCGCTGATGCTCCTGCGCATCCCCGGGGTAGGCCCTGCCTTTGCGCACCGCATCCTCGCCCTCAGGGAGCGACTCGGAGGCTACTATACCGTGCTGCAGCTGCAGGAAGTCTACGGGATGGATGAAGATAAGTTCCTCGCCCTGCGTCCTTGGTTCGTCATCAAGACCCCCCCGAAGCACTTTGCCCTCACCTCGCTCCGTGCCGACTCCCTGCCTTGGCATCCCTACCTCTCTCGGGCGCAAAGTGCGACGCTGCGCAAGCTCCTCCTGCGCCACGGTAAGCGACTAAGCTGGTCGCTGCTGCGTGCCGAAGGGGCATTCACACGCGAGGATAGTATCCGCCTTAGCCCTTACTTCGTGGATGCTTCCTCCCACCATCCTTCTCCAGATAGTAGTTTTAATCAACCATAAGCCCTATGTATCCAATCAGTCGTCTGCGTCGCCTACGCATGACCCCCAACCTCCGCACGCTCGTTCGGGAGACTTCCCTCGAGCCCTCCGACTTCATCGCACCGCTCTTCGTCGTCCACGGCAGTGGCATCCGTGAGGAAATCAAGACGATGCCTGGGCAATACCGCCTCTCGGTTGATGAGCTCGTCAAGGAGTGCGAAGGGCTCTATCGTGTAGGTGTCCTCTCGGTGATGCTCTTCGGTATCCCCGAGCACAAGGACCACACCGGTAGCGAAGCCTATTCCCACAACGGCATCGTGCAGCAGGGTATTCGCGCCCTCAAGGCTGCTCTGCCAGACCTCATCGTTATCGCAGATATTTGCATGTGTGAGTACACCGACCACGGACACTGCGGCATCCTCCACGAGCACTACACCGTGGACAACGATGCTACCTTGCCCTACCTCTGCCGTCAAGCCGTCTCCTTCGCCGAAGCTGGTGTCGATATGGTTGCCCCCTCGGATATGATGGACGGCCGTATCGCTGCTATGCGCCAAGCCCTCGACGAAGCTGGCTACACGCAGCTGCCTATCATGTCGTATGCGGCGAAGTTCAGCTCCGCCTTCTACGGTCCCTTCCGTGACGCTGCGGACTCGGCACCCAGCTTCGGAGACCGTCGTAGCTACCAGATGGACCCTGCGAACATTCGTGAGGCGATGCGCGAGATCGAAGGCGACATCGCCGAAGGTGCCGACATCGTGATGGTCAAGCCCGCCCTGCCTTACCTCGACGTCCTGCGCTGGGCGCGTGACCGCTACGACCTTCCCCTGGCTGCCTACCAGGTAAGTGGCGAGTACGCTATGATCCAAGCGGCTGGTATGAACGGCTGGATTGACCGTGAGCGTATCATGATGGAGAGTCTCCTCTCTATCAAGCGTGCCGGTGCAGATCTCATCCTCACCTATTTCGCTCGCGAAGCAGCGGAGCTCCTGCGTCGCTAAGAGCTGACTGCTATGGCCTACCGTCGTCCCCTGACCCCGACGCAGATGGTCGTCATCACCATCCTCTGGCTGGCACTGGTCATCTGGATGCTTTGCTCGGGGCTACGTCTGGATGGCTTGACGCTACTGATGCTCCTTGGCTCGGGCGTCACGGTCTTCTATCCCATCGTCAAGAGCTGGCGTGAGCGCAAGAAGAAGTAAGCCACTCGCCTCACTAAACAGAGAGCCCGCCCCCATCCACTTGCTGGATGGGGGCGGGCTCTTTTGTTGCGGACAATAGGTTAACGATATGCCCTTTTGCTTAACATATACCCGAGGATAGGTTAACGAAATGCCGTTTTCGTTAACCTATCCCGTGCTTCGGGCGGTGTCGTTACCTTCGGGCGAGGTCGTCGTGCGTCAGCTGGAGGAGAGCTCGTCCTAAGGCGGTGCGGTGCGCTGAGGGAGAAGGCGTCACCTCGATGCTTCGCCCACTGACATTGTCCACGACCGTCACGCCCGAGCCGTCGACGAAGCCGAAGCCATCGTTGAACGTATAGTAGGCGAAGGGATAGGTATAGTTCGGTGCGAGGACATTGCGCGAGAAGGTGAACGCACGGTAGCTGAGTCCCAGTTGCGCCAAGAGGGTAGCGGCAAGGTCCGACTGCGTCATCAGCTGCTCATAGCGGCGAGGCGAACGTACTGCCCCACCCAGCCAGAGAAGGGGTACGTGGTGCACGGCCGTGCTGTTGCGGTCGTCAGTTCCCACCTCCGAATAGCCGTGGTCGGCGACACAGATGATGAGCAAGTCCTTCCACAGAGGGGTAGCCTTGAGGCGTGCGACAAAGCGACCTAATTCCTCATCGAGGTAGGCGAAGGCATTCGACACAGGAGCCTTCAGACGCTTATACGGCACGTCAAAGGGCTCGTGACTACTGAGCGTGAGCATCGTCTTGCACCACGGTTGCCCTGCTGGTATGCGGACAATATCATTGTAGAGTACATCGAAGGCAGGGCCATCAGGCACGCCCCAGTTCGTCCGTGGTAGGCTCCGTGGCAAGCTGTGGTCATCGGTGACCTGCTGGTAGCCCGAGCCAAGGAGGTAGCCCTTCATCCCGGTGAAGTTCGCATCGCCGCCGTAAAGGAAGCTCGTCGCATAGCCTGCTTCCCTAAGACTTCCAGCGATGGAGGGAAGGGTGCGGCTCTTCGCTGGGAGCTTCATCACCGAGTGCGTGGGGAAGCTCGTATAGCCACTTAGGACGGAGATGAGCCCACGGTCGGTGCGGTAGCTATTGGCGTAGCAGCGTGAGAAGAGCACCCCTTCGCGTGCTAAGCTGTCAAAGTGGGGGGAGACTTCGGGCTTCGTTCCCAAGATGCCCGTATAGCGTGCGCCGAAGCTCTCGAGGACGAGGAGAAGGACATTCGGGCGGCGAGTCGTGAGGAGCGTATCCCCCTCGAGGGACTCAGCTGGATAGAGGTCGTGAGTCAACTTCCGCAGGGTCTTCGCATCATAGGTATTGTACTCGGCATCGTAGTCCTCCGCTTTCCCGAGGGAGGAGAAGAGGCTGAAGAGGGGATTGACCGCTGCGTGATTGAGGTACTGGCGGTCGCTGAAGTAGACCTGCCCGACATTGGCCGTCGCCTTGCTCACTCCGCCACGGATGAGAAGAACGGTCGGCGCTAAGAGGGAGAGAAGAGGTAGCACATACAGCCAGCCCCTACGTATCTGCGCCCAGTGCTTCTCAGTCGTGCGCTCGAGAGCGAAGCCCACAGCCAGAGCGCAGGCGAGCACAAGAAGGATGGAGAGCAGGATGAAGGGAAGGCTCACACTGGCGAAGGCTTCTCCGGGGCGGTCTAAGTAGAGGAAGATCGAGGCATCGAGCTTGAAGCCCCAGAAGGGATAGAGGCGCATATCGACCACGCCCACCACGCTGATGACGAGGGCAACAAGGAGGTGATAGGGGCGAAGGAGGGAGCGTGCTGCCACGGAGCGGAAGCAGCAGCTCACCGCCACGATGAGGAGGGGTACCACGATGAGGTAGCCCAAGACCGAGAGGTCGAGGCTCAACCCATGGTAGAGGACGGCGAAGACGTCCCCCATACTCAGCGACCCTTCGGCAGGTACGAGTAGGAGGAAGCCCCCTTTGAGTAGGAGAAAGCTCAGCAGCACCACAAGGGCGAAGCGAGCGAGGTAAAGGAGTCGGGAGCACATCGTGCGACGAGTAAGTCTTAATCTTATTGTGCCACAAAGGTACGGCTTGCCTCGCTAATCCCGCTCGCTCGGATAATAGACTGTTCCCTTCGCCTTCTCCCTACACCGCATAAGCCTATATTGGTCAGAGCAACCTTAGCACGAGGAATGGACGAAGACGGCGCAGAGTAGGGACATACGAATAGCCCCACGGCATCCCTCTGGGAGAGGGAAGCCGTGGGGCTGATGCCGTAGATGAGGGCGGCAGAGCGGCAGTAGAAGGCAAGGTCAATGGATGTACATGCTGGCGATCCCAAGAGATGTGCTCGGTGGCTTGACCTTACTTATTTGTCACTTTAATGGTGATATACTTCTGTGTCGGAGCGGTTTTACTTTCCTGCAGTGCGCTCAGTCGTCCTTGGCTTAACAAGGGGTCTATGTAGGTTCGCTTCATATAATAGCGATCGTTCACGTTCAGCTCTTGTGCTATTTCCAAGAGTGTTCGTGGCGTTTGACAAAAGTTCAGGATCAGCCTTTGCTTTTCTTTCCGGCTTTCACTCCTTGACTTTTTAGTGCTTACTCCTTGAGTTTTACTCCTTGAGTTTTCGGTGCTTACTCCTTGACTTTTACTCCTTGACTTTTTAGTGTCTACTCCTTGAGTGTTACTCCTTGAGTTTTCTTCCAAGTTTCGATTGAGGACATACGAAGTCCAGCGACCTTTGTTTTGTGCGGTCAGAAGCTTGCGTTCAGCTAAAGAGTACAAGAGCTTGCCCACTTGCAGGGCATTCTTATCTAAGAGTGTTTGTATCACACTATTCGTCACAGAGCCATCCATCCACGCCACGGAGAGGATGAAGATTTCTTCGCTGTCAAGCTGGCGTACCACGTGCTCTCCCAGGATATTCCGTAAGTGCTGGATACATTCTTCTGCTATGATTGACTTCATAGAAATAGTCAGCTCGACGGTATGTAATTCGTTCGACTCACAGAGTAAAGGCTTCTGCCAGTTTTCTTTCTTACAAGCGTCTACAATAGTAGGGAATCCAGATCCGATATTATCACCATACCCCAGCATACGTAGCATGGATTGGATATGTGGGTTACGCGCTTTGGAGTTGCCCCCTTTATATATCTCCGCAATGGGCAGCTTGAGGGCACCTGGATTAGAGAAGAAGAAGCGATCATCATGCTTCTCCACCCTGAGCACACCAGTCATCATATAATCAGCATGGATCACCAAGTTGGTCAAAGCTTCGCGGATGGCTTTGTGTATCGGGGTATCGTCTTCTCGCTCGGCTCCCTTGAGGATAAAGGGGCGCCTGATGTCCTGCACTAACCGAGCTAATACACGCGTAAAGAAGTTATAGAGATTATTCTCCCAGCTACCATCATAGGTAAGCCGATCGCTCCAGCGCTCCTCGGGCTGTAAATTAGTCTGATCCAGATAGTCCAAGCGAATATTATCAAAGCGCTCTCTTATCGCTAATCCCTTGCCAAACATCAGCAGACCAGCCAAGGTAAGCCCCTCTCGTCCTGTAGCTCTGTCCTTAGTGTATCCCCCTAAATTGCGAAGAAACTCCTTATCGTCATAATCATTGAATAAATGCTCTGGATTGGTATAACGAAACCTATTGCGGAAAGCACGTAGCGTAGGCATATCTATATCCTCCATATCATAGTGCTCTATGAGCACCCCGTCGTTGCCCGCATCATTGGAGTCACGTATCATTGCCTTTACCTCCTCCTCGGTGCAATGATAATCACCTTCATGATTTCGCTTATAAGTTCCTTTATTCAGATTTCCATTTATGTATACGGGACGCTGTCTATAATTAGCCTGAGGGACATGTATGGACACAAGGAGCTTCTCCTCATATTCGATGACCTCCACATCGTCATCGGTCAGGATATTGGTACTGACCTTATCGCTATTTAAACTATCAAAAAGCTCCTTCTTTAGTTTTGTGGGATCGTTTACCCCCGTTATTAGGTAGGGAGAGTCACCTTCTTCCTCTTTCTTTTCTGCTATTCCCAAAAGGATGTAGCCACCAATGGTATTAGCAAAAGCCGAATAAGTCTCCCATACAGACTTGGGGATACTATTCTCAGCCTTTTTTTACCTCAAAATTGATTCGCTCCCTCAGAGCGAGTTGCGAGATAACGTCTTGTTTGTCCATCTTCAACCTCTTGCTGTAAGTAAAGCCTTCAGCTTCTTAATCTGAGCGGCAAGTAGCATCTGCTTGCTCAGCGCACGCTCTTGATAGGCGTAAATCGAAAAGCAGGATGCCGCCAGCGATAGGCGACTGCCCGCAGTGAGGGTCGTACGCAGATCCTCAGCCAGCGTCGTATGTATATTGTCAATCAGCTTCATATCTCAGGCTTGATGGTCATAAAGATACGACATTGACATGAGACAAACGAACAAGAAATTAGCGACTTAACAGATGTACTCCCCGCGTCTCAGGGGGTACCATCCTCCTTACTTCGCTCTCCCTCCTCCACGAGGGGCTACCACTGACCAATAGTGGTCAGCGGAGGGAGCACTATTGCTTCGCACTGCAAGCAATAGTGCTTCGCGCTCCGAGCAATAGTGGTCGGAGCACGAAGCACTATAGGTCGGTGAAGCCCCATCTCGAGGAGGGATGAGCAGGGTGCGGACGAAGGACAAATGAACAGCCCCACGGCATCCCTCGCAAAGGGGAAGCCGTGGGGCTGATGTGTGGTGTGTGACCTTGCCGAGAGGCTAGCCGCGGTGCGCGATGATCTCGATTTCGACGAGGCCGTTCTTGGGGAGGGTCTTCACCGCAACGGCAGAGCGCGCAGGGAAAGCACCCGTGAACTGCTTCTCATAGACCGCATTCATCGCAGCGAAGTCGCCCATATCGGCGAGGAAACACGTCGTCTTGACGACCTGATCGATGGTGAAGCCTGCTTCGGCGAGGATGGCGTGGATGTTGCGGAATGCCTGTTCAGTCTGTGCCGTGACCCCTTCGGGGAACTCGCCCGTCGCAGGATCAATCCCGAGTTGGCCCGATGCGAAGAGCATATCTCCGACACGGATGGCTTGGCTATAAGGGCCGATGGCAGCAGGTGCCTGGGTGGTAGCAATAACTTGCTTCATAAGAGAGAGGTGTATTTAGAGGGTGAATAGTCGGAAGGAAAGAGGGGAGACCGTTGCACGGTCTCCAAAATGACAAGCTGTGCTTGTCATTTTGCTTGACTTTGCAGCATGCGGTAATCGCAAGGCGTTAAGACTGAGGGCGAAGGGAGTTTACTCCTGTAAATGACCAAGTCCGAATGTCGCAAACAACGAAGCGAGTGCCGTATGATGCAATAGTCTCAAAGGGGGATTACTTCGCATTGAAGCGATTCATCGTGGAGCCAATGCCCTCAAGGCAGAAGGCTATGGAAGCATCCACGAAGGTCTCCAGACGCTCGGGCATCAAGGACTCTTCTTCGGCGGAGAAGTGCCCGAGGACGTAGTTGATTTGCGCCCCCTGAGGGAAGTCGTTGCCGATGCCGAAGCGTAGACGAGCGTAGGACTGCGAGCCGAGGAGCTGGGCGATGTTCTTCAGACCGTTGTGACCAGCGTCACTCCCCTTGCCCTTGAGGCGGAGGGCACCGAAGGGGAGGGCGAGGTCATCGACGATGACCAGCACACGCTCGATGGGGATCTTCTCCGTACTCATCCAGTAGCGTACGGCTTCGCCGCTGAGGTTCATATAGGTCGAGGGCTTGAGCAGGACGATCTGCGCACTCTTGGCACGCCCCATAGCGACGTCGCCATAGCGCTTCGTCTCGAAGCGCACACCGAGGCGAGCAGCCAAGGCATCCGCTACACGGAAGCCGATATTGTGGCGCGTCCTATCGTATTCAGCCCCGATATTGCCGAGGCCTACGATGAGATATTTCATTAGAGCAGTAGGGAAAGGGGATTATTCGTAGGTGAGCAGGACGTTCTCGTAGACGGCGGAGAGGTCGCGTGCCAGTCGCTTGGGGGCGAAGCGCTCGACGTAGCTACGGCCGTCATCGATCATCTTCTGCCGCAGGGAGATGTCGATGAGCACACGGTCGATCATCGCTGCGAGCATCGTGGCATCGTTGGGATCGGTATAGAGACTGCTTGGGCCACCAGCTTCCTCGAGGCAGGAGCCCGTAGCACCGATGACAGGTACTCCAGCGTTCAGAGCCTCGATGATGGGGATGCCGAAGCCCTCGAAGCGCGAAGGGTAGACGAAGACCTTCGCCCCAGCATAGATGCCTGGCAGAAGGAGACTTCCCACGCCGTGCAGGAGGTGCAGGCGCGAGAGGACACCCAAGCGGCGAGCTCGGTCGACGACGGTATTCACGTAGGGGGTCTTGCGTCCCACGGCCACGAGATGCACGTCCTTGTCCTGAAGCTGGCTCAGTGCTTCGACGATGAGGGCGAGGTTCTTGCGCTCTTCGATGCTCCCGACAAAGAGGATGTAGCGGTCGGGAAGCCCTAAGGTCTGCCGTGCAGTGACGACTTCCTCGGGAGTCACAGAGGCGAAGGCCTCGGAGCAACCTTGGTAGACGGTCGTCACACGCTCCTCTTCGATGCCGAAGATATCGATGACATCGCGCCGTGTCTGTTCGCTCACCGTGATGACGTGGTCGGCATGGCGTGCCGAAGCCCCGTACTTCTTGCGGTAGAGCATACGGTCGATGGGCTTGTAGAACTGCGGGTAGCGGATGAACGCCAAGTCGTGTATCGTGACCACCGTCCCGATGCGCTGGGCACGGTACAGCCCGATGGGTAGCTCGTTGGTCAAGCCGTGGAAGAGGTCGACTTGCTCGTCACGGCAGCGCGAAGGGACGGAGAAGTTGCGCCAGATATTCCCACCAGCGAAGGCCAGGGCACGGTGCGGCGTGATGAGACGCACCGAGCGGTGCGTCAGCAGACGCTTGTAGAGCGTAGGGTCGCCCGTAGAAGGGGAGAAAAGGAGATAGCGGTTCTCCGGTCTGAACTCAGTGAGTGTGTCCAGCACGAAGCGACTGTAATTGCCGAGGCCAGTGGCATTGTGCGTAATGCGCTTGGCATCGAAGGCGATATTCATCGACAGGTGGGAGATGAAGGAAGTTCTTGGGAAAGAGGTGTATCGTTAGGCTTCGGTCTCGGTCTTGTAGCGGAAGAGGAGGGCGAAGAGCACGGCTACCACGGCAGCGTAGCCAGCGAAGACATACCAGCTCGTGCTCCAGCCAGAGAGGACAGCCGTCGTCTCCGTCTGCGAAGAGACGAAGTGATTGATCACGGCTTGCGCGCCTAAGGAGCCGAGTGTCGCACCGATGCCATTGGTCATGATCATGAAGAGCCCCTGTGCACTCGAGCGAATGGAGGGGTCGGTCTCCTTGTCCACGAAGAGCGAACCCGAGACGTTGAAGAAGTCAAACGCCACCCCATAGACGACCATACTCAGCAGGAAGAGCCATACGCCACTACCTGGGTTACCAAGACCGAGGAAGGCAAAGCGCAGCACCCATGCCGTCATAGCGATGAGCATCACACGGCGGATGCCGAAGCGACGCAGGGCGAAGGGGATGAGCAGGATGCAGAGCGTCTCGGAGAGCTGCGAGAGGGAGATGAGGATGTTGGCGTGCTTGACACCGAAGGTATCCGCATAGGCGGGGATTTCTCCGAAGGTGCTGATGAAGGGATTGGCAAAGCCGTTGGTGATCTGCAGGCTTACTCCGAGGAGCATCGAGAAGATGAAGAAGAGCGCCATCTTACGCTGCTTGAAGAGCACGAAGGCTCGCAGGCCGAGGGCTTCGACCAGGCTCTTGCTCTGCCCCTTGGGAGCCGTGGGACAGTGGGGGAGTGTCTGCGAATAGACGGCTAAGACCAGACCGATAATGCCCGAGACGGCGAACTGTCCGCTGGTAGCTTCGAGCCCGAGTAGGCTCACCGTGATCATCGTGCAGATGAAGCCCACCGTACCGAAGACACGGATCGGAGGGAAGCTCTTCACTAAGTCCAAGCCCGACTGCTCGAGCGAAGTGTAAGCTACCGAATTGCTCAGCGCCAGCGTCGGCATGTAGAAGGCGACACTCAGCGAGTAGAGCGCAAAGAGGCTGGTATAAGAGGGAGCTTCGGTCTGTGTGTAGAGGAAGACGCCCATCATCAGGGCACCAGCCACGGCATGGCAGAGCCCCAAGAGGCGCTGCGCAGGGATCCAGCGGTCGGCGACAATACCCATCAGCGCAGGCATGAAGAGGGAGACGAAGCCCTGCATGGCGTAGAAGTTGCCGATCTCAGAGCCGAAGCCCGCAGCACCGAGATAGCGCCCCATAGACGTAAGGTAAGCCCCCCAGATAGCGAACTGGAGGAAGTTCATCACCGTCAGGCGGAGTTTGATGAATGGTTGCATAGGGAGTAGGTAGTAGTGCTTGTGTGATGATAGAGAGACGCCCACAGGGAGCAGGTGTTCTCGAGGGAAGAAGCCTGTTCGCTGTGGGCGTCAGATAAGGAATTACTGCTGCTGGAGCTCTACGCTCACGAAGCTCACCTTCAGATCGCTTGCCGTCTTGGAGAGGCGAATGAAGGTAGGACGCAGGAGCTCGGAGATGAGTACGGAGCTACCATTCATCGTCGTCAGCGAGACGGGCACCAGACGGAGCTTAAGTGGCGTGGTGATTGTCCAGCCCGTAGCAGCCGAATAGGTAGCGTGCTTAGCCAGATGCTCGGTGACGATACGGGCGATGTTGTTGAACTTATACGCCTTGTCGCTGGCGGTGTACTTCTTCGAGATGTAGGACTTACCTGACTCGATGGTCTGCACCTCGGCCTTGAAGTACTCCTGCACCTTATCGGCAGGCAGGAGCAGCAGGTAGTCGGGCTGGTTGGTGCGCTGTCCGTTCTCTGCCTGGACGGGTACGGAGAAGTTCGCATCAGCGAGCATCCAAGAGCGACCGATGAAGTCGGCAGCAGGAGTCGTGCTGGGACTCGGGACGGTCTTGAGGAGCTTCTGCAGCTCAGCCTCCGAGAGGGTGTACTCAGTCGTCACGCCGGCAGGGCTTTTGACGTAGCTATATTCGGTGGAGGGTGCGGTGAGCGTCGAGACATCTCCGCTGCTCAGGGCATTGCGTCGTGTCGTGAGCTTGGTGTCGACGAAGGCCTTAGTGTACTTGATGCGCTCGGTGGGCTTCTGAGGATTGGGGACGCTGTAGTGGATCATCAGAGCCACTTCGGTCACATCGAGGAGGAAGCCACGTCCCGTGACGGGTGCGACATAGAAGCCGTGGAATATCTCCTTATCAAAGCGTGCTTGCGTGTTGAAAGCGTCCTTGTGTTCCGGTGAAATGGAAGCCTCGTAGATGCGCTTCCCTAAGGAGACATCCAAGGGGATGGTGAAGTAGCGAAGGGGCGAGTTCTGTGCGACAAGCTGTCCCGCCTTAGGCTGTAGGGTAGCAGCTCCCAAGAGGGTAGCCCCTTCACGGTACTGAGCCAGACTCTCGGTGGTCGTACCAGCGGTCGTCAGTGGCTTAGCGAGCTCGTAGACATTGACCTTGATCTGTGCGGCGGCATCGCCTTCGGTGCGGTCGGAGTAGATACGGAAGTCTACCGAGTCAATGGTGAGCTGGGTGTTACCTGCACCTTCGAAGGTCAGCCCTTCGGCGGTGCGCACCTGCTTGACGAACTCTCCCGAGACGGTCGAGCCCGTTTCGCCGATGAGCGTACCGAGCAGGGATGTCGTCCCATCAGTATATAGGGTAGGCGTGGCGACGGTCTTAGCTTCGAAGGTGAGCTTGGTAGCACGACCCGTGACCTTGTCGCGTCCAGGCTGGATACTCTCGCCGATGGCCGAGAGGTTGTCTTCGGCGCAGGAGGAGAAGAGCGTCACCAAGCCCAGAGCGAGGAGGCTGGCTTTGAGGGTGGAAGCGAGCTTCATTAGGGAAGGATCTTCTTATAAAATTCATTGTATGCCTCGGCACCGCCATCGATGGGCGTGTAAGGCAGGAAGTGGACGCCACTCTCTTCGATGAACTGACGGAGGCTGGGGGAGATTTCTTCGCTCCCCTGGACGACCCCATTGGCATACTGAATCGCCAGGCGGTTCAGGGCTTCGTAGTCGGTCTTGCTGTCGAGGATGGAGAGGGCTGCAGGCTTGATCTTGTCGAACTTCAGGCACTCGAAGAGCGTCTCGGGTACTTCGACAGGAGCCTCTTCGTTGTAGAGTGAGTAGATGATCTTCGCCTTCTTTAGGCAGGGGTCATCGTGGTAGTACTTCTTCAGATAGAGCATCCCCAGAGCGGTGAAGGTACCGTGGCAGTGGATGATGTCGGGTATCCAGCGCAGCTTCTTGATGGCTTCGAGGGCACCACGTACGAAGAAGATAGAGCGCTCATCGTTGTCGTTGCCGATCTTGGGGTCTACATCGAAGACGGTCTTACGCTTGAAGAAGTCATCGTTGTCGATGAAGTACACCTGCAGGCGAGCCGTCGGGAGGGAAGCGACCTTGATGATCAGTGGATGATCATTGTTATTGATGATCATATTGATTCCCGAGAGGCGGATGACTTCATGCAGCTGGTTGCGGCGCTCGTTGATGACGCCGAAGCGAGGCATGAAGATACGGATCTCATTCCCCAATTCTTGTATCCCTTGAGGCAATTGGCGTGCTGTCGTCGCAATGTCGGACTCGGGAAGGTAGGGGAAGATCTCCTGCGAGATATACAGTATTCGTCTTGATTTCATTCGTCTATCGATTATACTTTGTGATGCGCTGCCCCAAGCAAGAGGCTGGCGTAGCCCCACCGACTACACGGCATAGGACTACTACAAAGATACGGAAATTCCCTCTGTGCTCACTCTTATTGCTTGCATAGTAGGGTGTTATTACCCTGGGGGGAAGCGTGTCTTTCTATTGGGATAGGCTTATCGGGGTAAGCCAAGGGGCCTACTTCCACGTGATCGGTATATAAAAAAGCAACGCACCGACATCCTCCGATGAGGTATGTCGGTGCGTTCTTTTTGGTAGCCCCTGGGGGAATCGAACCCCCCTTTCAAGAATGAAAATCTTGCGTCCTAACCGATAGACGAAGGGGCCGCCTGAAGTCTGTCTCACACACTCCCGAGGGAGGCACTTGACAGCAGATGGGGGTGGCTACTGCTTAGCCGAGGCGTGCTACCTGCTTAGCGAGCTTGCTCTTGAGGTTTGCAGCCTTGTTCTTGTGGATGATGTTCTTCCCAGCGAGGCGGTCGAGCATCGAGCTGAGCTGTGGCAGAGCGGCACGAGCTTCAGCAGCATCGGTCAGCGCACGGAAGCGACGCACAGCGTTACGAGCCGTCTTGGCGTAGTAGCGGTTGTGCAGACGACGAGCGTTGGTCTGACGGATTCTCTTGATGGATGACTTATGATTTGCCATTTGTATCTCTTCTTTTTGTTGTTATCGTAGCCCATGGGGGAATCGAACCCCCCTTTCAAGAATGAAAATCTTGCGTCCTAACCGATAGACGAATGGGCCTCCCAAATGTCAACCTGCCGCTACTGCGTGGGTAGCATTCAGTTGCGAGTGCAAAGGTATAACAAATTATTTATCCACCAAACACCCCAAGCAAATTTATCGCCCTGCACATTCCACCCTCGCTATGCAAATTGAAGATCAATTGCTTTCAACTCTCGGAGTTCGTCTACTGAAGGATCCAATATCTGCACAACCCTCTGAGCATGACGCATTACTGCATTCTCATACAGATTGCGTACAAATCTTCCATTAGAGAATTGAGACTGCTCTCCGTCTAAGGAAGAATGAAAGATATCAGACAAAGCTGAAGCTACATCTCCACCCAATGTATAGTCATCCCGATAGCACATTTGAGTGAATATAGAATACAACTCCTCTTCCGTATAGTCAGGGAATTTAATGAAGGTGTTAAACCTTGAACTTAGCCCAGGATTGGAGTCAAAGAACTGCTTCATGGGCTCTGTATAGCCAGCCACAATCACCACGAGATCTTGACGGTAGTCCTCAAGAGCTTTCGTTAACTCCGTCAAGCACTCTCTTCCATATGAATCAGAGTGCTCATTTTCCGTTATGCTATAAGCTTCATCAATAAACAACACACCTCCCTTAGCACGTCCAATGAGAGTCTTAACCTTTTGGGCAGTTTGTCCTTGGTATCCTGCAATCAAGTCCGTGCGAGAAGCCTCAATAAAATGCCCTCGTGAAAGGAGCCCCAAATGGCGATACATCCGCCCAACAATACGAGCCACTGTCGTCTTTCCGGTTCCAGGATTCCCTGTAAAGGCTAAGTGGAGGGTTCGCTTGGGATTGGCCAAGCCGATAGCCGCTCTTTTAGATTGCACCTGCTGATAAGAAACAAGAGCCTCAACGCTTTGCTTAACACATTCTAACCCCACAAGAGAATTAAGCTCATCCAAGCAATCTTGTAAGGTTTCCTTTGTATCAACCTCAAGAACGGAACCAGACGAAGCTCGGCGACATACCTCCAGTATCTCCCTGCAACCGCAAAGCTGTATTAAACTAAGCCGTGAAGTTTTGACAAGATCATTGATCTGGCTATTTTCTGCACAACCAATGCTAGATAGAATCTTATAGTATCTTGAGATATGCTCATCCTGGTAAGACTGAACTATCTGCTGAGCAAGTTTCTCCAGCCTCCCTCCTTGGTAGATGGCATTATCTAACAAACGACTTTGTTTAAGGAAATTTTCTTCGTATAGCCCTCCTCGCATGCCTTTAGTAGAAAAAGTGGCAAAATAAGCTAACCAAAGACAACGTAAGAGCGATTCCAGCCAGCACATAGGCTGCTATCAGTCGCTGGTGCTCCCCCTTCAAACCTTCCTCAAGCTGAGAAGCCAATTTTGGGCACTCTGAATATAAAGATGCTATTTTAACATCATGATCTTCCACATACGTTTGTAGAAGAGTGATGGTATCAACAACTTTTGTCTTCTTGAGGAAGTCTGAGAGCTGGGAAACCTCTTTATATTGTTGCTTAAAAACGTTTTGGGATCTCTGAAGATCTTGTACATCATTGCTGAATGTAAACACTTGACGTTCAATTCGATCCAATCTATCGACGCACTGGGTCTTGAACTGTGAGAGATCCTGTGAGAGCTCCCACAGCTTATTGACTGTTTGCTGAAGCTTCTGGAGGGTCTGCGCATTATCATCACTTGCCCTATGAGCCGCTTTGATAGCTTTATGAGCCTCCTCTACTGACTGAAGAATTCCCGCTACATACTCTTCATCCAAAGCATTGAATACGGTATATACTTCTGAGAATTCTTTGAATAGCCGGCGGATTAAATCATTGACAGCTCCCATACGATCTTGGACAGCCTCAATGAAAAGATTCATTTCCTTACCAGTCACATGATGATCTGTGAACGGCAGAATCTGTCCATTAATATTCACCTTTTGAAAACCGGAATCCTCAGGTAAGCCATTGGCAAACTCATTGAGTTTAACCATAGCCCTATCAAAGTCGCTTCTCTTAATTATAAGTTCGCTCATATTCTAAATTTGGCTTAATAGATCATCGACATTTTGAAGGATCAACTCATTTCGCTCCGCAGTTTCCTGAACCGCCTTAAGGCTATCAGAGACTTCCTGAGAGACCCCTTTCATATGGTTCCCAGCCTCTTGGTGCCTCTGCTCAAGAGCTAATGCAACTACAGTCTTCTTTTGCTGGGTACTACCATAGGAAGCTACCACAAGCTTATCAGAAGTTGCAAGAATCTCACTTCGCTTATCATCCTGCTGAGCCAGATTCAACTGCTTCTGCTTGTTGGCAATCATGCGATCAATTTGATTAAGCACCAAAGCTCCAACCAAACCACTCACGAGTCCCCCAAGGAACATACCCAGTATACTACCCAAGCTACCAAGCAATGGTATTGGGGTCGCAAATAAAGGGAACTGCATAAGCGCTTTTTCGATCACTTCGCTCAACAGTATAGCTCCTCCCGCAGTAAGTCCAACAACAACAATCTTTCCGACCTCCATCATCTTGAGGCTAAGTGGCATACTCTTGTTCTTGGGATCCTTGAGAAACTGTATAGCCTGCTTCACAGAGCGATACCCCTGCTTCAGGAACATCCAGGCCTTCTTCAGCATCCCAACAATAGGTCCGAGTGCTGCTGTCAATATTGTTGTCAGCCCTGTATCCGCTGCAGTCTGTAGATGCCCTTTAATATCAGAGAAGAAAGAACGCAAAGCATCCTTTAGGCTCTCAACGAAGGCCGAGAACTTTCTTTCCCCTGAACAAAGCCACCCAATAAGTTTGCGAATAACATCCTTGATTAAGGATGCTAATAGCCCTAAAACGATAGCTCGCAAAGCTTTTCCTCCGATACGAAGAGCCTCTTCTTTCTGGGTCTTGCGACCTTCCTTTTTTAAACGAGTCTCCCCTTCTTTTTTCTTAGCCTTAATATAGTCGTCTGCTCTCTCATGCGCTCGCTCCCAATGCCTTGTTTTATCACGATCCTCCATCTCATCGGGCGAATGATCACTCTTTCGTCCATTTCTTCTTGCCGTCGTATAGCCTTGCAGATTATCAGGAGAATTTATAATACCAGCGAGCTCCTCATTACCATTCGCCATCTGAAGAGACGGATCTTTATAGAGCTCAGCTGAAGCTATCACATGCTCTCTTTGAGCAGCTTCAGGATTATTCTCCCCACTTTCCAGCTTTGTACGAGTTGGAATCTGCCTGCCTGTATACAAATCCTTCACGGTCTCTGTACCCTCATCATACAAGGCTCCCGCTCGCTTTAAAGTCCCACCCATCCCTGGATTCACATAGGCACGTCGAAATTCGCTATGTGCCGTGGTCTTATATCGATCATAGTTCTCAATTATCTCCCTTCTTGAGATATAGTTATGCGTAGCAATCTTTCCTTTCTTAAAGTTCTCGGCTGTTTGAATATGGGCAGAGTCTCGAAGATTCAATTTAAGCCGCCCATTCTCTTCAATAAAATCCTCTCCTGCAATGAGACCTACCTGGTTAAGAAACTGCTCCCAGACAACATTCATTACTGTTTCTCCAAGAGACTCAGGAGTACCGATTCTCTTGAAATCATCCTTAAGCGACTCAAGCTCTAACTGCTGCTCCTTTAGGTCCTCTTCCAGTTGTTGTTCCAGCGACTCAAAATCTAATGCTTCTGAATCAACATCCGCAAGTGCTACATCCCAGATCTCTCTTTCCTCATTTTGATTCATAACACACGAAGGCTATTTAGTAAATTGCGATCAGAAGCAAAGATATGAAATAATAGTAAGGAAAAATACTGGCCTAACACGCACAACATTACTATCGTATCCGCATTCTAAGGGACATCTTATGAATAAACATAGATCCTTCTTTAGCAGATTTCTCCGTTCTATATTTCATTGTTGATTAAACATGTATGTGCAATAGTGAGGAACACTCGTTCACCTCTATTCTTGCAAGAAATGACGCTTTGAGCACCGACCTATATAGCTCTTTGAGCTGACCTATATAGCTCTGCTCAGCGACCTATATAGCTTCGTCCTCCGACCAATATAGGACACGCCACCTACCTCACGGATGTGTATACGACACGTCCCTGCGGAGCGGCTCCGCAGGGACGTCATCTTCACCCGAAGGAAGGGGCGACAAAGCAGGGTAGAGGTGAGGCTACTGCATCACCTTGCGGTCGGTGAAGAGGTAGAGACGGTCGCCAGGACGCACCTTCTCGGGGACGGCGATGGAGCAGACTTGCCCCTTGACCGCCTTGTCGACGGACTCCATCTCGACACGAATCTCTTCGACGATGAGACGCACCAGACCCGTCGTCGGACCCGTGATAATGATTTCGTCACCGACCTTCACCTCGCCACTCTCGACGGCAAATTCACCGACTCCAATCTTGGAGAAATACTTATTGGTCTTAGCTACATAAATCTTCTGCTTCGTAGCCGAAGAGCCGTAGCTCGACGTCCATTCGCCGAGACGCTGCCCGAGGTAGTAGCCGTTCCAGAAGCCACGGTTGAAGACCTGTCCGAGGTGATTGTCCCACTTCTCGACCTGGTCGGTGGTGAAGTTGCCTGCGCAATAAGTGTCGACCGCCTCACGGTAAGCACGCACCACGGTATCGACATATTCGGGCCCGCGCGCACGCCCTTCGATCTTGAGGACACGCACGCCAGCGTCCAACATCTTGTTGAGGAAGTGGATAGTCTTGAGGTCCTTGGGCGACATGATGTACTGGTTGTCGATCTCCAGCTCAATGCCTGTCTCCTTGTCCTTGACCTCGTAGGAGCGGCGGCAGATCTGCGAGCAGGAGCCACGGTTGGCACTCTTGCCCTGCTCGTGGAGGCTGAGGTAGCACTTCCCCGAGACAGCCATGCAGAGGGCTCCGTGGGCGAACATCTCGATGCGGATCGGCTCGCCTGCGGGGCCGACGATAGGCTCCTCAACGATCGCCTTGTGGATGGCAGCGACCTGATCCATATTCAGCTCACGCGCCAAGACCACGACGTCGGCGAACTGTGCATAGAAGCGCAGGGCTTCGACATTGGTGATATTCAGCTGGGTGGAGAGGTGCACTTCGACCCCAATACTGCGAGCGTAGAGCATGGGAGCCACGTCTGCAGCGATGATGGCGGAGACAGCAGCGGCCTTGGCAGCATCGATGATCTCGCGCATCAAGTTCAGGTCTTCGTCATAGATAATGGTATTGACCGTGAGGTAGCTCTTCACGCCGTGGTCACGGCAGATAGAGGCAATCTTATGGAGGTCTTCGGTGGTGAAGTTATTGGCACTCTTGGAGCGCATATTGAGGCCTTCGATACCGAAGTAGATGGAGTCTGCGCCGGCGTTGATGGCTGCCATCAGGGACTCATAGGATCCCACTGGTGCCATTATTTCGTAATCTTTGCGGTTCATTTGTGATAAATAGAGATATTGAGTGCAAAGATAGCTTAATATAGTGGGCAAGCCTTTCTGCCAGCACGAGCATAGTTGCCTTGGGGTGAAGGAACCCCGTAGCTACGGCATAGTTGCTATCTTTGCCCAAGACACGTCGCTACCCACCCTACCTAATAGCTCACGCTCCCTATGAAGATACAATATGTACCGCTGGTGCTGCTCGCCCTTTCCCTCCCGATGCAGGGGCAACATTCGATAGCTCCTCACCCTGTCAGCACCCATACACTTATAGCTAAGGCAATGAAAAAGCACCAGCTCAGTGACCTCCTCGCAGGCTATCAAAAGCTCTGGAAGGAGACCGAATACCGTGACCCCGAAGCTCAGACCAACGCCTATCAGACCCTGCACGAGCTGCATCGCTTGCCTTGGCTCACCGAGGCCGACCGCCTTGCGCTCCAGCTCTTCACCCTCCGCTATTACGAGGCGCACCGATGGAGGTACAGACTCCATCGGGAGGAAATCGTCTCGAAGCACCCCGACGCCATTGACCCCGAGCAGTGGAGTAAGCACGATTACCAGACCTTCTACACCACGCTCATCCGCCAGCTCATCCGCCGTCCCGAGGCTCTATCAGCTCCGCTGAAGCCGTATGCTGCTGCCTTTGACCTCGCTGGAGGAGTGGTGCAGACACGTACTTTGGGGGCGGAACTCCTGCTACACTTCCCCGACGAGGAAGCCCCCCTCTCGCTGCATCAAGAGGTCTTGAATGCTCTGCGGCCTTCGGCAGAAGGGGGGGCGAATACCTACTACCGTGCTTTGATTGATCGACAGCAACTGCAGCTCCAGAGTGAGCGACTCAGTGACGAAGAGCGCATCCAGGCCTTGGAGCGCTATGTGGAGAAGTACGCTACCGAGCCTGCCATCGGAGACGAGCTGAGTAGCTTCCTTGACCTATATCCCTACCAGCGTCTGCGCCGTGCGCGCTTCCTCGAGTCCATCCTCCAGCGTGTGACGGGGCTTACTCCAGAGATGCGCAAGCAGCTTGGGGAAGAGGCTAAGGAGTGTCGTCGCCCTGAGCTCCTACAGAGGGCTGACCATAGCTACCTCGATAGAGTAGGTGTCCATCTGGAGGCACCCTATCTCGTGACGAAGGCCACGGTGCGACTCTATAAGGTCCCTATGATTATCCGCCCCGATACGCGTGAGAAGTGGAAGCCTGGTAGCCAAGACAAGCCCATAGCGACGAAGGAGGTAACCTTCCAACTCGATGACTTGGGCGAAGGCAAGGGAGCTAAGCCCTTTAGCCTGGATCTCCCTACACCAGCCAACTACTTCCTAACGACCACGTTCGAGTACTCTCCCGAGGCTTCGTCCAAGGACTTAGATGCGACGCATAGTCTGATGCGTACGGAGTACGTCTATCTCGGGCATGAGATAGGGAATGCAGGGGCGCATCAGTGGCTGAATGCCCGTACTGGGGCACCTGTAGCTGATCAGTCCTTCCACTCCTATCAGAAGATATCCCCTGATATGGTTGACTTTGCCTATAAGGGGGATGTGAAGACCGATGCTCTCGGGTTTTATCGCCTCAAGGAGGGGACCTACCGCTACTTCTTGGCATCGGGGAAGGACCCACTCATCGCCGAATCCTACCACTCCCGCGGGTGGAGAAAGTTCGAGGGGCCTGCTGACCCCCTACGCCTCTATGCCTACAAAGGCTATGTGACCACCGACCGTCCAGCCTATCGTCCTGGACAGACGGCTCATATCTATGGGGTGTACTCCGAGGTGCGTATGCACGCCGAGGATACTCGTGTAGCAGCTTCGAAGTCCCTCACGCTCGAGGTCATCAATGCTTCGCGTGAGAAGGTGCAGGAGCTTACGGTCAAGACGGATGCTTTCGGGCGCTTCTCGGCCAGCATCACCCTGCCGAAGGACGGCCTCACGGGTGACTATCGTATCGAGGTTCGGGCGGCATCGGAGCGTGATCAAGAGCTTTCGTCTGAGTTCAGCTGTAAGTTCGCTGTCTTCGAGTATAAGCGCGAGGGTACAGAGCTCACCGTTGATATGCCCCAGCCTCCCTATCAGTATGGCGGCACGCTACCCATCACGGGCTCGGTGCGTACGCTCAGTGGTAGCCCCGTGGCAGATGCTCGTGTGCGCTATACGCTCGAGCGTCATGCTACCTTCTGGAGCTTCAGAGGGCTGAGCGTCGACTATAGCGATCGTAGCAAGATGGAGAAGATCACGTCGGAGGTCGTCACTGATGCCTCAGGTCGCTATTCCTTCACGGTGCCTCTTCCCGAGGATCCCCAGAAGCTCACGCAGAGTGAGGGGGATTACTTCGCTCCGTGGTACTACTATGTGCTGACTGTCACCTCAACGGATGGAGCTGGTGAGAGTCAAAAGAAGTTCTTGAATATACCCATCGGTCAGCCTGTGGGGGCGGTGAGGGTGAAACTCGCCCAGTTCATCGACCGCAAGAGTGCGAGCACGACGCTCCACTTCTCGAACGATACCTATAGATCCCGTGCCGAGGCTCCGACCGTTCATTATCGCCTCATGAGTGGTGGGAAGGTACATCTGGAGGGGATGACCCTTACTGATAGCATCATCGAGCTGGCTCCTCGCTTAGCTTCCCTTTCCTCGGGACGCTATGAGCTGGACTATACCGTCAAGTACCGCGACTCGCTCTCCTATGTCGGGCAGATGGCTCTTTACCTCTTCGATACGCGTGATAGCAAGGTCAGCGACCTGCGTGCGCCCCTCCTCCTTTCCGCAGGAGATGGGAAGTATGGCGGCGGGAAGAAGCCCGTCGTCTACTATGCGACGAGCCTCTCCGATGCCTACATCTACTATAGTGTATATAGTCAGCGTGGCCCTATTGCCTCGGGCGTCCTTCGTCCGAAGGCTGGTACACTGGGCGTGCTCCCGATAGATATCTCCAAGGAACCCACTGAGCCCGAAGAGATCGAGGTGCAGCTCTATACTGTGCGTGACGGACGCTTCCTCCGCGAAGAGGTGAAGCTTCAGCGGACACAGCCCGAGAAGCAGCTGCAGATCACGTGGAATAGCTTCCGTGACCGACTGAAGGCTGGCGATAAGGAGACGTGGAGCTTCACGCTCCGTGACGATAAGGGGCGTCCTGCTGAAGGTGTGGCGGTGGCCGTCTGGATGTACGATGCCGCCCTCGAAGCTTTCGGGAAGCTGAGTCCATGGTACCCTGCGCTGCGCCTGAAGAATACCAGCTTCTCAGGGCTCCTCGGTAACTATTCCGCCTCTGTCCGTAAGCAGAGTAGTGGGCACTATTCCGATGGAGCGTGGTGGACGGCTTGGCTGGGTGATAAGCCTCGTGGGGAATTCCGCTCACCCTTCATCAAGAAGTCCGGTGATGATAAGGAGGAAGCCTCCCCTGAGTATCTCGAGGAGATGCTTGCAGTCGCACGTCCTATGCTGTATGGCTATTCTCTGGGGCTCGCTGCTGACTCTAAATACGTCGATCACGTAGTCACAGTTGCTATCCCTCGCAGCGCGAAGTCCGCTCGTCCTGCGGGTTGGGATACTGAAGAAAGCGCCCCCACAGTGAAGCTGCGCAAGGACTTCTCCGAGACGACGTTCTTCCTCCCCGAGCTAAAGACCGATAGCAAGGGGCAGGTCAGCTGGAGCTTCAATGCCCCTGAGCAGCTCTCTCGCTGGCGCCTCGTCCTCAACGCCCACAGCCGTACGCTGGATCATCATATCGAGCGCCGCACGGTAGTGACATCTCGAGCCTTCAGCATCCGTCCCACGCTCCCACGCTTCCTGCGTGAGGGGGATGCCCCGACGCTGCTCACCGAGGTGCGCAATGAGACCAGCGAGCCACAGCGAGGCACGCTCACCTTAGAGCTCTTTGACCCTACTAACGGAGCGGTGCGTTCGACCCAGCAGACACCCTTCGACATAGCCGCCTCGTCCGTCGCTACGCTCAGCCTCCCTGTGGAGGGCTATCGGGGACTGGACTCGATCGGGGTGCGCATCATCGCTCGTGGTAGCGACTTCTCCGATGGGGAGCAGCACCTCGTGCCTGTTCTCTCCGACCGAGAGACCATCACCGAGACCGTAGCCTTCGAGATGCATACGGCAGGGACGAAGCGCATTTCCTTGGCTCCGCTCTTCCCCTCAGGGGGGAAGTTCCCCGGAACGGGACTCTTCACGGTAGCCCTTCAGCCAGAGGCTTCGCGGCTGGCACTCACGGCGCTTCCTGTGCTGGGCTACACGAAGGACGCTTCGGCCTTCGCTGCTACTACGGCACTCTTCGCCGAGGCCGTGGGGCATCAGCTGGCGCAGTCGGAGGGACTACGGCGGTGGGCGCAGGGTAAGCTGAGTGCGGCCGATACCGCTCAGACTTCTCCTCGTGAGGGGGATGTGCCTGGGCACAATCACCAGCTCACCGAGACCCCTTGGGCAAAGTACCTCGCAGAGGAAGAGGCGCAAGAGCGCACCTTGGCTCGCTTCCTCCTTCGAGGAAATGAGTCTGCGACCAGCGACCAGCTCCTCCATCGTCTGCGTGACTTGCAGACCCCCGACGGGCTGTGGGCGTGGTACCCGGGGATGAAGGGGAGCCTCTATACGACCGAATATGTACTGCGCACCCTCCTGCGTCTCTCTTCCTATGCTTCGCTGGAGCCAGCCCTGCGCCTGCAGCTTGAGACCCTGATACGTCAGGGGATGAAGGCACTGAATCGGCAGGCGGTGCTCGATTATAAAGCCCTGCAGAAGGCCAAGCGCTCAGGGGAGACGGTCTACGTCCATACGGATGCCGACTACCTCTATCTCGTGGCACTTGCCAAGCGTCAGGGACTGTATGAAGCCTCCGAAGAGGAGGGGCGTGCGGTGGCGCACTTCTTCGCTCAGCTACGCAAGAAGTACACCGAGCTACCTCTGGATGATAAGCCACGTGCTGCCCTGATTTTCCACCTCGCAGGGGAGAAGAAGCTCGCCGAAGGCTTGACAAAGGAGCTGTGTGCGACCTTGGTCGAAGATGAGACGGGGCTCTTCTTCGCTCGACTACAAGCGGAGAGCTACTCGTGGATGAACCGTGCTCTGCCAGCTACGGTCGAGATGATTGAGCTCCTCTCCACCTCTGCCCCTCGCTACAACGAGACGATACAAGGGCTCAAGCGTTGGATTGTCTCGCAGCAGCGCACGCAGGCTTGGGGGGCTGACCTCCTGACAGCCGAAGCGGTCTACGGCTTGACCCTCGGCGAGTCGCTCGCCTCGGAGCCTCTGCAGAAGCGACAGGTGCAGTTGGAACTCCCCGTCCTCGGAGGGGAAGCCATACGCCTCGGAGGCGAGGTCATGCAGGCGAAGATGCACTTCTCGCCTACGCAGCAGCCCGACACGACCCTCCAGCTCACGCAGTCCGCACCTGTCCTCCTCTGGGGAAGTGCCACAGCGACCTATACCCAGCCTACGGCTCAGGTCGAAGCGCGTGGCAAGCAAATCCAGCTCACACGTGAGACCTTCTTGCTCCGACGAGGGAGCGATGGGGATGAACTCCTTCCGCTCATCGAAGGGCAGGAGCTACGTGTCGGCGACCTTCTGCGCACACGTCTTACGCTTCGTCTCGAGCAAGCGATGGACTTCATTCAGGTCTCCGACCCACGTCCAGGCTTTGCCGAACCCATCAAGCAACAGCCGTTCTATGCTTGGGGCGCAGGCACGGGCTACTATGTCGAGCCGAAGGATGGGGTGACGAACTTCTACATCGATGCCCTCAATCGTGGAACGTATCTCCTCAGCTACGACCAGTATGTGGCTCGTGCAGGGCGTTTTGTTGGTACGGTGGCGCGTGTCGTCTCGTGCTACGCTCCCGACTACAGCGCACATACGGCCGCAGGTCACGTGACGCACGTCCTGCCCCTCAAGCGGTGACTGCCGTGTGGTGACTATTGCATCATACGGCACTCGCTTCGTTGTTTGCGACATTCGGGTTCGGTCATTTACAGGAGTAAACTCCCTTCGCCCTCAGTCTTAACGCCTTGCGATTACCGCATGCTGCAAAGTCACGCACAATGACAAGCACAGCTTGTCATTGTGGAGACCGTGCAACGGTCTCCGTTGCTCGAGAGAAGGAGCAGTAGTGATCGCCGAGCGGAGCAGTAGTGGTCGCTGAGCGGATAAGTATAGGTGAGGGGTATGGAGCAGTACTGCTCCATACCCCTCACCTATACTGGTCGTTTGCATCCCTTCCTGTGGAGGAAGAGCGAATGTGGGTAGGTGTTTGCACCTATTTCGGGAATGCAATAGCCCCAAGCATCCAGCACGGATGCTTGGGGCTATTGTGTAGATGAGCTCCGTGGAGGGAGCAGGGGTTACTTCTCGAGGAGCTCGAGGGTAGAGAGCTTGTAGATGACCGAAGCCTGAATCATCTGCTGAGCTTGCTCAGCAGAGCCCATCAAGAGGGATTCGCCGTAAGCCTGATTGTAGTACTCACGTGCCTGCTTGTAGTCCTTCAGCTCCTTGTAGGAGTCACCAGCCATCACGAGGAAGTTGATCTTGTTCATCAGCGTGGACTCGGTAGGGATGGCCTTCTGCAGCCAAGTGATCGCCTGCTTGTGGTCGGCGGCGGTGAGCTTATTGCCAGCAGCGTTGTAGAGCGACTGAGCAGCGATGCCGTAGTCGGCAGCGTTAGCGTCTTCGCCGAGACCGTTGAGGTAGTTGGTCATCAGCTGGATGTAGCGAGGTACGTCCTTGTTCTTGTAGATGGCGTAGAGCGCTCCGTAGTAGTCAACGGACTTCTGGTAGGGAGTGACCTTCTTGAACTTGATGACGTCATAGGCCTTCTTGTAGTCGGTACGAATCTTCTCCAGATAGGTCTTGTAGGAGTCGTCACCCTTCTTGACGAGGTCGAGCATACGCTCATCGTTCTTCTCAATGATGTAGTAGGCGGCAGGCTCACCGACAGCGGCTATCCAGGCATCGAGGTGGGCGTTGATGTACTCGACGACACGTGCCACTTCATCGGGGTCATCGCCACCGAGGTTGCTGATGATTAGATAGTCCTTCTTGTTGATGAGGCTGTTGTCCTCCATCTTCTTCGAGAGGTATTCCTTGTAGAGCTTACGGACGCGCACCACCCACTTCTCGGCATCCATACCGTCCTGCGTGGTGAGGAAGCGGGGAGCCAACGTGAGCAGCTCCTGCTGCAGGCCGAGGTCGGCAGGGGCAGCACGGTGCTCTTTGTACAGCTCTTCGAAGCCCTTGACCTCACCGACGGCGGTCTTACCCATCTCGATGAGCTCTTCGGCCTTCATAAAGCCTACGTTGATCTGGATGGCCTTGCCGTCAGGGGCGATTATGCCGAGGGTAGGGAAGGCCTCTACCTTGTACTTCTTCGCCAGCTCGACATTCTCGGGCTTCTCGGCATCCATCTGCAGGTTGACGAACTTCTCATTGAAGAACGCCCCCACGGCAGGCTGGGTGAAGATGGTCTTCTCCATCTTCTTACAGGGGACACACCACGTAGCATAGAAGTCCACGAAGAGGGGCTTGCCCTGACGCTGCGCTTCGGCAAGGGCTTCGGCAAACGTACCCTTGAAGAAGCGGATCCCCGTAGCCTCTTGTGCTGAGGCAGTGAAGCAGGCGAGGACGGCTATGACCAGTAGGGTCGCAAACTTAGTGATTCGCATAGGGAGGATATTTAGTAGGGGATACTTATTCCGTAGCTTCCGAAGCACCAGCACCCTCTGCCGGAGCCTCCGCTTCGGGGGCTTGGTCTTGGATGATGAAGGTGAAGAGTCCACGGAGCTCACGGCTGTAGCCTTCGTTGTAGACACGGAGGTTGACCGAGTAGCGTCCGTTGGGGAGCGTCTGCACCGCCTTGGGGAAGAGGTTGATCGTACCGCCGTTGACGGTGATCAAGCCTTCCTTGACGGCGGCGGCGAACTTCGTAGCGTCGCCTCCGTCGGCGACATCGACGCTGAGGAACTCATAGTTCACGGGGTTCGTCCCCGAGACACCCTGGACGCGCTGCGACGACCAAGGGGCGGGATGCTCCTTCGTGAGGCTGTGGGGATTGTCCTCGGAGACATTGCGGTAGACGACTAACTCCTTGGAGGAGAAAGCTGCGTGCTCGGCATCTAAGTAGCCGATAGCCATCTTGCGACACGAGCCCAAGGTAAGCACCAGGACTACGAGCAGTAGGCTATAAATAGAACGTGCATTCATCGTGTAAGCGAATAAGCGTGGGGGATTAGAACTCAGCCGCGGTGAAGTCATACTGCAGGGAGTGGACTACGCCCGTGCGCGTCTGGATGTTGTGCGAGGCGATGTCGCGAGTGACCTTGGTCTCAGGGGAGACGATGTGCAGGCGGTTGGCACCTGCTTCGGGGACGTTGGCATAGGCATCACGGAAGGTGTAGAGCCAGAGCTTTTTGCCTGATGCCATCGTGTAGAGCTTCCCTCCGGTACCGATGACGGACTCAGCATTGGTGGACTTCCGTCCTGCTGGGAAGTCCTCTAAGAGCAAGGCTTCGCGAGGGATGACGCAGTCGAGGATGATCTTACGAGCCGTCTCGACGTCCATGCGCTCGATGAGCTGCATCGTCTCGGCTTCAGTCAGTTCGCTGGGCTCGATGGCACTCCCCACGGCAGTGGGTGCAGCAGGAGTTACAGGAGCTTCGATTCCCTCTGTACTTTCTGTTCCGCCTGTTCCTTCGGTACTTTCTGTGCCTTCAGGTTGCTCTGCCTTCTTCCCGTAGGTCTTATAGAGATAGCGACGGAGGCTGTGGTTGGTGATGCCGAGGAAGGTGAACTTCGAGCCGTACTGAGCATCCTTCCCCTGGAAGAGGTCTTCGAGGCCGGCACGCTTGATGAGGAGGACGAGGCCACTCCAGTTGTAGTCATCCGTCTGGAAGTACTCCCACATCGTCTTGTCGAGGTGGCTCTGTGCCTTCCCCGTCTCGACAAAGTCGTACTTCGTGCAGCCCGTGCAGGCGAAGCAAAGGAGGAGGGCCAGAAGGTATAGTGATTGTTTGATCGTTCGCATAGTGATATAGAGCTTAGTGGAGACTACATATAGCGGAACCAGTAGGGACGCTGTAGGATGCGTCCGTTGATGACCTTACCATCCTTGTCACGCTGTGAGCTTGAGGGGATGGGGAGGCAGAGGGCACCGCTTGCGATGTCGGCTGCGGTAAGCGAGGTGAACTTACCCTTGAGCTCGGTCTTGATGTAGTCGTTGCCGTTGCGCAGGATGTCGTAGTAGCGACTGTCATTCTCGAGGATAAATTCACGCTCATGCTCACGGAAGATCGCCTTCTTCAGGTCGCTCTCCCCTGAGGCTGGATAAGCAGTAGCACCAGCACGAGCACGGATCTTGTTGAGGTCAGCGGTGGCGGTAGCGTTGTCGCCGATCTTCGCGGCACACTCAGCACGGAGGAGGTAGACATCTGCCAGACGCCAGTAGACGTAGTTGGCGTTGATGCTGACGAAGCGCTTGCCCGCATCGGCAGTGTTGTCGACGGCAAAGACCGCTGAGCGGAACTTGTAGGGGACAGCGTAGCTCACGTCTGAGATCGTATGGTCGTCATCGAACTTGTAGAAGAAGGCGGTGCGACGCAGATCGCTTTCATCGGGATAGAGCGCCTCGATGGTCGACTTCTTGAGCCGGAAGGAAGCCTGCGCGATGTCCCCTTCTTGCTTCGTCTCATTGACGGGCCAGGTGGCGAAGAAGCTGGCTACTTCGTTCTTCGACGTCGTCTCGTTGCCACGGCTCTTGTCGAAGACCAGCGAGAAGATTTCTTCGGGGTTGGCTGCTTCGGGGTTAGACAAGAGCTGGCAGAGCTGCTCAGGTGTGGAGACTAAGCTGTAGTTCCCAGCCTCTCCGTTGATGACCTTCGTGGCATACTCGATACTCTTGCGGTAGGCTGCTGCGGCATCGACCGAAGTATCTCCATAGAGCTCTGCCATACTGCCCTTCCAGGCATAGAGGTGCGCCAAGAGGGTGGCGGCGTTGCCCTTGCTGCCGTACTGCTTGGCGGCAGCTATGCTTCCCGAGGCGGTGTGTAGCTTGTCGTAGGTGGGCAGGAGTTCGAAGGCCTTCTGTGCATGCTCAATAGCGGCATCGATGACCTGCTGCTGCGTGGAGAGCCCGTAGAGCTTGATGTCCTTAGAGTTGTCCGTGACGACGGCCTGACCGTAGGCACGCGAGAGCATAAAGTAGCCGAAGCCGAGGGCGAAGTGCGCCTGTCCAGCGTGGAAGGCGTAGCGTTCTTCGCTGAGTCCCTTCGTCTGCCCGATGTTGTCCAGGAGCAGGTTGGACTCAAAGATCATACGGTAGACGTATTCCCAGTCGGCAGCCGCTTCGATGACGCTACGGGGGTTGCCCTCGCGGAGCTGGTTGTCGTCCTGCGTCTCGTCAGCTAAGAGTCCGATCTTAGCCAGCGGAGTGAAGGCGTCCATACAGTTGTCTAAATAGAAGTGTATGGTCGCTGTCGTCGTATTAAGCTCCGCTTCGGAGGAGAAGGCGTTGCTGTAAGTAATCGCATTCTCTGGCGTCAAGTCCAGGTTGCACGAGGAGGCAAGCAGGGAGAGCGCCAGGGCGGGTAGGATATAGCGTTTCATTAGAACTTCAGATTGAGACCAAGGGTGAGCTTACGATTGAGGGGGTACATACGTCCTGTATCCTTCCCCGTAGCAGGATCGACGATCTCGGGATCAAGACCAGAGTAGTTCGTCAGCAAGAAGAGGTTCTCACCTGCGAAGTAGACGCGGACATCCTTCAGACGAAGACGCTTCGTCCAGGTCTCGGGCAGGGTGTAAGAGAGACTCAGCTGCTTGAGGCGGAGGTAACTGACGCGCTCAATGTTGGTATCGATGTCACCATCGAACTGCCCCGTGTAGCCATCATCCGAGAAGTCCAGTGAGGGGTACTGCGTCTCGTCACCAGGCTTCTGCCAGAAGGTAGCACGTGAGAAGTCGTTCATCACGACGCCGAACTTCTTATTGAAGAGGAAGGCGCTGTTCTGGACCATATTCATCATACGCTGGTCGAGCGTGTAGGTCAGGAGGACGTTCAGCGCAAGACGCTTGTAGGTGAAGGTATTCGTAATACCCCCGTAGGCGGCAGGGAGTGCGCTACCTGCGTAGTAGATGTCTTCGCTGTTGATGTAGCCGTCGCCGTTCTGGTCCTTGATCTTACGTCCACCGACACGCAGGGGATAAGCTAAGGAGCCGAAGGAGAGGGGCACGCGCTGTCCCGTCTGGTCGTAGTAGTAGGGGATGTCGGATTCGCGCTGTACGAGGCCTTCGTTCTTGTAGGTGTAGATACCGTAGATAGGACGACCAAGCACCTTGTCGCCGAGGTCCTTGCCATCATAGGAGGCGAGGAAGCGGTTCCAGTTGCGAGCGATATTGAAGCGGAGGTTCCACGAGAAGTCCTTGCGACGCATCACGTCGGCGGAGAGGTCAAGCTCCAGCCCTTCGTTGGAGATAGCCGAAGCGTTCGTCCACGTGGTCTTGGAGATGAAGAAGTTCCCTGGGGTGGGCACCTGCATCAGGAGGTCGTAGGAGTGCTTGTAGTAGTAGTCTACCTTGACCTTGAAGCGGTAGTTCAAGAGGTCGACGTCGAGCCCGAGGTCATACTGGTCGCTCTTCTCCCAGGTCAGGTGGCTATTGGCCATTGCGCTGGGCTGAAGACCGGGCTGACCGAGGAAGGAGTTCGACTCTTCCATCAGACCGTGGGCGAGATAGGCTTCTTGGAACTTCTGACCGCTCTTACCCCAAGAGGCGCGGAGCTTACCGAAGCTGAGGAACCAGAGGTCCTTCATAAAGTGCTCCTTTGAGAACGCCCACGCAGCACCTACCGAGGGGAAGGCTGCCCAGCGGACATCACTACCGAAGACGGACGAACCATCGTAGCGCACGGAAGCCTCGAGCATATAGCGCTTGTCGAAGTTGTAAGCGACACGCCCGAGGTAGCTGAGCATCATCTGCTCTTGGCGGTCGGTCGTCACGCGCTGCAGGTACTCGTTGCGCCCTTCGATCTCACGCCCTTGAGGCCAGCCGTCACCGATCTCGTAGATCTTGTTGGTCGGCCCACCCGAAGCCTTGCCCTTGATGTTCTCCATCAAGTCGTAGGTCGTCGTGATCCCCGTCATCAGGTCGAAGTTGTGACGGTCACGCAGGCTGAAGCGATAGGAGAGGATGTTTTCCCACTGGAACATCGACACCAGTGAGCGCGAGGACTCTACGGAGGAAAGGTTATTGTTATTGAGGTAAGTGGGGCGGAAGACGTGGTTATTCGAGAAGTAAGCATCTCCAGCGATAGAGGTAGCTATCTTCAGTCCCGAGATAGGCGTGTAGTCCAGACCAGCCGAGAGGCGAGCGTTGAACATCCCATTGCGGGCACGTACATCGCGGATCTTCTGCAGCGTGAGTTGCTCAGCGATGGAGCCACGACCAGGGTAGACTGTGGGAGTTTCCTTGGGGTCAACGTCGAGCCCCTGGATGTTGCCACCGCTAATCGCCTCTTGCTTGTTGTAGGCGAGGTTGAGGTGCGTGTAGGCATTGACCTTAGGAGTGAGGCGCAGGTCGAGGTTCGAGAGGAAGCTGAGACGCTTGAAGCCCGAGTTGATCTGAATACCACGCTCGTCATAGAGCCCGGTGCTGATGAGGTAGCGGACGTTGTCATTCCCCCCTGAAGCATAGAAGTCTCCCGAGGTGACACGACCTAACTGGAAGATGTACTTCCACCAGTTGGTATCATTATTATAGAAGGTATTCAGCGAGTCTTGCGCGGAGGCGGGGGGCTGGTTATCCTTCGTGAGCACATTCCCGTTGCCCCAGAAGTAGTCATAGGCACCGTCGAGGGTAGGCTCCCAGCCGTAGGACTGACCGTAGCCACGAGGGAGGATGTAGCGGTTGTTGGCGTAGTCGTAGTGCCCAATGCGCTGGTGCTGTGCCAGGAGATTGTGCACGCGGCGCTCACCGTGGCCACGCATCTGTAGGGGCGTAGCAGGGAGGAAGGAGATGGACTGAGAGAAGTTCAGCCCGAACTCAGCCTTGCCTGACTTCCCCTTCTTCGTGGTGATCAAGATGACCCCATTGCCCGAGCGCGATCCGTAGAGCGAAGCCGAAGCAGCATCCTTGAGGACTTCGACTGACTCGATGGTCGAAGGGTCGAGCCCAGCTAAGGCGTTGATCCCACCAGTAGCTTCGGCAGAGACCTTGGAGAGGGGTACACCGTCGACAACGAAGAGTGGGGAGCCGTCATTTATACCTTGGTCATTGAGCGAACTGATCCCACGGATATTGATGCGCGTACCACCACCGCCAGGCGAACCCGACTGGTTGGTGACGGCCAGCCCCGACATCTGCCCCTGCAGGAGGGACTGGAGGCTGGGGGCAGGAGCATCCTTGAGTTGGTCGGCCTTGATGGAGCTGACGGCACCTACCAGCTCACGCGTATTGCGTCGGCCGTAGGCGATGACGGTGACGCCATCGAGGGACTTGACGTTCTCCTTGAGGGCGATGGTCACGGGCTGACCAGCAGTGAAGGGTGCGCTACCATCGAAGTATCCGACATAGCTCACTTGCAGTTCGCCCGCAGTCTTGTCGGTATTGATGGTGAAGCGACCCGTGAGATCCGTCTGTGCGCCGAGCTTAGTACCCTTGATACGCACGCTGGCACCGATGATACCTTCGCCACGGGAGTCCTTGACGTAGCCAATGACTTGCCCCTTGGCTGAGGCTTGCTGCTGGGGACGGAAGATGCGGATGGTCTTACCATCGACTGCGAAGACGAAGGGCGTACCCTTGAGCAGGCCTTCTACAGCCTTCTCGGGGGTCACCTCATCGAAGGACACGGTGGCTTTGTATCCAGCCGTGCGAAGCTCTGGCTCGTAGTCAATCTTGTAGCCTGAGTGCTGTGCCACGAAGTCAAGGATAGAAGCGATTTCCTTGTCCTTGAAGGAAATCGAGACGGTCGGTGTGGGGCTCTGGCTCCAGCCTTCTATGGGCGTGGCGAGTCCCAGAGCGCACAAGCAAAGCCCGAGGGCTAAGCGCCGGCGTATTCTACGGGATGGTTGTCTCATTATTATAGGTATAACTTTTATCAATCGAAGGAAGTCACAGGAGCTGCGTGGGGCTTAGTGCTCCCATTGCTTGGCTTCGGGGGCGATGCTCTTGACGACGATGTCACGGCGCTTGCCTTCGTCGAGGAGCTTCTTCAGCAGGGAGGAGAGGTCTTGGGCGGTGATGGCGGAGACCTTTACTTCTTGGCTGGTCGCTCCCTTCTTCGTCAGGTCGGGAGCCTTACCCGTCTCAGCGTAGGCGTTCAGGAGGGCGATCCATACGCCGAGGCCCATACCATCGCCAGCGGCTTTCTCTTCGGCCTCTTCGTCGAGCACCTGTGGGATGTGCACCTTCTTGTACTCATCACGGTCGATTTGCCCTGCTGCGATGGAGCGAAGAATGTCGTAGGTACGGCCCTTGAGGTAGTCGGCCTTGGCACGCGAAGTGATGAAGTGGATGGAGAGGCTGGTGCTGGCTACAGGGTCATCGGTGTAGTTGGTCTTCACTGCGATGCTGTACGTGCCTTGTTCCTTCTCTCGCAGCTCGTCGAAGAGACGGTTCTGGAGGAGCGGCTCTAAGAGGCCGAGGGCAAGACGCTCGCGCTCGGTGAGCTTCTTATCTCCGAGGAAGGAGAGCTCTACTTCGCCCAAGTCACCTTCGGTGTCCACCTCGAAGGTGCGCTCGATGACACGCTCACGGGAGCTGTGGTCACGGAGGGTGTAGGTGCGACGTGGTGTCTTGGGGTTGCCAGGCAGGGCAGCCAGATAGGTGGTGACGATGCGCTTAGCTTCGGCTTCGCTGAGGTCTCCGACCAGACAGCCTGCTATCTGCGAAGCGTCTCCGAAGTGCTCAGCGTAGAGACGAGGTAGGTCGGCGAGCTTCATCTTATCGTAGAAGGACTGGTCCTCACGTGGGTTGGCTTCGGTGATGGGGTTGAGGAGCTCGCGAATCTCACGGTCTACGGCTTCACGACCCTGCTGGGGCTGGGAGGCGTAGATGTAGCGCTTGCGCTGGAGCCACTTGTCGAAGATTTGCTTGTCGAAGCGCTGCTTATTCAGCACGAGGTAGAGGTAGGAGAAGAGGTCATCTACGCCATCGGTCTTACTCCGTGCCTGCATCCCGTCGATGTATTCGGTGATGGAGAGGTTGACCTCCATGGGGCGGTTGCGCAGCCATTCGGCCAGCTGGTTGCGGTCGTACTTGTAGAGACCCGATGCCATGATGAGGCTCTGCATAGCGGAGAAGGAAGGCAGGTCGGCAGGCTTGACGATGGACTGACCACCCTTGGCTGAGGCGAGGAAGAGCACTTCGCCCTTGAGCTCCTTGCTGAGGTTCTTGTAGATGATCTTCATGCCGTTGGAGAGCGTCCACTCGGTAGCGCCGAGCGAAGGGACTTTCTTCTCATGAGCGATCTTCCCTGCGGGGAGCTTGAAGTCGATGAGCTTCGTAATCGCTGCTGGCTCATTGGCTTCGCTGGCGAGGACGGGGCTGTCGTACGTCTTCAGCTCTTGGCGGAAAGTCTTCTCGGAGATGGCGGCTACCTCGGGGCTGTTGGTGTAGGCGACGAAGGCGAGGTTACGCTCTCCCATCGCATGCTCCTTGAGCCAAGCACGGAGGTCGTCGGCTTCGAGCTCGACTAAAGCCTCTAAGTTATCGGTGAGCTGCTGACGAAACTCGCGCATCTCTGTGCCGTAGAGGTAGTTGTTGCGGTAGATGTCGATGAAGTTCTGTGGCGTGCCGAGACCCTTGTCATCGCTCAGCACTTCCTTCATCCCATCGTAGAGCTTCTGCTTTTCGGCTTCAAAGTCCTTGTCGCTGAAGAAGCCGTAAGGCATCTGAGCACGTGCCTGCAGGACTTGCTGCAGAGCCTTCTCATCTTGCCCTGCGTAGGGCACGAAGTCCCAAGCAAACTGACCATAGCCACGCACTAAGGGCGAGTAGCTCACCGAAGCTGCGATGTAAGCCTCCTCACCACGGTTGCGCAGACGTGCGAAGTACTGTGGGGCGAGGGCATTGAAGAGCTGACCGAGGAGGTAGTCCTTCGTGGCTTTGGCTGTGGGGCGGTTCGTAGGGGTGGCTACACGCTGGTAGATGCCATAGGAGTGGGAGCGGTTCTCCTTGTCAGTGAAGCGATAGTAGAGTGGCTCGCTGTGGTCTTGTATGGGGAAGGCAGGGCGTGCCTTGGCATTGCGTGCTGCTGGGAGCGAAGCGAAGAGCTTCTGCACCTGCTGCTCGTAGGCGGCGGGGTCGATGTCTCCGACGATGATGACGCACTGCAGGTCGGGGCGGTACCACGTCTTGTAGAAGGTCTGGATGTCGGGGTACTTGAAGCTCTTGAGTACGTCGAGGCTGCCGATGACGTTGCGCTTGGCGTACTGTGAGCCGTTGTAGATGACCCCTGCGATGCTATCGCTGAGACGCTTGTCGATGCCACCACGCTGGCGCCATTCTTCGATGATGATACCACGCTGCTTCTCCGTATCCTTCTCGGTGATGGAGATACCGCTGCACCAGTCCTTGAGGATGAGGAGCACGGAGTCGGTGAGCCCCTTCTCAGAGGTGGGGACATCCATAATACTATAGCGTGTGTCATCGGTGCCCGTACGTGCATCAAAGCTGTAGAGTCCGCGTCTGCGGAGGAAGTCCATCACACCACGAGGGAAGTGCTCGGTGGCTTCGAAGGCCATGTGCTCGAGGTAGTGCGCCAGACCGTTCTGCTTGTCGTCCTCGAGGATAGCTCCTACATTCTGCAGGAGGTAGAAGTGTGCCGTGCCTTCGGAAGCACCTGCATCACGGCTGATGTAGTAGGTCAGACCGTTGGGGAGACGTCCTGTGCGGACGGTAGATACTTGTGCGGAGAGTGGGGTGTAGGTAAGCCCTCCTAAGGCCGTGGCTATTAGGAGACTTTTAGCGAGGCGAGGCGCTCGTGGTGTCTTGATCATCATCACGTGAGGGTATGGAGTGGGTTACATCAGTGTATCCTGGGGAAAGGAAGCTACCGATAGCGGTAGGCACATTTTCCACCGATTCGAAACAACACACCAAAAGTACAGAAAGTACGCCAATATGCGCACACATGTACACGTATGGGGTATTAGATGTGTTGAATAGACGGATTATCGGCGCTGCTGGAAGAAGCGCTGCATCAGCTCGCGTGCCTCCTCGGCGAGCAGTCCGCCTCGCACCTTGGCACGGCGGGGGAAGAGGTCGGGAGCGTAGTGGCGGTAGCCGAACTTCTCCTCACCAGCTCCATAGATGATCTCCCCCAAGCGTGCCCAAAAGAGAGCCCCAGCGCACATCACGCAGGGCTCTACCGTCACATAGAGCTGGCAGTCGGGGAGGAACTTGCTACCCATGTATTCGGTCGCTGCCGTCACGGCAAGGACTTCGGCGTGGGCTGTGGGGTCGCTCAGTCGCTCGACCTCGTTGTGAGCGCGAGCGATGATTTGCCCTCGACAGACGACTACAGCCCCGATGGGCACTTCACCTGCTTCGTAGGCGAGGGTAGCTTCCAGGAGGGCTTGGCGCATGAAGTACTCCTCGGTGTAGGGGGAGGAAGGAGGGGTCATTGCATCTCGTCTTCGGGGAAGAGGAAGGGGGCGTTGCGCTCGTGCTCCGTGATGACCTCGGTCATGATGACCTCACGCAACCAGCTGGTGCGACACGAGATGCGCCGACTCTTGCAGTGCTCCTGGATGGCCTTGTACTCACGTTCGTTGAGGGTGATCGTGAGTCGCTGCGTGCGGCGGAGGGTGGGGCGTGGGGTTAGTCCCTTCTTCTTTGCCATAGGGCGCAGAGGGCTTATTCGGGGATGATGACGTGTAGCGACTGGGGGCGTAGCTCGATGTCGATGGTCGTCCCTTCTTCAAGGGGCTCGCCATCGATGTGGACGGGTCCCGAGGTGGAGCGTGTGATGCGGAGGGACTGGATGCGCTCGGTAGCGTAGTGCTTGTTGCCCAAGAGCTTGCCACGCATCAGGTCGCCGAGGACGAGGGCGGCTTCGATGACGGGGAAGGGGCGTATGATCGCCAGGTCTAAGAGCCCATCGGAGAGGTCGGCTTCGGGGGCGATGAAGGCGTTGTTGCCGTACTGCGTAGCGTTGGCTACGACGAGGACGAAGGCTGGGGTCTCCAGCGTGCGCTCTCCGTGGTTGATGTCCAGATGATAGGTGTCGGGGGTGAAGGAGCGGTACTCGTCAATCATCGTGCGCAGGTAGGTCACAGGTCCTCGTGTGGAGGCCTCTGCGAAGCTCATGCTGACGGCTGCGTCAAAGCCCATTCCGCAGGTGCAGAAGAAGGGACGACCGTTGAGGGTGCAGCTGTCGATGGTGATGCGTCGCCCCGAGACGATCTGGTCGATGACCTTGGAGCTCTTCATTGAGAGTCCGAGGGAGCGAGCCAGCCCGTTGCCCGAGCCCTTAGGGACGATGGCGAGGGCTGTCTGGCTACCTACGAGCCCACGCGCCACCTCATTGACCGTGCCATCACCGCCGACAGCGATGACGTGGTCATAGCCCTCACTGGCGGCTCGGCGCGCAAGCTCTTCGGCATGCCCAGCAGCCTTGGTGTAGGTGAGGAAGAGCTCGTACTCCGATGCGTTGTAGGCTTTGGCCAAGAGATCAGGGATGCTCTTCTTCGACCCTGTGCCAGAGATGGGATTGATGATGGCGAGGGCTTTCTTCATCGTGCAGGGTGGTTGGCTAAGCGTTGGAAAGCAAGCTCCTCGTACTTCGTGCCAGGGCGGCCGTAGTTAGCGAAGGGCAGGATGCTGATACCACCACGTGGGGTGAAGTCGCCGATGACTTCGATGTAGCGAGGATCCATCAGGGCGATGAGGTCCTTCATGATGATGTTCACGCAGTCCTCGTGGAAGGCTCCGTGATTGCGGAAGCTGAAGAGGTAGAGCTTGAGGCTCTTGCTCTCGACCATGCGCACATCGGGGATGTAGTTGATGTAGATGGTGGCGTAGTCGGGCTGTGCGGTGATGGGGCAAAGGCTGGTGAACTCGGGGCAGTGGAAGCGCACCCAGTAGTCGTTGCCCTGATGCTTGTTGGTGAAGGCCTCCAGCACCTCAGGAGCGTAGTCCTGACTGTACTGGGTGGTCTTCGAGCCGAGGAGGGAGAGCTCGTTCTCTCCGTCACGTATGCTGGCCATAGGGAGGTGATCTAAGGGGAAGGGTTAGTAAGCACGGGCGAAGAGGACACGCTGCGCCGAAGGCTTGCTGGTGACCATGCACTTGCCTGGGGTCTTGTCACCATCAAGCGGGATGCAGCGGATCGTAGCCTTGGTCTCGGCCTTGATCTTCTCTTCGGTCTCGGGAGTGCCATCCCAGTGGGCGAGGATGAAGCCACCTTCTTCGATCTTCTCCTTGAACTCTTCGTAGGTGTCGACCGTGATGGTGTGGCTTTCGCGGTAGTCCAGAGCCTTCTGATAGATGTTGTGCTGGATGTCGTCGAGGAGCTGGGTGATGTGGTCGGCGATGCCTTCGAAGGCGCAGGTCTCCTTGGTGAGCGTGTCACGGCGAGCGACTTCCACGGTGCCGTTCTCGAGGTCACGACCGCCGAGGGCGAGGCGCACAGGTACGCCCTTGAGTTCGTATTCGGAGAACTTCCATCCGGGCTTCTTGTTGTCCGCATCATCGTAGCGCACACGGATGCCACGCTTCTTCAGCTCGGCGATGAGTGGCTCTACGTGGCGACCTATCTCGTCACGCTGCTCGAGGGTCTTGTATATGGGGACGATGACGACCTGGTGAGGGGCGAGGGTAGGGGGGAGTACAAGCCCGTTGTCATCGGAGTGACTCATAATGAGCGCACCCATCAGACGGGTCGAGACACCCCAGGAGGTAGCCCAGACGAGCTCCTGCTGCCCATCCTTGTTGGTGAAGGTGACGTCAAAGGCCTTGGCGAAGTTCTGCCCAAGGAAGTGGGAAGTACCGCTCTGAAGGGCCTTACCATCCTGCATCAGAGCCTCGATGGTATAGGTCTCTACGGCACCAGCGAAGCGTTCGTTGGCACTCTTTACCCCGACGTGGACAGGGACAGCGAGGAAGTTACGTGCGAAGTCAGCATAGACATTGACCATGCGTACGGCTTCCTCTTCGGCCTCCTGACGGGTGGCGTGGGCGGTGTGCCCTTCCTGCCAGAGGAACTCAGCCGTGCGGAGGAAGAGGCGCGTGCGCATCTCCCAGCGGACGACATTCGCCCACTGATTGCAGAGGATGGGGAGGTCACGGTAGGACTGTATCCAGCCCTTGTAGGTGTTCCAGATAATGGTCTCGGAGGTAGGACGTACGATGAGTTCCTCCTCGAGCTTAGCCTCAGGGTCGACGACGACGCCCCCATCCGGGCTGGTCTTCAGGCGGTAGTGGGTGACGACAGCGCACTCCTTGGCGAAGCCCTCGACGTGGTCGGCTTCCTTGCTGAGGAAGCTCTTCGGGATGAAGAGCGGGAAGTAGGCATTGTAGTGTCCTGTTTCCTTAAACATGTCGTCGAGCTGGCGCTGCATGCGCTCCCATATAGCATAGCCGTAGGGCTTGATGACCATACAGCCACGCACGGCGGCACTTTCCGCCAGGTCAGCCTTGATGACGAGATCCTGATACCACTGTGAGTAGTCCACGTGGCGAGGGGTCAGTTCCTTGAGTTCTTTTGCCATTATATCTGTTTGTTATCTATCTATTCTGTGTACGCAAAGATACGAAAACCGAGGGAGTGGTAGGGCGAGTGGGCCAGGGGTTCCGCATCAAAATCCGAGGACTTTCTTGAGGTAGTCGGGCTATAGGCTACATTTCCAGCGTTGCGTCTTGAGGGAGAGCTCGTAGTGCTGCCAGCCATCGTCCTTCCATTCCCTGCCAGAGTTCCACTCGTACAGCGGCACATTGTCGTTCCATACCCAGTGGGGATATTCACTGGCGAGCTTGCTGAGACGACGCCCCAAGGCATAAAAACTATCAATCTACTTTAATGGGGGAGAAACTGATTCCACTTACTCGTGCCTTTTTCAATGCCCTTTTGACTGTGTCAGAAATCGCTATTCTCGTTGGGAAGAAAAACGCCTCAGAGGAACCAACAATTGGGACAATCGAGTATTTTTTTACCTTCTCCGTAGAGAGTACTGCTTTAATCAATATGCTCTTATTCACCCCATAAAGAGAACTGTCTTCATTAAGTACATCAAGAGTTCTAGTGAATTTTGGTGCAAAATAACGATACTGATTTCTTGACTGAACTACGGGCACTTCGTACCATTCAACTCCTTCCTCGCCTGTCATTAATTCATCTATGATATTTCGAACTTGTTCTGAGAATAATGGTACACCCAAGTCATCGGCGATATAGCCATCCAATGACATTTTGCGGGATAGTCTGTATTGGAATGGAAATCTTCTGTTAGATTCGATTGCCTCCATCCAGTCTATAAGGGTTTTTTCTCCATCTGGAGAGATAGCTAGGGGAGTTGAGGACGTTTCCTCTTCGGGGAATTGTATTTGCCACCATTTCATATTTATATCCATCCTGTTTTTCGTAATCTCTCTGCGTACCTTGGTGGACTGACGTGTCTTGCTATCGACAAGCCTACTGATGTTGTCATAGGCGAAGCTCTGCGAGATACCCCCTGGTAGCATACGCTCAAGCTCAAAGCCCAAGCTGTCGTACTGATGTTCTGAGCTAAAGTAGGAGGGATACTCATAGCCGTTAGACCCAACGTTGAGGGAGCCTAATCCCCCCTGCACTAATGCATTGGGCGTAGAGCAGAGTAGAATGTACTAAAGCTATCAGCGACAATATGTACCCCCTCAGGAATCCCATATTCAACTTCGATGAATACGACTTCTCCTGTTATCAGGTTTATCCAATACTCATTACCTGCTGCATCGTCTGCTATAGGGATGTGCGACATCGTAAATTTCTTAGGGATGTCTACATTATCTTTTGCAATATCCCAGTAGCGTTCTAGTCTTCCACAAAGGTCGTAGAATGTCTCCACCTCCATTTCAATGTCGTGTGCTGATGCCTCAAGAAGCAATCCCTCGGGAAAGAATAAGCCATTATATTGAGATAAGAAATCGATGTATGCATCTTTCCCTGAGAAGTTCCACTCAATGAAGAACTTTGCAATCATATCCTTAGATAAAGGAACCCCTATGATTTGCTTGTTTGTGATGTTATCAATAAGCAGATTATTTAGCATAGCTATTACGTTTGTATTTCTAGCCTGTATATTTTCCACTACGAAGTGCAACACTTTGGTTGCAAATTTAGATAGAAAACCTCGTGTGGCGTGCGGTAACCCAACTTCTTTCTCGGGCTGCACATTCTATCATTAAGTGCAAGATTTTTGATGCGGCTGCCCTGGCGAGTGGGCTGAGACTCACCGCATGAGAGGGAGGCACTTCCTATTCAAGAGCCCTGCGAGGTAGGAGGAAGGGGGAGGCTATGCGTGGTGGTCGGGTTGGCTGGCTCTTGGGGGAGGTGGTCTGTAGCACTACTGCTCTGCGTCTGCACCAGTAGTGGTGCACCCCATGCACCACTACTGGTCGATCGGGGGAGCAGTAGTCCTTCACCCGGCGAGCAGTAGTGGTCGGTGGGGCGAAGAAGGCGGCGATAATTTGTCTATGTGAGTAATTCGCTATATTTGCACGCAGTAGTCACTCATGAAGCGTATGCAGATCCACGAGCGATATATCCGCAGGCTGGCATCCCTCTTCCTTGGACTCTTCCTTGGACTCTTGGCGATGGTGAGCCTCCACGACTTCAGCCACCGAGCTGATGCCGTGCAGGATGTCGTGTCTGCTACGACAGAGGGCTACACCACCCACGTGACGAAGACCGACTGCTCTATTTGTCACTTCGTCCATACCCCCTTCTTAGCACTCGCCCTCGGCACGCTCATTGCGGCCGTAGCCCTTGGCGTGCGCCGCTTAGGGGTGCGCCTCGTGCGCCTCGTTCGCTCTGTACGCAGGGATGCCGTACAGCTGCGGGCTCCTCCTGCCTTAGCCTAACACCACCACCGAAGAGCATTCGTGGGGCAAGCTATGCCCTGCTCCTTCTTCCTATGTACTTTATTTATAGAGCCTGCCTTGACGGTATGGTGCTCTACCTATAGCCGTGTAGCCCCTGCTACAGGCTCTACCCCTGCGAAGGACTACGCTCTGCGTACACTCCTCCTTCGCTCCTTTCCTCTCCTTCCTTTTTACCTATGTGCTATCTATCACAGGCAAGATGGCGGGGCATCCTTCTATCCATAGGGATGCTCCTCGCCCTGACTCTGAGTGTAGGTCATCTGCGTGCTCAGAGCCGTAATCTCATCATCCAAGTCCTCGACGAGCGCACGGCAGAGCCCTTAGCTGGGGCGGTGACGCACCTTGGTCGCCATGCTATGCAGACCGACCTCAAGGGGCAAGTCACCCTCACACGTACCCTCGTAGAGCAAGCGGATGACGGCTTGCACGTCCACCTCATCGGCTATCACGAAGGCTTCCTTCCACTGAAGACGCTCCGCACGGCTTCGGCTCCGCTCACCCTTCTCCTCACGCCCGAGGTGCGAGACCTCACTTCGGTGAAGGTCATCGGGGCGCGTCGCACGGTGTCAAACAATGCCGTCTCGGCGAAGGTCTCCACCGAAGGCATCGAGCGCAACCTCGGGCGTAACCTCGCCTCCCTCCTCACCGAAGTCAGTGGCGTGACGAGCCTGCAGACGGGGACGACCACGGCTAAGCCCATCATCCACGGGATGTACGGCACGCGTGTCCTCATCGTCAACAATGGCGTCCGCCAGTCGGGACAGCAGTGGGGCGACGACCACGCCCCCGAAGTCAGCGTGGATGCCAATGACCAAATCAACGTGGTCAAGGGGGCGGATGCCGTGCGCTATGGCTCAGAGGCCATAGCGGGGGTGATCGTGATGGAGCAGCGTCCCTTGCCCTACAACGAGCGAGGGGTGCGTGGTGCCGTGGCTGGGGTATATGCCTCCAATGGTCACCGTCTGAGTGGCTCGGCTCGTCTCGAAGGAGCCCTGCCCTTTTACCCCTCCTTGGCCTATCGCTTGCAGACCTCTTACACGAATGCCGGCGACCGCTCCACCGCACACTACCTGCTGATGAATACGGGGGTACGCGAACTCAACAACGCCCTGACGCTCGGCTGGAGGAAGGAACAGCTGACCCTCGAAGGGCTCTTCTCTCGCTATCAGAATACCACCGGCCTCCTTCCCTCTGGACATCTGCGTAGCCGCGAAGGGATGCAGGAGCTCTTAGAGCGTGGCAAGCCCGACCTCTTCCGCCCCTTCTCGCGTGAGATAGGTAGTCCCTACCACGGCGTCGTCCATTACTTGGCTCGCCTCAAAGGCACGTGGCACGATGAGCACTTAGGGGTCTTCACCCTACAGACCTCGCTACAGCGTGACCGCCGTGAGGAGTTCGCCATCCGCCGTAATAGTGCTTACTCCGAAGTACCCACCCTCTCCCTCTCACTGAGTTCCCTACAGGTCAGTGGCTCGTGGCGTAAGCACTACCACAGCTGGGACAGTGAAGTCGGGCTGCAGACGGAATACTTAGACAACTACAGCAACGCAGGCACCGGCTTCACCCCACCGATACCGAACTATACCCAGCTCTCCTGGGGCGGCTACGCCCTGCAGCGTTACCAAGCCAATCGCTTTGGCTTAGAAGCAGGGCTACGCCTTGAGCAGACCCAACTGCAAGTGGCAGGCTACAATATCGCAGGCGAATACTTCGCTGGTGCGCATCAGTTCACCAACCTCACCTATACCCTCGGGGGGCATCTGCACCTGTGGAAGGGAGGCAAGCTGACGAGCAACGTGGGGCTGGCCTTCCGTGCTCCCCACGTACAGGAGCTCTACAGCTTGGGAAGCCAACACGGCTCAGCGACCTTCGTCTTCGGTGATAGTACCCTCCGCTCGGAGCGAGGATACAAGTGGGTCACCTCGCTCTCGCACCACTCCGACCGATGGGAGGCGGAGGTCGATGGCTATCTGCAGTGGATGGATGGCTATATCTACGAAGAGCCCTCGCAGGAGTTCGCCCAGACGCTCGCAGGAGAATATCCCATCGTCCGCTATCGCCAGAAGGATGCCTTCTTCCGTGGTATCGATGCCGATGCACGCTACTTCATCCTCCCCGATCTACTCTACGCCCGACTCAAGGGCTCGATGGTCTGGGCCAATGAGCAGAAGACAGGGCGTTACTTCCCCTACATCCCCTCCCTTCGTCTGACGGAGGAAGTGGGACTACACCTCAGCCATCCGAAGGGCTGGACGAGTGAATGGGCCCTCAATCACCTCTTCGTCGACCGACAGCACCGCTTCGACAGAAGTACCGACTTGACGGACAGCCCCGACCCTTATCACCTCTTCGGCCTCGAGGCAAGCCTTACCAAGCCCCTCGGCTCTCGGCAATCACTGCGCCTCTCCCTCAGTGTGGACAACCTCCTCAATACGGAGTACAAGGAGTACACCAACCGTGCTCGCTACTACGCCCACGACGCTGGGCGAGACATTCGCCTGGCACTTCGCTGGCAGTTCTAAGCACTTGACAGAAATACATTTCACTTAAACATCCACCCTACGACAATGAACAGATTCTCCCTCCGACTCCGCTTCGGAGTCCTGGCTCTCTCCCTCGTCGCAGCCCTCAGCGGTTGCGGGAAGACTACCCCCAAGCCCCCTACGGACGAACGTCTCAACAAGGGGCACGACCAGCCTACCATAGCACGCCTCACTCTCACCCCAGGGACGCTCAAAGAAGGGAAGACCTTCTCGCCCGAGATGGATCCTGAGGATGTCGAGCTCGCAGGTACGCCCCAGATCATCGAGATGGATGAGCGCAGCGGTCAGATTAAGTACACCGAAGGCGCAGGCTACGTACGCCGCTTCTCCGTGGAGAGCACGACCAAGAGCCCACGCCGTGTCTACCTGCTCCACATCAGCTACAAGAACGCAGCCGGCCACGTGATGGATGGACAGCTCACCTCGGACGAGCAAATCAACCGCCATCAGCACTTCTTCAAGCAGGTCATGGGCTATAAGAACGATGCGAACAAGTCCCCAATCTTCGCTTCCCATCAAGGAAAGATGAGCTACAACTACGCTTACTGCGACCGCATCACCCGTACCAAGAGCGATGGAGAGAAGTACATCGACCCTAATCCCATCGGGCTGTCGGGCTTCCTCACCTTCGTCAAGCCCACGAAGGACGCAGAGCCCAATGAGGTGACGATGCTCATCACCTTAGGGCACTTCTTCAATACGAAGTTCTTTCCTGCTGGCACGAAGAGCATACGTCCCTTCGACTCCACCACGCTGCCAGGAGCGGATGGCGATATCAATATGACCGTTCACTTCGATGTAACCACTCACTAACTTCACAATATACCCTTATGAAAATGACCAGCATCAAGCACCTTGCTACGGGACTACTCTCCCTCGCACTGCTTACCCTCTCCGCTTGCCAAGAAGAGGAATGCCCTACAAGCATCCAACCCACGCCCACCCCCACGCCCGAGGTGACCGTCCCAGCCGACGAGATCGCACGCGTCACTCTCTCGCTGAGTATGGGGCATCTCCACGGCCGTCAGGACTTCCACTTCGTGCCCTCCTCGGGCGTCTACAAGCTCCGCAACATCTACGACAAGCAGGAGTTCACCTTCGTCAAGAAGGGAGATGTGTGGACGCTTGCTGACGATGCACCTTACTCGGACTTCATCGCCTTCCAGCTCTTTGCTTGGGACCCGAAGGTCTATTCGTCCATCGCCCCCGACTACGGCTCCATCATCCGTCTCTACGATGCTAAGGGGAAGCTCATCAACGACCAGTACACCTCCGAAGCCCAGCGCTCGAAGTTCCAGTTCTTCTTCTACCCGACAGACGCCACGGACTTCGACGGCAAGCCTATTGCGCTCAATGCCGCCGATCCCACGAACGTACTGCGCTATGTCTACTGCGACACCAACGTCTGGGACAAGTCAGCATCCAAGAGTCCTGAGGATGCAAACGGGAAGAGGCTCTATCACTTCCTCCCCGACACCGAGCGCATCGGCATCAAGGGCTACTATCAGTTCCCCGAGACAGGGCACTTCCGTCTGAACATCGACCTCTGGTACAGCCCCCAGGGTAAGCTCGTGGACGGTAAGCCCTCCCCCTTCTTCGCCCCCAACGCTCTGGTGAAGTCGGGCAAGCAACTCCTTCATCTCACCCTCCCCGTCCACATCGCAGCGCAGAAGCGCTTTATGGATGAGGTCATCGAAGGCATTGATAACGATTACCGCAGTCGCATACGTGAGGCGAAGGAAGAGGATAAGGATAAGGTGCAAGTGCGTGCCATTCCGCTCGACAAGCTCACCTCGCCCAATGGCTACTTCACCGATGAGGAGATGCGCACCTTCGCCATGCGCCTGATGAAGCTCCTCAAGGCGGAGAGCTGGGAGCAGTTAGCGATGGACCTGTACACCTACTATACTTCGGGCGGCAACGAAGGCACCAACGAAGGATACTTCTAACGCCGTTCACCCATCGTCTCCGACACAAGCGGCGGCAGTCCCCATCGGGGGCTGCCGCCGCTGGCTTCTGGAGGAGGGAGAGCTACGCCAGATGAATCACCTGCATGCCCTGGCTTTCGCTCGCAGCTTTGAGGGGAACACAATTTGTTGCTTGTCGAAATTCGGTTTTTCTATATCAAGCAGTGTTGCCTTTACCCGAACCACAAAAACACAACTCCACAAAGGATTAATAGCAGTCCGCATATCCCTATGAGGACTCTATAGCCCTTTTCGCCCCACACTTCAAAAAGGAAACTGTGGCGGATTTTATCGCCAAGCGTTGCTTCGTAAGTCCATTTCCAACCTCGTATTGCGCCGATTAGAAACAATAGTCCGCCCACGATCAAGACATATTGATAGTGAGCTTTTAATGCGTCAAAGAGATGTTCCATATTGTGGTGTACTGAAAAGTTGACTGTAGGACAGGTAAGTTAGGATGTGGGTTCACAGTCTCGTGCGGTCATCACAGCGAGCGTTTACAGAGGACAAAGATAGCCCTTTGCTTGGCATTCATCTTGGCGTAGAGCTTCGGCGAGATGCAGCAAGGAGCCCCCCTTCGGATATAGACGGTAGGCAGCACGACCCTGCATACCATATAAATAAGCGGTATTCTTCTTGTACCTTTGTGGTGGCGGAGGCGTCGTCGCCCCGAATAGAAACACAATGCAAAGCCCTATGACCAAGCCTTTACTCCTCCTTGCCTGCCTGCTCTCCCTCTTGAGTGGCTGCGCAGGCGGCTCCAGCCACAGCACCGCCACTACCGACAGCATCACGGTCGACAGTGCGGACTTCGCCCACGAAGTGCACTTCGACTATGCCGAAGGTATCCACGTGACCAACCACCCCACCCACAAGGAAGTCCTGATTACTGCCCCTGGGAGCAGCGACACCCTCGCCTACTACATCCTCTACCCTCGTGACCACAAGCCACAGCTCACCGCTTCAGGTAGGGCATACTTCATCCCCGTGCCAGCTCGCACGATGGGTGCACTCTCCACAACCGAGGTAGGTGCACTTCCCCTCCTTGGGCTACGCCAAGCACTCATCGCCTGCGCTACTCCCTCCAACATCAGCGACAGTGTGCTCGCCGAGCGTGTGCGTCGGGGAGAAATCGCCGAGATTGCTCAAGGTATGGGGCGTGATGTTGAGCGCATCATCGCCCTGCATCCTGAGGTACTTATCCAGGGAGTACAGCCCTCCGACGACCGTGATGACGACCTGCGCAAGGCTGGTATTGCTGTCGTACCCTTCAACAACTGGCAGGAAAGTACCGTCTTAGGTCGTGCCGAATGGATGAAGTTCATCGGTCTACTCTTCGGGCGTAATGCTCAGGCCGAAGAAGCCTTCCACCACATCGAGCTGGAGTACCAAGCTGCCCAAGCCTTAATCCCTGCCACCGAAGAACCCCTGCACGTCCTCTATGGTCTGGACTACAAGGGCGTGTGGTATATCCCTGGAGCGCGCACCTACGTCACGCAGCTTCTCCGTGATGCCCACCTCCGCTACGACTCCGTCCCAGGGACACAGAGCCGACCAGTCTCCTTCGAGTATGTCTTCAGCCGTCATCGTGAGGCTTCCACGTGGCTCTGTCCGATGGCAGGTGACGTGAAGAGCCTTCGTGACTTCCTCGCTCTGAACGAGCGATACCGCCTCTTCTCAGCCACGCAGTCGGGCAGTGTGTGGAGCGACCGCAAGCGCACCAACGCCGCTGGAGGGAACGACATCTGGGAGAGTGGCCTCTATTGCCCCCACCTCTTGCTGAAGGACCTGATTAAGATTACTCGTCCTGAGCTCCTCCCCGACTACGAGACCACCTACTGGACGAAGCTGAATTAAGCCTGATGCACCTACGTCACACCCTACTCTTTGCCCTACTATGCGCTGGGCTCCTCGTTGCTTTCCTCCTCGACATTATGTGGGGAAGCGTCTCCCTCCCTGCACGTGAAGTCCTCGAGACCCTCTTGGGACAAAGCACCGACACGACCAATAGCTACATCGTCCTGAGCTTCCGCCTCCCCAAAGCTCTTACAGCCGTCGTCGCTGGAGCAGGAGTCTCCATCGCAGGTCTGCTGATGCAGACGCTCTTTCGTAACCCCTTAGCCGATACCTCCATCCTCGGGATCAACAGCGGAGCAGGCGTCGGGGTCGCCATCTACACGATGGCAGCGACCCTCGCCCCGGGGCTTTTCCAGACGGCTGGCGTGGCGAGTACGTGGGGCATCATCGGGGCTGCGTGCCTCGGTGCTATGGGCGTCCTCTTAGCGATTAGTGTGGTCTCAAGCCGCTTACACGACCTCGTCTCGGTGCTGCTCGTGGGAGTAATGTTCGGCTTCTTAGCCAGCTCCATCATCTCCATCCTGCAGTATTTCAGTGACCAAGAGACGCTGAAGACCTACCTACTGTGGAGCTTCGGGAGCGTGTCAGGCACGACGTGGCGGCAGCTCTCTGTGATGCTTCCCATCCTGCTGACGGCACTTCTCTGCACGCTCTTCCTCCCCAAGTCGCTCAATGCCTTAGCTCTCGGCGAGCATTATGCACATTCTGTCGGGGCGAATATCCGCCTCATCCGCCGGCTTCTAATCGCACTCACCAGCATCATCGCAGGATGTATCACCGCCTTCACAGGGCCGATTGCCTTCTTAGGAATGGCGGTACCGCACTTCGTTCGTCTCATCTTCCGCACGGCAGACCACCAGATTTTGGTGCCTGCGACCCTGCTGACGGGGAGTTTTCTCCTCTTGCTCTGCGACCTCTTGACCCAGCTTCCGGGGGCGCAGATGGTACTTCCGATCAATGCCATCACCTCGCTCCTTGGCGCGCCTGTCGTGCTGCTGGTGCTCCTCGGTGGTAAGCGCAAGCCCTCAACCTTCCGATAAGATGATGCCTTCTTCGCACGCCCCCCTCATCCACATCCGCCAGCTGACTACGGGCTACCTCGAGCGTGGCAAGCCCATCCCCATAGCTGAGGGGCTCGAACTCACCATCAGCCCTGGCGAAGTCATTATGCTGATGGGCCCCAATGGCAGTGGTAAGTCCACCCTGATGCACACGATGGCAGGGCTACTTGCTCCGCTCTCAGGGGATATTTACCTCTCTGGTCAAGCCCTCTCGAGTCTCACAGCGCAGGAGGTAGCCCGACAGATTAGCCTCGTACTGACCGAGCGCATCCCCCCGAGCAATATGACCGTGTGGGATGTCGTCACCGTGGGGCGATACCCCTACACAGGCTTCTACGGTCGCCTTCGTCCCCATGATGTGGTGGTATGTGAGGCGGCTCTCGATCGTTGTCACCTAAGGGGGATGCGTGAGCGCACCTTCGACACGCTGAGTGACGGGGAGAAGCAGCGCGTGATGATCGCACGAGCTTTGGCACAAGAGACGCCACTCATCCTCCTCGATGAGCCGACAGCGCACCTCGACCTTCCCTCACGGCTGGAGGTGACGACGATGCTCCGCACGCTGGCGCACGAATGTGGCAAGAGCATACTTATCTCGACGCATGAGCTGGACTTGGCTCTGGGCTGGGCGGACACCCTGTGGCTCTTAGACCGCTCTGGGAAGATGCAGGCCGCTGCCCCCGAAGACTTGGTGCTCAGTGGAGCTATTGAGCGGGTCTTCGGTTCGGAGGAACTGCACTTTGACCAAGAGCGGGGCGAGTTCTCCATCGAGCCGAAGACTGCCTCCGCCATCCACGTCCACGGAGAGGGACTGCGTGCGGTATGGACGAAGCGTGCCCTACGTCGGGCTGGCTTCCTCCCTATTGAGCCCACAGACAATGCCCAGCTTCCCTGCATCATCATCGAGGAAGCAGGCTGGCTACTCCGCACTTCTTCAGGCGAAGAGACACGGCATCTCTTCCTGACCTCCCTTCTACAAGCCCTGAAGGCATAGCCTACACGCTACGCCTTCAGGGTAAGTACTTCGTACAAACAGGATACAACGCACCCCCATAACCCTCGTCAGATGGGTTATGGGGGTGCGTTGTCTTCGGGTGTTACCTTCGGAAGGACTTACTTCTTAGCTCTACGGCGCAGGAGACGACGGACGTAGTCAAAGGTGAGCATCAGCCCCGTGAGCGAGGTGATGAGTCCAATGAGCAGGAAGAGCCACATCACCACAGTCCACGCCCCAGGCGTATTGACCAGCGGAGCGAACTGCAGGCGGTGGAACTTCATAAACATCCACGCATCGATGCGCTCATTATCCGCATACATCCGATACATCCCCGTCTTGGGGTCAATGTAATAGGTGTGATGATCCTTCGTATCAATCGCGATACGCCAGACGGGCAAGGGACGCTTGCCCGCACGATGGATATAGTACGTGTCGTACTTCTCGAGGAAGGTGGAGGTATAGTGGTGCTTGTCACCAAAGACACGGCGAAGCTCCGTCAGTAGCTCTGCACGATTGAGTGCCAGCACCTTCGGCTCTGCTGAACGAGCATCGTAGTAGTGCGCTTCCTTCCCCTCCGCTCGGAGGATAGGGATGGAGCCGAAGGAGGTGAAGCTCAGCGAGCGCAGCTCCGGCTCACGCTGACGCAAGGCCGTCAGAGACGTGCGGTACTGCTGCAGGGGAAGCGGATCACCTGCGAGCTGCTCCACGGGATAGTCCTTGGTCTCGGTGGCGGGGAAGTGGACGACAGACAAAAGTCCCGTCAGCACCCAGGTGATAATCAGGACACCACCGACCGTCCCGAAGAAGTGATGCCACTGGTAGCGCTTGCGAGGGAAGGGGGAATAGAGCTTCTTGGCCTTCTTCTTCCCACGTGTACGGTAGTAGGTGATGCCGAGGTAGAAGCCCGTCACCGCCATAAATGTCCCGATGGCACCGAGGATAATGATGATCCAGCGCCACAGCTCCACCTGACTGCGTATATAGGTGAAGTAGATCCAGTGTGGGATGGCGCCAACCCACGACCATAGGCGTTCGCTGCGTGTGCACTCTTGGAGCACCTTCCCTGTCGTGCTGGAGACGTAGACTTCGTGCCCTTCGCCCCCCGAGAGATGCAGGCGGTAGAAGGGGAGGTCTTCACGCAGCTGGGCAAAGGGCGTCCACTGGTCAAGGTCTGTGAGCGTATCGATTCCCTCGACACTCTTCCCCCAGCGCTGAGCGATGCGCTCGAGGTAGCTGCGATCGAGGCGCAGGGGACGCAGGGAGTCTCCTGCGAAGGTGAGCATCCGTTCATCCCCCTCACGAGGCTGGAGCGTCAGGCGTGCACGGCTATCGGCATAGGTGCCACCCGAGAGGGTGAGCCCCTCCAGATGGAGCGTATCTAAGGGGGGAGAAGCCAGCAGCACCGCTAAGCTGTCAGTCGAAGGGAGCTCTTCGGGCAAGTGCGCACTATGCTGGAGCTCTTCTTCCGGCGAGTACTTGGGGTAATGATGGTAGATGAGGACGAAGCCCGAGACGAACCAGGCGACGAAGAAGATACTCATCAGGGCACCGAGCAGGCGGTGCGCACGAGTCATAAAGGACTTAAGGGTCATAGTCGAAGGTCTTGGTCCAGATACAATGATAAAGTACAGCCCCCCACCATACCGCGGGGTACAGTGGGGGGCTGATAAGAGCTTTGTGAACTCGTGTCGAAAGGCTTAGCCGTTGACCTTAGCCATGTGAGCTACGAGGTCGAGTACCTTGTTGGAGTAGCCGATTTCGTTGTCGTACCAGCTGACGAGCTTGACGAACTTGTCCGTCAGAGCGATACCAGCCTTAGCGTCGAAGATAGACGTACGCGTGTCACCGAGGAAGTCGCTGGATACAACGTCTTCGTCCGTGTAGCCGAGGATACCCTTGAGTTCACCTTCAGAAGCCTTCTTGATCGCTTCGCAGATTTCTGCGTAGGTAGCAGGCTTAGCGAGGTTAACCGTGAGGTCAACAACAGAGACATCGAGGGTAGGAACGCGGAAGCTCATACCGGTGAGCTTACCGTTGAGTTCGGGGATGACCTTACCTACAGCCTTAGCAGCACCCGTAGAAGAAGGGATGATGTTGCCAGCAGCAGCGCGGCCACCACGCCAGTCCTTAGCCGAAGGACCGTCAACGGTCTTCTGCGTAGCCGTGGTAGCGTGTACCGTGGTCATCAGACCGTCGGTGATACCGAAGTTGTCGTGGAGAACCTTCGCCAGAGGAGCGAGACAGTTCGTCGTGCAAGAAGCGTTAGATACGAACTGCGTACCCTTGACGTACTTGTCGGTGTTGACACCGCAGACGAACATAGGCGTGTCGTCCTTAGAAGGAGCAGACATTACGACATACTTAGCACCAGCGTCGATGTGACCCTGAGCCTTTTCCTTAGAGAGGAAGAGACCCGTAGATTCGACGACATATTCAGCGCCGATTTCGTTCCACTTGAGGTCAGCGGGGTTCTTTTCAGCCGTGATGCGGATCGTCTTGCCGTTGACGACGAGGTTGCCGTCCTTGACTTCGACCGTACCGTCGAAGCGGCCGTGCATCGTGTCATACTTGAGCATGTATGCCATGTACTCTGCATCGAGGAGGTCGTTGATACCTACGATCTCGATGTCGCTACGCTTCTGGGCAGCACGGAAGACAAAACGGCCGATACGTCCGAAGCCGTTGATACCTACTTTAATCATCTTATTATTCGTTTCGTTAAACTGATTTACAGACTACGTTGTGTGCAAGAGGTGCTCCCTTGGTGCGGAACACACCTTGCGCTACAAAATTACAGAAATTTATCCACACCTATGGCTTACTTCTCGAAATATTTTGGGAAATACCTTCTTCCTGTCCATTTCCACCCGAAAAGCTCCCCATGAAGCACCGCTCACGACCTCGTGAGTGCTTGCCCTAAGCGTGTCCTCGGAGCACGCTACCGCCACATCACCACCGCCCACCTCACGAAGTGGTTGCTGTGACCTATAGTGGTCGGTGGGTGAAGCAATACTGCTTTGCAGGCGGAGCAGTATAGGTCGCGATGGCGACCTATACTGGTCAGCTCGCCGACCAGTATAGGTGCCTGCCGCCCCCTTCCGCAAGCCTACACACTCACCTACCGTAGCAGGCTAAGGTGTAGCACTGAGGAATGCCGCTTCTTTGTCCCTTTTGCGATGGTCGATTTCTTGCTACATTTGTGATAGCAAACGTCTTACCATAACTCACGATACCATTATGAAGAAGAGAAGCCTTCATAGCCTATTCGCCTGTCTCTGCGTGAGCGTCCTCACCTCATGCGGTGCTCAGCGGGCTCTCCACTTTGCCCAGCAAACTGCCCTCGACACAACCACCAACACCATCATGGTCGATGGCAAGCCCATCTTCAAGGTCTCGAGCTCGGTGCTGAACCTCAAGGAAGTGCAACTTGCACTGAACAAGGACGCGCTACCGAAGGAGCAGGCAGCGTATATCGTCTCTATTCTCAAAGAATGCCATTCGACCCAAGATACCATCATCGCTGCTTCGCCGAGCTTCACCCTCGTAAAGAGCACGGGCACTCATAGTAAGCGTGATGTCGGCTCCATGTATAGCTATCAGCTCAACTTCGAGTCTGGGCGCTGGGTCGGCATAGTCCTTGATACTGCAACGGAAAGTGCACCGACGATGGATGGAGTGTGTGGATTTCTACGGAGGATATATGCGATCAAGCGGAGAAATCGCGTGATCGTCAAGGATTCTTTCGGGGATATCGCCATCGTCTATGTCCTACAAGGACGAGATAATAAAGCTCCTTTCAGACACACCTCTGCTTGGCGACCCACCGACATCTCCGCTATGATTTCGACAGCGTACTATATCGAGAAGGAGTTCGATCCCAAGAGCCATGCCGTAGCGACTGGGAGATACGTGAAGTAAATCCGCTAAGCCATGAAGAAGCTATTCACCATCGTCCTCTGCTGCCTCTGCGCTCAGATTACGCTACTCTCGCAGATCATATACTCGGGGCGAGTCATCTCGTCTGAAGACAAGACGCCGATTCCCCTGGCGAACATCGTCCTCTTAGCGCAAGACTCCTCCTTCATCGCAGGCGGGGTCACCGACGAGCTCGGGAGCTATTCGATCACGACGGAGCAAGGGAAAGTCCTGTAGTGGATACGGGCTCGATAGCATCGGCTACCGAGCCCGTGGGCGCTTTGGAGAGAGGGGTAAAGGGAGGGGCTACGCTTCGTCTTCGAGGAACTGATCCACGAAGAGCGACGTGCCGTCCCACACCGCAAAGGAATTGTATTGGAGCCAGTCGCCGAGGATAATGAAACGCTTGTCGCCTCGCAGTGCTAAGTCGATCAAGAGGTGGCGATGCCCGAAGAGGTAGTAATCAATCTCGGGATGCTCGGGGGCATACGTCTTCGCCCAGCGCACGAGCCACTCCTTCTCGACGTCGAAGTAATCATTCTGATAGGCGTGAGGCACTTCGCCGAGGGTAGCACGCTTCAGCCCCTTCTTACGGCTGCGAAGTGAGCAGGAGAGCGCGAAGCCTACCGTCCAGCGGGGGTGGACTGCGGCGTAGAGCGTCTGCGCTAAGCGGCAGCGGAAGAGGCGGTAGAGGAACTTATCCATGCGCCGATAGCCACAGTATTCTTCGTCGCCGTGCGCCAGGCGGAAGGTCTTGCCATCGAGTTCGACGACCACAGCATGGTGATGCACCTGCGCCCCTAACTCCGTCTGCATATAGTCAGCGAACCACACATCGTGGTTGCCAGCGAAGAAGTGAATCTCAATGCCTCGGTCGCTCATCTGAGCCACCTGCCCGAGGAAGCGCACGTGACCACGGGGGACGACAGCACGGTACTCAAACCAGTAGTCGAACATATCCCCGAGGAAGTACACCGCCCGCGCCTCCTCCTCGATACTTTGCAGCCAGCGCACCAGACGCTGCTCCACGGCACGTGGATCCTGATGATAGCCCGACCCGAGGTGGGCATCACTGGTGAAGAAGACCTTCTTGCGCTCGCTCATCTTTGCTAAAGGAAGCCTAATTCCAGCATCGCCTCTTCGCTCATCATATCCTTGTTCCACTCGGGCTCGAAGGTGAGCTGAATATCGACACTGGTGACCCCCTCGACATCTTCGACCTTCATCCGCACGTCTTCGAGGATGAAGTCCGCAGCAGGACAGTTGGGTGCGGTGAGGGTCATCGTGATGGTGACGGCCTTGTCATCGGTGAGCTCCACGCAGTAGATGAGCCCCAGATCATAGACATTCACAGGTATCTCGGGGTCGTAGACGGTGCGTAGGGCAGCTACTATATCCTCCTCGATGCGGAGGTATTCGTTCTCTAATTCTTCTGACATATCGTATAGGTAGGGAGCGTGAAGCACCCCGTGTTATATAAGGGAAAAGAAGCCCGAAGTCGGTGCCTTCGCTGGGTGAGCAGCTATAGCTGGAGCGTGCGGTCGCAGGCTGCGGCGACGTCGGGATGGTGGGTGATGAAGATGATGAGGCGGTCGGAAGCGTGCTGACGTAGGTTCTTGAGGAACTGCGCTTCGGTAGCTTGGTCGAGTGCCGAGGTAGCTTCGTCCAGCAAGAGGATACGCCCTGGGCGGAGCAGTGCGCGGGCAATAGCGATACGCTGTGCCTGTCCTTCGGAGAGCCCTGCTCCTCGCTCGCCGATCGGCGTGTCAAGCCCTTGCGGTAGCTCCAGCACGAAGTCTGCGATCGCAAGGCGTAGGACCCGACGCAGATCTGCATCGGATGCAAACTCATCCCCGAGGAGGAGGTTTTCACGGATCGTGCCACTGAAGAGCGATCCCCCCTGGGGAACGTAGACGAAGTTGGAGCGCGTGGTCTCAGAGACCTTGTAGCTATGCGCTCCCGCCTTCAGCTGGATCGCCCCTTCTGTAGGAGAGACAAGCCCTAAGAGGAGGCGAAGTAGCGTGGTCTTCCCTGCGCCTGTGCGTCCCATCAAGGCAATCATTTCGCCTGTCGAAGCCTCTAAGGAGAAGTTCCGATAGACCCATTCTTCGGCATCGGGATAGTGGAAGCCCAGCCCTTGGACAGAGAGCTGGATCGCCCCAGTGAGCTGGATGCTACGCCCGATCTGCTCAGTCTTGAACTCCAAGAGGTGCGCCAAGCGGTCAAGCGAACTGCGTGATGCGATGAGCCCAGGTAGGAGGCTGATGAGTGTCGTCAAGGGATTTTGGATGCGTACAACCAACTGTAGGAAGGACGTCATCAGTCCGAAGGAGATCGTCCCCCCGTACAAGCCTCGCGCACTCCACAGGAAGGCCACGAGGTAACCGCAGGAGAATGCTCCCTGCAGGATGAGGTTGGCAAAGACCGAGACAAATGTCTGACGCTTCACCGCACTGAGGTACTGCCCTTGGCGTAGCGAGAGGTGGTCAATGGAGGTAGCTTGGTGCTCGAAGGTGCGGATGACGGTTTGGTTCAGCAGTGACTCTTGGATGTGTGCCGTGATCTCGCTCTCCGACTGCTTCATCTCATCGGTATAGCGGCGCATACGCTTGTAGTAGACCTTGCTGAAGACCGCCAAGAGTGGCATCCCAATGCCTAAGATAAGTGCCAGCGGAGGACTGAAGTAGTACAAGAGACACAGCGCACCGATGAGCTGCACTGTGGAGATGATGGCCGAAGGAAGAGTAGAGACGAAGAGCGCAACCAGACTATCCGTATCCTTGAGCATACGCACGACCATATCACCGCTGTGCATCTTACCCAAGTGCGACCAGCGTGTGTAGAGCAGGTGCGCAAAGACCTTGGACTGCACGGCATTGCTCATACGCGCTGCGGTGTAGTTGGAGAGACGGACGGAGATGACGCGGCAGAAGACCTGCAGTGCTAAGGTCAGGACAAGAGCTATCGAATAGGTGTATATCGAGCCCCCACGCTGGTGGGCAGCGATGTCGATGACGCACTTCGAGAGCCAGATGAAGGTGAGGTTGGTCGTGACAGTACCGAGACCGAGCAGGAGGATCAGGAGGATCCCCCACTTGTGACCGCGCAGTATGAAGCGTATGAGGTCGATCATCTCCTGCGACGTATCAGGAGTAAGAGATGCCCCAAGACAGTACCCCAGATGATGCGCGAAGCGTGAACAGGGGTAATCGTATAGAGGCGACGCGAGCGACGCACCTTGAAGACGAGCTTGCGCCAATTGGTGACCCACTTGTTCTGTGACTTGATGGGACGCTGCGCAAAGCCGAAGTTACCACTGTGCATCACGTCACGGATGATCTCCTCGGCGTGGGGATCGTCCTCCGTAAGTAAGGGGAAGGGGAAGATCTCTGGTGCGACACGCAGGTAGCGGATAGCAGCTTGGGCGAAGAGCTGCATCGGGTAGAGGATGTCAAGGTCTTCGGCGTAGTGAAGGACCTTCTCCCTATCTATCTGCCCCTGGAGCTTGGTCATCATCAGGAGCCAATCACTATACTGACGGAAGCCCACTCCCCAGTGGAGCCAGTGGAAGAAGAGGTGAATGAAGACATAGACTACATTCAGCTCGTGGGGGAGGGTAGCGATGGAGTATTCTCCGAGTTGCAGGTAGATGAGGCTATGGGAGTCTATGGCCTCCTGCACCAGCGCATCGAAGTAACGGTTGTGTCGCTTGTGGTCAAAGAAGACTGCACGACCGTGGTTCTCTACGATGGTGTGCCCATAGGTGAAGGCCGTATGTCCGTAGCGTACCTCGGAGTCGTCGTGGAGTTTGTACCCAGCTTGGCAGAGGAGTGCATTGGCACGCTCGTAGGCTGCGGCTGTATGAAAGAGGGTGTCAAGATCTCCCCCAGCACGTAGATCGGGCGATGGATAGAAGGTGCCTAAGCCTAGCCCTTTGAGGAGGATGAAGGGCAATCCCGCTGCATTGTAGGTCTTCTGTAGCTCTCCTAACGCCTTGGTTAAGTAGACGTTGCTGCGCCGTATCAGCTCTATTTCGGAGAAGATCATCAGGCGCATGTTGCGTCCTGGTAGGGCTTCCTTGGGGAGCGTCAGGATACGATCGCCGACGAAGGCAGGTACGGCATGTGCCTTGGCTAAGCGGTGAATCTGCCTCCACGTAGCCTTGTCCAGCCCCATGAAGTCCTTGGGGTCGGGTAGCTCTTCGTGTAGGGCACAGCTTAGGAGCTTGAGGAATAATTCCTCACCAGACGAGAGGGGAGCGAGAGTACTCAATAGATGATCTGAGCCTCTTTGAGCATTTGTAATAGGAGCTCAACGTCAGCGCGTGCCTGCTCTTGGCTGACTTCGTAGCGTTCGGTGAGGAGCTCGACCCAATCCTCGAGGGTGAAGTCGCGCTCACGCACGCTCTCGATGAGGTAGGCTGCACTATCGTTGAGGCTGACGGCCTGAGTGTAGTCCAAGTCCTCTCCCGAGCCAGCGATCATGATGTACTCGTCTGCGATCCTACGAAGAGAAATATGGTCTTTGATTCTCATATAATAGGTGTGATACGTTTGTCTTTGTAGTCGTCTATCTGTGAGCTACGCGTTAGTCCCAGTCCTCGTCCCAGTCGAAGAGGTCAAGGTCTTCGGGCATGTCTTCGGCGAACTGATCGAGGTCGCGGCGATCCTTTTTGGTAGGACGCCCCAGCCCCTTGGCACGGTCAACGAAGCCCGAGATGCGCTGAAGCTCGAGGAGCTCATACTGCGCTGCTGGGGTGACATTCTCCATGAACTCGGGGACGCGCTTGGCACCGACACGGCTTGCCAGAAGCTCCACGACACGGAAGGAGTACTCGACCGGAGGCTTGCGCACCGATACGATGTCCCCTCGCTGGAGGGTACGTGAGGGCTTGACCGTGACTCCACCGATGCTGACTCGACCCTTCTTGCACGCATCCGTTGCGAGCGATCGGGTCTTGAATATGCGTACGGCCCAGAGCCATTTATCTACACGTACATCTCCCATGCTTGTCGTGAATATAGTACAGCAAAGATATGTATTCTATGCGAAGAAATGATAAGTCTTGAAGCCATGCTACACGCTTTCGTTCGGATGCGTGTGCCTGTCTCTCTATCGTACTCTATGCTAATTCATCAGCTCGTAGGCCGCTTCGTAGTGGCGGTAGAAGAGCTTCCAGTCGGCGCAGCGTGCCAGTTCGTACGCCTTCTTCCGCTGTGCCTTCTGCTCGTCAGGGCTAAGCGAGAGCTGCCCAGCGATGAGCGATGAGATCGTCTCTATCGTCTCGGGGATATTGGTGTCGGTGCGCTCTACCACGTGCACGGGACGATGGGGAGCGGAGGCGAAGGGCTTGGTGGCTTGCTCTTCGTCTGCCCACAGACCGAAGCCTGCCAGCGTGGTGGTGATGGTCGGTACCCCGTAGCGGATGCTCTCCAAGGGGGTATAGCCCCAGGGCTCATAGTAGCTGGGGTAAATGGTCAGATCCATACCCACCAAGAGGTCGTAGTAGCTCAGGTCAAGGAGTCCATCCAGCCCATTGAGGTAGCAGGGAACGAAGATGACCTTCACACGCGAGTCAGCTCGATCTAGCCCACGATGTCGGATGTGACAGACGGCTCGGTCGTGTTCAGTATTGTAGAGCCAGTGGCTGAGCATCGGGTATTGCAGGGGTGTTTCCTGCACCTCCTGAGGGTGGGAGAGGAGGTACTGCAGGTCGGCACGAGGACCCGCCTGCCAGGCAGGGACGAGGAGGAAGGCTACGACATCACGCTCGCCCTGATAGCTTTCGGCGAAGTGGTGCAGTGACTCGATGAAGAGGTCAATCCCCTTGTTGCGGTACTCGTAGCGACCACCGAGGGAGATGAAGAAAGCCTGCTTGGGGTCAATCGTCTTCCCATAGAGGCGCGAAACCACCTCCCCGAGGAGCTGGCGTGCCTTCTTGCGCTTGGAGAGCATCGGTGCTGTGAGCGGAGAGGAGCCGACGTGGAAGCCGTTGGGTAGGACGACAGGCTCGCGCCCCAAGAGCTGCTTGGCCTCGCGTGCGGTGAGCTTGCTGACGGTGGCGAAGACCGTGGCTTCGTGGGCAGCGAGCTTCTCGACCTGATGCTTGGCTTCGACGCCTAATTCGCGCGCCATCTGATCCCCATCGTAGGCATCCATATAGGTATATAGCTCCTTGTCATTGCCGGCGATGGAGCGCCCGACAGTGGTGGCGTGGGTGATGAAGAGCGTATGCACCTGAGGCGCATGCTGGCTAAGGTAGAGCAGCCCCATAGCCGTCTGCCACTCGTTGAAGATAGCGATGGTGCGCTCCTCACTGTGCCAAGCGGCGATACTCTCCATCAGGCGAGCAGCAGCGATGGCGAAGAGCGAACTTTCATCATAGTCGCCATAGCCCTTGTCGCTCTCCAAGGTATAGGCCTTCCACAGCTCGAAGTAAAGGGCTCCCTTCTCCTGCCACAGAGGCTTGAAGTCCACGAGCAGGACGGGTGGTTCGCCTGCGATCCCCCAGTGCCCTGTGCGTACGCTTAGGCCAAGGCTCGGAAGAACGTCCTCGAGCCAGCCGTGTAGCTCGGGTATATCTCCCGGGATGAAGTCCAGGGGCAGAGCCGCACCTTCGTCAGCGAGGAGTGGCCCGATGAAGCATACCTGATTGGGGTGGTGCTGAGTCATCACGTCAGCACGCGAGGAGAGGACGGTATAGATCCCTCCCATCTTGTTGCAGACTTCCCAGCTTGTCTCGAGGATCATAGTCGTAGTATAATGAGGTAGTGAATAGATCTTGTCGTGCGGCCTTCGCCCGATCTGGGGTGTAAGACCTTGTCTCAAAGTTAGTCATTCGCCCCCATATTGCCGTAAGGGGCGTCAAAAGCTACTCAGCTGCGGGCGAGCGACCACTACTGGTGAGTGTGCGAAGCAGTAGTGGTGCGAGGGGCGACCACTACTGCTCCACACCAGCGATCAGTACTGCTCCCCTCGCCGAGCAGTACTCCTTCGTACCTGTCTCTTCGAGCAGTCGAGGGAAGCCCCTCGGGAGGAAGGTTGCACATGTGGCGGAAATTGACGAACATTGTAGTCTAAAAGCAACCGATTAGCGGTGGGGTGAGGGAACGCTTCACCTCGCCCCTCATTGCATCCCATAGCAAGACAAAGAAGATGAGAGAAGAGAAGTACCAGGCCATCGTCCTGGGCGCTGGCGAAAGCGGTGTCGGCGCAGCCCTATTGTATCAGAGCCGTGGTATATCCGTACTGGTCTCGGACTACGGACAGATAGCCCCAAAGTACAAGCAGGAACTGGAGGAGAACGGCATCCCCTACGAGGAAGGAAGCCATTCGACCGAGGTCATTCTTCGTGCCGAAGAGGTCGTCAAGAGCCCAGGTATCCCTGAGAAAGCTCCCATCATGGTGGCTATCCGTGAGCGTGGTATCCCTGTCATCTCCGAAATCGAATTGGCTGGTCGCTACCTCAAGGGTAAGGTCATCGGCATCACCGGTAGCAATGGGAAGACCACGACGACGATGTGGCTGCACCACATCCTCTCCGAGGCGGGGATGAAGCCTGCCTTAGCTGGTAATGTCGGCTTCAGCCTCGCTCGCCAAGTCATCCCCGAGGAGCAGCCCGATTACTTCGTCGTTGAGCTAAGTAGCTTCCAGCTGGATGATATGTACAAGTTCCGTGTGCATATTGCCCTGCTGATGAACATCACCCCCGACCACCTCGACCGCTACCACTATTGCTTCGAGGAGTATGCTATGGCGAAGATGCGCATCCTGCAGAACCAAACTGCCGAAGATGCCTTCATCTACTGGGGCGAAGATGAGTTTGTCTCACGCTATGTCATGAGCCATCAGCCCATGCCGATGCAGACGCTCTCCTTCCTGACTTACCCTCAGGTAGGCTCGGCAGCAGACAAGTCAGACGACAACATGATGCGCCTGCACTTCGATGGACAGGAATTTGAGTTCCCTATTGATCAGCTCGCTCTCCAAGGGCCACACAACCTGCAGAATGCGATGGCCGCTTCCATCGCAGCCCTGCGCCTCGGCGTCCCCCACGATGTGCTGCGCCGTGCCTTGAGCGACTTCGTCAATGTACCTCACCGCTTGGAGAAGGTCGGGGTGCTCGATGGTGTGCGCTATATCAATGACTCCAAGGCGACCAACGTCAGCTCTACCTACTACGCCCTCAGGACGATGACGACCCCTTATGTCCTCATCCTCGGAGGCGAAGACAAGGGGAACGACTATCTGGATATCACGGAGCTGATCACCTCTGGAGCACGTGGTCTGGTCTTCCTGACGACCGATGTGCTGAAGCTGTATAAGAGCTTCCACGGCAAGGTGCCCCAGATAGCTTCCGCCCTCTCCATGGAGGAAGCGATTGCCCATGCCCGTGAGATGGCACAGCCTGGAGATACGGTGCTCCTTTCCCCAGCGTGTGCGAGCTTCGACCTCTTCAATAGTTATATCCACCGAGGAGATCGCTTCCGTGAGGTGGTGCAGTCCCTGATACAAGCCTCGGAGAAGCATGGCTAAGCAGTCTTGGGCGGAGACGAAGACGAGCTGGATGCACCTCCTTTTCGGAGGTAATGGGCTACTATGGGCTCTGTACTTCATGCTCATCTTGGTCTCGTTCGTCACGGTGACAAGTGCCGTGAGCTCGGAGGTCTATAAGAGTATCTCCCCAGGAGGGGGGATAAATCCTATCATCAAGCATTTGTTGATGCTGTCGGTAGGCGTGTGCATGGCCGTGTGTGTCAGTATTTTCTCGGGGCGTACGCTACGCTATATGCTTCCGAAGAGCTACTTTCTCGTGATGTGCTTCTTGTTCGTCGTTCAGTTCTTCTTAGGGGCAGATACCAACGGAGCTGAGCGCTGGATACGCTTAGGCCCGGTGACGCTCCAGCCCTCGGAGTTCTATCGCATCTTCTTGGTGCTGTGGGGGGCATATGTCGCAGGGAAGGATACCGAAGAAGACCCACGGAAGGAGAAAGCCTACTGGTGGTATTGGGCTCGTGTCTTGGCCCTCTCGTCCTTTGTGCTCGTGACGAACCTCTCCACGTTCCTTATCTTCTTTGTCTTCCTCTACCTCTACTCGTGGGTACTTAAAGCCCCGAAGCGCTTCATGTACCGTGTCTCAGCCATCGGTCTCTCGGCGCTTGTCCTCGGTGGTGCTTACCTCTACCTCGCCCCCGAAAGTATGCTGCCAGGACGTGCTGTCACGTGGCACAATCGCCTCCACGGAGCGGTCAATGAGCGCACGGATAAGTTCGCCATCACGGATGCAAACCGCCAGGAGCAGATGGGGCGTATGGCGATCGCCAGCTCCAGGCTCTTGGGACGCGGCCCAGGGAACAGCAAGATGCGTGACTCCCTCTCGCAGGCCTACTCCGACTACCTCTACGCCATCATCATCGAAGAATACGGACTCTTGGGACTCCTCTTCATCCCTTCGCTCTACTTCGCGTGGATGCTCATCGGCTATCGAGAGGCACGGAAGCAGACCAACGTCTACAGAAGCAACCTTATCAAGGGCTTCGGGATCCTCTATCCCATGCAGGCGCTGGTGAATATGATTGTCGCCTCGGGGATCATCACCACCGGGCAGACGCTCCCACTGATCAGCTATGGGGGGTCATCGATTATCGCCACAAGCATCGCCTTCGGCATCATGATCGCAGCTTCGAAGGCCGACAAGCCTAAGCGTACCGAAGCACTGGCTTCCGTCACGGAGAGCGACCAACCAGCACACGAGGAGGCTTATCCCACGGACGAAGAGCCGAGCGAAGTCCTCCTTACTCCTACCGAAACACAAGACATCCAATAAAACTATGATCCAGCGTGCTATCATCAGCGGTGGCGGGACGGGTGGGCATATCTTCCCTGCTGTCTCGATCGCCGAGGCTCTTCGCCGTCGCTATCCCGACATCGATATTCTCTTCATCGGCGCCGAGGGGCGTATGGAGATGGAGCGTGTGCCCCAAGCCGGCTTCCCCATCCGTGGGCTGAAGATCCGTGGTCTTGACCGCAAGCGTCCGTGGCGCAATATCGGTGTGCTGCGTGACTTCCTGCGTGCACTCATTACGGCGCGCGATATTATCCGTGAGTTCCGCCCCGAGATCGTCATTGGTGTCGGGGGCTATGCCAGTGCTCCGACACTGAAAGCAGCACAGAGCTTGGGCGTGCCTACGCTCATTCAGGAGCAGAACTCCTACGCCGGAGTGACGAATAAGTTCCTGGCACGCCGTGCCGATCGTATCTGCGTTGCCTACCCAGAGATGGAGCGCTTCTTTCCGAAGGAGAAGATCGTACTGACGGGTAATCCCCTTCGCCCTGCGATTGAATACATGGAGGACGGACTGCGTGAGGAAGCACTGCGCTACTTCGGTCTGCCTGCCGACACCCAGCGTGTGGTCGTCGTCATCGGCGGTAGCTTGGGTGCGCTGAGCATCAATGAGAGCATCGGCTCACGCCTGGATGAATGGGCTAAGTCGGGCGTAGCGCTGATCTGGCAGACGGGTAAGGGCTTCGAAGCGAAGGCGCAGGAGTTGCTCAAGGCACACAACTTCCCCGTCTACTCTTCCGCCTTCATCCAGCGCATGGACTTGGCTTATGCGGTGGCGGATGTCGTCGTGTCGCGTGCCGGTGCCAGCTCGATCTCGGAGCTGTGCTTCTTAGGGAAGCCTACCATCCTCGTCCCTTCGCCCAACGTAGCCGAAGACCATCAGACGAAGAACGCCTTAGCTCTCTCGACGCGCTCAGCTGCCTTGCTCATCCCTGACGACCAGTCACGCGCTGAGCTTACGCCTCGTGCCATTGCGCTCGTCCAAGATACCACGCAGTGCGCTTCGCTCTCGGAGGAGATACGCAAGCTCGCCCTCACGGAGGCTGCCGATCGTATCGTGGACGAAGCCGAGAAGCTGGTGGCGTTTGCTCCGAAGAAGTAACCAAACTCCATCCGAATAAACGTAGCAGAGGCTGCGACCTGGGATATCCCGAGGGTCGCAGCCTCTGCTGTATGATGAGCCGTGTGGCTCGAGGGGTGTGCTTAGAACTTACAAGTTACACCGAGGTTGAAGTAAGCGATACCGTAACCGAGTTCAGCGAAAGCACCAGTGTTTTCAGTGAAGAAGTAGCGTGCACCTGCATACGTGCTGTAAGCAAAGCCACCTGAAGAGTTAGCCACACCAGCGACTTCTGCACCCGACCAAGCGGAAGAAGAGATGTTGTAGCCGAGCATGATCCCAGCGTACGTGTCGAGCTTAGGCATGAACTGATAGTGGAAAGCACCGCGAGCACCGAGGATAGCATAGGAGGTGCGGAGCTTAGAGTTGAGGACAGAGAGGCTGCTAGCCGTGTAGCCGATGTATCCCCCAGCGGAGATCGAACCGTTTTCCCCATTGATGAGGTTGTCCTTGACACCGTAGTCGAAGCTTACAGAGAGGGGTGGGATGGTTGTGTTAGATAATACACTACCGAGACCTACACCTACATTCACTGCCTTCGTGCCAGTCTGGAAGATTTCCTGAGCGTTGGCGAGGCTCACGCTGCCTGCAAGAGCAAGTGCAGCAAAGAGTACTTTCTTGATCATTGTCTAAATGTTTGAAGTATGATATGCGAAGGAACTCCACCAAAGACGTGGTGGATATTCCGAGAGCAAAGGTAGTTGTAACTATTAAAAGATGCAAATAGCTCGCATCTAAGGTATTGCGGTGCTCTTGGTGAGCAGAGCAATTACCGCTCCTCTCTTGCTGGGAGGAAGCGGTGTAGTAGGGCGTAGCCGACGACACCCGAGATGATCGTACCGGCGAAGATGCCGAGCTTAGCTTCGTTGAGGAGCTGCGCCATATCGGGGGCATCGTAGGCGAGGTTAGCGATGAAGAGGGAGACGGTAAAGCCGATGCCTCCGAGTACCGAGAGGCTGATGAGGCGTGGGAGGTTCATCCCTTCGGGCCAGTCGCAGAGCTTGACGCGTATAGCTATGTAGGTGAAGAGGCTGATCCCAACGGTCTTGCCGAGGAAGAGCCCCATGAAGATGGCTAAGGGGAGCCCCAAGAGCATATCGGTCGAGATATTCCCGAAGGATACACCAGCATTGACGAAGGCGAAGAAGGGGAGGATGAAGTAGTCGACCAGGGGCTTCAATGCGTGCTCGAGGGTCTGCACGGGGCTGATGGCACTGCCTGCGGTGTGCTTGATCTCTTCGATGTGCTCCAGCTGTTCGTGCGAGAGAACAAGGGCGCGCGACGACTCGCGCGTCTCGGTAGAGAGGTGGCTGGTCTGCTCGAGGAGCTTGCGTGAGAGTTCGCGGATGTGCACCTTCGTGCCTGCAGGGATGCAGAGAGCGACCAGCACCCCAGCGATCGTCGGGTGGATACCCGACTGCAGGAAGAGTGCCCAGACGGCGATGCCAGCGATGATGTACGGCTCGAGGGTGTGCACACGTAGTCGCCCTAAGACGAGGACGAAGCCGACTAAGATCAGTCCGATGACTAAGGGAAGTACGGCTACCCCCTTGCTGTAGAAGAGGGCGATGACGATGATGCCCCCGATGTCATCAGCTACGGCGAGCGTCGCCAGGAAGATGTAGAGGCTCTTGGGGACACGTGCGCCCAAGGCACTAAGCACGGCTAAGGCAAAGGCGATATCGGTGGCCATCGGGATGGCTGCCCCGATGCTCTCTGGATGATTGGGGGTGACGAGCAGGAAGAAGAGGACGGGGAAAAGCATTCCTCCGAGGGCAGCGATGACGGGAAGTAGGGCCTTCTTTGGCGAGGCCAATTCCCCGACGAGTAGCTCTTGCTTGATCTCCAGCCCCACAACGAAGAAGAAGATGGCCATCAAGGCATCATTGACGACCTGACTGATGGTCATCGTGTGTCCCATGTGACGGAAGAGCTCGATGCCTCCGATGATGACTTGCACGGGGTAGTGCAGGAAGTCCAGATAGCGAGTATTCCACGAGGAGTTAGCGATGGTGACGGCTATGATCGTGGCGATGAAGAGCAGCACCGAGGGATTGGGGCGAAAGGCTGAGAGACGCTGGCGTAGAGAGAGCCTTTGGGTAGGAGTAGTACTCATCTTTTATATGTAAGTGGGTTAAGACGAAGGAGGCACATCGTGCGAACTGTGGTGTTTGTTGATAGTCAGGGGATAAACAGAGGGATCAGTCTTCTGGGGAAGACTGGCTATTATGTTCCGAACCAACACAACAAAGTTAGCGCATTTGCACTAAATAGCCTTGAGGTAGGTGATTTTGTTTATGTGTGGCAGTGCGTCCTCGGTAGGGAACATATATATTATTGTTTGCGCGCGAGGGGGAAGGTGCGCCTGCTTGGGTGGTATCGTTTGGGGGAGCTGGTTGGAGGAAGGACGTGTGTAGGGTGGGGGGAGCAGTATTGGTCACTGAGCAGAGCAGTATAGGTCGTGGCGTGGAGCAGTAGTGCTCGTCGGGTGGAGCAGTAGTGCTCCGCTCAGCGAGCACTATTGGTCGGTGTCGCATCCTTATGGCAAGGCTTTCCCTTCGGCCCGATGTCGGCAGTAGGTGGTGCTGAAAAGGGCTCTCGTTGCTCGGCGGTATTGCTGGGTGAAGTCAAGGGGTAGGAGGAGTAATTTTTAGGAAAGAGGAGCGAGGGTATTAGGAATTGTAATTTCCTTTTCCTAACTTTATAGCTAATTCACATTTTTGCCAGCGCCTATATCACTTAAATAATGTCGCTGAGATTTTCCCCATGGAAGCTCAGTTCTGATCTTCGTAGGATGCATGGCTTTTCTCGCTCATCGGGTAAGTGAATTATCTGGTGAGCGGGTGATGTGATAGACTAACGAGTTGAATCACTATACAAACGAGGTCGAATGAGATTAATTACAACATTACTTGCAGGTGGCTGGCTCTTGAGCGCAGTCCTGCCTGCCATGGCCGCTTCGCCGAATGCTCTGATGGCGTCGGGAGGCAGTTCGACACAGCAAACCCCTACCTCTTCGCTACACGTCTTCAGCGGGACCATCTATGATGAGAATGGAGATCCGATGCCTCTGGTGACGATTCAGATCCTCGGGCAGAAGGGTGGCTTCATCACGGATGGCAAGGGGCACTTTGAGTTCAAGACGAAGAACGCTACGGAGCGTGTTCGTATCACCTTCATGGGATATAAGGCTAAGACGCTGACCCTGCGTGGCGGTACGGCTCAGCGCATTGACCTCGAGCCCGACAATCAGTCCATCGAGTCGGTCGTCGTCACAGGCTTCACCAAGAAGGATAAGAAGAGCTTCACGGGGTCGCAGACTACGGTCAAGTCCGACCAACTTCTTGCCGTGGGTACGAAGAACGTACTGCAGAGCCTTGAGGCCTTTGTCCCTGGTCTGCAGGTTGTTCAGCAGAATAACCTCGGCTCCGACCCCAATGCGCGTCCCGAACTCAATCTGCGAGGACGTGCCACCTTCTCGGGGGCGGCTAACCTACCGCTCTTCGTCGTCGACGGAGCGATCGTGGATGTGAACTACATCTACGATATGGATATGAATACCATCGAGAGCGTCACGGTGCTGAAGGATGCTTCGGCCTCTGCCCTCTATGGGGCTAAGGCTGCTGCTGGGGTCATCGTCATCACCACGAAGCCCATCAGCGAAGGTGCTATCCGTGTGAATTACAATGGGACGCTACGTCTCACTGCACCCGACCTCAGCGATTACCATCTCTTGAACCCAGAGCAGAAGCTCCGCTATGAAGACTTGGCAGGGATCTATCGCGGTGATACTCCGGAGGAGCAGTACCGCAAAGACTTGTCGCGTGATGCGATCGTGCGCCTGATCCGTAGTGGAGTATATACAGACTGGCTTTCTAAGCCTCTGCGTATGGGTGTCTCGCATTCGCATAGCCTCAGTGCTGAGGGCGGTGATCAGTACGTGCGCTACGGCTTGACACTCCGCTATGGCAAGGACCAAGGGGTAATGATCCAGTCGGGGCGTGAGCGTATCTCGGGTAGCTTCAAGCTCTCGTATAACCGCCCCAATAGGCTCTTCCTCTCCAATAATATCACGGTCAACCGCGTCTCCTCTAATGAGCCCAACTATGGCTCATACAGCAACTTCACGCGTATGAATCCCTACCTCTCCCCCTATTCGGAGAGTGGAGAGTTGCTACGTAGCTTCAATGGAAATCGCATCAATAATCCGCTCTATGAAGCTCGCCTCAATAGCTATAATCAGTCTCAGAGTATAGACCTGCTGAATACTACGGCGATGCAGGCCTGGATCGGAGCCTTCCGCTTAGATGGGGACTTCTCCTTCACGATACGCAATGGTCTTGGTCGTCGCTTCCGTTCGCCTCTCTCCAATGACTTCCGAGGAGAGCCCCTTGATCAGCGTGGGGAAATGGTCGAAAACCAGTCCAAGGGCTTCAACTATATGGGTAAGCTGATGCTTTCCTACAACCGTACCTTCTTTGAGAAGCTCTATCTGACTTCGCTGGCAGGGACAAACATCGAGTCGACGACTTCCGATGCTTCGACTTATACCAGCCGAGGGTTCTATTCGGACAACTTAGGACATCCAAACTTTGCCCTTGGTTATCGCAGTGGTGCTCGTCCTTCGGGCTTGGATAACTATGCTACGGCTGCAGGCTTCTTCGTCAATGGGAATACGATCTACGATAATAGATACTATCTGGACTTCATCTTCCGCTACGAAGGCTCTTCTAAGTTTGGTAAGAACCAGCGCTTCGCTCCCTTCTGGTCGCTCGGTGCTGGGTGGAACATTCATAACGAGAAGTTCTTTAAGGGGAATAAGGATATTCAGCTACTGAAGCTACGTGCCAGCGTGGGGTATCTGGGTAATATGTCCTTCGAGCCTTATCAAGCATACACGACTTACGACTACAATAAGAATATTAACTACTTCATCGGTGCTGGAGCTGTCCCTCGTGGTATCGGTAATCCTGACTTGAAGTGGGAGCGTACGCTCAATCAGAATGCAGGTCTTGACCTGACGCTCTTCAAGAGTCGCTGGGATCTGACGCTTGATGTCTATCGCAAGCTGACCGACAACCTCCTCTTGGATGTGACCAAGGCTCCTTCCGTAGGGGTCGTCACCGCCAAGCAGAATGTAGGGGAGGTCGTCAACTCTGGGGTGGAGTTCTCGACACGTGTCGTCCCCATCCAGACGCAGGACTTGCAGTGGTCTGTCTCTCTGACTTATTCCTACAATAGCAATAAGGTCAAGAAGATCTCTAACGCCCTCAAGGCGCTTAATGAAAAGAACCTCGGTGTCGACTCGCTTAATCGTAGCACCACCCCCCTCCCTCTCTACGAAGAAGGGGAGTCGCTGACGGCTCTGAAGGTCGTCCCCTCGGCAGGTATCGATCCTGCTACTGGGCGTGAGGTGTACATCAAGCGTGATGGTAGCTATAGCTTCACCTATGACCCCAATGACCGTGTCGTCTTCGGTGATACCAACCCTTGGGCTTATGGTTCGCTCTCCTCGTACCTCTTCTACAAGGGCTTCTCGCTGAATGCGAACTTCGGGTACTCGCTCGGTGCTGTCGTCTATAACCAGACGCTCGCTTCACGTGTCGAAGGGGCTAACCCCGAGTACAACGCAGACGTACGCGTGCTCAATGACCGCTGGAAGCAGGCTGGGGATGTGGCTAAGTACAAGGATATCGCCAACCGTGAATCTCCCTACCAGACCAGCCGCTTCGTACAGAAGGAGTATTACCTTACCCTGCGTAGCCTCTCGCTGGCTTATGAGACGGAAGCCGCTTGGGTGAAGAAGCTCCATCTGCGTCGTGCGCGCTTTGAGCTCCTGTCGAATGACTTCTTCTACCTCTCTACGGTCAAGCGTGAGCGTGGTCTCGACTATCCCTTTGCTCGTAGTGTCGAGTTCTCAGCTCGCCTCTCCTTCTAACCCCCCTAACAGTGATATCATAATGAGAAAGACGATATTCAGACCCTTACTGGTGGGTGTCCTATCCCTGGGCCTTTTGAGCTCTTGCAGTCAGTTCTTAGACATTCAGCCTAAGGGTACGCTCCTCGAAGAGGTGCAGTTCAGCTCGATACAAGGCTATCAGGATGCTATGTACGGAGTCTATGGCACGATGGCAGGCGAAGGACTTTATGGTGGTGCCCTTACTGCTGGCTTGATGGAGAACCTGGCTCAGAACGTCGGGAACCTCAACAGCGTGTCGGTGAACTACCATATCAATCGCTATGAGTACACCAATGATGATGTCCGAGCGCACACCGATGCTCTTTGGACGCAGCTCTATGAAGTCATCTCCTACAATAATAATATCCTCGAGAACCTCGGGCGCACGTCACTCTCTGGGGATGTACTGCGTCTGATCGAAGGGGAAGCCTATGGTCTTCGTGCCTTCCTGCACTTCGACGTCGCTCGCCTCTTTGCTGCTGACTATCGCCGTGCTAAGGCTGCAGGTAAGCTCTCCTCCACTCGTGGTATTCCTTATGCCTACCACTTCGATCTGAAGAACAAGCAGGTCTATAATCTGGAGGATACCTACAAGAATATCTTGGCCGACTTAGATCGAGCTGAGGCTATTCTCTCGTCAGATGAGACGATCACGGGGGGGGACCTGACGAATGCGAACTACCAGACGCATCGTATCGTGCACTTCAATAAGTATGCAGTCTATGCGACCAAGGCACGAGTCTACAATGCTATGGGAGAGTCTGCGAAGGCTGCTGCATATGCTCAGAAGGTCATCGACCATAGCTCCGACTTCGCCCTCGCACCACGTGCCTCCTTCACGGATGTCGTGCGCTTCCCTGCTAAGGGCGAACTTATCTGTGGACTCTATGCACCTAAGTTCCTCGACTGGGTAGCTACGACCTACCTGGCTACTGGAGGCGGTGGTAACGTCGACCAAGGTCGTCGTCTCTCGGCACTCAATGCGCTTTATGCCTCAGCTGGGGGAGCTGCTTCGATCGACAATCGCCAGGCTGCATACTATCGTCAGATAGACTCCTATACGCAGTTCATCCGTCTCCTACCTGATAGAGCGCAGCTCGCCTCGCTCGGTAGTACGCACAAGGGGATTATGCTGATTCGTCTGCCTGAGATGTACTATATCTTGGCCGAAGCGACTTATCCCACGGACCCCACCGCAGCTGTTGAAGCGCTCAATAAGGTGCGTGATAGCCGTGGCTTAGCTCCGCTGACTCCAGCCAATTTCTCGGGACAAGCAGCCTTTGACCTCGAGCTGATGCGCGAGTATCTGCGTGAGACTCCAGGTGAAGGTCAGTCCTTCCACGCTATTAAGCACTTCTTCCAGCCCTTCCCTTCGCTCTTAGGGGAGTCTACTAAGCCCACAGAGGATATGGTGACTCTACCTTGGCCCGAGCTGGAGCGGACTTATGGCAACCACTAATTACTCACCTAATTAGACCAAGTACAATGAAGAGATCATATATATACCTTCTGGCTGGAGTGCTCGGAGGAGGCTTATTGCTAAGCTCGTGCACCAAGACCCCAGCCGAGGAGATCGAATATGTCAGCCGTGATGGCTTCTATAAAGCGCCTCGTGGAGTGTACTTTCACTTCGGTAGCGATGCCACTGATCATATTATCCGTGAAAGCTATGGGACGAAGCCCGATGCGCTGACGGAGTTTACGGTCGATGTGCCAGTACGCCATACGGGGACTATCTCATCAAGCCCCTTAGCCTATCGGGTGCGTGTGGATGAAAAGGCTTCTACAGCCAAAGTCGGAGTACATTTCAAGCCCCTGGCAGAGCAATACACCTTCCCTGCGGACTCGCTGAAGGGTACCTTCCCCGTGACGTTTATCCGTAGCGCATTGCAGACTGTAGAAGGGAAGTCCGATACGCTGACCTTGGTACTCGAGGCTTCCACTGACCTCAAGGCTCCCTTCAAGGAGCTCAACCGCATCAAGATAGCAGTGAATAACGGCCTTCAGATGACGCCTGAGATTTGGAATACTACGACCTACGCCTACCTCTTAGGCGAGTACTCTCTACGTAAGTATCGTACCCTCCTCAAGTACTACAAGCAGGATGAGCTTGCCTTGTATGACGAGTTCAGTCACCTGGGGGACGTAGAGCGCGTCTATCGCTTCCTTCTCAATATCGAGGCGGCCTTCAAGGAGCTGGGCGAACCGCTCCCTGCATCTACCGCTAATTGGCTCAAACAATACCGACAGTAAAGACGATGAATAGGACATTATATACGGTGCAGAGAGCCTTCGTTGCTCTCCTTGCCCTCGGAGCATTCAGCTCCTGCTACAAGGATGATTCGACACGGGTGACGCGTCCTCTTCAGGTCGTCGAGCCCACGACGCAGCTCCAGGAGCTTTACGAGGTGGAGTTCGGTGCGCCACTTGAGATCGAGGCTCCTGCCTACCGACTCACCAATGGAGCTACGACGACTCCTACGATCGAGTGGGAGGTAGACTATAAGAAGGTAGCTACTGGGAATAAGCTGGTCTACAAGGCTACGAGTAGCTCAGACTATGGTGTGCACGTCGCTCGCTTGAAGATGGAGACCCCAGATGGTATCTACTATCATCGCTTCCGCATACGTGTGAACTTCAAGTATCGTGATGGCCTCTATGCCCTCACGCAGCAGGAGGGTAAGCTCGCCTTAGGCTATTATCCTTTTGGTGAGGCCTCACATGTCGTGACGGATGTCTTTACTGAAGGGAAACTGGATCGTGACCTCACCGGCACTCCCAAGGTGCTTGATGCCTTCTCGCATACCACAGGGGCCGGAGTGACGACTAACTACCTCTTCGTCGGGGGAGATACGTGGGCTTATCGCCTCAACGCCGACTCCATTAAGCCCATCGGAGGACGCATGAACTTCAATGGGCACCCCATGCAGGCACATGCCTTCTCTCCCACGGATATCAATGAATATGTCATCGCTGAGGGGAAGCTCTATACCCTCGGATTATTGACATCCCTCCCACGTCTTCTCAATGACAATCGCTTAAAGTCCGCCTTTGCCAATAAGCTACCAGTCTTGGCTCCAGAGTTGAAGACATGGAGGGCTTCGAACCTGCAGGGGGGGCTCATTGCCTTTGATCAGACGACGGGGACTCCGATTATCATGGAGCTCTCCAATACTGGTAATAAGGTGCATCTGCTGAAGGCGACCTATACCTCCTCGGATGATGCTGGCGAATCGACCACGGGAAATCCCTTTGAAGGCAGTAGCTTGGTAGCTCTCTCGGCGAATGCCTCCGCCCCCGCTTACGTAGCTATCCTGACGCATTCGGCACAGGGCAGCTATAAGCTGGCAGTGATTGATCCAGGGCTCTTCCTTAGTGCGAAGAAAGAGGAGAAGTCTTATCCCTTGCAGGTCATCACCTATAAGGGGACGGATACTCCCACGCAGCTGGCTCTGCGCCCCGAGCATAACTCTGCCTACGTGGCTGCTGCCAACAAGGTCTACCTCTATGACCTGCAGCGACAAGTGCAGACTGCTCCCGAAGCATACATTACGCTGGGGGCAGGAGAGACGATACAGCGTATGATCCTCGTGGGGGGTACACGCCTCTATATCGCTACCTATGATGGCTCTGCAAGTGCTGTTTATAGCTACGATGTCTCGGGCAGTACGGCGAAGCAACTCTGGCGAGATGCTTCGCTGGGCAAGGTTGTCCAGCTCGTCTACAGAGCTCCCCGATAGTAGGCTACTAAGTAGAGTAGTCCTCATATAACGAATAGAATCACCAACACGATAAAAGATAGATTCATGCACAAGAGTTGCATTCGCACCCTCGTGGTAGCTTCCCTGCTCTTCAGTGGCTATGGACTCCCTGCCTTGGCTCAGACGGATAGCCTTTCCGTCAAGGCTAAGAAGGCGGAGACCAAGCAAGAAACCAAGACGGTAGAGCCTAAGAAGGAGAAGAAAGAAGAAGACAAGTACACGAAGTTCTTCAAGGATAAGAAGGTCGAGACCGCTCGTGGCAAGTTCGTCACGCTGCATAAGATCAATGGTAATGTTTATCTCGAGCTCCCTACGAAGTACCTCGGTAAGGAGCTGATGATGGGGGCTAAGGTCACCTCAACGACCGATCCCGATTACCTCGCTGTCGGCTCGATGAACTCCGCTCCCATCGTCTTCCGCTTCGAGAAGCAGGACAGCGCCATCGTGATGAAGGCTCCCAACTCCATCGTCTACCGCCGTGACGCTTCCGCCCAGCTCCAGCGCGCCCTCGAGCTGAACTACCGAGACCAGTCGGTCGAGTCCTTCACGCCCGAGGTCTACAAGGCGGATAGCTCGGCTGTGGTGCTGAAGATCAATTCGCTCGTCACTGAGTCCAGCCCCTTCTTCCAGATCGTTCCCTCGCAGCAGGGCCCGTTCAAGATCTCCGCTTCGCGCAATAGTAGCCTGACCTTCGTGCGTGGACTCAAGTCCTTCGATACGAACGCCAGCGTGCGCGTCGAGATGAACTTCTCGGTGAATGCCTCGCTGATGGGTGTTATCTCCGTGGCCAGAGATATGCCTCTGACGGCTGAAGTGACCTACACCATCATGCCTGTCGAGGCTTCTACCGCCATCCCTCGCTTGGCGGACGCTCGTGTCGGGTACCAGACGACCCGCAAGGTCTCCTTCCCCGATTACCTTGACCAGAGCGAACCCGTCTACTTAGCGCATCGCTGGCAGCTCGTCCCAAAGGATAAGAAGGCCTACGCTAAGGGACAGCTCTCTGAGCCCGAGAAGAAGATTGTCTTCTATCTCGATAGTGCCTTCCCCACGAGCTGGCAGCGTCCCATCCGTGAGGGCGTGCTGCGCTGGAACAAGGCCTTCGAGGCTGCGGGCTTCCGCAATGCCATCGAGGTGCGCGACTTCCCCAAGGGAGATAAGCAGTTCGATCCCGACAACCTCGAGTACTCGTGCATCCGCTACATCCCCAATAGCCAGGAGACCATCGCTGCCTCCAGCTGGAGCGACCCACGTACGGGGGAGATCTTCAGTGGCAACCTGACTATATATAATAATGTAGAGGCACTGCTCTACAAGCAGCGCTTCATTGCCACGGCGGCTGCAGACCCTGCTATCCGCACCTCGCGTCTGCCACAGGCCCTCTTCGACGAGTCGCTCTCGCAGCTGGTCTCGCAGGAGGTCGCTAAGATCTTGGGCTTGCTGCCTAACTACGCTGCTTCGTCGGCTTATACCACCGAGCAGCTACGCTCAGCGAAGTTCACTAAGGACAACGGCTTGGCTGCCTCCATCCTCGATGGCGCACGCTACAACTATCTTGCGCAGCCCACGGATAAGGGGGTACGACTCGTCAACGACCAGCTCGGTACGTACGACCTCTTCGCTATCGACTGGGGCTATCGTTACTTCGACCTCGGGGGCGATCCTGCTGCCGAAGCCAAGGAGCTCATTGCTCGCGTCAATAAGAAGGCAAGCGATCCACGCTACCGCTATGCGCCTGAGCCTCGCTATGCCGTCGACCCTACGGTGCGCACCGAAGACTTGGGTAATGACCCCATCAAGACGGCTGAGCTGACGATGAAGAACCTTGCCTTCATCCAGTCGAACCTCTCCAAGTGGATCACCAACGACCCCGATAGCCGTCAGAAGAAGAGCCTCTATCTGGCTATTGTGCAGGCCTATTACCTCCAGCTCAAGAATGCTATGAGCCTGGTCGGTGGTGTCGTCTGCCGTGAAGGTCAGCTCTCCAGCCAGCTCCCTCGCTATCAGGTCATCTCGAAGGCCAAGCAGCGTGAGGCCTTCCAGTGGCTGCTCCATCAGGCGAAGATCTTCCAGGGCTATGCCGATCGCTCGCTGGAGCGCAAGGGCTTTATGGATATCAGCTACTACGATCAGCTCTTAGAGTTCATCGTCAAGGATATCTTCGACCTGCGTGCACGTATCATCATCGCAGCGCAGATTGACTCCAAGAGCTACAGCCTCGGTGAGTACTTCGATGACCTTTACAAGGAAGTCTTCGGTACGACCATCGCAGGGAAGGTGCCCAACCATATGGAGCGTATGCTGCAGATTGCCTTCATCGATAAGTCCATCTCTGGGGTGGTCAACCCACGTAACGCAACGCCTGCTATGCCTTATGGCTTCGCTTCGACGCCTACGCTGCTGGACGGTAAGCTCGTGAGCCTCGCTCCTGCGACCGACTACAGCGAAGCCCTCAAGTCGTCGCGTGTGCAGTACGGTGGTGGCAATCCTTCGGCCAGTATCTATCCTATGGCCAATGTTCCTGCCCTCGACACCTCGGAGCAGTATATGTATGCTGCGCTCCTGAAGATCCGTCCTATCCTCGAGCAGCGTGCCGCTTCGACGACGGACAAGATGCTCAAGGCGCACTATCAGACGCTGGCCTTCAAGGTCAAGAAGCTCCTGGATGCTAAGAAATAGACCCGAGAGATGATGATAAATAGAACCATTGCATTACTTCTGGCCGCTGGGACGCTCACGCTCGCTCCTATGACGGCTGAGGCTGGGATCTTCGACTTCCTCAAGAGAAAGAAGCAGCCCAAGACGGAGAAGCAACCCGAGAAGACGCCCTATGAGAAGCTCTTGACGGGTAAGCCCATCGTCTCGGCAAAGGGGGATTTCCTCACGCTCCACAAGACGGACAATAAGCTCTATGTCGAGCTGCCTGTGAAGACCTTGGGCAAAGAGGTCTTAGTAGCAGCTACGCTCTCCTCCATCTCCAACCCACAGCTGGGGATGATCGGCTTCAAGAATGCCAACCCCGTACATATGCGCTTTGCCCAGCGTGATAGTGCTATTGTGCTCGAGGCGGTCAACTCCGACCCCTATCTGGCAGGACAGTTAGAGAAGGAGCTACGTCCCGTCTTCGGCTCGAGCTATACGGATCTGCCCTTGTTTAAGTTCCCCATCAAGGCTTGGAACAAGGATAAGTCCGCTGTAGTCATCGACCTCACCTCGCTGGTGACCGAAGAGCAGAAGTACTTCCCCCTCATCGCCAAGAGCCTCGGCTCCTATCAGGTGCAGGCCAGCCAGCAGCGTGGACTCAATCATATTCGTGAGGTCAAGTCCTTCGAGGACAACGTCTCGATCAAGATCGATCGCAGCTACCGCGTCACGCTGAGCTCGTCGCGTGGGGGCAGTCCGCTGAAGGACTACCCCGTGACGCTTGGGGCTACCTTCACGATCCTGCGCCTGCCCGAGGTGCCTATGACGCCTCGCCTGGCGGATACGCGTATCGGTGTCTTCCACGTGGCGAAGAATGCGTACAATCCCGAGACAAAGCTCATCGAGCCTGTGCAGTTCGTCAAGCGCTGGAGACTCGAGCCTTCGGATGTCGCTGCCTACAAGGCAGGACAGCTCGTGCGCCCCAAGAAGCCCATCGTCTACTACGTAGAGAATACCTTCCCTCCTCTGTGGAAGGCAGCGATGAAGGAAGGGACGCTGCGCTGGAATAAGGCCTTTGAGCAGATTGGCTTCAAGGACGCTATTGAGGTGCGTGACTTCCCCACCGATGACCCAGACTTCGACCCCGACAACCTCAAGTACAACTGCATCCGCTACGTCCCCATCGCTACGGAGAACGCTATGGGCCCCAGCTGGTCTGACCCACGTACCGGTGAGATCATCAACGCCTCGGTGCTGGTGTGGAGCGATGTCTCGAAGCTGAACAATAACTGGCGCTTCATTCAGACGGCGCAGGTCGATCCCCTCGTCCGTGCGATGAAGCTCCCCGATACCTTGATGTCGAAGTCGCTGAAGTACGTCATTGCCCACGAGATCGGGCACACGCTTGGCTTTATGCACAACATGGGCTCTTCGGCTGCTTACTCCATCGACTCCCTCCGTTCGCCCTCCTTCACGGCGGTGCACGGTACGACTCCTTCGATCATGGACTATGCGCGCTTCAACTACGTAGCGCAGCCCGAAGACCGTGGTGTCAGTCTTGACCCACCTACTGTCGGGACGTATGATAAGTATGCCATCGACTGGACCTATCGCTATTTCCCGGATAGCAAGGGGAATATGCTCGACGAGGCTCGCCAGCTGAATGAGCTGATCGAGAAGCACGCTGCCGATCCCGAATACCGCTACGGTGTCCAGCAGATCGGTGAGCGCCGCTACGACCCTTCGGCCATCGAGGAAGATCTGTCGAATGATCCGATCGCTGCCAGCACGCTCGGGCTGAAGAACCTCAAGTACATCATCGACCATCTCGGGCAGTGGTTCGCACGTGACGAGGAGGCAGAGCATCGTGCTACCCTCTACGAAGGTATCTCCAATCAGGCTCTGCGCTATGTGTCGAATGTCTTCCTCAATGTCGCTGGGGTCTATCTCTATCAGACGAGCGAAGCCTCTGGCCTTCCTCGCTATAAGGTTGTCCCCAAGGCGCAGCAGAGAGCTTCGGCCCTGTGGCTCCTCGACAAGGCCCTCACCATCGACAGCCTGCGTAGCGAAGAGCTGGAGCGCACGATGCCAGATATGGCAAGTGCTTCGCCCTTCGTCATCCTCGGAGCGATGACGCGTGCTATGGCTATCCGCAACATCGGTGCGCTCAATCTGACCTCCTACCTGGACTCTACCTCCTACACGCCGCAGGAATATGCTGATGATGTCTATGCACACGTCTGGGCCAAGACGGAGGCAGGTCGTGAGGACTTGACCCCTGCGGAGCGACAGCTGCAGGAGTACTTCGTGCGCTATATCACGGCTTATACCGAAGACTTGGGAGCTAAGGCCAACGGCCGCTCGGGCTTGACCCTGGCCGAACTGACGGGGCTGACCCCTGCCGAAGCGCAGCGCACCGAAGGGATGACCGATGAGGAGTTCATCGCCCAGCTCGCTCCGAAGCAAGGGGAGCACTTCTGCTCGCTGGATCACCGTCCTTCGGATGACCTCCTTCGTCAGCTGGATGCTGTCGGATACCTGAACTTCGGTAAGAGCTACGGCGAACCAGAAGACCTCTTCACTTCGTCCATCAACAATACCGAGGCGCTGTACCTTCCTCTCCAGTATCGTCTGGAGGCACTTCTGCGTCAGCAGTTGCCCAAGACGAAGGACGAACGTCTCCGCCTTCACTACCAGACCCTCCTGCGCAAGCTCGAGAAGGTGACGAAGTAGCGACTTCGCTCTTCCCCTGAGAATAACGACCGCCCCGATGAGCCAAGGCTCCTCGGGGCGGTCGTTGTTTTCTCCACTTGCCTCTCGCCCTCAGCTGTCCATATAAGGGTACGAGCTGTCCATATAAGAGGTACGAGCTGTCCATATAAGGGGCATTAGCTGTCCATATAAGAGGCACGAGCTGTCCATATAAGGGGTATTAGCTGTCCATATAAGAGGCATTAGCTGTCCATATAAGAGGCATTAGCTGTCCATATAAGAGGTACGAGCTGTCCATATAAGAGGTGCGAGCTGTCCATATAAGGGATGTTAGCTGTCCATATAAGGGATATTAGCTGTCCATATAAGGGGTACGAGCTGTCCATATAGGGGATGTTAGCTGTCCATATAAGGGGTACGAGCTGTCCATATAAGGAGTGCGAGCTATCCTATATGCTATTGCTTAGGGGCATTCTTGTTCGCCTCGATCCATTGATACATTTGGTTGGGGTGGTTATCGAGGGGGAAGCGTTTAGTAAGATCATCTTTGAGCTTTGGGAGGATGAAGTTGCGTAAATAGCGTTTGTCTCTCTGTATATGGAGTGCTATTTCATCAAGACTGCGCCATTGACGACAGTATTCTATTATCAAAAGCCGTGTTTGCTTAAAGGACATTCTCCTCCTTGTAGAGGGGGCTAAATCTTTATTCCTTGCGTGAGTGCATTGTGTCCCTTCGCTTTTGATGTCTTCTGCAGGAGATTGAGAGTGGGGTACACCAGCCAGAGTATAGGTGGTTCCTCTCCCATGTCCGATAGAAATAAGGTATTTCTCTTGGACCAAATGCTGTAGCAGATGCGTAATATCAGTCGGGTGCAAGGAGGAGGAGGCACGGATACACTGATGATTGATGATCTTCTCCGTGTAGGCTGTGGAGAGAATAGTCCGTTCTTCTTGGCATAGTTGATACCAATGTTTCTCGCCATATTGAAGCATGAGAGCTTTCTCAATGCGCTTGTCTAAAAGAGACTCAAGCGGCATAAGGAGCTTGACCCTGTTGGGCTTGGTTTCTTCCTGGGGGGAGGGGGCTTTCCAGCCCATGCTCTTCCATCCTGCAAAGATCTTACTTGTACCACTACCAGCCTGTTCGGCAGCCCCAATCATCATGAACATCTTTTGCAAGCTGGGATTACGGCGGATGCTTTCACCTCCTTCATAGTATTGATGTCGAGAGATCAACAGGGTGCCAGGATTGGAAAAGAGGATGCGATCAGGGTAATGTAAGATCTTAAGTGAAGTCTCTTCGCTGTAGTCTGCATGAACACAGCAGTTTACTAAAGCCTCGCGGAGTGCGATGTGTGCAGCGGTTTCGTCTCTCCTCTGGTTGCCTTCAAGTGTGAAGGGGGTAGGAAGAACGGCTTGAAGCTTGGGTAGGATACGGCGGTAGAACTGGAAGAGGTTAGCTTCCCATTTGCCATCGGGATATATGCGATCCGTCCAGCGCTGTTCGCTCTCCTCTGAGGGAAGGCACTGGTAATCTGGGAAGAAATAGGGCGCACACTGAGGATCTTGTATGGCTTCACTTCGTCCAAACATTAGCAATCCCGCTAAGGTGAAGCCTTCTTCTCCACTCTCTCGGTCAATGCGATAGCCTCCCAGCTTCTTCATGAGGCTTAAGTCATCTTCGGCAAGCCATACGTGGCTGGAGTCGCTGAGACTGAAAAGCTGACGATATTGCAGTAGAGAGGTAGGGTCGATATCTGTCCAAGTAAAGCCCTTGAGGATACGACTATCGGCAGGATGAGCCAGATCAGAGTCTGCGTACATGCGACGTACTTCAGCAGGGCTACAGTGATAGTCTCCTTCGTCATTCCTTCGGTAGCTACCTTGCTCGGGGTCTCTTCCTATATAGACAGGGCGTTGCTCTCGAGAGGCGCGAGGTACTTGAATGAATAGTATGTAGCTCTTTTCTACGACCTCGATGCTTACGTCTTTATCGGTAAGCAGGCAGGTGTTGACCTTCTGTTTGTTGTGGAGCTGGCGGAAGAGCTCCTGCTTTAGACTTTCAACATCTTGCAGGGTGAGACCAGCCAGTCTGAGAGTCTGGTCTGGTTTTTCTTCGATGCCAAGGACAATCAGTCCTCCATGGGTGTTGGCAAATGCCGAATAAGTCTCCCAGAGAGAGTTAGGAAGACCGCCTTTACTCTTTTTGAATTCGAGGTATTCGGACTCGCGTTCGTTGAGTAGCTTTTCGAGATACTCTTGTGTCTGTTTGGGAGTATTCATTGTATGAAGATGGGCTATTGTTCATTGACCGTCAGGCTAAAAACACGGACAAATAAAGGTACTGACTAATTGTGAGATGTAGATACCACTAGTACAGACTCTCTGCTATGAGCTCGAGGTAATTACGAAGTAGTCGCTTTCTTTCTATTACTTCGCTACCTCGTCAGAAGCAGAGGGGTGGCATCCAGTAGTGGTCGAGGTGTGAAGCACTATTGGTCGATGGGTGAAGCAGTAGTGGTCGCCCCCATTGACCACTACTGATCCGCAGGCGGAGCAGTAGTGGTGCGTGGCTCGGAGTAATAGTCCAACACTCCATCTGTTGTTGACCTTAGTGGTGTGATATGTGGGGGTAGGGAGGTAAAGGGGCTCGGGTAAGTGGCTTGATTTGAGTGAGTTCTTGTCTGTGTTTTTTTTTTTTTTTTTATGGATGGCGTACCTTTGTCAACCCAAATGTCTTGAACTTCCTGCTTGTCCCTAAGAAGAAGGACAGTTCACTCAAATAATAGATATGCGTCATTAAAAGAACTTGTAGATGCAAATGAAACAACCGTATGAGACTCCTTGCATAGAGCTTTTTGCTTGGACGGAACCACTTAGTATCCTTGCCGGTCCTTCGATATATGGAGATAAAATACCGATTGTAGATATGGAAGAGGGTGGAGAAATGCCCGATACAGATGAGGACTAAGGATTTAGTATGATTAAGATGAAGAAAATGAACCAATGGAGTAGTTTGCTCCTCTTTACCCTCCTTATGCTCTCGGTGTCATCGTGTAAGCAGGAGGATGTAGCAGTCCAGACAGCGACAGAGACTAAGGAGCCCCCCTCTTTTACCACAAATGTCAGTCTGCAGGATATACCAGTCTTAGCACCCGAAGAGCGTACGATCGTCTCTACGGATACGGAGGACGGTATGAGCGGAGAGGGGCAGGGGCCACGTGCCTTCGAGTATACCGTACCCGCAGAAGGGGGAAATTATCCTACGCTGAGCTTCCGCGATGGCGAAAAGATCCCTGTTCGCCTCCTCTTGTATCCTATTGAGGATGGTTATTATGGGCAAAAGGTGTTCTATAGTAAGGGTACCGTCGATCTATCCATCAAGGATGGAAAAGTCTCCTTCAGTGCCAAGCAGGTTGAGCTAGTCGGGGGGAAATATAAGGTCGGTAGTCGTGATAAGACGCTGACCTTTACGGGAGAGATGGCTAAGAATAACAAAGATAAGTGGATGATGACAGCCATTTATGCTCCAGGCTCCACTGCTTCGGAGAATATCATTAGCTTCAGGGGACAATCGCCACTGAAGTTCTTGAATGCTGGGGATAAGCTGGTGGTAGGTCAAGACATCAATATCCCATTTGTGCTGGGAGTGAAGAAGCCTGATGGTTCCTATACGCCAGGTGTCCCTGTCAAGATGGAGGTTGACACGCAAAAGATCGGCTGGATGAATGAGAATAACCCCAAGTACAATGATCCTACAAACTATTCCTTCGAAGTGAAGCAGGTCCCTGGAGCAGGATTCTATCCCTTGGGGACGCTCTTCGCTCTTCGCTTCAGTAATGATATGAAGAACTTGGAAGACCTGAAGCGCAAGATGGATAAGAAGTATTGGACGGCCAATAACGGAAACTATTCGCAAGTGCTCTCCACCTACAACTATAAGATCGAGAAGGTGACTATCAGCTCGACGACGCAAGAGGGGACTTTTGATATCGGGAAGTCCGTGTCCTTCACCCCCTCTGGGCTGACGCGCTCTTCATTCGTTCCTCAGAACGAGGTCAACCTCTCCCTGGATGAGGCTAAGACCCCGTGGCTCTACATCTGGCAGTATTCGTCGGGGGGGGCTGATAATAGTGCCTTGGAGATTACCTTCAACCTGTATAATAAGGAGCTTGGGGTGCATACGCTCGAGAAGGTCTATCGTGCTGTGGGGAGTAAGTTCAAGGGCTCACGTAAGTACTATAAGCACCTCAAGATAGCGCGCGAGCTACGCTTGCCACCCTTATCTCTCTTTGCTCCTACGTTTGTCTCCTTCATTGACCAAGATCTGACTTGGGGTGATCCTTGGGGTAGTAATGCAGAGGAGGGTAATGATCACACCGTGCGTGGTGTCGGTAGACCTTATCTGGCTAAAGAATTCTTTGAGAACAACAATCGTATGATTAATCCCTTCACGATTAAGTCTCCTTCTGGTCAGTCCGATTTTGATAAGGATGATACGAAGTGGACACTCCCCAGTGAAAAGGAAATCAAGAGTATCTTCCCCACTTCCATCCCACGGTTGACGGTCACAGACGCTGGTACGCCCATGCGACAGATTGTCGGGGTAACCGAAGATGTCGTCATCAATGGGCTGCCCGTACAGGCAAAATCATACTATTATGCAAGGGAGAATGGAAATGATATCACAGGTAAGAACCAGAAGGATCCTGCCTCTCTGCGTGTGTACTACGCTCTTCGCTATGTCGGGACGCAGTATGTCAGTGCTTGGCGATATATCGAGTGGGGGCGATGGAATAATAACCTGAATAATAGCACTGACAAGCCTATCGCCTCAAAGTTCATCATCCAAAGTCGTAGCCTCCCTCTCTCAGCAGGTGCTACGGGGAATAAGACGACGGGCTTTACATCTAATGACCAGAAGGCGTTTGACCTCCTCGAACATACCATTGGCACGAATGAGTTCTGGAGCGACAGGGTGAAGAATAGTGATCAACTGACCATTAACAATGTGGCTCCTGCTGTCGGGATGGATGATAAGATTCTCAAACCCGATGTAATTCAGCGTACCTTCCCGCTCGTTGGTACTTGGTACAAAGGAAAGAGAGCCTATATCGGTACCTCCTTCAACATCTGGCTAGTTCCAGAGAATGGTCAGCCCAATGCTACCCGGGCATACCAGGTGTCGAATCAAGACAGACCATCGATGACAACGGTGTCCAGCTTGCTTATGGGAGCAACTGGTAAGGCGATGGTACTTCCTCTTCTTTATCCTGCAAGGGCAAAGAATTAGTTTGCACGTGGTGCCGAACGGCATCTCTATCAGGCGCGAGCGCACACGAACTATCGTGTGCGCTCGCCTGCGTTTGTACTGCCACGCTCTTCGGCGTATTCGGCGTATATAGCTATCTTTGTAGGCGTTGTGGTGTGTCCATAGCTCGCTGAAGAGGACACATCCTTAATATGGATATATATGAATTGGAAGCAATTTAACCGAGCAAATAACCTCTTGGGGTGGGTGGTCTTCGCCATCGCTACCCTGACCTATCTGCTCACGATCGGTCCTTCGGCAAGCCTGTGGGACTGTGCGGAGTTCATCGCTTGTGACTACAAGCTCGAGATCGGGCACCCTCCTGGAGCCCCCTTCTATATGTTGGTCTACAACGTCATCTCCCACCTCGGCGGAAGCCCCGAGCGTGCTGCACTGATGACCAACGCCACAAGTGCCGTGCTGAGTGGGCTGACGATCCTCTTCCTCTTCTGGACGATTACGCACATGGTACGCCGTGTGGTCACACCGCAGGCGCGTCTGGGCAAGCAGGGCTATGAGCCAGTAGGCGAAGTGATGACCTTGGGACAAGGCCTGGCCGTCTTAGGCTCAGGGCTTGTCGGGAGCTTGGTCTATACCTTCTCCGACTCCTTCTGGTTCAGCGCTGTCGAAGCCGAAGTATATGCCTTCAGCTCGCTCTTCACGGCGGTGGTCTTCTGGCTGATCTTCAAGTGGGACGAACGTAGCGAATACGAGCGTTCGGATCGCTGGCTGGTACTCATCGCCTATCTGATGGGGCTCAGCATCGGGGTGCACCTGCTGAATTTGCTCTGTCTGCCTGCTATGGCGCTGGTCTATTACTACCGCAGGGCTACGCACGTGACGCTCAAGGGGAGTGTGCTTTCGCTCCTCGGCTCCTTCGCCCTTGTTGCCTTGATGATGTATGGGGTAGTGCAGGGTGTGCCGAAGCTCGCTGGGAAGTGGGATATGTTCTTCGTCAATACCTGTGGGCTGAGCTATAACCAAGGTCTATATATCTACTTAGCAGTGCTGGTGGCCGTCCTGATCTGGGGCGTATATGAAGCCGACCGTGCCGTGCGTGATGCCAAGCACCTGTCTTCGCACCGCTTCCGTATCTCCATCGCTCTTTCGCTCATCTTGATGGGGCTTCCCCTCATCGGGAGTGGTGTTATAGCCCTTGCGCTGGCGGTGGCAATCATTGCCTTCTTCTACCTGTATAAGGGACTGCGTGCTCGTGCGGTGCAGACGGTACAGATGTGCCTCGTGGCCATCGCTATGGGCTTCTCCTCTTATGGAGTCATCTTAGTCCGAGCCGTGGCAGACCCTCCGATGAATGAGAATGCACCTGCTGATGCCTTCTCGCTGCGCTACTATTTGGCACGTGAGCAGTACGGCTCCGCTCCGCTCTTCTACGGCCCTACCTTCGCTACCTCTTATAAGTATGGAGCCGATGGTCGACCTGAGTTCAAGGACGGAGAGCCTACCTACGGGCGTGTGGAGAAGAATAATCCTTCTGACCCCGACCGCTATGTGGCACGTGCTCCCAAGGACGAACCTATCTACGAGAGCGAAGGGATGATGCTCTTCCCTCGCGTCTACGAGCGTGGTCACGCCCAGATGTACAATACCTGGATGGGGCGCGATGCGGAGGATATGTCGCAGCCTACCTTCGGGGACAATCTGACGTACTTCTTCAACTATCAGCTGACGTATATGTACTGGCGCTACTTTATGTGGAACTTCGCCGGGCGTCAGAATGACCTGCAGGGGGACGGAAGCCTCCTGCGTGGTGGGGCTGCTACGGGCATCCCCTTCATCGATAGCTTCTTCTATGGGGATAGCGATACGCACCCCGAGGATATGACGGCCAACAAGGGGCACAACGTCTACTATGCGCTGCCTCTGCTCCTTGGTCTCATCGGTCTCTTCTTCCAGATCGGGCGTGGTCGCCGTGGGGTAGAGAGCTTCTGGGTGACGTTTATGCTCTTCTTTATGACGGGTATTGCCATCGTCCTTTACCTCAATCAGTACCCTGGACAGCCTCGTGAGCGTGACTATGCCTATGTGGGATCGTTCTACGCCTTCGCTATCTGGGTGGGCTTCGGTGTCGCTGCGATTGCCACGACCGTGAGCCGCTACCTCTCCAAGCAGCCTGCGAAGAAGACCACCGACGACGAAGCTCCGCTCCCCATCTCTACGGTGGCTGCTGGCGTAGCCTCGCTGGTGCTCCTCCTTGTCCCGATACAGATGGCTGGACAGAACTGGGACGACCACGACCGCTCGGGACGTACGGTGGCCAGCGACATGGGGCGTAACTACCTCGAGAGCTGCGAGCCCAATGCCATCCTCTTCTGCTATGGGGACAACGACACCTTCCCACTGTGGTACGCACAGGAAGTCGAAGGTATCCGCACCGATGTGCGCACCGTCAACCTCTCCTACCTCTCGGGTGACTGGTACATTGACCAGATGAAGAAGCAGGCCTACACGGGTAAGCCCCTGCCTATTGGTCTCCTGCCGAAGTCCTATTACTACTACAATAATTACGCATTGGTAGCTCCCTATGGTGATCCGATGTCCGTAGAGGAAGCCTATAAGGGCTTGCAAACGAAGGGGACTTCGCCTGAGATGATCCCCTCGTCCGAGCTCTATGTCGCTGCGGATTCGCTCGCCACGGTACAGCGTATCGCTAAGAGCTACCCTGACTTAGTCGGACATATCACGCCGCACTTCTCGATGAATCTCCAGGGGCGTCAGTACCTCGACATCGGTGGGCTAACCGTCCTTGACCTCATCGCTGGGAATAAGTGGGAGCGTCCGCTCTATTGGGCGATCACCTCGCCCCGTAATGCCTTCAATGACATGACCGCCAGCATGGTGCAGACGGGTATGGCTTCGCAGCTCCTCCCTCTCCAGGCGCGTGTCGATAGCACGGGGCAAGCCGAGGACTACGGCATCGGCAATCTGGATCGTATGTACCAGACGGTGATGACGAAGTTCCGCTGGTGCGGTGCTGACCGCCCTGGGACGTACTTCGATGAGAATGCGCGTGGCATCGTCGCCACCCTGCGTAACCAAGTCTTCACGCCGCTGGCCTTGGGCTATATCGAGCGTGGCGACAAGAAGAAGGCGCAGGTAGTGCTGAAGAAGTGCCTCTCGGTGATCTTAGAGCAGAACGTTCCCTACGAGACCAGCTCCCTCTACTTCGCTGATGCGCTCTACCGAGCAGATATGCGTGCTGAGGCGGATCACGTGCTGCAGGCTATCGCTCGTCGTGCGATGAGTACGCTGGCGTGGGCAGCGCAGCTCCCTGCTGAGAAGATGGCAGAGCTCACGCATCACGGCGATCTGCAGGAGGCTTATACGGCGCTGTCCTATGCGATTGATTTCGCTAAGGACTACCACTCGCAAGCTCTGAGTCGCTACGAGCGTGAGATCGAGTCACTACTGCGCCGCTTAGGTGGCGGACGATAGCTTGTCCTGGTCTTCGACTCGATGATTGAGCGTCTTCTCTGTCGGGTACCTATGTGGTACCGCATGCTTGTCCCTGGGGCGCGCTGGCGTATCCCTGCGCTCTCGGGCAAGAGTATCTACCTTACCTTCGATGATGGTCCGATACCCGAGGTCACGCCTTGGGTATTGGACCAGCTCGATGAGCTGGGCGTCAAGGCTACTTTCTTCTGCGTGGCGGACAATGTGCGTCGCTATCCCGAGCTCTTCGAGGAGATACAGCGCCGTGGGCATACCGTCGGCAACCACACCTATCATCACATCCAAGGGATCTTCTACACCACGCAGGAGTATATGCGCGATGTCTATGCTGCGCACGAACTGATCCATTCCCGCTACTTCCGTCCGCCCCACGGCCACCTGCGCTTTGCACAGAATAGGGAGCTGAGTCATAGCTTCGAGATCGTGATGTGGGATGTCGTCACGCGTGATTACAACGCTTCGCTCAGCCCCGAGACGGTGCTGGAGAATGTGAAGCGGTATGCGCGTAATGGCTCGATCATCGTCTTCCACGACTCGCTCAAGGCGGAGAGGAACATGCGTGTAGCGATGCCTGCTGCCGTGCGTTGGCTCCAGCAAGAGGGCTATCACTTCCTGCGTATCGGCGATGCCCCGTAGCAAACAGTGCGATGGAATAGGGAAGACAAGTAGTGAAGGTCTTGGCGTAGGTATAAAAAAAGCGGAGCCGGCTTCCCAGCCAGCTCCAACCTATTAACCAAAACCTTAACTATGAAAAATCTTACATTTTCATTGCAAATATACAGATAAATTTATTACCTCCAAGGCTGAATAGCGCGGAGAATTGCGAAGTCCCAGCCTTACCCCATCACTTAAACAATCTTCTATCCGTATGACTCCTACCGAGCAAGCTCCTCTCGAGCAGCCTATGACCGCCTCTCCTCGCCGTGTCTACATAGAGACTTATGGCTGTCAGATGAACGTAGCCGACAGCGAAGTCGTGGCTTCGATCATGCAGATGGACGGCTTCCACCTGACCGAAGACCCCGAGCTGGCTGATGCGATCTTCCTCAATACCTGCTCCGTGCGCGACAATGCCGAGCAGAAAGTCCTCAACCGCATCGCTTACTACCACTCTATTCGTCGCAAGAAGCGCAGAGGTATCATCATCGGTGTCCTCGGCTGTATGGCTGAGCGTGCCAAGGAGGAGCTCATCGAGAAGCACCACGTGGACCTGGTCGTCGGCCCGGATAGTTACCTCGACCTGCCGAACCTCGTGGGGGCTGTCGAGCGAGGGGAGAAGGCCATCAACGTCAAGCTCTCCACGACAGAGACCTACAAGGATGTCCTGCCGCTGAAGATCGGCGGTATCAACCTCTCGGGCTTCGTCTCCATCATGCGTGGGTGTAATAACTTCTGCTCCTACTGCATCGTCCCCTACACCCGTGGTCGGGAGCGTAGCCGTGAGCTGGGGAGCATCATCCGTGAGGTGAAGGACCTCGAGACGAAGGGCTACCGTGAGATCACGCTTCTCGGGCAGAATGTCAATTCCTACCGCTTTGTCGATGGGGAGAAGACCTATGACTTCGGGGATCTCTTAGAGCAGGTTGCCTTGGCTGTCCCCTCCATCCGCATCCGCTTCACCTCGCCCCACCCCAAGGATATGGACGATAAGGCCATCGCTGTGATGGCGAAGTACCCGAACATCTGCAAGCACATCCACCTCCCTTCGCAGTCGGGCAATGACCGCATCCTCAAGCTGATGAAGCGCAACTATACCCGTGCGTGGTATCTGGAGCGTGTGGCTGCTATCCGCCGTGTGATGCCTGACTGTGCCATCACCTCCGATATCTTCTGTGGCTTCCATGATGAGAGCGAAGAGGACTTCCAGGACACCTTGAGTCTGATGCGTGAAGTAGGCTATGACAATGCCTTCCTCTTTAAGTACTCCGAGCGTCCCGGTACCTATGCGGCGAAGTACTTAGCGGATAACATCCCCGAGGAAGAGAAGATCCGCCGTCTCAACGTGATGATTGAGCTACAGACGCAGCTTTCGCTGGAGAGCAACCTGCGGGATGTGGGGAAGACCTTCGAGGTGCTGATTGAGGGCTTCAGTAAGCGTTCGCGCGATCAGCTCTTCGGCCGAAGCCAGCAGAATAAGGTCGTGGTCTTCGACAAGCAAGGCTACCGTGTGGGGCAGTACGTGGAGGTACGCATTGAGTCCGCCACGGCAGCGACCCTCATCGGCAAGCCCGTGCGCCCTGCCGAAGGCTATCAGCCCGAAGGCGAGTAAGCGCCTCCAGCTTCTCCCCGAAGCAAAGAATCAAGCATCGCCCCCACAGATTCTGCCGAATCTGTGGGGGCGATGTCGCTTTACACCCGTAGTGCAAGCGGCTTCGCTTGACTATTCGGGTTTCTCCCAATGCGAGAAGGAAAACTTCCCACGCACCTCGTGGAAAACGCCGCTCCACTGCGGAGAAAGCTTTGTCCACGCACGTGGTCGTTAGATCTACGTACGTGGATCATAGGATTTGCGCACGTAGACTTTATGACCACGTACGAGGACGGAGAATTAGGCGTAGTCGTGGACAGCTTTTCTTCGGCTGGATGGCAAGAAGTCCTGTGCTGGTCTGCGGTCGTGTGACCGCTGGAACGGACAGCGTCGCCGTAGGGAGTGGACGGCTTTGCGAAATGCGAAAAAAGGTGTTCCTTTGGAGAGTAAACCGATTACTAACCCTTTAGCACGATGGTAAGCGATGAGTAGAATCCTCTTAATGGTCGCCTATACGACCCTCGCCTGGCTACTCTTCTTTGCAGATGCCCAGGATGTGGCGTCGATGAATCCACTGCAAAGCCTTCTCGTTCTGGTAGTCCTTGTCATAGGCATCCCCAAGGCCGCGCTCCTGACCCAGCGTTTTCTTCAGCGCCTGGGCAAAGAATGGACGGAGTATCGGAATGGCTAAATAGCCACCCAAAAGAAACAGCTTCGCCCCACATTGTGTCGCTACAATGTGGGGCGAAGTGCATAAGGGATAGGGCGGAGCTACCGCCGAGGCTGATTGCGAGGGTGGAAGCGCTCGACCTGTTCGCGGAGCTTGGTGCGGTCAATGTGGGTGTAGATCTCCGTCGTCGCTACGTCTTCGTGACCGAGAAGGAGCTGGATGGCTTGGAGATTCGCACCGCCTTCGAGGAGGGCAGTGGCGAAGCTGTGACGGAAGGTGTGGGGGCTAATCGTCTTCTCTACACCTGCCATCTCGGCCGCTTCGCGCACCATTACGAAGACCGTGATGCGTGATATGGCTTGACCACGTCGACTGAGGAAGACATATTCCTCCTGCCCACGCTTGGGGGTAGTGCGGTCGGGGTCACGGAGGTAGCGCGTGACTTCGGCGATGGCAGACTCACTCAGTGGGACGAGGCGTTGCTTACTCCCCTTACCTTGGATGCGGAGATAGCCTTCGTCAAGGAAGAGGTCGGGGAAGGTCAGCTGACAGAGTTCGCTCACACGCAGTCCACAGCTGAAGAGCACCTCGATGATGGCACGATTACGCTGCCCTTCGACACCGCCCTTGCTCCCGGCTGCCTCAATGATACGGTCCACCTCGGCCGTGGTGAGGACGGTGGGGAGGTAGCGACCTTTGCGTGGCACCTCTAAGAGGGCGGTGGGGTCACTCTCCGTATATCCCTCCAGCAGGAGGTAGCGGCCAAAGGAACGGATGCCCGAGATGATGCGCGAGATCGAGGTCGGGCCGATGCCGAGGTCGTGCAGCGTGGCGATGAAGTGCTGCAGGTGGGCGTAGTCAACCCCCTCGATACTAAGTCCCTCCACCTCCATATAGCTCAGGAGCTTATCCACGTCAGAGAGGTAAGCCTCACAGGTATTGGAGGAGAGCCCAAGTTCGAAGCGCAGGTGCGCAAGAAACCGCGTGCGTATATCGTCTGGAAGCATTAGAGAATGAGAATTTTAAATTATCTTTGCAAAGGTAAGTATACGATAGGAATACCCCTAAGGAACGAATGTGGATAGAGATCATTAACGGCCCGAACCTCGCACGGATTGGGCAGCGCGAGCCAAGCATCTACGGCACGATGTCGATGGACGCTTGCTTAGAGTTCTTGCGCCAGCACTATGACTCTTCCCTCCGCCTTACCTACTTCCAGTCCAACCACGAAGGGGCACTCCTGGATCGACTCTACGAGCTCCACGATGCTGGAGTCGATGGTATTGTACTCAATGCCGGAGCTTATACCCACACGTCCTTGGCCTTGGCTGATGCCCTCAGCGCCATCACCCCTCCCACGATTGAAGTCCACATCTCCAACGTCTACCAGCGTGAGCCACTGCGCCAGCAGTCCCTCATCGCCCGTGCTTGCCGTGGCTCGATCGTAGGCTTCGGGCTGGACGGCTACCGCCTGGCGATCGAAGCCCTGCGTAGCCCCCTGCCACTATTGACCGACAAATAATTACCCCAATAAAGCATTATGAAGAAAACAAAGATTGTAGCTACTATCTCGGACCTGCGCTGTGACGTAGAGTTCATCCGTCCGCTCGTCGAAGCTGGCGTCAACGTAGTCCGTATGAACACGGCTCACATGACCAAGGAAGGGATTACCCAGGTCATCAACAACACGCGTGCCGTCTCCCCCAGCGTGGCTGTCCTCCTCGACACCAAGGGCCCTGAAGTCCGTACGACCGTCCTCGAAGGCGACGCAGAAGTAAAGCGTGAGTTCCACGCTGGTGACAAGGTTATCTTCCAGGCTAACCCCGAAGCTAAGACCAACAACGAAGTCATCAACGTCAACTACGTGAACTTCGTCCATGACGTACCTGTCGGTGCACGCATCCTCCTTGACGACGGTGCTCTGGCCTTCGACGTAGAGAAGAAGGAAGGCGACAAGCTCTTCACCACCTGCCAGAACAATGGTAAGCTCGGTAGCCGCAAGAGCGTCAACGTCCCTGGCGTACGCATCGACCTGCCTTCGCTCACCGAGAAGGACCGTGGCAACATCCTGCACTCAATTCCTCAGAATATCGAGTTCATCGCTCACTCCTTCGTCCGCAATAAGAAGGACATCGAAGAAATCCAGACCATCCTCGACGAGCACAAGAGCGACATCAAGATCATCGCTAAGATCGAGAACCAGGAAGGTGTCGACAACATCGACGAGATCATCGACTCCTGCTACGGGATCATGATCGCTCGTGGTGACCTCGCTATCGAAGTTCCCGCTGAGAAGGTGCCTTCGATCCAGCGTATGATCATCAAGAAGTGTATCGCTGCTAAGAAGCCCGTCATCGTCGCTACGCAGATGCTCCACACGATGATCGACAACCCACTGCCTACGCGTGCTGAAGTCAGCGACATCGCTAACGCTGTCTACTACCGTACGGATGCTGTGATGCTCTCGGGTGAAACGGCTAACGGTAAGTACCCACTCGAAGCTGTCCAGACGATGGCAAGCATCATCCGCGAAGCAGAAGCTACCCTCGAGCGCGAATACAACGACGAAGTACCTTACTCTAAGGAAGTAAGCACCACGACGGCCTTCCTCTCCAAGCAGGCTGTCCGTAGCGTTGAGCAGATCAACACCCAGGCTATCATCACCGATAGCTTCACGGGTCGCACGGCACGCTACCTCTCTTCCTTCCGTGCTACGGTACCTGTCTGCGCTGTCTGCTACGATCCTACTTTGGCTCGTCAGCTCGCCCTCAGCTACGGTGTGACGGCTCACTTCGCAGAAGATACGACTTGCCCTGAGACGCGTCTGGCTGCTGGTATCAAGAGCTTCATCTCCGCTGGGCTCCTGACCGAAGACACACAGGTAGCTTATATGAGCGGTACGATCGGTCAGACGGGTGCAGCTCACTCGCTCGAGATCGACACCGTCAAGGAGATCCTCCGCTAAGAGCACTCCCTGAAGTCAGAGCTTAGCTCTGCCGACAAATAGTTGCGGTCGCTATCGATATTCATCGGTAGTGACCGCCCTGCTTTTCCGCCCTTCGCCTCACCTATATATAATGGTACGCGCGCGAGGTGAAGCGTGTCGACTGAGCTGGTAGCACCCTTTCTTATAGAATGTTTAACGTTTTTGATATTTCTATATGAATACGTACATTTGCAAAAAGGAGACTGTTTCGCTCGGGCGTAGTCTACGATTTATTCAGTCATATATTTCATAAACTGTAGTATGAAAGCAAAAAGAATGTTTCGCTGTCTGGTCTTACACGGCCTGATAGTGCTGGGACTTGGAGCTTGTAAGGATGGTGAGACTCCAGGTGTGAAAGCTTCTGATAGAGGTCAAACTCAAGGAGAATACCCTAAGTTCTCTTATCTCCGAGGTCTTTCAGAGCGAGAACTTGCTCCAGATCGTTTCTTAGGTAGAAGCTTTAATCTAATAAAGCATACCAATAATGATCGGGATGGCTTTGCGAAATGGGATATCTTGGATAAGGCTCGTTTGACGGCGGATAATCCTTGGTCTCCATTTGGTCGTCCTGTTGATCCAGAGGCTTATGCTCCAGAGCATATAGAACGAGATGAGGACTCTAAGGACCCGTATATTCGAGCCTACTCGATTCTGAACAGTCGCTCTTACAGTGATTCGTTGACGATTTCCGTTGGCGCTGAGTATAAACCTGTGACTTTGGGATATACAAACAAAAGATATACTTCAAGTGAAACTGCGAGCTATATCTACAGAAGTATTCTGGGCTATAAATATCTCTCGGAAAGTTATGATATTCGGGATGTGTCTGATTTTGAGTTTTACTTGCATAAGCGATTTGTGCGAGATCTCAAGAAGCTTACAGCTGCAGAGTTAGTCGAGAAATATGGCACTCATTTAGTGACCTCATATACGACAGGGGCATTTCAGGACTTGGCTATTTCTGCCAGCAGGAATAGTTTTACAGAGGGAGATGTTGCAAAGATTCATGCAGCCCTTTGGTCGGATAAAGGGACGTTAAGTCATGAGGTTCAACGAAAACTTACTAATAGCCAGAGTAAGATTGGAGTTACATACATACAGTCGGGAAGCGACTATATTCCACCGCAATCCTTACTGTTGCCAACCATTCTCTTTGATGGCTCTAAAGAAATAGCTCCTGTAGATCACAAGTCTTTTGCGGAGCAGATACGAATGAATGCTCGTTCTTCTTTCTTTGCTCTCGAGGGAGATAATCCTCTTATTCCTTCTTTGATCTCTGATCTCCCATTGAAGGTGAAATACTTCTCTGGGATTCTGGACTTGATTCGTCCTCAGGGTGTAGGAGGCACGATGTATGTATTCTCAGATCCAGACACTTATGATATAGTCGATTATCACTCTGAATATCTGGATGTAATAATGCCAAGATATGAAAGCGGTCAAGTGTATATCTTTATAGGTCCAAATGCCTATCGTACTTTTGATGAAACTGGTCGCTCGATGCATAGATGGTATGCCCAGCTGAATGAATCTGGGCTATGGACTTTCCATAGTCTTAAATCATCGAAATATCTGTGCCGAGACTTTGTGTTAAGAACTAAGGAGGAAGATACAGGGAATTTGCGCTTCTGGGGGCTGAACCCAGCTATTCCAACTGCGGAGTTAAATCAGTATTCCTTGGCAAATCGGTTCATTCGTAAGGGCTGATTGTAGACCGCCTGAATGCACCTCACCCTCCTATGGCTTTGCCTGCTATAGGAGGGTGAGGTGTATCTAAGCGCAGGGTGTTTGTATCATAGCAGCTGAGTCGCCAAGGAGCAAGCCGTGGTATTGTCGTATCTTTGGGGACATTATTAGATTCGGATAAGTAGCCTCCGTGTCGCCACTTAGCCCTCGGGGAAGGACGGCATGCGAGCCCAAAGATGCATAGATGAAAGATATATTTATGTTGATCCGCCGCTTCATCGCTCCTTATTATAAGGGGTATCTGAGCCTTGCGGTGACCTTCAACATCCTGAGCGCACTGCTCAACCTCGTGGCCTTCGCCCTGGTGATGCCCATCCTCAATATCCTCTTCCAGATAGAGGATCGGGTGACGACTTACATCCCCTTCAGTACGCTTGACCTGACGACGCAGGCCGGTTGGTCGCAGCTCAAGGGCGTGATGACGAATAACTTCGGCTACGCTGTCTCCCAGCTCATCGAGACCAAGGGAGCTTCCTATACCCTTATTATCCTCGGCATCTATCTGGTGCTGATGACGCTACTGAAGGTCGGTGCTACCTACCTCGGGGGCTTCTTCCTCGTGCCGATACGTACGGGGGTGGTGCGTGACCTGCGCAACCAGCTTAATGCGAAGATCCTGGCTCTCCCCTTGGGCTTCTTCAGCGAAGAGCGGAAGGGGGATGTGCTGGCACGTATCACAGGCGACGTCAGTGAGGTGGAGAACTCGGTGATGAGTTCGCTTGACCTCCTGCTGAAGAACCCCATCCTCATCCTTGTCTATTTAGGCTCGATGCTCGTCATCAGCTGGCAGCTTACCCTCTTCGTCTTCCTCGTCCTGCCCATTGCTGGCTTCGTGATGGGGCGCGTGGGGAAGTCGCTCAAGCGTACCAGCCTCGAGGCGCAGAACCAGTGGGGCCAGCTCATCAGTCAGGTCGAAGAGACCCTCGGGGGGCTACGTATCGTCAAGGCCTTCACTGCGGAGGAGTTTGTTGATAAGCGTTTCCGCACGTCCAACGAGGAGTATCGTGGGACGGTCATCGGCGTGAACCGCCGTCAGCTCTTAGCGCACCCCGTGAGCGAACTCCTCGGTACAGCCACCATCGCGATCGTGCTGTGGTATGGCGGTTCGCTCATCCTCAACCGTGATAGCAGCATCGATGCTTCGACCTTCATCTACTATCTGGTCATCTTCTACAGCCTCATCAATCCGCTGAAGGACTTGAGTAAGGGGGCTTATGCCATACGCCGAGGTATGGGCTCGATGGAGCGTGTCGACCGCATCCTCCGTGCCGAGAGCACGATCACTGACCCCGCCGAGCCCAAGCCCCTCGTCTTCAACGAGGCTATTCGTCTGGAGCACGTCTCCTTCCGCTATGCCGAAGAGTGGGTGCTGCGTGATGTCAATCTCACCATCCGCAAGGGACAGACGGTGGCGCTTGTCGGGCATTCGGGCTCAGGGAAGAGTACGTTAGTCGACCTCATCCCTCGCTTCTATGACGTCGTCGAGGGGCGCATCACCATCGATGGCACGGATATACGTGAGGTGGCTGTAAGTGACTTGCGCCACTTGATGGGCAATGTCAATCAGGAGCCCATCCTCTTCAATGCTTCGGTCTTTGACAACATTGCCTTCGGTGTCGAAGGTGCTACCCTCGAGGAAGTGCGTCGGGCGGCCGAAGTGGCACATGCGGATGAGTTCATCGATGAGATGCCTGCTGGCTACGATACCAACATCGGCGACCGTGGAGGCAAGCTCTCAGGCGGACAGCGTCAGCGCCTCTCCATCGCTCGTGCCGTGTACAAGAATCCCCCCATCCTCATCTTAGATGAGGCTACTTCCGCCCTCGACACCAAGAGCGAACGTCTCGTGCAGAGTGCCTTAGATCACTTGATGGAGGGACGTACTACCATCGTCATCGCCCACCGCCTCTCGACCATCATCCACGCAGACGTTATCTGCGTCGTCGACGGAGGGCAGATCGTCGAGCAAGGGACGCACGAAGAGCTCCTTGCGCTGGGCGGACACTATGCCAAGCTCCACGCCATCCAAGTCAAATCCTAAGTACCTACTATGATGAAGCATAGCCCCATCAAGTACAACTATACCGATACCTTCCGCACGGCTCTGGAGCTCGCTGATGATCAGGCGACCAAGCTCGGCTGTGGGGAGATTACTAACGACTTCCTGCTGTGGGGCGTACTCACCGAAGGTACCAGCTCGGCGATTCGCTTCCTCATCGATCGGCAAGTACCCATCAAGGAACTGCTTGCTGTGGTCTCCATTGCTTTGCTACCCGAGGATACGAAGGAGGAACCCCCTACACATATATTATATAGTATCGAGGCGCATAATACGCTGGCACGTGCTGCGCAGATCTCGACCCTCTTAGGGGCGCAGGCCATCAGCGCCCTGCACCTGCTCTATAGCTTGTACTTCTGTACGCCTCCGACCCTGCTGACGAAGTACTTGGCAGAGCGTCAGATCGATGCCCAGACTGACCCGCAGCTGCGTCAGGTAGCTTCGCTCTTGGCTGGGGTGAGTGACGAAGGGCAAGTGCCAGCAAAGAAGCCCGAGGAAACGCCTTCACCCGAAGCCTCAGAGCAGCCGCCTGTGCGCGCCAAGGTCATTGTGGTCAATAGAGACCCGAAGACGGGACAGCCCATCAAGATGGCTGTGACTGGGTATCAAGCCATTGAACCTGGGGCGGATCAATCGCTGCCCTTCCCAGACTTCATCGAGGACATGGCCGAAGGCTTAGCCGCACACTGCGAGCGTCTCTTTGATGGACCTCCCCAGCATGGTGGCAATCCAGAGCTGAAGGACTTCCCCTACGAAGACTACGGGCATAAGGTGGTCTACGAAGAGGCGGAGTTTGGTCCCTCTATCGTGCCCCTGTATGCGGCGCAGATGCACGATGTGATGCAGATGCTTACACATGCCAGCCAGCCCTCAGTCGTCTTGGTGAATGAACTAAACGACAGCCCTACTCCCTTCATCCGTACGCTTATCCGACAAATAGAGCTACGCAAGCGAGTCGATGAATATGGAGAGACCATACTGCCTGTCGATGAGCGCATATATCCCGTGCCACAGGGCTTCCGCTATACCTCGGTCTTGGCCTTTGATCCGATGCGTCTGATGGCGTTAGGGCAGATGGTCAATGGGGTGATCCCCTACCTGCGTAAGCTCTTTGCCCTCCTCAAGGAGCATCCGTCTGTACTCCTCTATCTCGGCGATCTCAACCTGCTGAAGCCCTCGTCACGCTCCAGTGTGGAGGTGCTGGAACTCCTCTTCGTGGGGCTGGCACGCCATGGACTGCAGTGCCTCTGTCACGCTACTCCTGCGACCTATAGCCAAGCGATCGAGCGCAGTGAAGTCCTCTCGCAGCGTACCGCAAAGTACCCCATCAAGCCCCTCGAAGGGGAAGCTCTGCGCCGAGCTTTTGAGCTGCAAAGGACGGCCTACTCCCATTACCATACGGTGAACTACCAGATGCCTTATGCCGACTTGCTCACGTTGGCTAAGCGTTATTTCCCCAAAGATCCCCCCCTCTATGGACTGTGTGAACTCCTTGATGCTGCGGGGAGTGAGACACGTCGCCGTCTGCGTCGCCACTTCTACTCTTCATCGGTGGGGGGCGGTGGCAAGGGCACAGTCACCCACGAAGACTTCATACGTGGGCTGGCTCGTCGCCTCGGTATCCCCCCCGAACAAATAGAAGACAAGACCGAACTGCAGCGACTGCGCGAGCTACCTGATAAGCTCCGCCGTCGCCTCGTCGGGCAGGATAATGCCATCCATCAGGTCAGCCGCGCCGTCCAGCGTGCACGCTTAGGACTGCGTGATGAGCATCGCCCCATCGCCTCCTTCCTCTTCCTCGGTCCTACGGGGGTGGGGAAGACGTACCTGGCGAAGGCTCTGGCTAAGGAGCTCTTCGGTAGCGAAGATGCGATGGTGCGTATCGATATGAGCGAATTTTCCGAGCGTCACAGCGTCTCACGTCTTATCGGTCCTCCTCCGGGATATGTCGGCTACGGCAATGGTGGGGAGCTGACTGATCCGATTCACTCCAATCCTCATCGCTTAGTGCTACTCGATGAGATCGAGAAGGCGCACCCCGATATCTACAACCTCCTTCTTCAGATCCTCGATGATGGTCGCCTGACGGACTCCGAGGGACGGCGAGCGGACTTCCGTAATGCCATCATCATCATGACGAGCAATGTCGGCTCGCGCGAAGCGAAGACCTTTGCTCGCTCGGCGGGCTTCGCTGGTCTGACCGATGGGCAGGAGCGTAGCGAAGGCATCGTGCGTAAGGCTTTGGAGCGCACCTTCAGCCCCGAGTTCTTAGGTCGCTTAGATGGGGCGATTGCTTTCGAGCCTCTTTCGGAGGAGTCGCTCGTGGAGGTTGTCTCGCTGGAGCTCGAGCCCATAGCTGAGCGGCTTGCTACTTCGGGATATGGACTGGTGCTTACCTCCGAGGCAAAGCGCTTTGTGGCCTTGGATGAGGCTTCGCGCCAGCTGGGAGCACGTCCTGTGCGCCACCGCTTACAGCAGCTTATCGAAGATCCCTGTGTGGAGCATATTCTCGAGGAGAAGCTCCATCCAGGGGAGACCTTCTCCGTCTCCCTCGGCGAAGATGGGGGGCTGGTCTATAGGATACAGCCTACCACTACTGAGCAGGCTGCTCCCACCCGTCCAGCACGCTCCACCCGTAAATCGAAGAAAGCCTAACGATGGCACCCACGCTCTTCACCGAAGACGAACTGCAGCGTGCCTTAGCTGACCCCGAGCGCCGGCGGAGTGCCTTCTCTACGGTCGTACGCCTCTATTCGCAGCAGATCTACTGGCAAATACGCCGAATGGTCTACAACCACGATGATGCCGATGACCTCGTGCAGAACGTCTTCGTCAAGGCGTGGGAAGCTATTGACGGCTTCCGTGGCGAGGCGAAGGTCTCCACGTGGCTCTACCGCATCGCCCTCTACGAAGCTCTGAACTTCCTCAAGAAGCGTCGCCACGAAGAGGAGCATATACTCACCCCCTCCGACGAAGGCGACTCACTCTACCTCTTGGAGCGACTCACGGCAGACGAGTACTTCGATGCCGATGCTGCCGAGGTCAAGCTCCAGACGGCTATCCTGAGCCTTCCCCCCAAGCAGCAACTTGTCTTCCGCCTGCGCTACTATGATGAGATGCCCTACGACCAGATGGCAGCACTCACAGGTACCTCCGAAGGCGCACTCAAAGCCTCCTATCACCACGCTGTGAAGAAGGTGACGGAAGAACTTCAGCGTAGCGAATAAACCTTTTCCCCTACCAGTTGTCACACAAGAGAAGCCTACTTAGGACTTCACCACCACGGATGAATAAGCAACCTTACCTTCCCACGCCTGACGAGAGCCGTCGTCATTACCGTGTCCCCGAAGGCTATTTTGATAGCCTCGAGGAGCGCATCATGGCGCACCTCCCCGAGGAGACTTCTGCCGAAGAGCCCGCAGCACCGAGCGTCAGCCTCTGGACACGCCTGCGTCCCATCGCTTATCTGGCAGCGATGTTCGTCACGATGAACCTCATCTTCCGTGCCTTCTCTCCCCACGCTTCGCAGGAGAAGGCTACCGTCACAGCTCAGGCAGAGCCGTCCAGCGAAGACGACTATGCGACCTACTATGCCGACTACGGTGAGCGTATGACGGCTGTCGCAGGCTATGACTCCTACTATGATCAGCTCCTCTCCGACCTTACTCCTCCTACACGCTAACCTCTCTCTCCCAATGAAGCGAATACTCTATCTCCTTTGCTCCATCCTTCTGCTCTCAGGTGGGCTATATGCACAAGCCCATAATATCCTCCTGACGGGTGGGCTGTCCGCGCAAGCCCAGAAGAAGGACGCCGACCAAGGTAAGGCACTGCGTGATAAAGTCCGTGCCGAGAAGCGCACCTTCTTGATGCGTGAGCTCTCCCTTACCGCTGGCGAAGTCGATGCGCTGATGCCCATCCTCAACGAACTTGATGATAAGCGTTTCGCCCTTTGGCGTACGACCGAAGCCTTAGGTCGCCGCGTCCGTCAGGGCGACAAGACGCTGACCGATGCGGAGCTGAATACCTTCTTCGAGCAGATGCTGGACTTCCACGTCCGAGAAGCCGAGCTGGAGCGCAGCTATTATCCTCGCTGTCGCAAGCTCCTCCCAGCGGACAAGCTCGTACGTCTACCGATGGTCTGCAAGGATTTTGCACGCCGTTTCTTCGAGCGACACAAGCGATAAGCGTACCATCTTTCCCCCTCTCCTCCAGAGTACAGAGCAGGCATCCTCCGTGGATGCCTGCTCTTTTTTGTAGCTCGTGTTGCTGTCCTTCCGAGAAGGTGTGGTGGAGCAGTACTCCTGCCTGTGCGGAACAGTATAGGACGATGGTGCTGACCAATACTGCTCGAGAGACTGACCAGTACTGGTCAGCCTGTGCACCACTACTGCGTCATAGCCCCCTCCTCGATAGGGGTGCGTGCGGAGTAGCCTTGTCGGGTGAGTGGTCGCTTCGCTGGAAAGAGGGTAAAGGCGCAAGGTGAGGTGGGCGTGCTGGGCAACTTTGATGGTTAGACCCAGCTAAACCGATTTAGCGATGAGCGTATCTAAATGGTGTATAGCGAGGGGGATATGTGGGGCTGAAGGCACGGTCAGAGGGCATGTGCAAGGTCGCTATTTGGTGGGAATGGAAATTAAGTGTATCTTTGCAAACGAAATCTTTAGAGAGTCCTCTCACAAAGTGAATGGCTCCGTAGCTCAACTGAATAGAGCATCTGACTACGGATCAGAAGGTTACA
>CAURNJ010000004.1:0-240730 GCA_963526345.1 uncultured Porphyromonadaceae bacterium
TGCGTAAAAGTGGGAGAGTAGGTAGCCGCCATTTTCAGGAGTGGGTGTTGTAGCGAGAGCTATGACACCCACTTTGCTTTTATGTACTGGGAGAGGGGAGTATGATAGCTCTCGGCATCATTCTCACGGTCTTTCTTCCTACGTGTCTCACACTTGAGTGACCTCTGTGAAGGTAATTACAGACTCTTTGATAAAGTAGCCATCCCGTAAAAAGACTTGCTCCTCTGGGTGATTTTGCATAGACTTACCCTTTGCTTGTACACTTAAAGGTGGAATATGCAGGGCTTTTTTACCCATAATAATAGGGTGCTTCTTACGAAAAAACGACAATGACTGCCATGCTTGACCACTACGATGCAGACCATGTTAGAGGCTTCTTATGGGACGGGAGCGAGTCCAAAGCTACCTATATATAGGGATGTTTGCACTGTATTTATCTTCGAAGAAATAGTACAGAAGTGGCGTATTTACGCCGTGTACCTTTGTTGTTCCTTTACGTTGTTGCTGGTGATTGTTATGAGCCAAGGTTAAAAAGGTCTAAGGGAGAGGTGGTTAAAGTAAAGGAAAGTTTATTATATTTCTACCGTCTCAATAACTAAAGACCTCGTGACAATGAACAAATTCCTACAACGACTACCACGATTAAGCTACCGCTTAAAGGTGATGCTCCTACTCGTGTGTGGGGTCGTGGTAGGCTTGGGCGGACTCTTCTTGTACCTTCTACGGTTTCACACGTACCTAACGGATGATCCCTCAGCCTGTGTCAACTGCCACATTATGGCGCCTTACTATGCGACGTGGATGCACGGTGCGCACGCACGCAACACCACGTGCAACGACTGCCACGTCCCCCACGATAACGTCTTCCGCAAGTATTTCTTCAAGGGCAAAGACGGGATGAACCACGTCTATAAGTTCGTCACGCGCCAGGAGCGGCAAGCCATCCAAGCGATCGACGAGAGTGCAGAGGTCATCATGGAGAACTGTGTGCGCTGCCACGCAACGCTCAATACCGAGCTGGTCAATACTGGTCGCATCACCTATATGGACGCTAAATGCGGGGCTGGACAAGCCTGCTGGGACTGTCACCGCGATGTAGCGCACGGCCGTATGAACTCCCTCTCTTCCACGCCTGGGGCTGAAGTTCCTCTCCCCAAATCACCCGTCCCCGACTGGTTACAAAAGATGATGGACTAAGCTCCATCCTTCACTCGCACAAAACAAGAATAACATATAATAGAGATTCAAAAGTATGGCACAACAACTAAAACGTTGGCAGGGCTGGCTCCTCTTCGGAGGCTCGATGGTCATCGTCTTCATCCTGGGGCTCGTTGTTTCCTCCCTCCTCGAGCGTCGCGCTGAGGTCGTGAGCATCTACAACAACCGCAAGAACCTCTTCAAAGACTCTATCGTGTCGCAGAATGAACTCTTCGCCGAAGACTTCCCTCGCGAGTATCAGACGTGGGCAAAGACGGCCGACACGACCTACAAAGGTGAGTTCAATAGCTCACAGCGCGTGGATGTCCTCGCGGCACGCCCCGAGATGGTCGTCCTCTGGGCAGGCTACTCCTTCGCTATGGAGTACAACACCCCACGCGGACACAAGCACGCTATCGAAGATATGCGTGAGATCCTTCGCACAGGAGCTCCTGGCGTGAAGGACAATAAGGATATACAGCCAGGTACCTGCTGGACTTGTAAGAGTCCTGACGTCCCTCGCATCATGAAGGAGAAGGGGATCGCCGAGTTCTACAAAGCTCCCTGGAGCCAATGGGGGATGGAGATCGTGAACACCATTGGCTGCTCCGACTGCCACGATGCGCGTACGATGAAGCTCAAGCCTGCACGCCCTGCGCTCTACGAAGCGTGGGAACGCCGTGGGCAGGATGTCTCCCAGCAGTCGCACCAAGATATGCGCTCGCTCGTCTGTGCTCAGTGCCACACTGAGTACTACTTCAAGGGCGATGGCAAGTACCTCACCTTCCCCCACGACAAGGGCTTCACGGTAGAGGATATCGAAGCCTACTACGACGAGATGGATTACTCCGACTACACCCACAAGCTCTCGCGTGCTCCTATCCTCAAGGCGCAGCACCCCGACTACGAGCTCTGGCGCATGGGTATCCACGGACAGCGCGGTGTATCGTGTGCTGACTGCCATATGCCCTACGTGAGCGAAGGTGGCATCAAGTACTCCGATCACCAAATCGTCAGCCCACTGGCCAAGATCGATAAGACCTGTCAGACCTGCCATCGTGAGGATGCAGAGACCCTGCGCCAGAACGTCTACGAGCGTCAGCGTATGGCCAACGACATCCGTAACCGCGTAGAGAAGGAGCTGGCTAAGGCACATATTGAAGCTAAGTATGCTTGGGATAAGGGTGCTACCGAGCCCGAGATGAAATCTGCCCTGCAGTCCATCCGCAAGAGCCAATGGCGCTGGGACTTCGCTGTAGCCAGCCACGGTGCTTCCTTCCACGCTCCACAGGAGGTGACGCGCATCCTCGGTCAGAGCCTCGGCTATGCTCAGGAAGCTCGTATCGCTATTGCTAAGGTCCTGGCACGCCACGGCTTCACGGGCGATGTGCCTATGCCCGACATCTCGAGCAAGGAAAAGGCTTGGGCTTACATTGGTATCGACGGCAAGAAGCTCCAGGCTGATAAGGCTGCGTTCCTCAACACCGTTGTACCTAAGTGGGTGCAGTCTGCTAAGGCTCAGGGTAAGCTCATTGAGCTCTAAGCCCTTCTCTTGAGCTTGACACACTCATAATATATACTCTTTGGCGCGGCGACAGACCTCATCGTCTGCCGCCGCGCTTCCTCTATCGTCACACCAACTGACCATTTATGTTTCAGACACTTTGAAAATTAAGAGAAGGCTTCCTCACCGGTGCGGGTATCCTCCTGGTGGGCTTTGCGCTCCAATTCTCCGTAGGCCCCATTGACTGGATGGCCTTTGCCTTCCCGGTCAATGCCTTCTTCCTCATCTTCTATCTCCTCACCCTCGTAGTTATCTACGTGCTACGTCATCGGGTGCGCCTCTTTGCCTTCTTCTTCACCGTCGAGGCTGCTGTCCCCACGCTCATCTACGCCACGATACTCACCATAGCGATGGGTCTCACGCGTCAGGTAGCTCCTTACGAGCGTGCGATTGATCCCCTCGGGCTGACGCGAATGCTTTCTTTCTGGCCGTTTGTCCTTATCTACGCACGACTCACGGGTATTGTCGGGCTCATCGCCCTGCGCCAGATCCACCACTTCAAGCTCCGAGAAGTACCTTCTATGCTCTCGCATATCGGGCTCTTCACCGCATTGGTCTCCGCTACGCTCGGCAGTGCGGATATGGAGCGTGTGAAGCTCAAGGCTACCACCGACATGCCCGAATGGCGTGCCACTCACGAGCAGGGCTTCACCGAATTGCCACTGGCCATCCAGCTGGAGAAGTTCACCATCGACGAATATCCCCCGAAGCTCTTGGTCATCAACAGCAAGACAGGGAAGTCCATCCCAGCGAAGAACCCAGAGATCGTCCTCGTCGACAAGCACTTCAGTGAGGGGAAGCTCCTGCAGTGGCGCATCCGTGTCCGCAAGAACCTCCCCTTAGCAGCTCCCGTGATGGCTTCCGACACGACCAACTACGTAGCATGGGGCTCTTCGGGTGCCGTGACGGCTCTTTTGGTCGAAGCGCAGCAGATGAAGGGAGATGAGCCCATCGGCAAGCCCTTAGTCGGATGGGTCACTTGTGGTAGCTACCTCTTCCCCTTCCAGGAGCTCAAGCTCACCAAAGACCTTAGCCTCGTGATGGCGCGTCGTGAGCCCGAACGCTATGCTTCGCGCATCCATATCTATACGAAGTCGCAGAAGAACATCGTCACGACTGTCGAAGTAAACAAGCCCATCACAGTCGATGGCTGGAAGATCTACCAGCTCAGCTACGATGAAGCGATGGGACGCTGGAGCGAAACCAGCACCTTTGAGCTGGTCAAAGACCCGTGGCTTCCTGCCGTCTATGTCGGTATCTACCTCCTCTTGGCAGGAGCTATCCTCACCTTCATCACTTCGCAGAAGCGCCGCTAAATTCGATTCATAGAGCCGAATAAAGAGGCTCTGGACTGCTCTTTCTCTGAGCTCATTCCAGATCTCATTCAGCTCTTCACTCCAATACTATTTATTCTATCCTTATGACTTGGGATTCCTTCATATTCTTCGCCATCCCGGCTCTTCTCCTGTGGGCAGGGGGAGCGTGGACGGCGTGGCGTAAGCGTCCACTGCCTACCTACCTCCTCACGGCAGCTGGGCTACTTGTTTACTTCGCCTTCATCTTCGGACTGTGGATGTCGCTGGAGCGACCTCCACTGCGCACGATGGGCGAGACGCGGCTGTGGTATGCGTTCTTCCTTCCCACGGCTGGGCTGATCGTCTACTCACGCTGGCGCTATCCTTGGATCCTTGCTTTCAGCGCCATCTTGGCAGGAGTTTTCACCACGATCAATCTGGTCAACCCTGAGATCCACAATAAGACACTGATGCCTGCACTGCAGAGTCCATGGTTTGCGCCCCACGTCATTGTCTATATGTTCGCCTATGCAGTATTGGGGGCAGCCGCATTGATGTCTGCCTACCTGCTTTGGTTCAAGAAGTCGCCCATCAACGAGCACGAGATGGACATTTGCGACAACCTCGTGCAAGTCGGCTGGGCGTTTATGACCGTGGGTATCCTCTTCGGTGCGCTGTGGGCCAAGGAAGCCTGGGGGCATTACTGGGCGTGGGACCCTAAGGAGACGTGGGCAGCTGCGACGTGGTTTGCCTACTTGGCCTACATCCACATTCGTCTAAGAGCAGACCGTTACCGCCGTGCAGCATTGTGGGGGCTCTTCCTCTCCTTCCTCCTGCTGCAGATGTGTTGGTGGGGCATCAACTACCTGCCCTCGGCTCAAGGAGCCAGCGTTCACACCTACAGCCTGGGCTAAGGCTCTCCGCCCATAAACCGCTATAAAAGTATCGTCCCCACCCGCAGCCTCGGCTGCGGGTGGGGACGTGTATTTATCGTCTCGCGACTTTCTCTTACAGGCTATCGGTAATTATTGGGGAGAGCCCGAGTCATCCAGCTATTACTACGGGATGATCGGCACATAATACTCCGTTGGATTGCAGGCTGTCGTAAAGATGACGATACTGGGAGTACGCACGCCAGGCATCGTCTCCCCTCCAATTAGTATACCATCAGTCATAGAAAAAGGTCTATCCAGATAGACGGCATCTGCTCGGCCATCGAAGTGAAATCCGCTTTTCGCTTCCCCCCTCCCTCTCGACCTATCGAAGGAGTACCACTCGCTACAGAAGCCATACCATGCAGGGTCATGGCTGAGATAAGCACGCTGCTCTGCCTGTAGTTTCTTCACCAGCCGACGATTGCCCTTAGCTTTCGCTGCCTTCAGATCCTTCTCTCGCTGGAGTGCCGTCACAAAGAGATCAGCCCGCACTCCACCAGAGAAACTGCCACCGCGCTTCGAAGCGTAACCGCCCCCAAAGCCATGGGCAGCGATGGAGTCATCGGGTGCGATCTTGTAAGTCTGCCACTGCTTCGTCTGAGGTGTATAAGTCATATAGGTGACATCGGCCTGGACTCGTTGATCGGGCTCATCTACTCCTGTGAATGATCCCATAAGCTCTAAGTACGGGATACTGGAAGAAGTGCTGTATTCACCCTGATTCGTCATAGCTACGAGCTTGAGGAAAGGGCTATTCGGATAAGGTGTCTCCTCACGCCACCCCTTTTGCGGACACTTGAGGTCGAGAGACAGGACGGTATTGGAGAGCTTACCATTCACACGGCCCCCGATGAGGTAGAGCACATTCTCTATGAGAGCTGAAGCCATCCCACTACGAGGCTCTGGCAAGCTGGGTAGCAGAATGATCTCCACTCTATGTCTATCTCTCAGCCAAATCATATAGGCGTCACTTAGGTCTCCCGCAGCAGACTGTCCACCTGCGACGATGAGCTTATCATCATACCGCTGGAAGGCCGCATAAGCCGTTGGGTGGGGCAAATGCCCTATGAGCCTCCACCCCAAGTCCAGCTCCGAAGCCTTAGACTCACAAGCATCATACATTGGGCTAAGATAGTCGGCAGTATAGATCTCAGAATAATAGCGCTTCGCTCCTCCCTCTCGTGCTGGGCGGTCGGGAAAGTTGCACCCTCCGGCCATCACAAGTCGTCCCGTACTTAGTTCTCCCACTATATGCCCCGACACGCCCTTGGCATAGGCGGAGTCTAACTGAGGCGTCTTAGCCTCGAACATGCGATAATCCTCTTGTGCCTGCGACGTGCCGCAGCTCCCACCCACCGCGAGCAGGAGAAGCCCCACAAGTCGCACTCTATATAGTATGCTATTCATCATTGTCTATTCACTCTTTATTAGCATGCAGGGACGGATGTCCTCGGCGTGATTTGGTTGCGTAAAGATGAGAATAATCAGCAGCATGACCATAGCCGTGGTGAGCGAACTCCACGGGGGCGGTTTTTCAACCAGTACTGGTCAGCGCTCGGACCAATACTGGTCACGTCACGAACCACTACTGGTCGATATGAGTAACCACTACTGGTCCAAGCGCTGACCAGTAGTGGTGGTGTACAGAAAAAAGTTGACAGTGGGACGGGTAAGTTAGGATATGGGTTTACAGACTCGGTTCATTAGAGCGAGATGTGGTTTACAGTCCCGTGCGATACTCACAGCGAGCGTTTACAGAGGTCAAAGATAGCTCTTTGTGCATCCTACGGCACTCACTTCGTTGTTTGCGATCTTCGGGCTTGTTATTTAACAGGAGTAGCCTCCCTTCGCCCTCCGTCTTAACGCCTTGCTATTACCGCATGCTGCAACGGTCTCATTCAGTGTGCGGAACTCTCAGTCGTGTCACCGTGTGGCGGATATGAGGACAAACTTGAACAATACGCTTGTGTTATAGGCTCTTCTTGGTATCTTTGTCCCAATCTTCAAATTGTTTTTGATGCTGGCGCATCCCTGCGCTCCTTCCGCTGAGGTCCCTGTCGTATTGTGCCAGTGCTTACAACTATTATAGCCGATGATATACACCGCATCACGCTACCTGGCTTTGCTGGCTTTGGCTCTTGAGACGATGACGCTCTCAGCCCAATCTCCTCGCCAGCCCCTTCCGCCGCAGGTCGTCCCACAGAATTGGCATCGTCACTACAGCGACAGTCTGCAGGGAATGCGCTCCGATGAAGCACTCCAATGGCTCATCAAGCACTACGGTCGTCCACGCACCATCTTAGTCGGAGTAGTCGATACAGGGGTTGACACCACACTGACTGCCCTCCGACCCAGCCTTTGGCTGCGTCCTAAGGAGCGTCCCAACGGCCTTGATGATGACCGAGATGGCTACATTGATAACCGCTATGGCTGGAACTTCCTCGGGTCGAAAGATGGCTCCTTAGAGCTGACGAGTGTGGGGTCAGAAGCCTACCGTGAATACAAGCGCCTCTACCCACACTATAAAGATGTCACCACGCCGCCCGCAGGATCTGAAGCTGAATGGGAGTACTTCCGACAGCTGGAACAAAAGACTGGGATACAGAAGTATCGTCGACTCTATACGCACACGTTGGCCAAGGACAAAGCCTACCGACTCCTCGATGAGCGTCTGCGTCAGCTCACGGGGGCGGGCTATGACACCCTCCGCCTCGCTACTTTGGACAGCCTACCCTTGGAGGGGAAGGCTCTGGAGCAAGCTGGAGAGGTCATCGGAGCCGACTTGGTCAAGGCTGGAGGGAAGGCTCTTTGGAGCAAGGTCTTGGCGGCTCATCGCACGCGACTCGAGCAGATGGAGAAGCGTCTCTCTGGTCTGGAGCACGACCCTGATAAGCGCACCCTCTTAGGCGATCGTATGGAGGATGCTACAAGTCGCCACTACGGCAATGGCAACGTCTCCGCCCCTGGTGCTGATCACGGCACCTTCGTCTCCTCCGTCATGGCCCTACAGCCACAGACCGATTCCCCGCTTGCAGGGGTCTATCCTGCGGCACGTCTCATCAACGTACGCGCCGTCCCAGACCAGGGAGATGAGTACGACAAGGATGTAGCTTCGGCGATCTACTATGCCGTAGAGCAAGGAGCTAAGGTCATCAATCTCAGTCTCGGGAAAGACCTCTCTCCACAAGCTAATCTCGTACAGTCCGCACTCGACTGGGCTGCACAGCACGATGTCGTCGTCATCCATTCCTCGGGCAATAATGGGCGCAATCTGGACGAAGCTCCCATCTATCCGGAAGGCATAGGTCGCTCAGGGAAGCTCCTGACCAACTACCTGCGTGTAGGGGCAAGCACTAAAACAGGCGCACGAGCTTCCTTCTCGAACTACGGGAAGTCCGTCACGCTCTGCGCTCCTGGCGAAGCCATCTACGGCCTGATGGCAGGTGGTCGCATCTCCGAAGAAGAGGGGACGAGCATTGCTGCACCTCTCGTCTCTGCTGTGGCAGCGATGATACGTGCCTACTTCCCTCGACTTACCGCTGCTCAGGTCGTGGAGCTCCTCCAGAGCACGGCACGGCAGGGTCAGGTACCCGTCGTCGATGCACTCTCGGCGGTACAGCGCGCCGCTCAGCTGGCGCATCGTTCACCTTCACGCTCAGTCACAAAGAAAAAATGAGACGACACCATACTATAGCGATACGGGCACTGGCTCTAAGTCTTACGGCTCTATCCGTGACCTCCTTAGAGGCACAGGTCAACTGGGATGTAGTGCGCCGTAGCACAGAGTCCCATCTCCGTCCCATCCTCTCCCCACGCACACCGCTGGCTAAGTGGATTGGACAAAGCTCCACCTTCTGCTATCACAGCCTTGATAGCCAAGGGAAGCGTACCTATTATATAGTGGATGCCGCTACGGGGAAGCGCGAACTACTCCTTCCTTCGCCGAGCCAGTTCGTACGTGCCTTTCGCACTTTCTCGGGAGATACCACGCTGCAAGAGGAGCAGTTAGAGCTCTCATCTCTGAACTTTGAGGGGGAGCAGACGCGCTTCTTCACCTTCCGTGGAGCAGGGAAGAAGTACTACCGCTATGACCGCAAGACCGGACAGTTTACCTCTATCGATAAGCCAGCCACGGCCTTTGATGAGCAGAAGCCGGCACGCACCAAGGCTTCACACCCTCGCTACACCGTCTACGGGAAGGGGTACAATCTGTACCTCAAGGACAGTACGACAGGCGAGCTTCGCCAGATGACTCACGAGGGGGAAGAGGCGATGAGCTTTACCACTCAAGCCTCTGCCGACACACTCAGCACGACACCACGGGGTGAATGGTGGGGGGATGTCTATCTGGTCGAACTACAAGACAATAGAGGCGTGGGCGAGATGACGCTGGTCAATCCGCTCTCCAAGCCACGCCCACGTGCTAAGACCTTCCGTATGCCGATGCCCTTCGACAAGCATCAGCCTCAGACACGTCTCTATCGCTACGATGCACGCACAGGACAAGGAGGGATGGTCGAGGAGGTTAATCACTTCGAGGGTGGCTCGGTCTCGCTCCAGCTCCGCCCTGACGAAGGGGAGGTGCTCTTCACACGTCGCTCGCGCCTGGCCGATACGCTCCAGCTCTGCCGCCTCAATGTCGCTACAGGCAAGAGCCAAGTCCTCATCACCGAGGCTATTCATCCCCACATCAACCTCACGCTTACAGGCTATCGGCTGCTACGCAACGGTCAGATTATTTGGTGGAGCGAACGCACGGGCTATGGAGCGTACTACCTCTATGACCGCAATGGGAAGGAGCTTCGTCAGCTGACTTCGGGGCGTGAACTGGTAGCTGCTCATATCGTTCACATCGATGAGCGTGCAGGGACGCTCACCTTCGCCGCCTACGGAGGGGGTACAGGCAATCCCTACTACCGCAAGTACTATCAGGTAGGTCTCAATGGCAAGGGACAGCGTTGCCTGACTCCAGATGAAGCGGATCACGAGCTGGAATTAGCCCCTTCGGGTGAAGTAGGGCTCTTGACCACCTCCCGAATGGACTTGCCACCACGCTACTCCACGCTCGCTCTGAAGGGGCGATCGGGAGCACATCTCTTCGACAGCATCCCACGCTCCATGCTCGAAGCGGCAGGATGGCAAGCTCCAGAGCTGGTGCGTGTACTCTCTGCCGATGGGCGCACACCACTCTACGGAGTACTCTATCGCCCTGCTGTCATCGACTCGGCCAAGCGCTATCCGCTCATCTCCAACGTCTATCCTGGGCCGCAGACCGACTTAGTGCCTCGCTCGTTTGCTCTGGATGACAACGGCAACCAGAGTCTGGCCAATATGGGCTGCTACGTGCTGAACGTAGCGGCACGAGGCAGTAGCCCCTTCCGAGGACGTGACTTCTACTGCTATAGCGTAGGACAGCTGCGTGACTACCCCTTGGCCGATGACAAGACCGCTATTGAGCAAATCGCCAAGACGCACCCCATTGACCTCGACCGTATCGGGATTTATGGACACTCGGGCGGTGGCTTCCAGACGATGGCCGCCATGTGCACCTACCCCGACTTCTACAAGGTGGGCTTCGCCGCTTCGGGCAATCACGACAACAACATCTACATCAATTGGTGGGGAGAAGTCTTCCACGGTAGTCCTAAGATACCGACGACCATCGAGCTTGCCCCTCGACTACAGGGCAAGTTGATGCTCACTGTCGGAGGGATGGACAACAACGTCCCCCCTGCTTCGACCTACCGACTGGCGCAAGCCCTCATCAAGGCGGGTAAGCCCTTCGAGTTCTTCCTCTTCCCTGACGCACGCCACGACTTAGAGAGTCCCTACTACACCGGGCTACTGCGCCGCTTCTTCGGGGAGCATCTCCTGCACTTATCCGCTGAGGATCTGCAGCACATCTCCTACAAATAAGTACTTGAGGTACTCCCTCTCCTCGCTTCGGCTTAGCCACGGAGAGGGAGCCCTTTGACTAAGCATATATAACAGCGCATTATGAATAGAAAGATTACACTCTTGGCCGCAGCGCTTACCCTCGCTGTGCCACTGGGAGTTAGTGCCCAGCAAACGACGGAGGTCACCCGTGACAATCAGGTGGCTATCCGCGTCACTATAGTGGATGATACTGGCGTGCCTTTGCCTGGTGCGAGCGTGCGCATCCAAGGGACGAAGCTCGGAGCTGTCGCTGACCCTAAGGGACAAGTATCCCTGCGTGCGCCACGTGGCTCGAAGGTCATCTTCTCCTTCATCGGGATGAAGTCTTTAGAGCTTATATTGGATGCTCCACTCACTGGTCCCGTCAAGCTCGACTCGCAAGCCTCGGCACTCGACCAAGTAGTGGTCACGGGCTATGCGAAGACCTCGACGCGCCGCAGTGCAGGCTCGGTAGCGACCATCAAGGGCAAGGATCTCCTGACCCAACCGCTCGTCGGGGTCGACGCTCTCCTGCAGGGGAAGCTCGCAGGGGTCGATGTGCGCTCTGTCTCGGGTCGCCCAGGCCAGACGGCAGAAATACGTATCCGTGGGATCAATACCCTCACGGGGAATGCTTCTCCACTCTGGGTCATCGATGGTATTCCTCTGCAGCGTGACCTCCCTGCCTTCAACTCCTCGAAATTCTTCTCTAAGGACTTCAGCGACCTACTTAGCGATGGGATCGCAGGACTCAACCCGAACGACATTGAGTCTGTGACCGTGCTGAAGGACGCCGCAGCTGCCGCTATCTACGGTTCGCGTGCTGCCAGTGGGGTCATCGTCATCACTACCAAGCGTGGTGCCGCAGGCAAGATGCGCATCAACTACTCCACGAACTTATCAGCTACTGCACGCCCCTCGCGTACGCTCGACCTGATGAACTCTAAAGAGAAACTGGCTTGGGAGCAAGAGCTCTGGGATGAGTTCTCCGAACCACGTCGGGCGAAGGGGCTCTCTTACCCCGTACTCGGTGCCGTTGGGGCGATACGCTCGGGCTATGGCCGCTACTCTGGCTGGACGAAGGAGCAGCAGGATGCCGAGATTGCTCGCCTCGGAGAGCACACCACGGACTGGTTCGCAGAGCTCTTCCGTCCCAGCTTCTCGCACAGCCATTACCTCTCCCTCTCGGGTGGATCGGAGAAGAGTCGTTACTTCCTCTCCCTCGGCTATCTGGACAACAAGGGGCTACTACGTGTCGATGGCTATTCGCGCTATACACTTTCCTCCAAGCTGGACATCACGGCCTCGGAGCGTGTCAAGCTCGGTCTCTCGCTCGACATGGCGATGCAGCGCACCAAGGGCCCATCGTCCTACATCGACCCTTACACCTATGCCTTCTTCGCTAACCCCTACGAGCGTCCCGATGCCAATGATGAGACCTATCGTAGCCTGCGCGTAGCGAACAAGGTACCTGACCCCAGCTATCCGATCAACGGCTTCAATATCAAGCGTGAGCTGGAGGAAACGTCCAATAAGATCACGAACTTCTCGGGGACGGCGAACGCCAACCTCACCATCCGTCTGCTCGATGACCTGAACTTCACGGGTACGGCCTCCTTCGGCTACGTCGGCAATGACGCTGAGAACTACAATGCGAAGACCAGCTATGCTGCCTGGATGGATCGCCGCTTTGAGGATGAGGGTATCTCTCGTACCTACGCTTCGCTGGCACAGTCTCAGGCGTACAATCTCAACTATACCCTGCGTGGACAGCTGAACTGGTCGCCTACCTTCGCTACGGACCACCATCTCTCGATGCTCGCTGGGTCGGAGATACGTGGGCATTATGCCAAGACGCAGTATGCGAAGTTCTACGGTTACGACCCCGAGACGGGGAACTATGCTACGCCCATCTACCCCGAAGGGTCGAAGGTAGACTACACCAAGCTCCAGGCCTATGGTATAGCACGTGACGGCTTGAGCGGTCGCTCCATAGGGGAGAATGCCTTTGCCTCGTTCTACTTCTCCTCAAGCTACAACTACAAGACGAAGTACATCGCCAGCCTCACTGGACGTATCGACGGATCGAGCAACTTCGGGAGCAAGGAGCAGTTCAATCCTACGGGATCGCTCGGCTTGGCGTGGAACGTAGACCGTGAAGGCTTCTTCGATAGCTTCTTCCGTCCGCTCTTCTCGAGCCTAACCCTGCGCACAGCCGTGGGCTATACGGGGAACATCAACCGCTCCGTCTACCCACAGCTCATCCTCAACTACCTCAATTCCTATCGCCAAGGTGATGGTGAAAGCTATCGTATGGCACGTGTGAACGACACGCCTAATCCCCACCTGCGCTGGGAGAAGACGCGTGATGCGAAGGTAAGCATCGAGATGGGGATGTTCTCGGAGCGTCTGCGTCTCTCCCTCGAGGCCTATGACCGCTACACTTCGGATGTCGTGTCGTCTGCCCTCGTTCCACGCACGACAGGCTTTGCTACCCAGAGCTACAATACCTCCACGCTCTCTAACCGAGGTATCGAAGTTACGCTCTACGGAGCACCCATCCAGACGAAGGACTGGCGCCTTTCGGCTACGGCAAACCTCTCCTACAACCGCAATAAGCTCCTCACCTACAATGCACCTACCTCAGGGCTTGTAGCTGGCTACTATCCAGGCTATCCTTTAGGAGCTCTCTTCTCGGGTAAGCCCGATGGTATCGACCCCGTCTTAGGGATCTATCGCTACCAGCTGCGTCCCGATGCGGACGCTCTTGATCCCAATGTTCGTACGCAGACGAGCAACTACCTCTTCTATAGAGGTCTACTTCGTGCGCCCTATTCAGGGGGGTACAGTGTGAGCCTCGGCTGGCGCGATCTGACGCTGAGCCTCGGCGGTTCGTTCCAGATAGGTGGCAAGGCTACCGATGACTTAGACTATCCTGCGAGCATCCAGACACTCGCTAAGTCTTCGTCCATCATCGAGCGACTTCCCTCCATCGAGAGCGATGTCTACCACCACCACCTCAATGGTCGCCGTGACGTACGTGACCGCTGGACACCAGCTAACCCACGCACCGATGCGCATCCTCGCCTCATCGACCCCTATGGTGAGTTCCTCGGTCTGTCGAACTACGGACCTCGTGATGCCTCTGTGACGCGTGTCTCGCGTATGCAAGACCTCTCCTATCTCCGTCTGGGAAGTGTGACGCTGAGCTACTCTGTCCCCAGCGAATGGGTGAAGCACAACCTGCACGTAGGCTCGATCTCCTGCTCCTTCTCGATGAGCAACCTGCTCCTGCTGACTAAGTATAAGGGCATTGACCCTGAGACACCAGGCGCAGTCTATCCGCTCCCTCGCTCTTACTCCTTCGGCCTCTCCGTGGGTCTCTAATCGATTGATACTATAAATCGTATGAAGAAGACAACCTGTTTACTTCTCTTGGCAGCCAGCCTCCTCACAGGCACCACCTCCTGCAAGAAGTACTTAGACATACGCCCCTACGGGAAGGTCATCCCTAAGACCCCCGAGGAATTTGCCTCGCTCCTCCACTACCGACTCGATCGAATCGACCGTGGAGAGGGCACTGATGGTATTGTAGGGAGTGCTGCGCAGCTCGCTGCGTGGGATGGTGGCTACGGCGATGACTTCGAGGCCAGCCTTGCCCCCTCTGTCCTTCCTACATATATAGGCGGATATGTCAGCTCTACTGCTGCCTACGCTCCCTTCAATGAATGCTACGAGATCATCCGCGACTGCAACCTTTGTATCGCAGGGATCTCCGCACAGAGCAGTAAACTCGGGCAGAATACTCTGGCGACAGCCTATGCCCTGCGTGGTGCAGCTTACTATCGCCTCCTTCGCTTGTATGCCGAAGCTCCTGAGGCTGGTCACACCGCCGAGCAGCTGGGACTCCCGCTCATCCTCGATGTGAATATCGAGGCACGTCCGCAGCGTGCTACCCTACAGCAGACGATTGCACAAGTGGAAAGTGATCTGAAGCAGGCTATCCAGCTCGGAGAAGAACTCTCTGTCTACCTATTCACCACGGATGTCGCTCGTGGCTTCCTCTGTCGTCTTTACTTCTGGAGCGAGCAGTGGGATAAGGCAGAGCCTATCGCTCGTGAACTCTTAGCGCATCATCCGCTCACCTCTGGTGAGGACTACAAGAAGGAAACCACGGAGCGTGCAGGCAACCTGGTCGGAGAGCAGCTCCTCAAGGGAGAGCAACTCAGCACCGTGAGCCTCGAGTATAGAGAGGCTAAGAGTGCTATCCAGCAGCGTCCTCTGAGCACCCGTTACCTCGATGCTTTCCCCGAAGCTGAGCGTGCTACCGACATTCGCTACACCTCTTGGGTCGGGAAGAAGCGTGCCGTGCAGAAGGAGTTCTTCGCAGGCCTTCGCTCCTCCGAGCTACAGCTCATCTTAGCTGAAAGCTACTACCACCAAGGCAAGAAGACCGAGGCCTTAGCGGCTCTCAATGACCTGCGCAGTAAGCGTATCAGTCCTTACACGCCCCTGACAGAAGCCACGCTTCCCACCCCAGCTACGAGCGAGCTCATCCAAGTCGATGCTACGGGCAAGGAACTGACTCCGCTTTTGGCTGCCATCCTTCGCGAGCGACGCAAGGAACTCCTCCTCGAGGGGGACCGCTTCTTTGAGCTCAAGCGCAACGGTAGTCCGGAGCGACGCACCTTTGCCGATGGATATAGCTACGTCACACAGTCCTATATGTACACGCTCCCGCTGCCTCCGATCGACGTATTCCTCTCTAATCTCAAACAGAATAAGAACTATGAAGACTATATTTCCCAGTAAGCTCCTCCTCGTCTTCGGACTCTTAGGATGCGTCTCTCTCTTCTCGTGCAAGAGCTACGAAGAAGTGCCTCCGCGCGTCAAGGAAGATGTCTCCAAGCGTGTCTATCGTGTCGCTGACCCCAAGCCTCTCACCTTAGAAGAAGCTCTTGCAGCCAAGGAGATACAAGATGAATACAAGAAGAATGGTAAGAAGTAAAGTAGCTCCACAGTCTATGAATACCCGCATATTTCGTCCGCTCTCGCTCCTGGCATTGCTGGCCGTCCTCCTCTTCTCGGGTTGCCGTAAGAGCGAGCCAGAGACGACGCTGTTTGTCTCGATCGAGCGTCTGAACTACTCCCTTGGTAGCCACGGCACGACCATCACCCTGCAGGCTACCGCTGCTCCGACGACCGACCTCGTCATCCCCTACCATGTAGCTGGGGAGGCGAAGCTGGGCACGGACTATGAGCTCTCGGCTCCTAACTTCATCCTGAAGGCTGGGGAGACCAAGGCAGAACTACAGGTCAAGCGTCTGGTCGAAGGTGAGAAGGCGCGCACCTTCAGCATCCTGCTTACTCCACCTGCTTCTGGACCCTATAAGGTAAGCCTTAAGAATTTTGCCTACGTCAACGTCTTCGGCAAAGCAAGCTATCAAGCGAACTTCAATGAGACGAAGGGCACCGTCTTAGCTGAAACGACCTTTGGACTCCGTATCTCGGGCATCCCCAGTGGCCGCTATCGTGTAGACGAAGACACGCATCTGGAGCTCGAGGTAGATCCTTCGAGCACCGCTGTCGAAGGGGTGCACTTTGCCTTCGCTCAGAGCAAGGAGGTTATCGTTCCCCGTCGTGAGCGTAACGCAGAAGGTCTATTCACGATTCGTACGCTCAAGGTCGAAGAGGGGCACGATAAGCTCGTGCTTCGTGTCGCCGAGCGTGATGGTTTCGCCGAAGGAAAGGGTAGACCGACCCTGACGCTTACCCTCGCTGGTCCTGAAGACTTCTCGGGTACGTGGAAGCTCAAAGCCTGGGCAAATGCGCAGTCCTTAGCGGATAACTATGGTGTCACGACAGCCGAACTCATCAAGCCCAATCAGGATGATCGTATGATACTCACTAAGAGTACCGACGGCAAGAGCTACACCGCTGAATTAGCCTTCAAGGATGAACTGTCCGAATACTTCGGACAAGGTAAGCGCACTCTGCCTATCGTAGGCGAACGCGCTTTCTCTCCAGAGGATACCAATGTACGTGCTGGCTACGGGCTACTACTCTTCGCTGGAGCAAACCTCTCCTTTGATGCTGCTCAGCCTGAGAAGGGTGATGTCCAAGTAGCCTTCCGCCTCGTCCCAGCCGAAGAAGCAGGGAAGAAGCCCGAGCTGGAAGTGCTCATCCTCAAGTTCAAGCCCAAGGCGACGAGCTGGACGGACTTCGCTGCCTTCCTCCCTGACGATACCAACGGCTTCCTTCGTCTACGCTTCACTCAGGAGTAAGCCGTCGCTCCAAGAATACTCCCACGATAGCCGCCCCCATACCTTCGAGGTATGGGGGCGGTTTGCTTGTTTGTTTCTGGAAAACCTTATACCTTTGCCTCAAACAAAGAGTAAATATGCATCGCTTATCAATAGATAGGTTGCTTACATATATGATGAATAGAACGCATAATAGAGGTTGGTGGCGCACTCAGGATTCCAGTATCGTGAGTTAGACGCTTTATGTCCCTATTGTAAATTCATCAGCTACATAATGGAGGCTTGTCGTGACTCACGGCAAGCCTCTTTGTCGTGAGTGCACTTCTGTAGGAAGGACGTCGCCTGCTTCGGGTCTCTATTCCACGCTAATTTTCATTCAACACAACAACGTTTATGACACCGTTTCAAGTAGATTCCAATGGCTTTTATGGCCGCTTCGGTGGGGCATTCGTTCCCCCCATCCTCGAGCCCTTCATCCGAGAGCTGCAAGGCGTGTACCTCTCAATCATCGAGAGCCAAGAGTTTCAAGAGGAGTTCCACACCCTGCTGCGTGACTACGTAGGGCGACCCAGCCCCCTTTATCACGCACGCCGACTCAGTGAGAAATACGGGGCGAGGATCTATCTCAAGCGCGAAGACCTCAACCACACGGGGGCGCACAAGATCAACAATGCTCTGGGCCAAATCCTGCTTGCCAAGAAGATGGGCAAGCGCCGCATCATCGCCGAGACAGGTGCTGGCCAGCACGGTGTGGCTGCGGCTACGGCCTGTGCCCTGATGGGGATGGAGTGCCATATCTATATGGGGGCAGTCGATGTAGAGCGTCAGCACGTCAATGTAGAGCGTATGAGGATGTTAGGTGCTACGGTCGTCCCTGCGAAGAGCGGAAATCAGACGCTCAAGGATGCTGTGAATGAAGCCCTGCAAGCTTGGTGCGCACAGCCCGAAGATACCTTCTATCTGATCGGCTCGGCGGTAGGACCACATCCGTATCCCGATATGGTAGCACGTCTGCAGAGCGTCATCAGCAAGGAAATCAAGACGCAGCTACAGGAGAAGGAGGGGCGTGACTATCCCGACCACTTGCTGGCGTGTATCGGTGGTGGCTCAAATGCTGCTGGTACGATGTACCACTATCTCGATGATGAGCGTGTGCATATCGTCTTGGGCGAAGGCGGCGGCTTAGGGAAGGATAGCGGTGCGACTGCAGCGACGATTAACATAGGTACGGAGGGGGTATTGCACGGCAGTCGTACCCTCGTCATCCAAACGCCTGAGGGCGAGGTGCAAGAGCCCTATTCGATCTCTGCAGGTTTGGATTATCCAGGGATTGGGCCGCTGATCTCTCAGCTTGCGGTGCAGAAGCGTGCCGATGTGCTCTCGATCAATGACGATGAAGCCCTGCGTGCTGCCTTTGAGTTGACGCGCTTAGAGGGGATTATCCCCGCCCTGGAGAGTAGCCACGCCTTAGCCCTCCTTCCTCATATGAAGTTCCAGCCAGAGGATGTCGTCGTCCTCACGGTGAGCGGACGTGGGGATAAGGATATCACGACCTACTTATCTCGCAAGGCTGAGATCTTAGGGGAGTAAAGGGAAGATTAGCCCAGCGACTTCCCATTCCGCAGGCCTCAGCGAGCTACGAGGCTACTCAGCATAGCTATAAGCCTTGTTGCCCCGAAGATACCCCCCAGCTATCTTCGGGGCATCAAGGCTTGGAAACTTGCATGCTTGCGGTAGCGTGCAGGGCTGACGCATAATCTTTGTCGGAAGGGAACTTGTGTAGCTTTGTTCAGTCACTCATCCTTCAGACCTTTATGGAATTACCCAGTCTCATCGAAAGCCTCACCTTGATTGAGGCCCACCGTAGTGGAAAATACAAGCCTTTAGCCCGAGCTGTGAATAGGTGATTAGCCTTCCTCAAACGGCGAGGTCAACTATATTCGATCACCACGGACAACGGGACGGAATTTAGTGCTTATAGGAGCATTGAGCGCAGTTTAGGGGTGCCTGTTTACTTTGCGCCCCTACCGCTCGACGGACAAGCCACACATCGAGCACGCCAATGTGCTGATCCGTCAATACCTGCCCAAGCACAGCCCGTTTGCGGGTTTGATGGCGAAGGAGATTAAGGAGATTGAGTGGAGTCTCAATAACCGCCCGAGAAAGAAGTTGGGTTACCGCGCGCCACACGAGGTTTTTTATCTAAATTTGCAACCAAAGTGCTGCACCTCGTAGCGGAAAATACATTCTCACTCGAAGCGGAATATATGAGGATTTGGTTAACAATAGAGGTTGGGAACCAGAAAATACTAAAGAATTTGCTACTAAAAAGGCGAAGGAGTTACGAGAAAGAGTAGTAGACTTTGCAAAGAAAGTAGAAGTAGGCTGTAAATCTTAAAACAAATAAAAATGAAAATATTTAGCACAGCACCCGATGGCAATGAAATGGCTGAAATGGCAAATGCACGCTACTTTAATTTGGCTATAAAACAAATTGAAGAAAATGCAGAATGGTTAAAAACAGCAAATATACCAACGCAAGCTCTTTTAGCACATATTGAAATACTAATTATGCTTGCAAAAAGATTTCCAATCGATGCAAATTTGAGCATCAAAAAAGACAAAGTAAAAGAATGGGAAAATACGTTTAACGATTGGTTTGAACGTGTTAGTAATAAAATACCAGCAAAGTACAGGAACGGTATAAAAGCCAATGGCGATGAACTCTTTAAACAATTGGAACAATATGGACACTAATAATTTTAATGAGTTAATAAAACCATTCTTTTGGATCGAACACGAAAATAGTGTTTCGGTATGTTTGAATGTTGGAGAATACAAAGCAGAAATTTTCCAAGCAAGAGAAGATGAGGGCTTTGAGGGCAACGGTTATGATTGGGGGACTTTAGCAAAAGTATTTTTGGAAGAGCAAAAAACTGAACTAATAGAAGTCATAAAGTTTGATCCCGAAGCAGATATGTTTTGTGTTTATTCATCTAATCCAGATGCTCTAAAATCTTTTATAATTGCATTTAAAGAAACCTGTGAAAACGAAACGTTAATACAAGATTTATTTTCAAGAGCAGAATTAGATTGAAAAAACACATCTTTATACAAATAAAGAACCGCTTCAAAGGGAGCTGTAAAATCCTCCCTGCAGAGGGCAATCTTACCGATGCCGTTGCCCAGAGATGGCCGATGGTGAAGAACTTAGTTCGGGTTGAACACGAGGTGTCAAAGCCCAATATACAGCCGAAGAAAGAGACACGTTACTACATCTCGCTATAATCCTATTCACCACAGAGATACGTGATGAGGGCTACTATGAGAATGTCACTGAGTTTGTGCTTGCAACATCCGACAACACGTGGGCCGTGGACGGAAGAGAAGTAAGGTGCTGTTTCCATTGGAGGTGAGTGTAGTTTTTTATGGAACAAAGCTAAGGAGATTCTTGATGCGGTTGCCCTGCTGTCAGTAGTCGTGTTTGTAGAGGGCTTTTCGTACATTTGTAGCCTAAAAGAGAATATCACGTACGATACAGGCTATAGCCTAAGCGGAATAAATATGAATATATCCTACGATCTACTGCGCTCCTATGTGGAGACAACGCTGACCCCCGAGGAGGTCGCTGCCGCCTTGACGTCCATTGGTCTCGAGGTGGGCGGTGTAGAAGAAGTCGAATCTATCCCTGGAGGACTCAAGGGACTCGTCATAGGTCACGTACTGACCTGCGATGTGCACGAGAACTCCGACCATCTCCATGTCACGACAGTAGATATAGGTGCAGAAGCTCCGCTACAGATCGTCTGTGGTGCGCCCAATGTAGCTGCTGGTAAGGCGGTCGTCGTCGCTACCATCGGCACTGTACTCACTTCGGGCGATGAGTCCTTCACCATTAAGAAGAGCAAGATCCGTGGTGTCGAGAGCTTCGGTATGCTCTGCAGCGAGGTGGAGATCGGTGTCGGTCACGATAATAGTGGTATCATCCTCTTAGATACTGCTGAGGCTAAGGTCGGTACGCCTGCTGCTGAATACTTCGGTGTCACCTCCGACTATGTCCTCGAAGTGGATATCACCCCCAATCGTGTTGATGCCACTTCGCACTATGGTGTTGCTCGTGATTTAGCTGCTTACCTCACCCAGCAGGGTACGCCTACCGTAGCTAAGCTCCCCGAAGTGCTCCCCGTCCCTGCGACAGGGAAGCCTTGCCCCGTGCCTGTCACGGTGGCTGTCGATGAGACGCTTTGCCCTCGCTTTGAGGGGCTTGTCATCCGTGGTCTGAAGGTGACGGAGAGCCCCGACTGGCTACGTCGTCAGCTCGAGACTATCGGGCTACGCCCCATCAATGTGGTCGTCGACGTGACGAACTACGTCCTGCACGAGTATGGTCAGCCCCTCCACGCCTATGACTTGGCTAAGACGGGCGGTGCGCTCTCCGTGCAGCTGGCTCGTCAAGAGAAGATGCTCCTCCTCGATAAGAGTGAAGGGCAGCTCACCGAGCGTGACCTCGTCATCGCTTCGGCTCAGGGCACTCCGCTCTGCGTGGCTGGTGTGATGGGAGGTCTTGAGTCGGGTACGACCGAGACAACGACGGAGATCTTCCTCGAGTCGGCAAATTTCAACGCTACTTCTGTCCGTAAGACCGCTCGCCGTCTGGGAGTTAATACCGACTCTTCCTTCCGCTTTGAGCGAGGTCTGGATCCCAACCGCACAACTTGGGCGCTGATGCGTGCCGCCTCCCTCATCCTCGAGCTGTGTCCAGGTAGCTATATCGATGGCGATTGCTTTGATCACTATCCTGCACCTCTACAGCCCTACGAAGTCACACTGCGTCCCAGCCATATGGACGACCTCATCGGTAAGGTCATCCCTCGTGATGAGGCTGTGCGTATCCTCGAGAGCCTCGAGATCGAGGTCGTCTCTCGTGAGGAGGATGCTTGGCAGCTCCGTGTCCCACGCTACCGTATCGATGTGACGCGCGAAGCGGATGTCATCGAGGAAGTAATGCGCATCTATGGCTACAACAACATTGAACTCAGTGGCTACGTCCACGCCAACCTCAGCCCGAAGGGGGCTGTCGACCGCTCCTACAGCCGTCGTATCCTCCTCTCCGAGCAGCTGACCGGTGCTGGCTTCAATGAGCTACTGAATAACTCCCTCTCCTCCGAAGCCTACTACGAAGGGCTTACTTCCTGCCCTGCTGACAAGCTCGTCCAGCTGGTCAATCCCCTCAGCGGTGAGCTGAATATCCTGCGTCAGACGCTGCTCTTCGGTGGCCTGTCGGCCATCAGCCGTAACCTCCGCCGTCAGCAGAAGAGCTTCTATTACTATGAATGGGGGAACTGCTATGCAGCCGCCCCCGAAGTCGAACGCTCGACAGCAACGACTCTTGCTGGCTACCGTGAGACTCAGAGCTTAGGTCTGTGGGTCGCTGGCTCGCGGGTACAGAGCAGCTGGGCGCACGCAGATGAAGCGACTTCGCCCTTCGAGCTCAAGGCGCACGTCCTGCACCTCTTTGAGCGACTCGGTGTGAGCGAGCGTAGCCTGCGTGCTGAGGCCATCGAATGTGACCTCTTCGCTGGGCGCGCTTATCGCTATGCTACCTATGATGGCAAGGCTGTCGCCCTTCTTGGTCAAGTCTCCTCCACGCTACTCACTAAGTGGGACATCGACCTTCCTGTCTACTATGCAGAGATCAACTGGGACAACCTCAATCGACTTGCTGAGCGCGTGAAGGTTGAGATCTCCGACCTGCCTAAGTTCCCTATCGTGCGCCGTGACCTCTCGCTCCTGCTGGATGAGCAAATCACCTTCGCAGAGCTGGCTGAGACCGCTCGCCGTGCCGAAAAGAAGCTCCTGCGTGACGTGACCCTCTTCGACGTGTATGAAGGGAAAAACCTCCCAGCAGGGAAGAAGAGCTATGCCCTCTCCTTCTACCTTCAGGATACCGAGCGCACGATGAGTGATAAGCAGATTGATGCCATTATGGCGAAGATCCGTAAGAGCATCGAGGATACCCACGGAGCAAGCCTCCGCTAAAGCACAAGACGAATCAACTATCACTAAAGAATATTTATGGGAAGAGCATTTGAATATCGTAAAGCTCGTAAGATGAAGCGCTGGGGCAATATGGCTCGCGTCTTCACGAAGCTCGGTAAGGAAATCACCATCGCCGTCAAGGCAGGTGGCCCAGAGCCCGAGACCAACCCTCGTCTGCGTGTCCTGATGCAGACGGCCAAGAAGGAGAATATGCCTAAGGAGAACGTAGAGCGCGCCATCAAGAAGGCCAGCTCCAAGGACTTCTCCGACTATAAGGAAATGAACTACGAAGGCTATGGTCCCTTCGGTATCGCTATCTTCGTCGAGACGGCTACGGACAATACTACCCGTACTGTGGCTAACGTACGCAGCTACTTCAATAAGTTCGGCGGTAACCTCGGCACTTCGGGCTCGCTCGAATTCCTCTTCGACCACAAGTGTATCTTCCACATCGTCAAGAAGGATGGTATGGATCTCGAAGAACTGGAGCTGGAGCTCATCGACTACGGGGTCGATGAACTGGAAGAAGATGAGAACGAAATCATCCTCTACGGAGCCTTCTCTGCCAACGCCCAGATCCAGTCCTACCTCGAAAGTGCGGGCTACGAAATCACCTCGGCGGAGTTCGTCCGTCTGCCTAACGATACGAAGCCTGTGACGGCTGAGCAACGTGAGACCCTCGCTAAGCTCATTGACAAGCTCGAGGAAGATGAGGACGTGCAGAACGTCTTCACCAATATGCAGGAGGAGGAAGACGAAGAATAATCCCCTCTATACCCATCCGCTCTGCTTGAGACTATTGCATCATACGGCACTCGCTTCGTTGTTTGCGACATTCGGGCTTGGTCATTTACAGGAGTAAACTCCCTTCGCCCTCAGTCTTAACGCCTTGCGATTACCGCATGCTGCAAAGTCAAGCAAAATAACAAGCACAGCTTGTCATTTTGGAGACCGAGCAACGGTCTCTGCTCAGGAGTAGGGTAGTAAGCTATTCGCTCGCAGTATATCCCCAGGAGGGAGGCTGCGAGCGAATAGTTGCTTTATGCAGTGACTATATATTAATGTATGCGCGTGAAGAGCCTTCATTCCCGAGACCTTCGTCTGGCATTTTGCACACAGAGGAGGGGGATTGTGCTCGCTACGCCTATGTGGAGTGAAGGACAGAGCTACGCTCACACCAATCCATCGCATTATCGTATCTTTGTCTTGTATGGAGGGTAGTAAACCATTTCCTTGTCCAAGGACGTTATTAAGGCAAGTGGCCTTCCCTCATAGGGTGGGGAAGCTACCCCATTTACCAACCCGTATATGACGATCAATATGAAAAGTTACTTTGGGTACATTGCTGCGCTCTGCCTCCTCACGCCATTTAGTGGGGTAGCACAGCGCACCAATGTACGTGCCGCTGATCGCCTACTACAGAGCGATAAACCTAATTACACGGAGATCCGTCGACTCATTCAGCTTGCCCAAGAGCATGCGGAGACCAAGAATGATGCCTATACCTACTATGTCAAGGGGCTTGTCGAGCACTCTGGCTATAAGGCCGAGTACCGCAAGGTGACGACCCCAGGTAGTGTGGGCGATACGGCGAAGATGTTTCGCCAAGTCGTCGCTGAGCTTGTAGGCTGGAGACGTGCTGACTCCCTCGATAGACTGCCTGACCCATCGACTGGACGTGTCGTCCTGCGGTATCAGAAAAAGATACAGGACTATGTCCGTGAGGATGCTCCGAAGATGTATGAGGCAGGTCTCTTCTGGCTTGATCATAAGAAGTATGCCGAGGCAACCGATGCCTTCTCAGCTGCACTTGATGCGCAGCGCATCCTTCTCCCTGTGGGGCGGAAGGAACTTCCTGCTGATACGACTGTAGCTAATCTGGCTTACTATGCCTTAGTCTCAGCCTACACAGGACATCTCTATCCCGAAGTAATTCGCCTCGGTGCACTTTATCGTGATGTGGCAGCGAATAAGAACGAGGTCTATCAGTTTATAGCTAAGGCGCATCTTGCTAAGCAGGATACCGTCGGTGCCCTCCCGATCTTGGAGGCTGGGACGCGACTCTTCCCCGAGACGACCTTCTACTTCGGCTCGATGATATCCATCTATCAGGCACAAGGTCGCTACCAGGAGGCTGTTACTCTCATCGACCAAGCACTGAAGGTCGCACCAGATAACCCGAACCTTTTGGTTCTGCGAGGTAATATCTACTTCCTCGCTCAGGACTGGGCACACGCAGTCGAGGTCTATCGTCAGATCCTTCGCCAAAGTCCAGATAACTATGATGCTCTCTTCAATCTCGGGCAGGTGTACTACAACCAAGCCGTCTCCATCTTGGCTAATCCGCTGACCTCAAGGCTGGAGGAGAAGAAGGCGAAGGAGTACTTCCGCCAGTCTCTTCCCCACCTCGAAGCGGCCTACAAGATGGCTCCCGACCAAGTGCGTGACCTCCTCGGGAATGTCTACTACCGCTTAGGGCTGGAGCAGAAATATGCTGCGCTCTACACGGATAAATCTACAATCAGATGAACCCAACCATAGCCTCCACGGTGCGTGAGTCCCTCCTCAGTCGCTTCCTTCGCTACGTACAGATCGATACGGAGAGCGACCCACAGAGTACCACTTATCCTTCGACAGAGAAGCAGTTTGACCTGCTACGTCTCCTGCGTGATGAGCTCCTTGCCCTCGGTGTACCCTCTGTGCGCCTCGAGGAAAAGGGCTATGTGATGGCGCAGATCCCAGCTACACCTGGCTACGAAGATCGTCCTGCCCTCGGTCTTATCTCGCACGTTGATACCAGTCCCGACTTCACGGGGCACGGTGTCCGCCCACAAATCATCGAGGACTACGATGGGATGCCCATCCCTCTCGGCGATACTGCTGTACTGACGGTACAGGAGTTCCCTGAGCTCTTAGACCTCCTTGGGCACACGCTCATCACTACCGATGGCACGACGCTATTAGGGGCGGATGATAAGGCCGGAGTCTCCGAAATCATGGAGACCGTGCGCTATATTATGGAGCATCCAGAGCTACCTCATGGACGTATCTGCATCGGCTTCACTCCCGATGAGGAGATCGGCAAGGGTGTCGATTACTTTGATGTAGAGGCTTTCGGAGCTGACTTTGCCTTCACTGTGGACGGTAGTCGTGAGGGAGAGCTGGAGTATGAGAACTTCAATGCTGCCTCGGCACGCATCGTCGCCACGGGGCGCAGCATCCATCCTGGCTCGGCCAAGGGGAAGATGATCAATGCTATTGAGGTCATCTACCTACTACACGCTTCCCTTCCTCACTATGCTCGTCCTGAGTTCACCGAGGGTTACGAAGGCTTCTATCACCTGATGCACTTCACCGGTGGGGTAGAGTACGCTGAGGCTGAGTACATCATCCGCGACCATGACCGTGCTCTCTTTGAAGAGAAGAAAGCTCTGATGGAGCGTGTCGCAGGGGAGATCAACACCGCCTACAAGCGTCAGGTCATTGAGGTCGAGATCCGCGACTCCTATTATAATATGTATGATCAGGTAGCTCCCCACGAGGAATATCTGGAACGTGCTAAGGCAGCTATGCTCCGTGCAGGAGTCACGCCCCGCATCTCACCCATACGTGGTGGTACCGATGGAGCACGCCTCTCTTATATGGGACTGCCTTGCCCCAACCTCTTCACAGGTGGTGCTAACTTCCACGGCAAGTATGAATATGCTTCGCTCGACACGATGTGCCGCTCCGTGGAGACCCTGGTCTACCTCCTGACAGAGACTCCACAAGAGGCGTAAATGATGGTACAGAAGAAGAGGATCGCCATCCTCGGCTCTACGGGTTCCATCGGGACGCAGGCCCTTGAGGTCGTCCGTAGTCATCGTGATGCCTTCGAGGTGACGGTGCTGGTGGCAAGACGCTCCACGGAGCTCTTGATCGCTCAGGCCTTGGAGTTTGCTCCTGCCGCTGTCGTGATCGCTGATGCAGCACACTACGCTGCGGTGAGCCAAGCACTATCGCACACCTCCATCAAGGTGCTTGCTGGGAGTGAAGCGATTAGCGAGGTCGTCGTCCGCCCTGATGTGGACATTGTCCTGACTGCTATGGTGGGCTTCTCGGGCTTAGCTCCTACGCTCGCTGCGATTGAGGCAGGGAAGACCATCGCCCTATCGAATAAGGAGACGCTGGTCGTAGCTGGTGAACTCATTATGTCGCTGGCTAAACGGTACGGCGCACGTATCCTGCCTGTTGACTCCGAGCACTCGGCGATTTATCAGTGCCTCGTCGGCGAGGAAGGTAATCCGCTGGAGCGCATCCTACTGACTGCCTCGGGAGGTCCTTTCCGCTCCTACAAGAGCATTGAGGAGCTCGAGAATGTGACGGTCGAAGCTGCTCTGCGTCATCCCAACTGGAGTATGGGAGCTAAGGTCACCATCGACTCTGCTTCGCTGATGAACAAGGGTCTGGAGATGATCGAGGCACGCTGGCTCTTTGATACACCAGCTGATAAAATCGAGGTGCTGGTGCATCCACAGAGTATCATTCACTCGATGGTGGAGTTCGCTGACGGCTCGATCAAGGCGCAGTTAGGCCAGCCCGATATGCGTCTGCCTATTAGCTATGCGCTGGGACTCACTGAGCGAGTCGCTAACGACTATCCGCGTCTCAATTTCCTCGAGCATATCTTTACCTTCGAGCGTCCCAATATGGAGCTCTTCCCCAACTTGGCTTTAGCTTATCGAGCCCTTGAGCTGGGAGGCACAGCACCCTGCGTACTCAATGCCGCCAACGAGGTAGCTGTAGAGGCCTTCCTCGCTGGCTCGTTGGGCTTCCGCACGATGAGCACGCTCATCGCTCAGGCTCTGGAGGCGCACCGCCCCGAGCGGAGCTATGACCTGCAGCTCCTCTCCGAGCTGGATGCTGCCGTGCGTGCCGAGTCGCGCGAACGTCTCAATCACATCAGATAATCATTACCTAATGGATATAGCAATTCGTATATTTCAGCTTCTCTTCTCGCTCTCCATCCTCGTCTTCATCCACGAGCTGGGACACTACTCGATGGCTCGCTTCTTCGGGGCGCGTGTAGAGAAGTTCTACCTCTTCTTCAACCCTTGGTTCTCCCTCTTCAAGTGGAAGAGCAAACGCAGTGGTACGACCTACGGACTGGGTTGGGTGCCACTTGGTGGCTACTGTCAGATCGCTGGGATGATCGATGAATCTCTGGATACTGAGGCGATGGCGAGCGAACCTAAGCCGGATGAGTTCCGCAGTAAGAAGCCCTTCCCTCGCTTGATGATTATGGCTGGTGGGGTGATCTTCAATGTTATCTTAGCCTTCATCATCTACACGGGCGTGACGCTCGCTTGGGGTACGAAGGTGCTTCCCAGTGATCAAGTCTCCTCAGGGATGAACTTCTCCACGACTGCTAAGGAGGTGGGCTTCGTCGATGGTGATGTCGTGCTGAGTGTCGATGGTGTCTCTGCACCCAATGTGCTGGACTCACGTTTTATGTCTTCGCTCATCAGTGCCCACGAAGTCACAGTGCGCCGTAGTGGGGTGGTCGAGACGATCCGCCTACCAGAGGATATGATGCAGCGTCTCCTGCGTGCCGAGGAGGGCTTCGGCTCGCTACGTATGCCGTTCATCGTCGGTGAAGTACCCTCTGAGAGCTCTGCGCAGGGACATCTGGTCGCTGGTGACCGTGTAGTGGCTGTTGACTCGGTAGATTGCTCCGATATTACGGAGGTCATCGCTGCTCTGGAGAAGAAGAAGGGACAGACAGCGACCCTCACGGTAGAGCGATCGGGTGCGGCTCTGCAGACGACGCTACCTGTCGATACCGCAGGTCACGTAGGGATTGTGCTGAAGAGTATCGAGGACGTTTATCCGATCAAGCACATTAGCTATAATCTTCTCACCGCTATCCCTGCAGGAATTGACCGTGCAGGGCAGACGATCTCGGGCTATGTAGGAGGACTGAAGTATCTATTCACCAAGGAAGGCGCTAAGCAGATGGGTGGACTGGGTACGATGGGGAAGCTCTTCCCCACGACCTTCGACTGGCAGAGCTTCTGGGTGATTACGGCCTTCCTCTCGATTATCTTAGCGGTGATGAACATCCTTCCTGTCCCAGCCCTTGATGGCGGACACATTCTCTTCATTCTCCTTGAGATCATCCGCCGCAAGCCACTTAGCGATAAGGCGATGACGACGATTCAGACCGTGGGTCTCGTCCTCTTGATGCTTCTGATGGTCTATGCGAATGGCAACGATATCTATCGTGCCTTCTTCGGCAAATAAGTAGTACGTATGGGGGACTTCCGTGTCCATATCTTAGGCTGTGGCTCAGCTCTGCCCACCCTCCAGCACTATCCTACGTCTCAGGTCGTGGAGCTTCGTGATAAGCTCTTCGTGGTAGACTGCGGCGAAGGGGCACAGAGACAGCTACGTCATCAGCGTCTGGACTTCGGGCGTATTGTCGGAATCTTCATCTCGCACCTGCATGGTGACCATTGCTATGGACTCTATGGTCTACTCTCTACCTTGGGGATGCTTGGGCGTCGCCGTGCGCTCCCCGTCTATGGCCCTCGAGGAATAGATACCTTCTTAGCCCCCTTCATCGAGGAGAGTCGCTCATACTTAGGCTATGATATTGAGGTGCATGTCTTAGATGACCGCACAAGTGCACTGTGCTACGAAGATCGCTCGGTCACGGTGACGACGCTCCCCTTAGATCATCGTACCCCCTGCGTGGGGTATCTCTTTAGAGAGAAGGTCACGGAGCGGCACATCGATCGTGCTTCGTGCGATTTCTATGGCGTCCCTTTAGCGTATTACCCTGCTCTACGCGCAGGTGCAGACTTTACCACCGACGAAGGTAAGGTGATCCCCTGCGAGCGACTGACGCGTCAAGGGAAGGCTCCACGTAGCTATGCTTACTGCTCCGATACGGCCTATCGCCCTGCCTTAGTTCCCCTTTTGCGAGAGGTAAGCCTGCTCTATCACGAGGCTACTTTCCTAAAAGATCGCATAGAGCGTGCCAAGGTGACGGCGCATAGTACCGCAGAGCAAGCGGCACGTATCGCTGCAGACGCTGGTGTACAGCGTCTGGTCATCGGGCACTATTCGGCTCGCTATACTGATATCCAGCCTCTTTTAGACGAGGCTCAGAGCGTCTTCCCCGAGACCGTAGCTGCGGATGAAGGGATGATCTTTGAGCTTTGATTGATTTCTCCCCCTGCACACTCGTGTCTGGGCTCCTCTTAACACCTAATTATATGACAAAGAAGATGGTCAAGCGACTCATCCTCTCTTTGGGTTGCGCTTCCCTTACGCTCACTCCACTTGCCAGCCAAGTGCTGGAGGTGTATCCTCATCGAGCTGTCTTGACGCAGCTACAGGAGGACTTTGCGAGTCGTAACTATATAGGCTTTCGGCACGACTTGCCTCGTCTTGCTACCTTCCCCTTGCTTACCGAGCACCAGCCCTATCGTGAAGCGCTCTGTAGACTGATGACGGAAGAGATGGCTCCTGATGCCGTGCTGACGCGCTTCCTCAAAGAGCATCCTGCTTCTCTTGATCGCCCTTCTGCAGAGCTTTTGCTCGCTTTGGTATATGTAGATCAAGGGCTGCTACCACTGGCGCATGCCCAGCTCTCCGAAGTCAAGTATGAGGTACTCTCTCCACAAGCATTAGCTCAGTATCACTTAGCTCAAGGGTATGTCATCTTAGCTGATTCCAAGAGGACTGCCGATCTTGACGAGGTACAGCGTCACCTGATAGCTGCCCGCAAGGATGCTTCACTCGTTGGAGAGCAAGCACAACTTTATCTGGGATCGGTCGCTTGGGCGCAAGGAGATGTGGCAGAGGCAAGGACCATCTTCTCGCGCAAGGATTATCCTCGAGAGTTAGCTCCCGAAGCGGCCTACCAGCTCACCTTGCTCTCCTTCGCTACGGAGGAGACGAAGACGGCTCTGCACCGTGCAGATGAGCTTCAGCGTCTTTATCCAGAGATGGCGTCGCGTGCTTCGCTTCGCTCGGTCATCGGTCAAGCGTATTATGCAGCAGGCAACTATGATCAGGCGATCCGCATGCTGCACCCTCTGCAGGAGCTGAACGACTATCATCCCACCACGGAGGAATGCTATGCATTGGGTACTTCGCTCTACCTCAAGGGTCGCTATGACGAGGCGTTAGCTCCGCTGAGCAAGGTCTCGGAGAGCAATTCTACCTTGGGGGCTCAGGGGCTCTTCCTCCTGGGGAATGCCCGTCTCAAGCTACAGCGCACAAGTGAAGCTGCCTTAGCTTTTAGCCGTGCTGGTCAGCATCCCGGAGCTACAGAGCGAGTGCGTGAGTATGCGCTCTACAATGCGATTCTCTTGCAGGATGAGACACAGCGTGCGAACTTCGGGCAGACCGTGCGTATGGCCGAGACCTTCGTTACCTCCTTCCCTCGCTCCTCGTACCGTCCGCAGATCCTTCACTTGATGAAGAGCATCTTCCTGACGAATAAGGACTATGCAGAGTCGCTTGCTACGCTGGACCGACTCCAAGTCAAGAGTGCAGAGCTGAGCGAGGCGAAGCAGTATGTCCTTCTTCGTCTCGGCGAAGGTGCCCTTGCTGGGCGCGATTATACCCGTGCTACGGATTACCTCAATCGTGCTGCGACCCTTGGTGCAAAGAGTAACTATACTGCCGAAGCCTACCTCTTGCAGGCTTCGAGTGCCTTGGAGCGTGGGGAATATGCAGTGGCTGAGGCGGCTTCTACAAAGAGTATTGCTACGGGTGTTGCCCCTGCTCTTGCATACTACATCCAGGGGTATGCTCGCTACAATCAGAAGCAATATCCTGCTGCTTATCGCGCCTTCGAAACCTTCACTGAGGCTACACCTTCGACTGATGCACTCCGCCGTGCAGATGCCCTCTTGCGTATGGGCGACTGCCAGCTCATCCAGAAGAAGAGCGCAGAGGCGCTTGCACTCTATCGCCGTGCAGACGAAGGAATACCTTCGGGCAATGACGAAGCTCTCTACCGCATCGCTACGATCTATGGTCGCTGGGGACAGTATTCCAAGCAGGTGGAGACCCTTGACCGCATCATCCAGCAGCATCCCGAGTCAACGAATCTTCCTGAAGTCCTCTATGATAAGGGACGTTCGCTCGTGCTGAGCAAGGCACATCCTGAGGCTGCTACGGCTGTCTTCGACCAGCTGCTGAAGAGCTACCCCGATACGCAGTATGCTCGTCTTGGAGCTATGGAGCGTGCTATGCTTGCCTACAATGTCGGACGTACCGAAGAGGCGATCAAGGCTTATAAGGAGCTCATCGCACGATATCCCGAGAGTGATGAAGCACGCTCGGCTCTGTCGGATCTCAAGAATATCTATATCGGTCAGGAGCGTGTCGAAGAATACACAGCCTACGTAGCTACGTTGGCACCTCAGCTCACGCCTTCGGAGAGTGAACAGGCGCATCTCCAGTATTTAGCCCTTACGAGTCGCTACAAGAAGGATAAGCAAGCTACGCTCCCCGACTTAGAGGCCTTCGTTCGTACCTACCCTTCCAGTCGTGAGGCTGGGCGTGCTGAGCTCCTCTTAGCAGGGCTGTATCTCGAGGGGGGGAGAACTGCCGATGCGACTCTGCTCTACAAGAAACTCTCTGCTCCAGCTCGCTCCCTTGACTTACGTATCCCTGCTCTGGAGGCTTTGACCAAGATTTACACAGAGGGAGGAAAGAAGAAGGAAGCCCTGGCTGCTTATGCTCAACTTTACGCCATCGAAGGGCTCGACGTTCCCCAACACTTGCGCTATGGACGCTGTGTCGCACAGCTTGCCTACGAGGTGAAGGAGTACAAGCATTCGATAGCGACTGTCGAAGAACTCCTCAAGCGAAGTGACCTATCCACGACGATGCACGGCGAGCTTCTCCTACTCCAAGGAAAGAGTGAGGAGGCTACGGGGGCGACTGGCAAGGCTATGAAGACCTATGAACCGCTACTGAAGAACTTCGATACGACCTATGGCGCAGAAGGCTATATCCGTCATGCTACGCTCCTCTTCCGCTCTGGGAAGGTGAAGGAAGCAAAGAACGAACTCGATGCCTTCATCGCTAAGGGGACGCCACAGCAATACTGGCTCGCTCGTGCCTTTCTCCTGCTGGCAGACTGCTACCATAAGCAAGGAGAGACCTACGTAGCTCAGCAGTACCTCGAGAGTCTGCGTGACAACTATAAGGGCACGGACGATGATATCGCCACGATGATCCACGAACGTCTTACCTCCTACCAGCATAAGAAATGAAGAAGTCTATCCTGATACCTGCCCTTGCTGTCTCTCTCTGGGCAAGTGCTTCGCTCGCTGCACAGCAGACCCAGGTGAAGCGTGCTGACACGCTACGCCGTGAGCTGACGGTGATGACCGAGGAAGAAGTCACGCTCACGACACGTCAGCCCCGTGACCTCTCCTATACACTGACCGAGCCCGTGTTGCCTGCGGTGCGTCATACCTATTTGGATACACCGATTCCCTTTACCCTGCGTCCGAATGTGGCTCCCTTAGGTGCTTTGTCTGCGCTTCGTGGGGGCTATGAGCGTGCTTCACAGCGAGGCTATGCCTTCTTTGCCGCTGGTCTTCCTCTGAGTGTGAAGGCTGGTGCTGGTCTCCGCTTGCTCCGCACGAAGACCGACCTCATAGATGTCTATGCTCGCTATAGCTCTGAGACCTCCGTAATCCCTACAGAACTTCCTCAGCGGATATCGGCCTGGGAGAAGGCATGGAGACTGGGAGCTAACTATGCGCATCAGTTTGAGTCCGCTCGTCTCTCAGCTGCGATGGACTTCGGGCAGCAGGCCTATAATTACTACGGGCTTACTCAAGTGCTTCCTCCTCCTGGGTTACAGATCGACCAATTGCCTTTCTCCTCTGGGCTACGTCGTCGTGCTACAGAGGTGTCGCTCTCGGCTCGCTATACCACGGAAGAGGACTTTTCTGAAGACTGGCTCTATGATCTCAAGGCTGGGGTGGACTATACGTCTGCTCACCTGGATGAGGAAGCTCCAGCTGCGGCACTCAATGAAGTACAGGAATTTCTCCCTAAGCTACATGCTGATGTCTCCCATCGTATGAGCAGTATCGTGCGTGTCGGAGCCTTGGGTGCATGGTCGATAGGTCGTCTGACGAGTACAAAGCCCATCCGATATGATGGCTCGGAAAAGGGAACTTTTGCCCAGTATGCCATACTCACAGGTGTGCCCTATCTCTTGGCCGAAGACGTGGTCGGTGGAGTCTCTTGGCGTGCGTTAGGTGGGCTACGTGTCCTTACGGGGAACGATCGCTATCAGGGACACCTCTTCATCTTCCCGAAGATCGATGCACGTCTGCGTGCTGGTGCAAAGTGGGGACTGAGACTAGAGACGGATGCCGATCTGCTACATCACAGCCTGCGTCTTCAGCCTGAGGAAGCTCCTTACCTCGCTGCAGATGCCTTCACGGGAAGGTATGAACGTGTCTATGATGCTAAGCTGACGGCCAGTGCTACGCTGGCCAGTGCCCTCTCTATCGAGGCCTTTGTGCGCTATGCTGGTCATAAGAATGCAGCGAACTATCGCCCAGAGGATGCAGAGCATACGGCACAGCCTATGACGGCACACTACAGACCCATCACCTTCCGCCCTGATTATGTGGACTATGTAGAGCAAAATGTGGGCATGCAATTAGCCTACAATCATCGTGGGCTACTTACAGCTTCGCTCCGTGGAGTCTATGCCCATTATGCGACAGATGCCCCTGTGCTGTCCCGTCCGACCTTCACGGCATCGGCACTTGTCGAGCTGAATATGATCCCTAAGCTCAGTCTACGTAGCGGCTATGAGTTCGCTACGGCACTGAAGAGCTATGATACCGAAGGGCGGATCATCGATCTCAGTCAGCTTCATTTGCTCCACGCTGACGCTACTTACTCACTGTCCGATAAGCTCCATCTGACGGCTGAGCTACGTGCTCCTCTACTCTCAGGGGCTACACGCTGGTACGGCTATCGCTCGCAGCCCATGCTCGTGCAGGGAGGGCTTCAGTTCATCTTCTAAGCAACTCCGGGTGAGTAGCGAAGGCTACTCACCATTGCTATAAGCGACATGCGCCCCTCAAGCTCTGAGCTTGGGGGGCGCATGTCGCTTTTTCTTGGTTCAGAAGGGGAGGGTAGGGGCGTTTAGAAGCCTCGTGTGATCATTCCACTCCCGAAGCAAACACGGTGCTCGGTATCATAGAGCACGGCATATTGACCTGGGGCAATTCCTTGGATGGGCTCTTCGCTCTCGATGAGGTAGCCCGAAGTCGGGTCATAGCTCAGCCGTCCACGGGTGAAGTCGGGGGTGTGACGCACCTTGAAGGTGATCTCGAGGATCTCCTCTCGAGATGGGGCGGACTCTACACCACGCTGGTGTGCCGTGTACTCCCACGGGTCGCAACTGATGAAGTCGCAGGTCTCCATACCTATGTGGTCACCGTACTGGTCGGCAGGGTCGTAGCCTTGGCTGACCAAGATGATGTTGCGACGGATGTTCTTCTTCACCACAAACCACGGCCCTCCACTCAGCCCTAATCCCTTGCGCTGTCCGATGGTGTGAAACCAGTAGCCCTTGTGCTTGCCGAGTACCTTGCCTGTCTCGCGCTCGATGATGAGCCCTTCTTTCTGCCCGAGAGCGCGCTCGATAAACTCGTTGTAGTTCACCTTGCCGAGGAAGCAGATCCCTTGGCTGTCCTTGCGTCCTGCACTCAGCAGATGTGCCTCTTCGGCGATGCGTCGCACCTCACTCTTGAGTAGATGTCCCGTGGGAAAGAGGAGCTTGGAGACTTGGCGAAAGTTGATCTGCGCCAGGAAATCCGTCTGATCCTTCACAGGATCTGGGGCGGTAGCTAAGTAGAGTTGGTCTCCGATGAAGGTCGTCGTCGCATAGTGTCCCGTAGCGATGAAGTCAAAGTCCTTGCCCCACTTCTCCTCGAAGCAACCGAACTTGATGAGCTTATTGCACATCATATCGGGGTTGGGCGTGAGACCACGGCGCACGGTGTCGATGGTGTACTGGACGACATTGGCCCAATACTCTTCGTGCAGGGAGACGATCTCGAGAGGACAATCATATCTACGAGCCAAGTGGCGCACGATCTCTAAGTCATCCTCCCACGAGCAGTCGGTGAAGCCCTTCTCCTCCATACCTATCTGTATGTAGAAGAGGGTAGGACGGTAGCCTGCTTCGCAGAGGAGGTGGACGACGACGGAGCTATCGACCCCCCCCGAGACGAGGGCTGCGATGCGTGGCTGAGTAATCCCACTTCGGTGGATGCGCTCCTGCAGGGGAGCTATGAGGTCTTGTTGCTGCATAGGATGGTGGAAGGTCTGCGGAGAGGATCTTTCCTCTTCGTATCTCATGACAAAGGTACGGCAATTCCCCTGCTGAGACTATTGCATCCAGGGCTTCCGCATCAAAATCCGAGGACTGTCTTGAGGTAGTCGGGCTGCAGGCTACATTTCCCTCGGCGTGCCTTGAGGGAAAGCTTGTCGTTCTGCTGGCGAAGGATGGCTAAAGTGAACTTGCATTTAATAAGACAAAGCTAAGGACAATTTTGATGCGGAAGCCCTGCCTGATAGCCTTCAAGCCTTTAATGATCACTTCGTTGCTTGCAAAGTTGTCGGTGGTACCTGGCAGATATTCTTCAGGGTAAATGATTTCGTTCAATATAATCTCCTAATTCATTTATAATTAATACAACAAGTGCCCAATGGCTACTCGGAAGAGCGTGACCATTGTGATATCTCTACCCCCATAGCTCGAAGATAGGGCGAATCGTTCATCACGGAGAGATCGTATTACCCTTCAGCAGAGCGCCCTCACCAAAAAAGCGAGGGGAGGTACGAAGAAAGGAAGCCTTTCCCTACCTACACAAGGCAAAATCTCCCTCCGAAAAGTACCCACCGAGGTCCGTCGTAGCATGACCCGCAAGGGGTGTGAACCTATATTGGTCGCTACTCCGACCAATATAGGTTCAAGCCACTATCCCCATGAGGTGGCTCTTCAACAGTCCAAAAGAAAAGGGGAAGTACCCAGACTAAAACCTTGCAATCAATGACTTACGACTCTTCACAGTAGTATGACATGAGCTTCTTCGCAAAGTGGCTCATCTGTCCACGCACCGACTTAGGCTCAAGGACCTCTATCTGATCCGCCTGCGCCAGTAACCTCTGATACAGGTCAAAGGTCGGGCGCACGGTCAGCTCAAAGTACGACGCCTCATCATCCCTCATCTCGATCAGCTCACGCTGCGACTCATGGATGGGGAGGGTACGGAGGTAGTCTGGAGCTGAATAATATGCCTTGAGCAGGATGCGGACAGGCTCCTCCTGTGAACGCATGATGCCACAGCAGCCACGGAAGTATTCGTCAATATCAAAGTCCTCCTTCATACGAAAGGTCGCACTCGTTGGACTGCAATCTGAGATACGGTCAAGAGCGTAGAGCATAAAGACATCTTCGGCTTGGCCATCTCCTTCCTGATGCCCGCTTCGGGTAGAGTAATAGGGGTTACGAGCGAGCACATACCATCGGCGCTTGACGACCTTAAGGTAATAGGGCTCAATATCGAAGCAACAAGGCTCGGGTTTCCCGAAGGCTTGGTAAGCTATGCTCAGCACCTGATTATTGCGCATAGCATCCGTGATGGTATGGAGCCACTGATGCCCAGAGGGTGTGCTCTCAAAGAGGATACGCCCCTTCAACTTCCTATCCGCTTGGATCTGATTCATCGTGGCATAGGAGTCGATGAGCCAAATACGCAGGTGGTCATTCTCCAGCTCCTCGGGGCGATCAATATAGTATTTGTAGCCTCCCTTGGTATCACAAACAATATCGACCTCAAAGATGTCGAAGATAGCCTTGCGATGGTTGTGAAAGGTGCGAATAGCCAGATCGTCACCATCGCCATAGCTCAGTCCGCTCCTCTGCCAGAGGCTATTCACCTCCTCGTAGGTCAGACGTCCATAGCGACGGAACTGCTCGATTAGCCAGACGTAGCGCCCAAAGATATTTGCTGCCATATACTTAATTATTCTACTTCATACACAAAGGTAGAGATAGTTCGCATGGGAGCGAACGCTGTTCTTTGGGGCGGAGTATCTACCATAACTATGCGATCCCGAAGCCATACTTCTCTACCAGATCTCGAAATATGGGATAGCGCTTCAAGAACTCTTCAAAGCGCTCCAACTTGTACTCTTGGATACGAGGCAAAGAGAAGTACGAGGGTGCTGCCCTACACATCACCTCCCAGTACTTCTCTGGGGAAATGCTGAGATTTCGCAGATAAGATAAATCCGTTTGGAGCCTCCTATCACAGAAGGCAAAGTCCATAATGAGATCAGGGTGCTTCAGCTCACCCAAGCACCATAGCGCTAAACTAACCTGATCATCCAGGGCAAAAGAGAAGGTATCTATCTGTCTCATAGGAGGGCAACTATTGCTGGCTATCGTCTCCATCAACATCTCTGCTAAAGCAGCTTCACACGCTTCCCTACTGACTGGGCGCTGGAGCTTAGCCATCGCATAGAGCCACTCGAGAGTAGATAGCCGAGAGGTATCAAGCTCATAATGCGGGTTAGCCCCTAACCTCAATGCCACCCGCTGGTAGCCGACGATCTTCGCCAGCTCCTGATCCAGCCGCAGCACACACGCCTCATCGGCATGGCGAATAATAAAGAGAGCTACATCTATCTCCTTGTACTTCTCCCACAGATCCAGTACCATCGCCACCCACTGTGACCTCAGTCGCTCCGCTCGCCCAGCAAACATCTCCCACTGATACATAAGGGTCTGCAGTGCCCAAGTCCGCGCATCCTTCGACGAGTCCTGTAGGAAGAAGGAGAGGATCTTACACTGCGCCTGCCACTCGATATAGGGGAAGGCCTCCCGCAGCTTCTTTCTCGCCAAAGAGATACGCCCGAGCTTCCGCTGCTGAATATCCTTGAGATACGCTCGCCACGACTTGTTGTATTGGATCGGTGTGGCATCGGAAGCTCCGTGCTTCTCCAGCCGAGCATCCACGACCTTAAGCAGATACCAATCCAGATTAGCACGACTACGCAGCTCTCTAAGCGTAGCTTCATCTAATCCCTGAATGATATTCCGACAGAGCTTATGCGTGATCCTCGACAGCGCTTCCTCCGAGTTAGCTACGTCATTAAAGAACTGAATGACATCCATATTTCATCTAATCTATTGGAATACTTGAGGTTGATTTCATTACCAAGCCTCACTAATTCGCCAAAGATAGAAGCGCACCTCTGCCATATCACAGCAGAGGCAAGGAGCATCAAAGTGCCAGCAATTTACCTTAACTTTAGGGGTGCTTGGGGAGTCCAAGCACCCATAACCAGTCAAACAGCCCAAGCCCCAACACAGGCCAAGGCACAACACTTCATCTTATGGACATTAAGAAGAGACTCGATGAGATCTGGGGAGCTGATTATCTGAACGCCCTATCACCAGAAGCAAAAACAGTACTCGAACGCGGGTATGTGTTTTACAACAACGAAGAGAGGAAAGACCTCCTCATCACGGGTATCAACCCTTCCTTTCGAGAAGAAGAAAGTAAAGGTCGACTTGGATTCAACACCACAAAGCTATTGGAGAGAGAGGCTAAGCATGATGTCTATTGGTCTCCTATAAGGAAGATGTTATACAACCAAGACATCGACTTAATAGCCCAAACCGCTTACCTCGACATTTTCTACTTCCGAGAAAAGGAACAGACTTTCCTCAAGAGGGAACTACTCAGCCAGCCGGAAGGCATTAGATTTATCGTTGACCAGCTCAACCTCACTATGCATACGATAGAGGAGGTTATTCAGCCTAAGCTCATCATAGTAAAGAACAAAGAATCAGCAGCGTACTTTGGCAAAGAAGCGGAGAAGCGAGGGTGGATCTGGATGGGGTATGCACTTGAGCCAGTCTGCAACACCTATTGCGGAGAACTATACAAGATCACGGGGCTCATTGATTCTCACGAGCGCATTGCCCCCGAAATCACGCAGACAGCGCTTGTCGGGACATTAGTACTATTTACTAGGCATATCAACCAGTACACCAAGAGAGAACTACGCCCCACTGCAGAGTTCTTGAATCACCTCCTGCATATCCAATCGCAAGGAAAGTGACTGCTACCCAATAGAAGCCCTCTGTCTGAATCACACTATCGGCATGAATCTATGTAAGTAAGCGCTATACACCACACGCCGATAGTGCAGAAACGCATTACGCCCCAGGCTGCCGAAGCGGTCTGGGGCGTAATGTCTATTGGTATATCGTGAGTGAAGTCGACCGTGACTTAGTCGAGGGTCTTCTTGATTTCGATCTCTTCGTAGGCTTCGATGATGTCACCGACCATGATGTCGTTGTAGCCCTCGATATTCAGACCACAGTCCTGACCCATGACGACTTCCTTGGCATCATCCTTATAGCGCTTGAGCGAACCGAGCTCGCCTTGGTACTTGACGATACCATCGCGAATGAGGCGAATCTTGTTGTTGCGCTTGATCTTCCCTTCCACGACCATACAGCCGGCGATGGTACCGACCTTGGTGATCTTGAAGGTCTGCTGCACCTCGAGGTTCGCCACGACATTCTCCTTGATTTCGGGGGAGAGCATCCCTTCCATAGCGGACTTGATGTCTTCGATCGTGTCGTAGATGATCGAGTACGTACGGATCTCTACGCCTTCACGGTCGGCCAGACGGCGTGCAGCCTGACTGGGGCGTACCTGGAAGCCGAGGATGATGGCCGAAGAAGCAGAGGCAAGCACTACATCGCTCTCGGAGATCTGACCAACACCCTTGTGGATGACGTTGACCTGAATCTCTTCGGTAGAGAGGCGGATGAGGGAGTCGGAGAGAGCTTCGATCGAGCCGTCCACGTCCCCCTTGATGATGACGTTGAGCTCCTGGAAGTTGCCCAGAGCACGACGACGAGCCAGCTCGTCGAGGGTAAGTCCCTTCTTCGTGCGGTTGTCTTGCTCGCGCTTGAGCTGCTCACGCTTACCAGCGATGCTACGCGCTTCCTGCTCGGTCTCCATCACGTTGAAGGTCTCACCAGCGGTAGGTGCGCCGTCCAAGCCAAGGATCAGCACGGGTTCGCTGGGACCAGCATGCTCGACCTTCTGGTTACGTTCGTTGAACATTGCCTTGACACGGCCATAGTGCGTCCCAGAGAGGACGATATCCCCCTGCGAAAGCGTACCATTCTGTACCAGAACTGTAGCGACATAGCCACGACCCTTGTCGAGTGAAGACTCGATCACCGAGCCGACAGCACGGCGCTTAGGATTGGCCTTCAGCTCGAGCAGTTCGGCTTCGAGCAGCACCTTTTCCAGGAGTTCATCGATGTTGATCCCCTGCTTAGCGGAGATCTCTTGGCACTGGTACTTACCACCCCATTCCTCGACGAGGTAGTTCATCGCAGCGAGCTGCTCACGGATGCGGTCAGGATTAGCACCGGGCTTATCAATCTTGTTGATGGCAAAGACCATGGGTACGCCAGCTGCAGCAGCGTGGTTGATGGCTTCCTTAGTCTGTGGCATCACATCGTCGTCAGCAGCGACGATGATAATGGCGATGTCGGTCACCTTAGCCCCACGAGCACGCATAGCGGTGAAGGCTTCGTGCCCTGGAGTATCGAGGAAGGTAATGCGCTTGCCATCCTTGAGGCGGAGGCTATAAGCACCGATGTGCTGGGTAATCCCCCCGGCTTCGCCTGCGATGACGTTGGTATTGCGCAGGCGGTCGAGGAGCGAAGTCTTACCGTGGTCGACGTGACCCATGACGGTGACGATCGGAGGACGGGTCATGAGGTCAGCCTCGTCATCGATCTCTTCGTCTTGCGTCACAGCTTCGACAACCTCAGCACTGACGAAGTCGGTCTTATAGCCGAACTCTTCAGCCACCATCTCAATAGTCTCAGCGTCGAGACGCATATTGATGGATACCATCAGACCAATGCTCATACAGGTAGCGATGACCTGCGTCACGGGGACATCCATCAGGCTCGCCAGGTCGCTGACCGTGACGAACTCGGTGAGCTTGAGCGTGCGGCTTTCGGCCTCGCTACGCTCCTGAGCGTCGAGTGCTGCTGAGCGTGCTGCGTCACGCTTATCCTTACGGTACTTAGCGGACTTAGCTCCCTGCTGGTTCTTACCCGTCAGGCGAGCCAGGGTCTCCTTGACCTGACGCTGTACATCTTCATCGGTGACGACCGCCTTCTGTGGTTGCTGACTCTGACGCTTTGCCTTACGACCTGTCTTCTGCTCGGCACCACCCTGCTGGCCATTGCCACGACCGCCACGGTTGTTGGGATCAGCGGAGCGACCATTGCCCGCATTGCCATTACGCTGTCCAGGCTTCTTCGTGCCGTTGTCCGTGACCTTGGCAGCCTCGGCCTTGACATCGACGGGGCCCTTACCTATACGGGTACGCTTGCGTCCCTTGTCAGCGGCAGACTTCTTCGCTGGGCGAGTATTGTCATTGATAGAGGAAAGGTCGATCTTCCCTACCACATTGAAGCTGATTCCTGCGCTTGGTGTCGAGGCCCGATAAAGCTCTGGCTCACGCACTGTAGGCTCTTCAGCGACAGGGGCAGGCTTGATTTCGGGCTTGGCTTCGGGCTTCGCCTCCATCTTGGGGGCAGGTGCGGGCTTAGGCTCGGGCTTGACTTCGGGCTTCGCTTCCACCTTGGGGGCAGGAGTGGGCTTAGGCTCAGGCTCAGGCTTGACTTCGGGCTTCGCTTCTTCCTTGGGGGTAGGAGCTTCTTCCTTAGGAGCTGGAGCTGGCTTAGGAGTAGCTGGCTTTTCCTTAGGCTCGGCTTGGGGCTCGGGCTTAGGTGCAGCCTTCTTCTCCGTAGCTATCGTGCCCTTGATGTTGAGGCTGGGACGGCGGTCTTCGGGGATTACTGTCTCGATATGCTTGGGCTTAGCTGGGGCAGGCTCGGCTACTGGAGCTTCAGTCTTCTTCTCAGGCTTAGCTGGAGCAGGCTTAGCTGTGGCACCGCTCAGGTTATCGAGGAGTTCGGCAATCGCAGCCTTCGTCATCCCCTTGCCGTGCTCGGCGACGAGCTGCTCGGCGACCTCGCGAGAGACGCGCGTATTGGGGCTGATGGCACTAGCGTCAGAGCCGTCCTTCTTCTCTAATGAATCCTTGAATGAGCCAATCCCTACATTGAGTTCCTTGGCCAAGGCAATAAGTTTGATATCCTTTGGCATCTAACTTCTCTTTTGAATGGTTTATGTCCGCCTCTTTATGTCTTACGGCAGGCTTGCTCGGCTTCTCGCTATCATCCGACTCTTGGGGGAGCGACAGCTGTGCCGTAAGTAGGCGGTACAGATTAGTCTTCTTCTCCCTCCTCGGCTGCAGACTCAGCTGGAGCTTCCTCGGTAAGGTCATCCTCGGTACTGGGCTCTTCTTCGGAGAACTCAGCACGGAGCACCTCGAGGATACGGTCGAGGACGTCCTCATCCAGCTCTGTCTTCGCCAGGAGGGTAGTACGATCCTCACGCAGGACGGACTTAGCTGTGGTGTAGCCTTCTTCCTTGAGGGCCTGGATCATCTGCTCGTCGATCTCGTCGGAGAATTCATCGAGGTAGATGTCTTCCTCACCGGTAGCACCCTCTTCGTCACGGAAGATCTCGATGCGGTAGCCTGTCAAGAGCGAAGCCAGCTTGAGGTTAGCAGCGTTCTTACCAATAGCCAAAGGCACCTGATCGGGGCGCATGTAGACCTCGGCCTGCTTGATTTCTTCGTCCTCATCGCTCAGAGCGATCGCCACAGCCTTACCTGGGCTGAGGGCGCGCTGAATGAAGAGCATCGGATTCGTGGTGAAGGTGGTCACATCGATGTTCTCGCCCTTGAGTTCGCGGACGATACTGCGGATACGCGAGCCATTGACCCCGACGCAAGCCCCTACAGGGTCGATGCGGTCGTCATAGGACTCGACAGCTATCTTAGCTCGTTCGCCTGGGATACGGGCTGCAGCACGGATGGTGATCAGCCCATCGGCGATTTCGGGGACGTTCAGCTCCAGGAGACGCTTGAGGAACTCAGGGCTTACACGCGAGAGGATGACCTTCGGGTTGCTGTTTTCATTCTCCACACGCTCGATGACGGCACGGACGGTCTCGCCCTTGCGGAAGAAGTCGCCAGGGATTTGCTCGCTCTTAGGCATCAGGAGCTCGTTGCCCTCGTCATCGATGAGCAGGGCTTCACGCTTCCATACCTGATAGACTTCGGCTGAGACCAGCTCGCCGACACGGCCCACGAAGCTATGGTAGAAGTGCTCCTTCTGGAGCTCGAGGATCTTGCTTGCCAAGGCCTGACGCAGGTTGATCACCGCACGACGACCGAAGGAATTGAAGTCTACAGCATCGACAAAGTCCTCACCGACGGCGATGTCTGGGTCGACGCGCTGGGCTTCGCTCAGAGGCACTTCGCGTACTTCATCCACGAAGTCATCGTCAGCGACCACGTGGCGCGTGCGCCAAATCTCAAAGTCGCCCTTCTTCTCGACGTTGATGATGACGTCGAAGGTGTCGTCTGAGCCGAACATCTTCGAGAGGACATTGCGGAGCGAATCCTCCATCACCGCAATCAGCGTATTGCGGTCGATACTCTTGAGCTCCTGATATTCGAGGAGCGCTTCAATCAAGCTGGTAGTCTCTTTCTTCTTTGCCATAGGGCTATTATATAAGTTTATTCTTCTATGATGAATAGGGGGTTAGAACTTCAAGATGCGCTTTGTCTGCAGGACTTCCTCCATCGGGATGGGGAGCTCTTCCTCGACTTCGATCTTACGCTTCTGGCCTTCGGGGCGCACCTTGCGTACGACAGTCAGCGTGATCGCCTCAGCGGTAGCTGCTGTGAGGACGCCTTTCTCCTTGATCCCCCCCTTACGTAGCACCTCGACTTCCTCGCTGAGGGCATCGGTGTACTGGCGGAGTACCTTGAAGGCTGCCGTAAGACCAGCCGAGCCCACCTCGAGCTCAAAGTCCTCAGCCTCACGATCCAGCTGTCCCTCGATATGCTTCGAGAGAGCAACGCAAGCATCGATACTGATACCGCCACGTGCACCCAGCTCAACCACAATACGGTTGCCGGGATGGACGGCGACTTCTACAACATAATAATCGGGGTGCTCGGTGGCACAATACTGGGACGCAAGTCCCTCAATGTAGCTCTTATCTATCATAGCGCATCTCGTAGATGATAGGAATGAATGCAAAGAGAGGAAGCTCTGTCGCCTCCTCTCTTGATCATCTCTTTGCTACAAAGGTAATAAAAATCAACCATATGAGGAGACCTTTGTGCAAACCTGCTATATTTTGCGCATACCACTCCTAAGTGCAGGAGGGCAGATACAGTGAGAGGAGGGATGCCTCTCTACCACCATGCCGATGCGACCTATAGTGCTCCGTGCTCCGACCAATATAGGTGGAGATGCCGAGCAGTAGTGGTCGATGCCCTCCACCTATACAGCTTCACTCGTCGATCACTACTGCTTCATACCACCCATCCTTGCATAAACAAAAAGCCCCACTACTTGTCTCAAGCGGCAAGTAGCGGGGAATATACGCAATGATGCAGGAAAAGAAATCAGAGCAAGCGGAAGGTCATTCGGTGAATGGGCGAAGGACCTAAGCTCTGGATGGCGCTGCGGTGCGCTGGTGTCGGATACCCTTTGTGCCCTGCGAAGCCGTAGCCAGGATAGCGAGCATCCTCGGCAAGCATCAGCTCATCACGATGCGTCTTGGCCAAGATCGAGGCAGCAGCTATGCTTGCAAACGTAGCATCCCCCTTGACAATGCACTCGTGGGGAATGTCGTGATAAGGGTGGAAGCGGTTGCCATCAATCAGGAGGAGCTCAGGACGAAGGAGTAGATCGTCAATAGCACGGTGCATCGCAAGGAAAGAGGCTTGCAGGATGTTGACCTTGTCAATCTCTTGGGGAGAGACAATCCCCACGCCCCACGCCAGTGCTGCCTCCTCAATAATCGGGCGAAGGGTGTCACGCTGCACCTCGGTGAGTTGCTTGGAGTCAAAGAGCAACGGATGATAGAAGGTCGGAGGTAAGATCACCGCCGCTGCGACAACAGGCCCCGCCAAGCATCCCCGCCCAGCTTCGTCACATCCACACTCCAAGCCGCCCCCTTCGCGAAAGGATATTTGTAGCGGTTCGTGCTTCTTGCTTGCCCGAGTCATCTTCGGTAGGAGCTTAGCGGAGCATAGGGACGACACGGTGCAAGGCATCAAAGAAGGCATCCACTTCCTCGTGCGTATTATACAGACCGAAGGAGGCACGCGCTACGGCTTGATGCCCCAAAGAAGCCAATAACGGCTCAGCGCAATGGTGTCCTGTGCGAATAGCTATGCCCATACGGTCGAGGAGCGTCCCTAAGTCAAAGGGATGAATCGAGCCAATATCGAAGGACAGGATACCGCCCTTATTGGGGGCTTCGCCTAAGATGAAGCTGTCGGGAAATTCGCTCTTCAGTCGCTCTGTAGCATAGTGCAGCAGGGCGTCTTCGTGGGCAGCGATGGCTTCAATACCTATTTCACTCACGAAATCCAGAGCACGAGCAAAGGCCGTCGAACCGACATAATCGGGTGTGCCTGCCTCGAACTTGAATGGTAGGCTATTGTAAGTAGTCTTCTCGAAGGTCACACGCTCGATCATCTCCCCACCGCCCATATAGGGGGGCATCTTGTCGAGCACTTCGGGGCGACCATAGAGCGCACCGATCCCTGTCGGGCCATAAATCTTATGCGCACTGAAGGCATAGAAGTCCGCACCGATCCGCTGCACATCGACCGATGTATGCGCAATGGCCTGCGCGCCATCAATGAGAACAAGCGCCCCAGCTTCGTGTGCCAAGCGAGTGACTTCCTCCACGGGATTGACCGTGCCGAGGACGTTGCTGACGTGGGCGACAGCCACCAGACGCGTGCGTTCACTCAGGAGGGAGCGGTAGGCATCCATATCCAGTTCGCCTGTCGAGGTCAAGGGGATGATACGCAGCTGCGCCCCACGGCGTGCACACATCATCTGCCAAGGCACGATATTCGAGTGGTGCTCCATCGTGCTGATCAGCACTTCATCCCCAGCGGAGATAAAGGCTTCGCCAGCCGAAGTAGCGACCAAGTTGATCGCCTCAGTAGTGCCACGCGTGAAGATCAAGCCTTCGGAAGAGGGCGCACCGATGAACTCCGCGACACGGCGACGAGCTGCTTCGTGGCGCTCTGTCGCTATCTGGCTCAGGTAATGCACCCCACGGTGGACGTTGGCATTGGCAGAATAGTAAGCCTCTTGGATGGTATCTAATACGCAGCGAGGTTTCTGCGTCGTCGCAGCGTTGTCCAGATAGACCAGGGGCTTACCGTAGACTTCAGCTGCGAGTATAGGGAATTGTGCTCTTATTTCTTCTATAGAATACATCTTCTGATTCGTTTACAGATTCATCTGCAAAAGTACGTAATAATTAGGGCGAAGACACAGACGACCTCGCCCCCACGGTCCCGAGAGGACGTGGGGGCGAGGCTATCTAAGGTGGTTAATAAGTCGGAAGAAGGTTACTTGCCCGCAGGAGCGGCTTTCTTCAAGCCTAATGAAGCAGGCTGCACGGAGAAGTCGCTGGTCGAGTTATTGTCATCGACAAACTTCTTACCATCCCACTTGCGGATCATCGCAAGACCAGAGTACTTCTGCCAGTCACTTTGGGGCAGGTTCTTTGCACTCACCTCCGTGACGGCGTTGTACCCTCTATCAAAAGTATTCTTATAGGGGTTGATTTTGTAGCGACGCTTGGGGCAGATCGTGATACAATCCAGAGCCTTAGAGAAGGGCACTTCAATAGCATAGAAGTCTGCGAACTGGCTATTGGTGACATTGATATAGTGTCGGTATCCGAGACGTTCCTTGGTATCGGCATGGTTGGCTTTGAAGTCTTCCGGAGTCCAAGGAAGCTGAATCAGAGCAATCCCATTCTGCCCAGAGATCTGCTTGAGACCAAGGTCTGCATACTTTTCACCCTTCTCGTTGACCCCCGTAATGATCGGTACGAGGTCTGGCACATTAGGGTTATTCATCTTCAGAGCATCATAGTCAATATTCGTCCACTCCCAGTCCGCCTTAGTCAGGTCAAGGAGCGAATCTACCCCCTTATAGAGCTTAGGATCTTCGTGCGGCTCACCATACTCATCGGCTTGCTTATTGAGTCGCACGAAGTACTCCTTAGCGTGGTCGATGGCATATTTGGCGATGACGATTGTCTGCCCTGGGTTGATGGGGTGCTCTTTTCCACTACCAGGGAAGTACGAGATCGACTCCATCCCGAGGTACTTGCGGCGGAAGTCTTCCTTACCAGCGAAGGTACGCTCGTCCGAAGGGTCAAGAGCTGTGGTACAAAGTGCCAGACCATCGAGGTACTTGACGCTGGATGTAGGATTATAAATCGTGATATATTGATCGTCTTCATACCACGATTTTGCAGGTGGAAGATTCCAAGCAGCAGGGAAGTTTTTGACCGTGACGTGACCTATATAGAAGACCTCTTTGATGATCAAGTGGTCAACGGCAGATTGCGAATTAGAGCGACGTCGGGGCGCTTCGTTGCGCGTACAAGACATCAGCCCCGAAAAGAGGACTAACGCCAGCACGAAGCGATAGATAGATGAGTGCATAGAGAATATGAAGGATGAGACGATACCCGGCCCCCACACCCCCAAAGGCGTGGGGGCAGGTCGTCAATGCTGGTCAATAATGCTGTAGTCGTAGCCTAAAAGGCTGGTTGCTTGACCGAAGAAAGCTACTTCTTTACACCAAGCGAAGCGGGCTTGACTTCAAAGTCACTGGTAGAATTATTGTCGTCGACAAACTTCTTACCATCCCACTTACGGATGAGGCTCATACCAGAGTACTTACCCCAGTCTCTATTAGGGGTGTTCTTATAAGCATCGTCAGAGACTGCGTTATATCCCTTATCGAAGGTAGCCTTAGGCTCCTTGCTATAGGGATTAAACTTGTATTCCTTCTTGGGGCAAAGGGTGATGCAGTCCACGGCCTTATCGAAGGGAATTTCGATGACGTGAAGAGGATTGCGATGGTGAGAGATATGTGTGGCAATAGTGTGCCGATAGCCACGATGCCCCTCTGAGCCTCGGTAATTCTTTGCGAAGTCATCTGCCGTCCAAGGTAGTTTAATCAGGGCGATACCACTGGTCTCGGTCACATTAATAAAGCCAAGATCGAGATCATCTTCGTCTTCATCAGCCCCTACATAGATGGGGACGAGGTCTGGCACATTAGAATTATTCTTACCATCGGTCTTACCGTTCGTCCACTTCCAATCAGCCTTCGACAGATCAAGGAAGGCGTCTACTCCTGTATAGAGCGTACGGTCTACAGGCGAGCCATTATCTTTATCAAGTTGCTTGAAGAAGTCCTTGGCGTGGTCAACGGCATACTTAGCGATGACGATCGTTTGTCCAGGATTGATGGGGTGTTCCTTCCCACTGCCAGGGAAGTAGGACATTTGGCTCACGCCAACATACTCCCTTCGGAAGTCCTTATTTCCATCAAACTCAACTTGCACCGAAGGGTCCAATGCCGTTGAAGCGAGGGCAAGACCATCCAGATACTTAACCTCGGAGGTGGGATTATAGATGGTGATGTATGCATCATCCTCATACCAGTTCTGTGTGGCAGGCTGGGAATACTCTTTGGGGAAGTTCTGGGTATAGGCATGCCCTGTGTAGAAGACCTCCTTGATGATCAAGTGGTCTACCGAGGAGCTCGAGTTGGAGCGTCGTTGGGGTGCTTCATTGCGTCTACAAGCCATCAGTGCAGAGAGGCACAGCATGACCAGCGCAAAGCGATAGATGTGTGTACGCATCATAATAACTATGTATTATAGGGTGAAACTATCATTATAAGAACCAGTTACCATAGCCCGAGCCACCGCCGATGCCGTGCGTCTGGACATTCTGCGAAGCCTCAAGAGCATCTGCAGCCGAGAGACCGATCTCGTGACCGAGGTAATAGTAGTAGGGGTCATTGGGGTCGATGGCAGTAGGGTCAGTGTCAAAGCTACTGCAGAAGACCTTGATGGGGATGTTGAAGCGCAGGACATCCTTCCACTGGGAGTCAGCTCCGTAGTCCTTAGGCTCATCGGGGTTGTACCAGTCGGAGCAGATGAACTTACTCAGGAAGACATAGGTCGAGTGGCGTGCTAAATAGGTATCCTTAGGGATCAAAGCCTTCTTTCCCTTAGGACACTTCATCACGCGTACCGAGAGGTAGAACTTCGGGAGGACACACGAAGGACGTGTATAGCGACCACTCTTCCCCGTGGTGGGGTCAGGACGGCTGGCGATTTCAAAGGGCCAGTCCTTATGCTTCTCGTCTTGAGGACCTGACTCATCGGCATCGATATCGAAGTTGAAGTGCCCCTTGAGCCCTACACGATCTTGGTCATAAGGTGCGACAGCCCAGTCAGCCTCCTTGCGCGTAAGAGGAGGAAGAAGGCGCTGGTTGAAGAGCTCACGAGCACCATCGCCCATCGCATCGTGCGTCCACGTATCGCGGTAGGTGTATTCGAAGATCTTCGGCGTAGCATCGGCACGCTCCTTCCACGTCTTCTTGTTGGCGAAGAAGGGAGAAGGGATCGGCGTGTGGTCAATGCTGCCACCGGGTTGCCACTCATCATTCTCGCCATACTTAGTATTCCAAGTACCACGCATATCCATCACTTCATAGGGCTTTCCCTTGTCATCGACATCACTCACGGTGAAGAAGATCTGGTATTCGTCCGAGTGATTGAGGATATCATCATTCATCAGACGCCCATTCTTATCGAAGAAATAGAGTGCGAGCCCCCAGCGCTTGAGGCGACCACCGATGATACGGATGTAGTCGGGGCCTTGCTTCTTGTCGAACTGCTCGAGGTAGGTGACGGTACTCTGACGCTGCACTTCGACCGTAGGCCAAGAGCCAGCATTGTTGTGGATGATGACAAACTCCTCCTGCTTCCAGGGGGCATTGGGATAGACGAAGTTCCCATGCATCATCCCATCTCCGTGGGAGTGTCCTTCCTTGAACATCACCAGACACGTTGCCCAGTCCTTGAACGCTCCATCGGGGTCGGGATTGGCGAGGGCTTCGGTGACCTTGATCTTCGCTAAGCTATCGACATAGCGGTCGGCTCCACTATGGGGGATGGTCTTTGCATTGAGGGGATTGTCTTCGTAGTTGGGGTGGACATCCCCGAAGACAAACTTATCACACGCACTGCACGATAGAGCGATGAGCCCGAGGGCAGTGGCGTGCTTGAGGTATTTACTTATAGAGGTATTCATTATACGAAGAGGCTTTACATACGGACGACACTACGACGATAGCGGTAGAAGTAGGCATCTGGAGTGGAGAGCATTCGCCAGAGCTCGGCACGCTGTACCGAAGGATAGAAGCGGCGTACTGCTTCGTAGCACTTTTCTTCTCCGTCCTTCGTATCGGCGATGATACGCACGGGCAGAGGATAGTCGATGTCGAAGCTATCCCACCCAGGCTGGATCTGGTTGAAGTCCCATAGGAACCCCTGCTCGGCGTTGGCCGTATTGGTGTACTTTGCTGGCTTTTCGATGTCGCCCACACGCTGGTGTCCCTTGGTAAGGATGTTACACAGACGCACCTGCAAGAGGAAGGAGATGCCCGCCTGATGGAATTGTAAGATCCCCTTGAAGCCCAGACGATCCAGCGATGCACCAGCATCGAGACTACGTTCTTGCTTCAGCAGGCCCACCGTCTCACCGTAACGCTGACGAGGAGACTCCGTCTCAGGGTCGATGTAGTCATCGTTGTAGGACTCATCAAAGAGCTTACCTAACTCTTCCTCGATGGGGTCGGTATCACGGTAAGTATAGGTGAAGATCTCGGGGACGAGCTTATTGAGCTGCTTGTTGTCGATACTACGTACCAAGCGGTAGGTCTTCCCATCACTGCCTTGATAGGGCTGAAGGGCATCAGGGCGACCTGTGAGCTCGACAGCGTGCCAGGAGAGATCGTTGTTGAAGGGGGAGGCGTTACGTCCCAGCTCAAAGGCATCGGGTACATAGATGTTATTTGAAGAGAACTTCGTCGCAGCCTCTACCTTTCCGCCACGCTCTGCGAAGGTATAGCGGTCGATGTAGTGAGGTACATCGGTGAGGGTACGAGGATAAGCCAGTAGAAGGATCTTATTCTCGCTCTTCTTGCTGTAGGGGAGCGTGGAGTTACCGACCCCGAAGAAGTGCTGGTGCATCATCAGCGTGGAGTTATCTTCATCCGGTTCGCTGTAGCCATCCTTGCTTTTCTTGTAGGGGAAGTTGGTGAACTGGTGGTTGATAAGCATCCCATTCTGGTCGTAGTACTTCAGCTCCAGACCATAGATAATCTTGTCCGAAGCTACGACATCGAAGTGATCACGCTCAGTCGTCACCGTCATCTGTCCATTGTCGTCCTTAGCGATATCGATCTCTTGGACGATCGGAAGCACGGTTTCTTCACCTGCCACATGATAGGTGTTATAGACATCGATCATCTCATCGGCATTGATACCGACACCGATCTTATTAGGATCCTTATAGCCCATACGCAGGATAGCGTGGACGGCATAGATCTGGTCGTGTCCCTTGACATCGCGCTCGATCTCAGAGGGGGGCGCTTGGATGATCTTCTTGAAGAACTCATCGACACGCTCATTGGAGCAACTCCCGAGCAGGCATGCTACACCGAGTGCTGGGAGCAGGTAGTGAGATATGATTGATTTCATCATTACGATCAATTAGAACTGGAGGAGCATACGCAGCGAGAAGTTCGCACCACGAGCGTGGGCATAGTAGCGGAAGCGGTCCGTATATTCCTTGTAGAGCGTGTTGAGGATATTGTCCCCGACGAGCATCAGACGTACCGAGCGCTGGTGAGGCAGGCGTACACCTACCTCTGCTGTACCATTGAGTAGGAAGTAGGGGTCAGGCGAGTCGTTGACCAGGTCCTTATCTGGGTCGAAGCGACGCTGCTTCGTTACGTAGAGCCCTGAGAGCGATACCGAAGCGTGGTACTTCTTGTCGTGGGTGATATCAAAGTCATACGTCCCTGAGAGTCCATAGCGGTCGGAGGGCATGAAGGGGAGCCAGTCGTGACGTGTGAGGTTGCGTGCGAACATCCATTCGCCCTTACCGACGAGGGTCAGCCCCTCCATGGGGCGCACCGTGGCTTCGATATCTCCCCCGTAGAGGTTGACATCATCTTGGTCGTAGATGAACTTCGGGTACTTCCCACTCGGGTGGTTGTGGAAGCGATCCTTCCCCGTCCCGATATGGTCGTAGATGTAGCTGCTGATGCGCTGGTAGAAGGCACTGGGCTCAACAGAGATCCAGCTATTGCGGTAGCGAGCACCGACGACGGACTTATAGCCACGTTCGCTGGCGAGGTTACGGTTCCCCTGTACCCAGTAGGATCCATCCTGCAGACCGATGGCATAGAGCTCGTTGATATCGGGTGGACGCCACGACCAGCCGATATTAGCACGCACATCCCAGTTTTGGTTGATATCGTAGTGACCCGCCAAGCTCGTGGTGAAGTTACTATAGAGCTTGAAGTCATCATAGTACGTATAGTTACTCAAGCTGGTATAGCCACTGACGGACATCACACGGAAGTCGTAGCGCATACCCAGAGCTGCCTGGAGCTTACCGATCTCTGCCTTATGGAGGAAATATCCCCCCATCGAGAGTGCCGCAAAGTTGGGCACGAAGGCAGGTTGCTTCGTCCCTGGATAGTTATAGTTCGTCTGATAGGTATTAGCCGTACCGACATCAGTTGACATCCCCCAGCGCTTCCACTGAGCATGCCACAGAGCGTCTACCTTATAGGTCTTGAGGATGAGGTCCTGCATAGGTATCCAGCTCCACGCCGCCGTCTTACGGTTTTCGAACTCCTGTCTCAGGTTATCCTGGAAGGAAGTCGTGAGGTCAATCCGATGATTATCGTTGATGCGCCACTTCAGTTCGCCCTTGAGAGTAAAGTGCTGCGACTGCTGGAAGGGAGGCTTGATATCGTAGGAGAAGGGGCGGAAGGTCGAAGCATCGGGGCGACCATACTCGAAGCGCTTAATGAGCTGATCGAGGTCAGAGATCTTACTGGCGTAGTAGATACCACTGCGCTGATAGTAGAGGCTGGAGTAGAGGTTAGCCGTCACATGCTCGTTGTGGAATCCCAAAGCACCAGATAGACTGATGGTGTTGTAGCCCGTATTGTTGAGGATATAGTCTGCCGTATGGTAGTCACCACCCTTGGTGTACATCCCATGGACACGTAGTCCCCACTGGCGGTAGCCTGCTTCGAGACTTGCCGAGCCACTGCCTCCACGAGCGTTGGTGTCGTAGCCCACATTGGCCTTACCGTGGATGGTGATTTTTTCTTTCCCGAAGGGTAGCGGAGCATCATTTAAGAGGACAACACCCCCCATAGCACCGAAGCCGTAGCGGATACATTCAGCCCCCTTGACGACTTCGACCATGCTGGACCCTGTATAGTCCAGCTCAGGGGCGTGGTCAGCACCCCAGCTCTGGCTCTCGAGTCGCACCCCATTGTTCATCAGTAGGATACGACTACTGTGCATCCCCTGGATCACAGGCTTAGCGATGGTACTCCCCGAGCTAATCGAGCTCACACCTGGGATAGTCTCTAAGAGCTTTGCTAACGAAGTTGCCCCAGCGCGATCGATGGTCTTATGATCAATGGTGGCCGTCTGCTGGAGCTTAGAGGTATGACGCTTACGCGCAGTGACCTCGACCTTGTTGATGACCTGTGCATCTTCCTTCAGCTGGAGGGTCAGCAGTCGTGTGCTGGGGATAGCAACGGTACGCGACAGACGCTGGTAGCCTACGCAGGTTACTTCGATCGGGATATTGGCTGGAAGCGATCGGAAGCGCAGGGTAGCTCGTCCCATCTTGTCGGTCATCGTGGGACTGATGGCCGATGAGCAACGGATGACTGCCCCGATAATAGGCTGCCGTGTAGCGTGATCCAGGATGGTGATGGTAAGCTCTTCTCGCTTCGTTTGCTCGGCGAGGGCGAGTTCCTCGACAGGTGTAGCCCCCAGATACTGAGGGGCTAAAGCCAGAGCTGAGGTGAGGATGAGGCTGGCAAGCCCCAGACGCACGAAGCCCGTCGGATAGAGTTTATAGTTCGGTTGTCTCCACATAAATAGTGGGTATAAGGGAGCACACGTAGTGCTCCTGACTTAAATGAGGAAAATAGAAAAGGCGGTTTTGAGGGTGAGCTCATCAAGGTCGTGGTACTGCTTCATGGTGCAGGGATCAGGCGTGCTCACCTATGTGGTGATAGTCAGAGAGCGTGTGGATACCACAGTGCTTATCAGGAGGTAGAGGTTTTCTTCATAAGGGACAAACTCAGTGTTAGTAGTCGAATGTGTACTATCGACAATGCAAAATTACCGCAAGTAGTGACTCATTGTCTTACCTTATTGTCGGTATTTCTCCCCACGATATACCTACCTGTATGTACCTGTCTCAGGTAAAGTGACAAATATATGTCGCTGCTACTGACTCTTTCCTTCTACAAAACAAGCACAATGACACGGGAGCATGTGCCATCGCCAGCCCCAAAAAGAAGTGTACTTTCCCCAAAAGAAGGACTTCATTCTATATAAGAGTGTGCTGTGGAGCTATACTGGTCAACGCCTGGAGCAGTACTGGTCAACACCGCCACCAGCGGTGGTCGCCTTGCTGACCAGTAGTGATCACCAGAGGTGGAAGTATCGATTTATTGTGTTCCTTTCACCACGGAGGTGCTATGAAAGCGTCGCTCTTAGGCGGACTCTTTCCCGATGGACTGCCAGGGGCAGAGAAGAGCTTCTATGAGGTCAATAAAGATGAAGAGCCCGACTCCCATGAGGCTGAGGAGCGAAATCCCAGCATACATATCGAGGTAGTTAATGCGTACCCAAGCATCAGATATATAGTAGCCGAGTCCCTGTGTCGTGCCATAAGTCTCCGTGACGAAGAGTACCGAGATCGCAGTGCCAATAGCTATGCGCAGTGCAGAGAGAGCTGCTGGAAGTGCCGCTGGTAAGAGTAAGTGGCGTAGTAAGGCGAAGGTTGAGGCACCAAGAGAGCGCGTGACGGCAAAATGTTCCTGCGGGATAGCCAGTAGCGCATCTCGCATGGAGACGGCCAGCTGGAAGAGGATGATGAGTACGATCATCACTACTTTGGTCGTCTCACCCAGTCCCCCGAGGAGCATGACGACAGGTAGTAGAGCGAGCTTGGGTATGGGGTAGGTGAAGTAGATAAAGGTCGAGAGGATGCGCCCCACACGAGGGTAAAGGAGCATAGAGAGGGAGAGGATCGAGGAGAGCACCGTGGCAATCAGTATTCCCCATCCGATGCGCTGTAGGCTGACGAAGGTGTGGGTAAGGAGGTCGGAGTCCTTGAGGTGTGCCATATGCACATAGACCGACCAGGGGGAAGGGAGGACTTCGCTACGGATGAGCAAGTATCCTGCGAGCCATAGGATATGTAGGATAAGAGCTCCGAGAAGGAGCTGCAGGAGATGGCGACTAAAGGACTTCATCTAAGCGGCTTAGTTGCTCCACTAATGTGTCGGGGGAAGCGCCTTCATATTCGGCAAGGAGTCTTCCTGGCTTGCCACCAATCAGCAGGGTGCGCTGGGCCAAAGCGGTGGCTTCCTCTGGGCTATGGGTCACACAGAGCGTAGGGGTAGGGTAGCGTCGCCATAGCTCGAGGAAGAGTTGGCGCGAGCGACTGGCCGTGGCGACATCAAGAGCAGAGAACGCTTCATCTAAGAGGAGTACGTCTGGCTTCATGATGAAGGCTCGGGCGAGAGCTACCCGCTGTCGTTGGCCGCCGCTGAGCTCCAGAGGATAGCGATCTAACAGATCCTGGAGGGCTAAGGTCGAGAGTATCTCCTCTTGTAGCTCCGGTGATACGATGCGCTTGCCTAAGGTCGCAGGCAGCAGGATGTTTTCTTGCACTGTCTTCCACGGAAAGAGTCCGTACTGCTGGGGAACCAGCGCTATCTGGTGGGTGCGTGGAGTAAGCGGTACGCCTGCTATCTGCATATCTCCCTCATCGGGGCGAAGAATACCAGCTACGGCGTGTAATAGGCTCGACTTACCACAGCCAGAGGGACCGATGATCGTCACAATCTCTTGCCCGAGACCAAACGTCACGTCTGCTATCGCCACTGTCGTCTGCTGGCGATGACGGTAGCTGATGCTTAGGTGCGAGACGTGCAGTATGGACTCGGGCATAGGATGTGACTCTGGATGAGTAGCGGATGGGAGTTATTCAGCTACGATGGGACGAACAAGCCCTTCTGCCGTGTAGGTGGCAGGTACCAGCCCCTTGTTCTTCATCCACTCGAGGATGGGCTGGAGATCTGCAGCCTTAGGTAGGGCGACCTCGGTATAGGTGGGGAGTGGAATCTTCAGTGCCAGTTCGGCAGGGACACCGAGAAGCTTCTCCAGTGCTGCTGACCATTCCTGTCTGGGATGCTGTGCCATATAGGCGATGGCCTTGTTGTAACCTTCGACGAAGGACTTGACAGCCTCAGCCTTATTGGCGAGTGCAGCATCTTGGAAGAGAAGGCCTGTGATGCCTACGGTCAGCTGGTTGGGCACTTCGATTGTCTTCAGTCCCTTGGATGCACCTATGGTAGCGAAGGGCTCGGGAAGGATAGCAGCATCCAGCTCACCCGAGGAGAGCATCTCGAGGCGGATGGGGATCTTCTGCACTTCGACACGTGTATAGGGGAAAGGCTTTCCTGAAGCATCGACCAAAGCACGTTCGGTAGCATAGTCGATGAGCGTGTTGGAGGAGAGTCCGATGTGCTTGTCGCGCAGGTCAGCGATGCTACTCAGCTCCTTACCCTGGCCGAAGACCATACGGAATCCACCTTGACAAGCGATAGGAAGGGACACCTTTAGCCCCTTAGAGTGAAGGAGCATTGCGCCCATGTAGTCCGTCACCGAAGCATCTACTGAACCCGTCTGAAGAGCTGCATCACGCTCCATAGGCGAGGCGAAGCGGACGATGTCGATGGGGCGAGAGAAGAAGCCTTGTTGCTCAGCTACTGCTATCGGGAGGTAGTCAATAGAGGGCATGACACCGATGCTTAAGTGTGTGCTGTCCTCGGTAGTCGTACTCTTGGCGTTGGATGAACAGGAGCTCGTGAGGGTCATAAGCCCTGCGAGGATACTGAGACCCAGGCAGAAACTAAGTCCCGTACGGAGGAGTCTTTTCATACTTATTCTTTGGATTTGAGTTTTTTGCGCTCGCTACTGGCGAAGTAGCGACAGTAGGGGGAGAGCCCACAGGTGCTGCACTGGGGCTTACGAGCGGTGCATACATAGCGCCCATGTAAGATAAGCCAGTGATGAGCTTTCGGGATGAGGTGCTCGGGGATATACTTGATGAGTGTGAGCTCTGTATCAAGTGGGGTCTTGGAATTGGTCGTCAGCCCGATACGATTGGATACACGGAAGACGTGTGTGTCTACCGCCATCATCGGGCGATTGAAGATAACCGATGCGATGACATTGGCCGTCTTGCGCCCGACACCAGGGAGCTTCATCAGCTCTTCGCGCTCTTCGGGGACTTCGCCTTGGTGGTCAGCGGCGAGACGCTGCGCCATAGAGACCAAGTAACCTGCCTTAGCTCGAGGGTAACTGATACTGCGCACGAGCTCGAAGATGTCGTCCACTTCGGCACGTGCCATTATTTCTGCGGTGGGATATTCACGGAAGAGACGAGGGGTAATCATATTCACTCGCTTGTCCGTGCACTGAGCAGAGAGAATTACCGCTACTAAAAGTTCGAAGGGAGTGGTGTAGTGGAGCTCCGTCTCTGCGACGGGCATATGCTCTTCAAACCATCCGATGACAGCTTCGTATCGCTCCTTACGCGTCACGATGTATAGTCATTGCTATAGGGGAGATGCTGTGATAAAGGCAAGGCCACCCACCTTAGTGGGCAGCCTTGAATTGCTCGAGGAAGCGTACGTCATTCTCGGAGAAGAGACGTAGGTCACTTACTCGGTACTTGAGGTTGGTGATACGCTCGACACCCATGCCGAGTGCATAGCCGCTGTACTTCTTGCTGTCGATACCGCAGTTCTCCAGTACGTTGGGGTCAACCATACCACAGCCAAGGATCTCGACCCATCCCGTATGCTTACAGAAGTTACATCCCTTACCTCCGCAGATGTTGCAGGAGATATCCATCTCTGCCGATGGCTCGGTGAAGGGGAAGTAGGAAGGACGGAGGCGGATCTTAGTGTCCGTGCCGAACATCTCCTGAGCGAAGTAAAGGAGCACCTGCTTGAGGTCGGCAAACGATACCTTCTGGTCGACGTACAGGGCTTCTACCTGATGGAAGAAGCAGTGTGCACGATAGGAGATGGCTTCATTGCGATAGACGCGTCCAGGACAGATGACTCGGATGGGAGGCTCTGTCTCCAGCATCGTGCGCGTCTGTACGGAGGAGGTGTGGGTGCGTAGTAGCGTGCCTGGGACATTGCGTACAAAGAAGGTGTCCTGCATGTCGCGGGCGGGGTGGTCTTCGGCGAAGTTGAGGGCGGAGAAGACGTGCCAGTCATCTTCGATCTCAGGTCCTTCGGCGATCGAGAAGCCTAAGCGTGCGAAGATAGCACAGATCTCCTGCTGGACGATGGTCAGAGGATGGCGTGAACCTAATGGAGTGGGGTAGGCTGTGCGTGACCAATCAATACCAAGCCCTTCGTCTGCGCCCCCTGCTGTCAGTGAGGCACGGAGCTCGTTGATCTTGTCCGTGGCAAGGGTCTTCAGCGCATTGAGTAGCTGTCCTACTTGCTTCTTCTCCTCATTGGGGACGGTCTTGAACTCATCAAAGAGCTGGGACACTAGCCCCTTCTTACTGATATATTTGATGCGAAGATCTTCGACTTCTTGCTCAGAGTGTGCCGTCAGTGCTTGTAGCTCGGCCGTGAGTTGTTGTATTCTTTCTTGCATGAACTAATACCCGTTGTTTTGAGGTGTAAAGGTAGTGATTTCCACGGAACGCTGAGAAGTATTTGTATTGGTCTGCAGGGCTTCTTGGGGGCGTCCTCCTGTGCTTCTTGGGTGGCTGATCCTTCGAGGAAGAGCTTGCTGTGGTAATGCATTCCTCGGGGCTCAGTCGGGAAGTTGTACCTTTGTGATAGTAGATTACATATCGAACTACACTGTATCGGTTGACACACTATTATATATGAATAAGTTCAAGGGCTTCCTCTATGGGATGACCGCCTCTGCTACCTTCGGGCTACTTCCTCTCTTCACACTACCTATGATGGCTGAAGGGATGAAGACGGATAGTATCCTCTGTTATCGGATGATGTTTGCTTCGCTCTTGGTCGCAGTGCTGATGAAGGTGCGTGGGGTGGCATTCGCCGTAGGACTACGCGAACTCAAGTGGCTGGTCTTCTTGGGCTTCTTCTACTATGGGTCTGCTGCACTGCTCTTTCAGGGCTATGGGAGTATGTCGAGTGGCATGGCGACAACGCTTCACTTCCTCTACCCCGTAGGCGTGACGCTCATCATGGCTTTGCTCTTCAAGCAGCGTCCTTCGCCTTTCACGATTCTTGCCATCATCTTAGCTCTGTCGGGTGTTGCTCTGCTCTCGCTACGTGGGGGAGGGACAGGAGATGCTTCCCTGATGGGCATTGTGCTGGTGCTCTTGTCGGGATTGTCCTATGCTATTTATCTGGTGACGGTGAATAACGTGCGTCGCATCCGAGAGATGGACAACCTCAAGCTGACGCTCTATGTCTTGCTCTCAGGAGCAGGCTTCTTCCTTGTCGATGCTACATTGAGTGGGGGAGTGCAAGCGATCCCCAGTACGTCGTCTCTGACAAATCTCTTGCTGATGGCGTGCTTGCCTACGCTGGTGTCAAACTTAGCTCTGGTGCGAGCGATCAAGAGTATTGGCTCGACATTGACCTCTGTGCTTGGAGCTATGGAGCCATTGACGGCTATTGTCATTGGGGTGGTAGTCTTCGGTGAAAGAGTGTCCGTCATGATGGCTTTGGGTATTTTGCTCATCATCTCGGCGGTGACACTCATTGTCCTTTCGCCTCTCCTGGACAAGAATATTGCTGATCGCCTGCATCGCTTGGCGCAGCGACCCATCGGACGAAAGTAGCCCGCTTGAGCCTACCCACTCTTACTCCTGTAAATGCCCAAGCCCGAATGTCGCAAACAACGAAGCGAGTGCAATAGTCTCATTAGGTGTTGTAGTTAAAGGAGCATTGCTTTACGGCTTTGCTCCTTTTCTCTTCTCCACGAAGTGGCTGATGTGAGCCGTGAGTCGATATAGGTCGGCAAACTCACCGATGATTGCCCCCCAGCACAGTATTTCTCAAGATATAGGACACCTGCATCAAAATAGTGCTGTAGCGACCTAATTCTCCCTTTTCTGTAATTTTGTGGTGTAGAGTAGACTGAGGCGAAGATCGCCGCAGCCTACGTTCACTCAATAGATTACGAATGCAAGCACTGAAGATCGTCCTCATCGGCTACGGCAAGATGGGGCACGTCATAGAAGAAATAGCCCAAGAACGTGGCCATCAGATCGTCTTGACGATCGACCGAGACGAAGAGCATCTCTTCGACGATCCACGCTTTACCACTGCTGATGTCGCGATTGAGTTCACTGCTCCTGCGATGGCTTATGATAATTGTTCCCGAGCTATTGACCGTGGAATACCTGTCGTGTCGGGAACAACGGGCTGGGCAGATAAGATGCCTGAGCTGAAGGCGCGCTGCGAAGCGGGCGAAGGTACGCTCTTCTGGTCCTCGAACTACAGCATCGGGGTGCAGCTCTTCCTGCAGATCAATCGCCGTGTGGCCGAGCTGATGCAGCGTGCTCCTGGCTACCGCTTGAGCCTCGATGAGACGCACCATATCCATAAGCTCGATGCCCCGAGTGGCACAGCGATTACCTTGGCAGAGACGATCCTGAGTGAGCGACCTGAGCTGCACGGCTGGGAGCTGACCGAAGAGCCTAAGGAGGACATCCTGCCCATCATCGCCCATCGTGAGGGCGAAGTGCCTGGGACTCATACGGTGACTTACACCTCGTCCGTTGACCGAATTATCTTGACACACGAAGCCTTCGGGCGGCAAGGCTTCGCTCTCGGAGCGGTGTTGGCAGCTGAATACGCCTCCTCTCATCGTGGTTGGCTTACGATGGATGACCTGCTCCAGCAGGATTAAGCGCACGTCCTCGATACCCCATCTCCTAAGACTTCCTAATCATATATAGCATCTGAATGAAATCGCATCCGATAGAAGGTCTCACCCCGAAGCAAGTCACTTGGCGCCGTGTCAAGGGGACGATTCTCATCATCCTTCTGCTCCTTTTTGCTCTGTGGGCAGGATGGTGGTGGCTTATTCTGCTACCTTTCCTCGTAGACTTCTACTTCACACGCTGGGTCAATTGGCGTTATCTGCGTGAGCACCCCAACCCCATGGTGCGCCTCTTAGGCGGTCTGCTGGAGGATATCATCTTCGTGGTCTTCACGGTGTCGATCATATTTACCTACTTCTTCCAGAACTTTGCCATCCCTTCCTCTTCGCTGGAGAAGACACTCCTCATCGGAGATTACCTCTTTGTCAATAAGCTGAGCTATGGGCCTCGTGTGCCGATGACGCCCGTAGCCTTCCCTTTGGCGCACAATACGATCTTAGGACATAAGTCTTACCTCGATGCGCCTTCGCTCCCTTATCGTCGCCTCAAGGGCTTCGGGAAGGTGGAGCGCAACGACCTTGTGGTCTTTAACTTCCCAGCAGGAGATACGGTAGCTCTGAACATGCCCAATCCTGATTACTACACGCTATGCGCTACCTATGGTCGTGATGCTGTGTGGAGCGATAGGGCGCAGTTTGGAGAAATTGTCTACCGTCCTGTGGATCGTCGTGACCACTACGTCAAGCGGTGTATCGGTCTTCCTGGGGAGCGGTTTGAGATCCGCAATAAGCAAGTCTACATCGATGGTAAGGCTATTGCGAACCCAGAGAAGATGCAGTACAACTACTTCGTCCAGACGAATGGGAGTGCTTTGTCACAGACTTTGCTGGACGAACTCGAGATCAACGACCGTGATGTGCAGCTCATTTATGACCAGCGCACCTATCAGCCGACGGCAGAGTCAGGGACGATCGAGGGGTATCTGCGCTATGCTGGTCTTACCTTCCAGCCTGTGGATGGTGCCGGTCACTATGGAGCGATCTACTACCTTCCTTTGACTCAGGAGATGAAGGCACGGCTGAAGGCAGAGCCTTACGTGCGTACGATCGCTGTCGATGTGGCGCAGCCGCAGGCCTCTCCCAGTGTCTATCCCGTGGACTTCAAGACTCCTTGGACGAAGGACAACTATGGCCCACTGCTCATTCCTCGCCGTGGAATGACGATCCAGCTCACGCCGACAGTCCTTGCCCTCTACCAGCGCTGCATCCGTAACTACGAGGGACATCAACTCGAAGTACGTGCTTCTGATGGGGTGATCCTCATTGATGGCAAGCCACGTACCTCCTATACGTTTGCCCAAGACTACTACTTCATGCTCGGTGATAACCGAGATATGTCCGCTGATAGTCGCTATTGGGGCTTCGTCCCCGAAGACCACATCGTGGGCAAGCCTGCCTTCCTGTGGCTCTCGATCAACAGCGAGCGTGCGCTCCTCAGTGGGGGCATCCGCTGGTCGCGGATGATGCGATTGATACATGACAAGTAAGGCTCAGATAGCACGTTCGTCCTTTGTGCGCTACGGAGCACTACCACTGGGGCTGATTGCCCTGGTCGTAGTGCTTCGTGCTTTCTTCTTCATTCCCTTTCGTGTCATGACGACAGCCCAAGCCCCGATGCTACGCCTCGGAGCTTGGGCTTTGGCTCGTCGTACTCAGCTGCCCCAGCGGGGCGAACTCATTCTCTACCGAGTAGCAAGCTCGGCGAACACCTCCTCTGCCACACACTTGATGGTAGCGCGTATCATTGCCCTCCCAGGGGATAGCTTGGAAGTGCGCTCGGGAAAGCTCCTCGTCAATGGTGTCCCCTCCTTGGATCACCGCCATCCACGGAGTAACAGCGAGCAATATGCCCTGCGCCTCCCACGTGAAGGAGGCGTCTATCCCTTGACTTCGACCAATCTGGTCGCTTATCGTGTTGCCCTTATTGAGGAGCAAAAGCTTTTCCCCCCAGCAAGAGGCGAGGTGTCGCTGCAAGGCTTAGCGCAAAAAGACTGGCTGAAGGCTCTGGCATCAAATCCCTATCATACCTTCCATCGAGACTACTACTGGGTGCTGACCGATGATACGCATGTAGCCCCCGACTCTCGTCACTTGGGTATCCTCCCTGCGGATGCTATCGAGGGAGTCATCTTCTTTTCCCTATGACGGAGACCCGACCAACCCTTCTCCTTTCTACGGCTTATGCGCCCCCTGTCAGCTACTTCGTCAAGCTCTACGAGTACGCTACCGCAGGACGAATAGCCCTCGAAGGATGCGAACACTACATCAAGCAAAGCTACCGCAATCGCTGCTGCATCCTCGGCCCCAATGGCGTACAGTCCTTGACTATTCCTGTCGAGCTGCCCCAGGGGACGAAAACTCCAATTCGTGAGGTGCGGATCTCGGAGCATGGAGCATGGCGCCATCTCCATGCGCAAGCCTTGCGCACGGCTTATGGGGCAAGTCCCTTCTTCGAGTATTATGCGGATGAACTCCTGCCTTTCTACGAGCAGAGATACACCTACTTGTGGGACTTCAATGCGGAGCTTCTACAGACCTTGCTCTCCCTCCTTCAGCTCGATGTGGCGTGGTGTGCCTCGGAAGACTTTATCCCTCCTCACTCTACCGATGCTCCTACGGAACTATGTGACCTGCGTTATTCGCTGAATCCTAAGTCCGTTGAAGCCATCCCAGGGGTGTCCCTTCGTCCCTACTACCAGCTCCATCTCGCACGCCGAGGCTTCGTGGAAGACCTGAGTATCTTTGACCTACTCTTTGAGATGGGTCCCGAGTCCTTGCTAGTCTTGCGCGATAGCGTACTCCCTTAGTGTCCCTTTCACCTACTTTCCCCTTTACTTTCATAGCCGAACTATGTCTCTTACCCAGCCCTCTATCGCCTCCCTCACCCCTCCGTGTGCCGATGTACAGGAAGAATCCTTGCTCCACTTAGGACACGAACGTATTGACCCCTTCTACTATATGCGTGACAAGGAAGATCCGCGCGTGCTGGACTATTTGCGTGCAGAGAACGCTTATACGGCAGAGGTGATGTCCTCGATGCGTGCGACCGAAGAGCAGATCTTTGAGGAGATCGTCAGTCGAATCAAGGAAGATGACCAGAGTTACCCTACGCTTCGCCGTGGCTACTATTACTATGCACGCACGGAGAAGGGCAAGCAGTACCCCGTCTACTATCGTATGGCGGCAGGGGAGTTTGCTGCGAGTGGTGCCACTCCTACTGCCCTCGAAGGGGGCGAACTGCTCTTCGATGTCAATCTCCTGGCCGAGGGTGCGGAGGCTTATATCTTCGCTGGATATTCGGTGAGTCCTGACAATAGGTTGGCTGCTTACTTGGCTAATACGACGGGGTCGTATGCTGAGTTTGACCTGCGCATACGAGACTTGGAGCAGGGGACGGACTTAGAGTTCACCCTCTCGGGCGTGTCTTCCTTGGCGTGGGCTGAGGACAGTAAGACGCTCTACTATACGCTGATCGATGAGACGCTTCGCTCGACGAAGGCCTTTGCCCAGCGACTGACGGATGCTGAGCCGATGCTGATCTATGAGGAAGAAGACGTGCGCTTCTCCTGTAGCGTGAGCGAAACGAAGACGCGCGAGTACATCTTCCTCTCGACAAGCAGTAGTACGACAAGTGAAGAATACTACCTTACCTCTGATGGTGAAGACCGCACGCCGAAGCTCTTCCTCCCACGCGAGCAAGATGTGCGCTACTCGATCTTGAGCCATCGAGACAAGTTCTACATTTACTACAAGGACAAGACGAACCTCAATGGTATGGTCTACGTCACCGATAAGGCGAGGGTAGGCGACCGCTCTGCCTGGCAAGTCTTCGTTCCCCACCGAGAGGAGGTGCGCTTGGACGGCATCGGAGTCTATGCCTCGTATGTGGCCTTAGAGGAGCGAAAGGACGGCTTGACACAGATACGTATCCTCTCCACAGAAGGGGCATCCTGTGGCTCCATTCACTTCCCCGAGCCCGTCTATACCATCAGCCTCAAGGGGAATGATGCTTATGATGCGACGACCATTCGCTATAGTTATTCGTCTCCTAATCGCCCGACCTCGCTCTACGAATATAATATGGTGGACTGCGAGAGCCGCCTTTTGAAGCAGCAGGAAGTCGGAGGAAACTTCAGCCCTGATGATTATGCCGTAGAGCGTCTGTGGGCTACGGCTCCCGATGGGGTGCAGGTGCCTATGACTCTGCTTTATCGCAAGGGATTGCAGCGGGATGGCTCTGCTCCAGCCCTGCTATATGGCTATGGGAGCTATGGGATCACGCTCGATGCGCACTTCAGCGTCTCGGTCTTGAGCCTCGTGGATCGTGGCTTTGTCTATGTACAAGCCCAGGTGCGTGGGGGAAGTGATCTCGGAGAACAGTGGTACGAAGATGGGAAGTTCCTCAAGAAGAGGAATACCTTCACCGACTTCATCGCCTGCGCTGAGCAGCTTATCGCCGATGGCTATACCTCGCCCGAACGCTTGACTGCCGAAGGGGGGAGTGCTGGAGGCTTACTCATCGGAGCGGTAGCCAATAGCCGTCCCGACCTCTTCCACGCTATGATCGCAGCCGTCCCCTTTGTCGATGTGGCGACGACGATGTTGGATGAGTCGCTCCCCTTGACTACAGGCGAGTATGAAGAGTGGGGTAATCCGAATGATCCTGAGTACTTCGACTACATGCTGAGCTACTCGCCGTACGACAACATCAAGGCGCAGCACTATCCGTACCTCTTGGTGACTGGAGGTCTGAATGACTCGCAGGTGCTCTTCCACGAGCCAACAAAGTATGTCGCGAAGCTCCGCCGACTCAAGACCGATAATAACCTCCTTCTGCTGCGAATGAACATGGATTCGGGGCATGGTGGAGCTACGGGTCGCTATGATGGTATCCGTGATACGGCCTTTGAATATGCCTTCCTCTTGCTGACATTGGGCATGAAATAGAGGAGCCTTTTTCCCCTTTGAGTGTAAGTGTCTCAAGGGTGCTACCTCGGAATGCTATGGGGTAGGGTAGTGTGAAGCAATAGTGATCGGCGCGTGAAGCAGTATAGGTGGAGGGTATCGACCACTACTGGTGCATGGTGGTGACCACTACTGATCGGAGTACGCACCAGTAGTGATCGTTTGCGCTTCCTTAGGCGGAAGTCGGGGCGTGCTCTGTGGCTTCTTCGCTGAAGGTACTATTGCGCGATGTGCTTCTCTCACGAGAAAACTATACCTTTGCGCTTGACTCACAGAAGGGGAGTACCAGCACGATAATAGGTGCATTCCTCTGTCTGCGAGTGCCAAAACCTATTTATACACCCTTATTTGTACAAGATGAAGCGATTTATCTGTCTTATGGCGTTGGCGCTACCTACGGCGTTGACAGCCCAAACTACGCCTTCGCTCGACTCTACTCAAGTCATCGGCGAAGTCGTCGTACGTGGTGCCCGAGTGATGGCTCCCAGTACGGTCGTCAAGATCCCAGCTCCACGCCGTGAAATTCCTCTGACGACCAACATTCTTCCACTGGAAAAGATGCGCCTCTTGGGCTATACCGATCCAGCACAAGCTATGCAGACCGTCCCAGGCGTAACTGCCTTCAAGGACTACGGTGGCTTCCATATGTTCTTCCTCCGTGGCTTCTATGAGTCCGTTGTCCTCAGTGACGGGATGCGTGACGAGCGTCACGCCCTCTGGCAGTCTGCACCTCTGACGGGGATGGCTGCAGTGGACCACATCGAGGTGCTCAAGGGGGCTGCTTCGATGAGTGTAGGGCACTCCGCCCTCGGTGGTGTCATCAACATCATCAACAAGCAGCCTAAGGCGCGCCCTGCCTTCGATGCCAGCTACACCATCGGCTCTTATGGTACGCACCGCATCACCGCAGGAGCTACCAAAGCCCTCTCGGATAAGGTCAATGCGCGTGCTGACATCGAGTATTCGACCAGCGATGGATGGCGTGGTAACTACACGAAGATCGCCAATGCCCACGCTGCCGTAGACATCAAGCTCTCCCCGAAGCATAAGTTAGGCTTCTCGGCGATCATCAGCAATGACCAGTTCCGTGGTGACTACGGACAGCCCCAGCTTCCCTGGGATGTCTATAGCAGTGCCACCAACGAGCTTGCTCACAAGAAGGGCACTTTCCCCAGTAGCGAGCCTGTCTCCAGAGCGTACACCGACCCCAATGAGTTCCTGACGAACAAGACCATCAAGCTGCACGCTAAGTACAACTATGCGATCAACGAGCACTGGCGCCTCTCCGACCACGCCTTCTTCGCCTATGACAGTCTGAACTACTACTCCACGGACGGGCTGAACTACCTCACGGGAGACAAGGTCGCTTCTACCGCAAAGCACTATTACCTCGATGGGGACAAGAAGGTACCTATACTCATCGACCGAGTAGAGCGTGATGGCTTCGGCTTTGCCTATGGTACACTGACGACTCAGAACCAGCTGGAGCTCACGGGTCGTCTTCGCTGGGGCAACACCAGCCACGCCCTCCTCGCTGCGCACAACGTCTCCTTCCTTGATCTGCGCCGCTCCGATCGTGCCCTCTACACCGGTGCTGGCGTTGGCTCCATAGTGACGCTGAAGGATCCTGTCCTTGACCAAGGTCCTATCTATATGAAGTATCGCCGTATGCAGATATTCAAGGACATCGTCAATGGTCTGTCTGTGCAGGACTTCATGACCTGGGAGAAGCTCCGCATCTTGGCCGGTGTGCGCCTCGACTTCTTCCATCGTGACTACGACATCTATAATACGGATGACTTCAAGCTCCTTGACCGCACAACCCATCAGGTACTGAACAACACGGCCTTTACCTATCGCTTCGGTGCCGTCTACAACATCACTCCCAGCTTCAACGTCTACGGCTCCGTCTCTTCCTTCTTCAAGCCACAGAATATCGCCCTCTCCTCTGAGGTTGTGTATATGAATGCTGATGGGCGTGAGATGACCCCCGAAGAGCTGAGAAGCTTCAAGCCTCGCACGGGTCGTCAGTGGGAAGTAGGTCTGCACTTAGACCTCGGCACGCAGCTCTCACTCCATGCCGCAGTCTATCACATCACACTGAACAACATCGTACGTAGTAACCTCGGTACAGCTGCTGACGGCCGTAAGATCGGAGGCCCCATCGGACAGTCTATCAGTAAGGGTATCGAGCTGGAGATGAACTATGCTCCCTCGAAGGCCTTCGACTTCTCCTTGGGATATTCCCTCACCGACGCACGCATTGCGAGCTATACCTCCAGCAAGTTCACCGATAACGTTGCCGCTGGCAATCGCCTCGAACGCGTACCACGTGACAAGGTCTCGGCGTGGGCTTTCTACAATGCTCCTATCCTGCCTAATCGTATCCTCAAGCTCGGCTTCGGTGTCGTACATACGGGTAGCTTCTACACGAACGACAACAACCTCTACCAGATCGGTAGTAGCACGATCTTCAATAGTGTCGTAAGCTACGCTGCCACGAAGTCGCTGAACCTGCAGCTGAATGTCAACAACCTCTTCGACACAGCTTACTACAGCACGGTGATCAATAGTACGCAGTTCATCCCTGGCGAAGGACGCAACGTACAGTTCACCGCTTCACTTCACATCTAATTCGGCCCATCGCGCGGCTGAAAGAGCCCTTTTCCCTTCCCCTTCCTTCGCCCAAGAGCGGAGGGAGGGGAAGGCGTTTTTGTCGGGTAAGAAGGTAATTCGGGAGGCCTCTACCAAGCCTGTCTACAGAGGGTATTTGGAGGGGCTGGAAAAAGTAGAGGTATTTTTATTCGGAAGTAGAGGAACTTTTCCAGAGAAGTAGAGGTATTTCTACCGCGAAGTCATATCACTTCCAGCTGCTTTGTGGGGTGGCTTCATCGGGATCTCCCTTCGGGAGGCTGCAGAATGCAAGGCAGAGGGTCACGCCTCTTTATCTCTTTCGCCGATCTTCAGGAAGCTCTATATAACCTTTAATTTGAGGTTGAGGAGGTGGGACCTTTTGTATCCCTATAGTTTCACAATACTTCACTAGTTCGGGTATAAAGGGAAACCCTTTCTTTACGTACTCAATGTATTGGGTCAGCACTCCTATGAACTTGAAATAGTAAAATGACTTTAAGGGGTAGATCTTTTCATAGTTCTCTTTTTCGTGATGAAGTGATGTGCCACCACGATGTACCCAATTTCGACACTGGTATATATTGCTCAGTTGCTCCGAAATCTCAATAAACGCATCATAGTCACTACTCTTCATCTTCGCTTTATAGCCCAAGAAGTAAACGACCGTCTTGCACTTATGTATTGCCGCCTGCGTCTGAAGTCCACGTTGAGACCTTTCAAAGGCATCTTGCCCCTTTCCTTTAGGGAAGATTAAGTTAGCTATGAGGAATTTGCCTTTCAGCCGATTATCAAGACGGGGTTCTGTCCCTGCGTCAGAAAAGACATAGGGAGAACATCCCCACATAGTAGACGTTATCATCTCGAGATCCTTCCTTTCACAGAGATGATTTGTCATACACTCTATTTGCTGATAGAGTGCCAGACAGAAATCTCCAAAGTTATCCTTACGTCTAAAGGATTCCATCCGGATGAAGTCTTCCTCAAGCTGAGGGATAAGCCCTTTTATCGGGAAATCCGCATAGAACTCTGCAGCCTGCTTCCTAACGACCTTCTCTATACAGAGCTCATGGATCTCATTGATGCGCTCATCATCTACAACAACAGAATTTGCGGAAGCGATCTTCAGACGCTCCCGCAATGCGACATCGAACTCAGAGTTCTGCTGAGAAAGCAGACATACTTTCTCTAATATCTCTCTTAGATTTTCTTCCATGCAGTACCTAACAATGCATCTAGATTCTTATTTAGATCCTCTATATTGACAGGAGGGGGCATAGAGGGAGTCGAAGATGGAGGTAAGCTGGTATCCGAAAAATCGCGTTGGATCAGTTTGGTCAAGTGTGCATTCAACTTCTGATAAACCGAATCAGCTTCTCCCTTCACCATCTTCAGATATAGCATTTTTCCCTCGAGAACATTCCTCATATTCGGCGTACCCTTCTTCACGTGACCTTTGTTTGCCCGATACTTCGGCAGGAATCGAGCTTGTGCGGATACATATCCATACTTGTCCCATATATAAAGGAGGTTTCGGAGGTCACGTACGTACTCTCGACTGACATTCACTTTCTCACAGACGACAAGGCCAGTGACCTCTTGTCGTGTCCCTCGCTTCTGTAAGCGCGTTTTGGAGTCATTTATCGTGAATCCTTGGTCCGTGATAATTCGAGTTAATTCCTTTCTGAATACCCCATCTTCAGCATACACATTATGCATAGAGCTGAAGGTGATATCATCTGCGTAGCGCGTATAGCGAAGTCCGAATCGCTTGGCAAGACCATTGAGCCGCCTATCCAGAGTGTCACAAATCATATTAGTGATGATAGGAGAGGTAGGAGCGCCTTGCGGCAAGATGTACTTGCAGATCTCCATCCCTGAGTCGTCTACTCGCTGCTCCTTCATCGCACAGAGACCGGCGATGAGGCTGGCAATCTCCTTGGGAAAGCAAAATGGCTTCAGCTGAAGGCGCTTCCATACTCGAGCCTGCTCAATACTTGGGAAGAAATCCTTTAGATCCGTGTTAAACACATAGTTCTGACTGTGATGTACCTTAGCATTCGTCACAATCGAGCGTCCCTCCGTAAAACCCATTGCAAAGTCGGATGGAGTATAGAAGGCTTTCAGTATCACATTGACAGCCTGCAATAGCATCAAGTAATGCTGGCTACGTGGAGCTGTAATCTGCCGGTACCCTCCCGATTTCTTCTTTATCTGAAATCGTCGATATCGATAATCCGCGTGATTGGGGTTGCAATAATACAGCAGTATCTTCATCGTGAATGGATAGAACTTCTCCATATCGTAGCCCAGCGCAGCCAGTTCATCACGCTTAATATGATTGAGTAGCGCTAAGAATTCTTTCCGCGTGGTCATACTTGAGGCTATACTAACGATCTGTTCTTTTTCCATTTCCTATCTCTGATAAAGACGATCCTTGACCAGCTGCACTAAAACTCTTTTCCTTATGTTGCCCCCTGTGCCTTAATTCTACTCATAGGGCTTTTGAAATACACGCCCAAGGAGGATAACAGCCCCCCCTGGCAGGGGATGGTTCGTACCCGGAGGGGTACCATCCAGGGATAGCCCCTGACAAGGAATGATCTCTTGACCAGGAATGGGGATATCGTCAGTTCCTCTTTGACATTGCTTATCTGACATACTCACAAAGGGGTATGCAGACATTCGGCGAATATATCCAGAAGACTGAATACGGCTTGCGCCCGCCGAACAAATTCAAAATGTGTTTAGTGCAACTATGTCAAGGATCGCTTTATTATCGTTCTTTGATTGCAAAGGTAATACTGTCGAGCGAACTCTTTGTTCGTATAATCACTCGTCCCTGCACGGACAAAGGTAGGACACACTACGGGGCACTATATTCGCACCTCAGAATACCGCTCCAGCATACCTGAAATCCTCAGCCAGATCTCCTCCCGAATAGCCAATGGAGATAGTACCACCAAGTCTTTTCCGAAAGAGCAAAGCTCTCGGATCAACTCATAATTAGGGATACAGTCAAGAGAAACAAAGATCCCATCCTCAGCACAACATGGGTATTGTGAACGCAACTTATCGGACTCTTGTTTATTCAGGATTCGCTGTGAGCCATGAATCGGCTTTGTCGTTATATAGCTACTCGAAAGCCCCCTGCACCAGAAGACTATGCGCTCGATCGGTCTATCTTCGTACAATGTAATACCCACGACATCTTCAAATCGAGAGGACAGATCTTTCCCACACACTCTATATTTAGCATCAGGTAAGGGCACCACGTCATCGATACGATCTAATGCAAAGCTGAGGAGCTTATCGCCATCATCTGCCGCCCCAATGACATACCATCTATTGTTGTACTGCTTAAGCAGATAGGGATGAAACACTACTGTCCTTCGCTCTTGATCAGAAAATGTATGGTACTCTAATCGGACTACGACTTGACACGATATATTGTCAAACAATACACCCAATAAGGCTGAGTTCTGAAGATACGGATTGTAGTCGAAGCTAATGATCTTGGGGCGCTGTTCTATACTCAGCCCCTGCCTAAAGCGCTCGAGCCATTCAAAGTGAGCCAGCCCATCAAACTGTCCAATAGTACTCAGAAGCTCGTAAATAAGGTTGCGCTCCTCTACAGACAACTCCTTCTTAAAGATGGAGAATGAAGGAGAGGCATACCTGAGGCAGTGCTTACCATTTACATTGAATCGCTCTATATCGGCAAAGAATGGATCGTACTCCAGATAGTTTATATCCTTCTCTATACAGCGTCGCGTCACCTCGGGAAGTCCAGCTGTAGTCAATAGACGATTACACTTCTCGGTAAGGTCACGAATACTATAGAAGTGATGTCTATCCGATGGCATCTCGTCAAGGTACTTGTACCTCGTCAGAGCATTCTTATTCTTGGGCATATACTGCTATTAATTCTGATGTAAGAGAAATGGATCCGCAAGGTAGTAAAAGTTTCAACTCTATTAAAGCTCTCCCCTACACTCCTGCAATGGGCAAGAGAATCATATGAGTACGTGGGTAGAGCTACATAGGATGGTGAAGAAAGTTATATAGCTTTGGACTGATTCCGTATAGCTTTGTTAGGTGACCTATATTAGGTTGTTGCTCTGCATAGGGATAAAAGTTGTGGACGAGTGGCAGATAAGTTTGGACTACGTACGTGGCTCTAATATCTACGTACGTGGATATTTGGACTGACGTGCCTGGTCCTTAAGACTACGTACATAGATACGGAAAAGCTACTACGTGAAGGCGCTTTTTTCTTCACGAGAGCAGCACTTTTCCCTCCGCTGGATAAGAGGAATACTCGCGATAAGGCGAAGGGCTTGCGTATCGCTTCGGAGTGGTACATCGGGGAGCTGGGCGTGCGATGCCTTAGCGCTCAAAACAGAGGACAGGACTCTCGGAAGCAGTCTCCATATAGACTTTGCTACTACAATGTCGGGAATATAAAGCCCTACTACAGTCCTGGTGCAGAAGACTTGTGCAAGGGAAGGACGGTTATTCGTCATCACAGCAGCAGTCATGTCGGGTACGAACCAATAGTCGCTTGAGCACGGATCAATAGTCATTCAAGCGCAGACCAATATCCGTTTACGAATCGACTCTTTGAGCTTCTGTCACGAGTCTCTACGATAATAGATTTATACGGCATATGAGTGGCATCAAGAGTGACTCAATAAGTAGCCCCTGATAAAGGACCGATCCTTCTGAGGTATTGCTTAGCATAAGTGAATGCTACCGCAACACGATCCCAAAGGGAGTAGCTCGTCTTGACGGATCTCCCTTCGGGAGGCTGCAGAATCAACCAGAGGAATTATCTTTGTGAGAGAAACATCTACCTCATACACTATGCCTACCGCTCCGACAACGAAGAAGCAGCTCCTGCTCGATGCCTTTCTCATCGTCTTCGGCTCATTCATTTTGGCCATTGGCTACAGTCTTTTCCTCGCCCCCGCACACATTAGCCCGGGCGGTGTCTATGGTTTAGCGCTCGTCATCCGCGAGGTCGCTCGTAGCCTCTTTGGGCTGGAATTGGGCCTCGGTACCATTGCTCTTGTCTTCAACATCCCGCTCTTCCTCCTGGCGATGAAGGGACTTGGGAAGTTCACCGCAGTCAAGACCGTCGTAACCTTCGTCTTAGTCGCACTTTTCTCCGACCTTATTGAGACCTGGTCGGGTGGTCATCCCCTCGTCGAAGAGTCCATACTCTGTAGCTTCTACGGCGGTGCACTATTAGGAGTCAGCGTCTGGATGATATTCACGGCACAGAGCACCTGCGCTGGTACCGATACCTTGGCGCGCGTCTTGTCCCGTGCGTTCAATACTAAGGTCAGCACCTTGATTATGCTCATCGACTCGCTGATCGTCCTTTTGGGGCTGTGGGTCTTCCAAGACTGGCGCGTACCACTCTATTCGTGGATCGCCATCTTCGTCTATAGCAAGGTCGTCGACGCACTCCAGCCGCAGAATCCCCACAAGTCCGTCTTCATCATCTCCGACAAGACGCAGGAGCTACGCGAAGTGCTCATCGGTCAGGTCGGAGTACGTGGCACCTTCCTCCACGGTCAAGGGATGTACTCGGGTGCGCCTCGCGAGGTACTCTTCATCATCATTGAGCGGAAGCACTTCGCTATGCTCAAGAAGCTCGTCAATGAGCTTGACCCCAAGGCCTTCATCACCACGGCAGACGCATCCAACGATACCATGCCGCTCCTTCCCTAATCTACTTAGTTTATTCCACCTATGAGACAGCTCTTCCGTCCTCTTCTTGCCCTCTGCTCGGCTCTCTTCCTTAGCACCTCCCTGCTGGCGCAGAGCGAGGCTCGTCCCCAGATTCTCGTAGAGACGACCAAGGGGAACTTCATCATCGAGCTCTTCAATGAGACTCCGATTCATCGAGATAACTACCTGAAGCTCGTCCAAGAGCACGCCTTCGATGGAGTACAATTCCACCGTGTGATCAAGGACTTCATGGTGCAAGTCGGCAACCTCAAGACACGAGGCTTGTCGCGCGAGCAGCCTCTGCCCGATGACTCTGATGAGCCCACACTGAAAGCAGAGCCGATGCCACAGAAGTTCGTCCACGTCCGTGGGTACATCGGTGCTGCGCGCGAAGGGGATGATGTCAATCCCGAGAAGCGCTCCTCCTTCAGCCAGTTCTATGTCGTCACAGGCAAGTACTACACGGATATGGACTTGGATGATATGGAGGCTAACCGCTCATGGAAGTACACTCCCGAGCAGCGCGAAGGATACAAGCTACAAGGTGGCGCCGCGCACTTGGACGGAGGATACACCGTCTTCGGTCGCCTCATAGATGGCTGGAACACCATCGACAAGATCCAGCGTGTCGACACCGATGACGACAACCGTCCGCTCAAGAATGTCCTCATCAAGCGTATGCGTCTCTACACCCCGAAGAAGTAGCTAAAGCTCTTCCTACTGCCCATACGCCGATGCCCCACACCTCCTCATAGATGTGGGGCATCAGCGTATTTATTCACTCCTAAAAAGCCCATGACAACAGAAGGGGGGCAGATTGTCGCCCCTATGTTGATCCGTGTGAATTTCCTTGCTTGTATACGCCGTAATTGCATATTTGCTCAAAAAGCGTATCTTTGCAGCTGTTAAGCCCTTTACTCCTCCCTTGCGGAAGGCAAATAAGGGCTACAATAGACCAAGGAGAGATGGCAGAGTGGTCGATTGCGGCGGTCTTGAAAACCGTTGAACTGAGAGGTTCCGGGGGTTCGAATCCCTCTCTCTCCGCGTGAAGTACTCTGAAACTTAATTCAGAGGAAATCAAAGAAAAACGTAAGTATCGTAACTTCAATGAGTTACGATACTTTTCTTTTATACATCATTGTCCTTCCAGAGTACGTAGAGAGTACCCAAATACTCCCAAAAGACTCTCCTATGGCTACAATCTGGCTACACTTTTTTCTGCAAAATAAAAATTGTAGCCAGGAGATAGTAGAGAGTTCGTTTAGAGTTCGCGTAGATTACTGCTATTCAAAGTATTATGTTGAACTTTGTAGCAGGACTACAGAGTGATTTATCGCCATTTCTGGCTACAATTTTAGACAGTCTTGGCTACAAATACTCTCAGTTTGGCTACACTAAATCCAAAAGACAATGATGAAGTCAATTTTCAGAGTAGTCTTCTACCTTAGAAGTAACTATGTAAACAAGGAGGGTAAGACCTCCGTGATGCTCCGCATCTACCTCAACAATGAGCGTCTATCACTAGGCTCCACTGGCATCTCTGTCAAGTCCTCTCAATGGGACAAAGAGAAAGAGCGTATCAAAGGACGCACAACTGAAGCACTCAATACAAACTTGCAGCTCGACAACATCGCAAGTGGACTACAATCTATTTTTCGCAGAATAGAAATGTCGGATGTCGTCTCTCTTGAGCGTATCAAATCTGAGTTTCTAGGTAAAAAAGAAGAAATAGATACGCTGATGCAACTTTTCGAGAAACACAATGGCGATGTTGCAAAGCAGGTTGGTGTGTCTGTGGGCAAAGCTACATTGCAGAAATACAACGTATGCAAGCGTCACTTTTCGGAGTTTCTTGAAAAACAATACAAACGCAGTGATCTCAAATTGACAGAGCTAACCTATGTCGTGATTCGTGAGTTTGATTTGTATCTTCGCACCGAAGTTGGACAAAATGCCAACACGGCTACAAAAACGATGAAGACCTTCAAGACGATAACGCTTCTTGGTCAGAAGATGGGCGTCCTTTTGCACGATCCATTTATGAACCATCGCTTTCATATTGAGCCTGTCAATAGAGGATTTCTCACCGATGAGGAAATCCTACTTATCGCCAACAAAGATTTGGGTATTTCACGTTTGGAACTCGTACGTGATATCTTCATATTTTCCTGCTTCACTGGGCTAGCCTATATAGATGTGTCCAACCTCACTCCCGATCACATCGTCACCCTTGGCGATAAGCAGTGGATTATGACTCAGAGGCAGAAAACAAGTGTGGAAACAAATGTTCTTCTTTTGGACATTCCAAAGCAATCATTGCTAAGTATGGTGGGAAGACTTATCGAAATGGAAAACTCTTTCCAATGCTTACCAATCAGAAAACGAATTCGTATCTCAAAGAAATTGCCGATATTTGCGGTATCAAGAAAAACCTTACCTTCCACTTGGCACGTCACACGTTTGCGACGATGTCGCTCAGTAAGGGCGTGCCGATGGAGAGCGTTTCTAAGATGCTAGGACATACCAATATCCGCACCACGCAAATCTATGCACGCATCACCAACAAAAAGATTGAGCACGACATGGAAGAACTTGCCGATAAACTCGATAAGTTTAATGACGCCATGGGACTCTAAAACACGAATGTATCACTTTTAATCTCTATATTTATTATGAACACAAAAGCAATACCCGAGCTTTCTTACTTCCATTTGAAACTCACAGCCTATCTCCGCGACCATCAACCCGAGCTTGTGGACGATGCCACCCTCGTTTCCTCTCGTTCCGATGCAGCCCTCACCGCCTATTGCGATGCTGTGACGCAGGGCTTCTCACACCCCGAAGCCGAAAGCATTGCCAGCAATGTTCTCTTTGAAGGTTTGCATTTCTCAAAGTACGACACCCTAGTGTCTGTTTTGGAAAACGAATTTGAGGCAGAGCTTCCTAGTCCACTACCTGAGAAACTCGCTCCCATTCTCCTCCGCAATAAGGCGGTGCAACGTGTCTTTACCAACTACCATCTCACGGACGACTTTGCAGCAAGTCCACAGTATGAAGACCTCTACACCGAACTCACAGGAACGATAGTCTTGATCATCGAGCAAAATAATTTGCCTACCGTTGAAGGAGCAAACGCTGTGGAATAGTCATCATTTGTCACATCGAGAGTGCGGTGGTATCCTGCTCTGCGTGCTTTGATAAGCACAGCCTTCTCTCAAACCGAAAAGTGGTTATCTCTTCTCGAGATAGCCACTTTTTCTTTTATGCTTTTCTTTTCCCAAATAGTCGAAAGATTATGGCTTTGCACTTTCGCTTCTTCATCATAGCTCCACTTGATGCCCCTCCAAGACGGATGCTGTTTCCTCTTTTCTTTCGCAAAGGTAGTAGGTCGCTTTAGCACTGCGTCAAGGTCAAGTCTAGCGATTAGTCGAGAAATCTCCAGCTCCGCTTTCGCTAGGCTCGTATTTCTCGTCTAAACCTTGTCGCAGAGCAGCTCCCCTCCCTTCTTTTTGCTACGAAAAAGGAATCAGCATACTCCGATCTTTGGACGCATAAAAAAAATGTCGCTATGGATAAGCAGAAAGTAAATACTACATCTTCGATGAGTAGAAAAGGAAATAGCTCCTCCTTTCATTACCGCATAAATGCTGTAAGCCTACCCACCGATAACACCCTTTAATCTCTATCAATATGAACGGAACAGACCAATTCACACGCACCATTGCCGAGTATCTCAATCAGCGAGCAATGACAGACCCCTTGTTTGCACCCAACTTGATGAAACCAAACAAGAATATAGAGGAGTGCATCACGTACATTCTTAATGAAGTGCAGAAAAGCGGTTGCAATGGATTTGAGGATGATGAAATCTATTCAATGGCGGTACACTACTATGATGAAGACGATTTAGAAGTGGGCAATGCAATCCCCTGTAACGTAGTCGTCAATCACACCATCGTATTGACAGACGAGGAAAAAGCCGAAGCTCGACAACAAGCCTTTGCACAATATCAAGCCGAAGAACTCCGCAAATTGCAAGACCGCAAGCGAAGTAAGCCAAAGAACGAAGCCAGTACAGAAGAAGTACCTCAACTCACCTTATTTGACTAAGACGATGAAAGCAAGAAATAAGTTTGAAGCAGCCGTAATGGAGCAAAGCAAGCATCTTCGCCCCATAACAAAACAACAAATCAAGTGGGCATTTCGAGAATGTATCTCCCATTTCGCCTATCGACTACCCAAAGGTCGCACAACGTGTATGGATTGTGGGTATAGTTGGGTAATGAACAAACCTAGAGAAACTTGCACTTGTCCTCATTGTAGAGCCAAGTTGCAAGTGCAGACCACAAGAGCAAGGAAACACAAGGAACAGCACTATTTCACCATCCTCACCACATCGGGAAATTATCAAGTGCTCAGAATGTGCCTACTCATTGTGGGCATGGAGAAAGGCTATCCAGCCGAGTCTTCTGTCATAGAGATAGGTCAGTATTGGTGGAACAACCAAGGCAAACAAACCATTGTAGCGATACAGCGCACGATGGGCAGTTACCTAGACACCTTTGCCTTTCATTCTCCCAAAGCCATCCGCAGAGATAACGAAGTCTATCAGTACATCGCACAAAGTCCACTCTATCCCAAGGTCAAATCCCTAGACATTCTCCAAAGAAATGGCTTTGCAGGAGATTGTCACGACATCGCCCCTACAAAGTTAATCCCAGCCCTCCTCACAGATAGCCGTGCAGAAACCCTTTTCAAGGGAGGAAGAACAGCAGACCTTCGCCACTTCTTGGTCAATCCCCACGGCATTGACCAGTATTGGGCAGCCTATAAAATTACCCTTCGCAATCACTACGACATTATAGACATCGCCCTTTGGTGCGACTATGCAGATATGCTCCGTAGATTGGGTAAAGACATCCACAGTCCGAAGTATGTTTGTCCCCAAAACTTACAAGAAGCACACGACACGGCACAGCGAAAACTGCAAACAAAACAAGATAAAGAAGCCGAAGCACGCAGACGACAGCAAGCGATAGAAAACGAGGAGCGTTTTCAAGCCCTCAAAGCCCCCTTCTTTGGCATCACCTTTACAGACGGAGTTATCCAAGTGAAAGTCTTAGAGAGCGTGCAGGAGTATTTAGAGGAGGGTAAAGCCTTACACCATTGTGTATTTACCAACGAATACTACCTCAAAAAGCAAAGTCTAATCCTATCGGCTAGAATAGATGGCAAGCGAATAGAAACGATAGAGGTATCTCTAGAAACAATGAAAGTCATCCAGTGCCGTGGCTTACAGAACAAGAACACCGAGTACCACGACCGCATCATTGACTTAGTAAACCGCAACATCCGCCAAATACAGAGCCGAGTAGCCTAAGCCCAACAAATAGAAGTCTCGAAGCGATGAAAAATCACTTCGGGACTTCTTTTCTTTGTCTTTGAGGTGAGCAGGCGACCAAAAGAAAGTCGCAGGAATAAAATTCAGTGCTTAATAATAAAAAAACACTATATACTAAGCATTTTTATTATAGTATTTTATGTGCAATTTATCAAGCAACTAAAAGTCACGATTAGATCTGTTTTATCCAATTACAGATTTCAAGGCAAGAATTCTACTTTGGTTATCGCATCGAAGGAGATACGAACGACAACAAATCCTTTTCTATGCCACTATCATCATCAACTTTTGACATATAGCTATCTGATAAGTAAATTACAGGATAGATCTTTAGATACTCTTGCTTATTATAGACGGCTTCATAACCCTCTGCAACAGGAAGAAGCATACATTTAGAGGTGTTACCATCTACCATTCCTAACTCCCACGTCATCCATTTACTTAAATAAGCTCCTTTAGACGCTGCGAAAATCAGGGATTTGCTATTCCTCAACCGTTTGCGTATTTTCTCTGCTGTCTGTTTCGTAACAAGGTTTCGATTCAGATCAGGGTCTATAATAGAATCTAAATACACTTTATACCCTAACTTTGTCAAGTAGTAATATATACCTTCTACAACAGCTTTGTCTGCAATATTGTAAGAGAGGAATATATCAAACGTTTGACTATCACTCAAAGATGCTGTTCGCGAAAATAAATGCTGCTCTCTCTGCTGTGATTCGTTAAGTGAAGTACGCCCAACCCCCCGAAAGAAATCTTCTGTAAATAATCTATTCATATTCTATCATTTGTAACCAAACGCCAATAATATTGTCCTAATGCCGTAAGTCGGCAGCCCGTAGAGTGCATTGCAGCAAAATACATATGCTCCTCTTCGATTGGTTCTACAAAACCAATACTTTGAAGTTTTTGTAACGTCTTGAATTGCTCGATATGCTCTTTCTGAGCGTAAGACTCAATAGGTGTCAGCTCACACTCTGGAACATTGGTGTACTCAAAAGAAGGGTCTAACTGGAAAACCTCTGTTGGGTCATTGAATAAAGTTCTCAATTCACGAATAACCTCATTGGGGATTTTAGGAACAACCGTTCTCAACGGAGCAAATCGACATATATTGGTTTTGAAAACGGGTCTTTGCTCCCAACAACCAAAAGAGCGGTCGATATAGGCATAAATGCCTCCCATTGTGATGTTGCCTGAAAAGTCGGCAGCGCCACCTCTTAATGCCTCGCAAAGAAGTTCGGTAAAGACACCGTGTCCACCCATTTCCAAAGCAGACTCGTCTTTGCGACAAGCAGTAAGAATGGATACCCCCTCGCTTAGTTCACTTTCGGCAGAGCGAATGTTCTCACCCATATTACCTGCGTGGCAACAGTCGAGTATGACCACCTTGTTCTTCACTTTGGAACGATTGACCACTCGCATTATATCTGCCATCTGCAAACCTTTATAGTGTCCATCTTGGCAACAGTCATCAGGGAATACCAATTCTGCACCAGTCGTATTGACAAATCCGTGTCCAGAATAATAGAGTAAAGCAAAATCTTCGTCGCCTTTGAACAGTTCTTCAATGGCGTCCATTGCTTCTTTAGATGATTGTACGTTCTCAAGTGACTTAATATCGAAGTTCTTAGAACCGTCTCCATTCCTCTCTAAGACGGATTGGAGTGTTCGTACATCTGCTATACAACCTTTCAATGGCTGCATAGGATAGTCGTTGATACCGATAAGTAGAGCTTTTTTCATAGGCTATAACGCATAATTTTTAACAGCATTGGCAACAGAAGATGATCTCCAACCTACAATGACAGTTGCAGCTTCCTTTACTATCTTTGAAGTTCTTTCTGAGCCGAATGGTTCAACCACAATGATAGGCTTGTTGTACTTCTTAGCAATTTCGATTTCCTTGTTAATCCATTTGCTATAAGAAGCATACACGCCAGCAAGAATGATAACACAACTGCAACCTCTTACCTTGGCATCAATCTTTTCATACAGTTCTTTGTCTGTTCCATTGGTATGAACAGGGTCCTCTTTCGGAACTGAGTGATTGTAAAACGAAATACCTTGTACCTTCAGAAACTCTTCAATTTTGTCGTATGCTTTAGAATAAGCCCACGAGTGAGATATAAAAATTCGATACATAAAAAAAATACCAGTCCTTAGCTGGGGTCTTAAAAATAATACATTGAAATGCTAAGTACAAAATGCGTACCTTCGCACAAAATTGCCCCAAAAGCGACATTATGGCAAAACGGTCAAGTATCCCGTCTTTGATTTATGTCAATTTGTCACCCATCATTTCTCTTGTTGTCAGTTATTATGCCAAGCTAAAACATAAAAACGTCCTTTATTATCTCATGACAACAAGGGAGAAAAAATCAAAAACGCTTATGGTGCATAAAACATTATATATTCTAAATTTCTGCGCTTGACCAATCCCCTCAAAACTTTTCCCTTATATCGGCAGAACGAAACATACTCTCCATAGATATTCCTATCTCCCGACTCTATTTTGCGCAGAAGTTGGCTTTTGGGATGCTTGCCATAGCCAAGAATGCGCCCAGCACCAACATTATAAGCCAAAAGAGAAAGGAGCAAAGCATCTTTGCCATAGCATTTGAAGCGGTCAAATTGCGCCATAAGGTCAGCGCGGAGCAAAGAGTCCGCTTGCCACTCGGGCATATTTGAAGAAAACTGCTCCCCCTTTTGGAGTTGATGCCCATAGCCCACATACGGATAACAGCCCTTTCCGTGAAATCCCTCAAAGAATTTCACACACACCACAGCACGCTCAAAAGGAGGAAGCCGAGCAAAAGCAATCCTCTGCTGAGTCCGCAGCCATAGCCACGGGAAGCAGAGGAAAAACAAACAGAACAATAACTTACGCATCTCGTTCTGTTTTTGAGTTAGGAGAAGTAGGTTTAGGATGATCCACGTGCTGCTCAGCACTTTTGCCATTAAAACTAAAGTGCAGCTCCTTCTTTTGCCCGAAATTATCTTCCACATACACATCAATCGTCTGGCGGTCAGAGGATAGTGACGTATAGTATAAACGAAACTCCTTTCGTGGTAGCCAATAGCGGTCGTTGGGAGAAAGCAACGTGCCATCCTCCAAACGCAATTCCCCCTTCCCATCGGGTTGGAAATAGCGAATCGTATAGCGCGTGTCCTTAAAATCGCCTTCCGCTTTGAGCGAACAGCGAATTTCAGCCACCGCCCCCTTTATAATGTCCTTTTGAACGGGCAATGTTTGCAGAGAAAATTCATAAGCCTGCTGCACATCCAACTCAGGAGTGCAACTAGATAGACAAAACCCAGCGAAGGAGAGCACCCCCATCACCCATATTGCGCCTAAAATATTACGTTTCATAGAGATAAGAATTAAAATTGATAGCGAAGTCCCAAACTCAGTGTTGGTCTAAGTCTGTGAACATCCGAGTTAAAAAGACAGCGCAGTTGAGCTTTTCCACTGACAATCATCCTATCTGTGAGAAAGAGTTCCACACTCGTGTGCAATCCTGCGCCATAGACCCAGCGTGAGCCGTCCAATAATTTCGCCCCATCGGGCAAAAGCTTCTCGCCCTTGTTGATGTCCTCATAGCCAGCTACTGCAGAAGTACCAAGATAGAAAAACACATTCTTCCCTCTGTCCGAAAGCAAGGGATGCGCATACCCCATCTGCACGAGATACAAGACAGTATCACCGAACGAAAGGATGATGCGGTGGATTTTAAGATGATGGGCATCGACCATCTCTTTGTAGACGAAAGTCATCAGTTCAAAAACTTGATGTTCAACACTCGACACGACCGTGTTTCGGGACTTGGCAATCCCGATGGTTCTCAACGCGCACTCAATATGCTCTTTGCCATTCGCACCATTCAAGAACGCTCGGGTAAGGATTTGGGAGCAACATTTCTCAGTGGAACGACGATCAGCAACTCACTAACGGAACTTTATCTCCTCTTCAAATACTTACGTCCACAAGCTCTCGAGAAACAAGGCATCAACAGCTTTGACGCGTGGGCAGCCGTCTTTGCCAAGAAGAGTACCGACTACGAATTCTCTATCACCAACGAAATCATTCAGAAGGAGCGCTTCCGCACCTTCATTAAAGTGCCTGAGCTTGCAAGTTTCTATGCGGAGATTTGCGATTTCCGCACCGCTAAAGACATTGGAATAGACAGACCCGAAAAGAATGAAATCTTACACAACATACCACCCACACCTGAGCAAGAGGAATTCATCAAGAAGTTGATGGAGTTTGCACGCTCGGGAGATGCAACGCTTTTGGACAGAGAACCCTTGAGTCAAAAAGAAGAAAAGGCAAAGATGCTTATCGCCACGGACTATGCGCGTAAGATGAGCTTAGACTTGCGCATGATTAGCGAAAGTAAGTATAGTGACCATATTGATAACAAGGCTTCACATTGCGCCAAGATGCTCAATGACTACTACCAAAAATACAATGAGCAGAAAGGAACGCAGTTTGTCTTTTCGGATTTGGGAACATACAAGGCTGGAGAATGGAACGTGTATTCAGAAATCAAGCGCAAACTTGTAGAAGACTACAACATTCCAGCCCACGAAATCCGCTTTATCCAAGAGTGCAAGAATGAAAGAGCCAAGAAAGCGATGGTAGATGCGATGAATCGTGGAGACATACGTATCATCTTTGGTTCAACTTCTATGCTCGGCACAGGAGTAAATGCGCAGCAACGTGCCGTAGCCATCCACCATTTGGATACTCCATGGCGACCTTCAGACCTTGAGCAGCGCAACGGACGAGCCGTGCGCAAGGGAAACCTCATAGCCAAAGAGTTTGCCGATAATAAGGTAGATGTAATCATCTATGCCGTGGAGCGATCGTTGGATAGCTATAAATTCAATCTGCTGCACAACAAGCAACTTTTCATCAATCAATTGAAAAGTAACACCCTTGGTGCAAGAACTATTGACGAAGGCTCGATGGATGAAGACAGCGGTATGAATTTTTCCGAATACGTAGCTGTACTTTCGGGCAATACTGACCTTCTAGAAAAGGCAAAGCTCGACAAGAAGGTTACCGCTTTGGAATCAGAGCGCAAGAACTTTATGAAGGAACGCGATTCGGCTTCGGGAAAACTCTGTGAACTTCAACATGCTGTGGATTTCCATTCCTCACGAGTGGCAGAAGCCCAAAATGACCTCACCCAATTTGAGAAACGGGTGGTGCGTGATGGCGAAGGTAATGCGGTCAATAAATTAGACATCAATGGTGTTTCGGACAGTAGCGATATGAAGGCAGTGGCTACGCGCTTGCAGGAAATAGCCGAAAAAGTGCGTACGGAAGGAGAGCATCACAAGATTGGTACGATTTATGGTTTTGACATCTTGGTGAAAACAGAAAGTTCGATGAAAGACCTTTTTCAAGGCTCTGTCAATCGATTCTTTGTCAAAGGAGAGGGTAGTATTCTCTATACGCACAACAACGGCAAACTAGCCAATGACCCCAAACTCGCTTGTCAGAACTTTCTCTCTGCACTCGAGCGCATACCGAAAGTCATTGCCACTCACGAAAAGGAACTCGCCAAGGCTACAAAAGACATTGACGTCTACAAAGCCATCTCCACCGGAGTTTGGAACAAGGAGGATGAGCTGCGCAACATCAAAGCCCAAGCAGCAGAACTTGACCGAAAGATTGCACTAACCCTCAATCCTCCCTCGGAAGAGAATATCGCGAAAGAAGGGCAACAGACAAGGAATACGCAGGAGCAGAGCGGACAGCACCAGAGCATCGGAAATGGGAATACCGCTGGTTCTTCATTGGATGCTTCAAAGACGTTGAAGTCTGCTTCCAACTACGCTCAATCTTTTACTCCCCAAAAGGAGGAGAAACAGGATATCATGAGCAAAGTCGTCTTCAGTAGACCAAAGATGAGATGATGAATCGTGGAGTATACACAAAAAGAGTGGGACTGTACCGACGAAGTGTACAGCCCCTTTTTTTCTACCTTTAGAGTACTAATAAGGAAATCCGAGTGGGATATAGCAAGAGTGTCCCCATATCTACAAATGTTCAATCAATCTTGCACGAACGACTTTCCATGCCTCTTCTTCAGTGTAATCAATACCTGGACGAATGATAGCTTGCATGTCTGATAAGAACTCATGATCCTGCATTTTCTCTTCCAAATTTTGGAGTACTTGTTTTTGTGTTGGGACTTTATCTACGACAAAAGTCATATACCTCTTATAGCATGCAAGAATCTTGTCATCCTCTACTGAGCAATTAGTAATAGCCCAGTAGAGGTCAAACAAGTCACGACCTTTACGTCTTTGATACAAAGCTCTTAACTTCGTTCCAAGTAGTTCTTCCAATGAATATGTCGTCAATTCTGCTTCTCCTGTAAACCAATCATTTACAACAGAAAACGGAAATTGTTGTAATCCAAGGACATTGAAATGTTCCCGAGTGTTAATCTCAATCTTTAGACGAAGAGATACGATAGGAGGTATCTCGGATTCAAAGCGATACACTATAGTATTGTTATGAATGTGTTGCTTTACAATTCTCTTAGTACCTAGAAAACTTAAGCACTTTCGGAGTTCGACGAGAATAGGCTTGATGGGTTCAGACGTGATCTGTACCAAATCTATATCTTCAGAGTAACGTACCTGAGGACTAATATATAGCTTATGAAGAGCAGTACCTCCCCTGAAGGCTAAGCTTCTTTGCAGTAAGGGCGATTGAAAGATTTCAACCAAAGCACGGCTTATAACTAAATCTTGCTCCACTTGTGCATCATTTGTCCAAGGAGCAATCTGTTGCCATTCTAAAATATAACGTTGTGGTATCATAGGATATCAATGTTTATTGTTTCGTTTTCGATAATCTTCCATTTCAGATTAACATTGCCTTTTCGGCTCTGAATCAATGAAAAGGGTACAATATGTAGCTTCTCCCTCGATAGGGATTTCTCAATCAGACTAGAGTCCAATGATAATAAATCGAAGATATATCCCAAGCGTTGTCGAAGAGCAACCGCATAAAGAGGAAGCGTCTTACGAAATCGTATCCTATCAATCCTTTCCGATAATTCTAGAAGAACTTCTGTAACACGTCCTATTCCAAGCGTCCTTTGGTATTCTATGAGATCCAGCATTGTTGCCTCAGGAGTAGAAACATTCATGTAACCAGCCTTGGTCTTTATCGTCATAGTACACAAAGAGGACCAAGAGTTTTTGCTTATAAAATCAATTTTATGCTTCTCCGTGGAAATTTCCCTCAAAGGGGCACCTCCTTGAATTACATAGAAAGACATGGGCTGTTGATGAGCGGCTCCATGAAGAGCTGCTGCTGATAATAACCCGACATAATAGGGGCGTCGTAAGTGGGACATCAAATCAGCTATGAAAAGGCTTTCTGGAACGATTCCTTTAGTCTTATATTCAACGGGGATGATGATATAAAATCCTTTTCGCACAGGATATATTGTCCCCTTACGAACGTATCTACTAAGAGCTCTCCTATACGCTGAAGCTTGTATCTCTAAACTAGATAAATCATCGGTAGAAAAGGTATATATTCCCTTTGAGAGCCTATCTTCAAAAAAGCTCTCATAATCAAAGTATTTAATATCTCCATTTAAAATGTTCATATTTGCAGAAGTAGACACCTTTTGTCCTTTTCTGCAAAAGTAAACATTTTGAATTGATTGAGCAAAGATTCCAGTCCTTTTTATCATGTTCTTGGCTATTACTTACTTTATGTGTCTGAGCATTTCATCAATCTCATCTCGCAGGAAGAGCAAGCGACCATTAGCTTTGAGATAGGGAATCTTTCCTAGCGAAACCCAATTATAGATGGTCTTCTGCTCAACTTTGAGGAGCTTGGAAACATCAATGATGTCGAGGTACTCTGGTCTGAGAGGTGGATGAACAGTAGTTGCGTGTTCTTGTGCTTGCAATGAAATCAACTCATCAAGTTTAAGTTCCATCTGCAAGAGCTTCTGAAACAAATTCCGAAATTGTTCTTCGGTATAATGCGGATCTAGATAAGGCATGTTTTTCTTTGTTGATAGTTTCCTTGGCTATCCTGAATGAGGATACCTTGTTCCTTCATATAAGCAATATACTTTTTGGCTGTACGGTCTTTGATGTCGAGTTCTCGCATCAAAATATCACAGAGCTGTTGGTAAGAAAGACGTGTTGCAGAGCGAAAAGCATCACGAATGACAGTGAGGAGTTAGTTACTCTCACAGGCATACTATCTCAAAGAGCAACTCAGAGAGATATGGACACAACCCAATAAACAAGACGCCGAAAAGATCATGCTCGATTGGGAAAAACAAGCGCGAGAGAGCAATGTGCCACAGCTGATAAAAATGGTCGACACGGTCATGGCTTACAGAACCGGTATTCTTGCATGGTACGACTGTCCCATATCGACAGGAAAAGTAGAGGGGGATAAACAACAATATAAAGGTCATGAAGAGAGTGGCTTATGGTTTTAGGGATGAAAGGAACTTTGAGCCGAGATTATATGCCCTGCACGATTCCCGTATCACTCCAAATGTCGGATGAACCAAGAATGATACACCAGCTCGAAATCTGCTCCGCAGCTATCATCAAATTACAAGTACAAGCGATACAGCTGACGATTGAATTTGAGAAACGAGTGAAGAAGTAAGAATAATACATCCACCTGAAATACAGCTTTTTAGGTAATTCAGAATCCTGAACACTATAAAAAAGTTGACAGTAGAGTGTACTGTCAACTTTTTCGATATACGTTAAATATCTAATTCTACGGGAGTACTATAGTCAATGTATAACATTAGTACTCATTCCTACCTTGACAAAACGAGTCGGAGCACCTTCTGAAACACCTGTAATTTGATCAAATTCCATAGCTTCCCATGGCTTTCTGTTAGTAGCAAGCTTTCCATTCTCCCAAACGTCTAATTCAAGAACTTTTACATCTATGTTTGAAAGATGTTTTCTAGATCTAGATTTAGTAGAAGTAATTAAATCAGTAAGTGAAGAATTTTCCTCCTAACAGCAACCTGAAGAATAGGAATGCCACTTTATAGGCTACGATTGTTTTATCAATTGATGTATTACAATACGTATATCTGTTATCGTTTTTCTAAGGGTTGTTTCATGTTCTTTTTGAAAACTTGCATTGATTTGAAAGTCAGACTTCTGCAAGTCATTCCCAGTCAACCATTTCCAGTATGATGTTGCAATATTGCAAATGTCGTGATTAAAATTGGGGAATGACTCTTTTAGTTCTTCAGATATCATATCTGTTATGATGTCCCCTCTGTGAAATGTCATATTGATTTCACTTCTAGCTGCATCTAAATTCAACTCTCCTTTTTCTAATTTTTCTAATGTCTGTACATTGCTCTCATATGTGGAACATAGTTCTAGTAAATCTTTGGCTATCATATCACGAGCAATCTCTCTCTTTTCTAGTGATTTGGTCAGAAATACGACAACAATAGCAAGAGCTATTGTCGCCAAGAAAGAACACAATTCAATAACATTGACACTATAACAAAGTGTACCCTTAACGATCATCAAAACAATGGTACCCAGTAGTGACAAACAGACTGTTGCAATGAGTATATATGCCGCCCATGTTTTCATAAGCTATCTTTTTTTGTAGGATTCCGAATCTCAGATATTATACGAAACTTTCGAGTTTCACTTTCCTTTGAAATGAATTTTATTGTCTTAAGCACCAAGTCTGCTCCCTTTTCAAGGGATAGCTTGCCAAAAGAACCAGATACAAAGGATGAAGGATAGCCCCATACCCCATCCAAATCTATCTCTAACTGAACTTTTTGTTCCACAGCCTTTTCAAATCGAGGCTTGAGAAAATCTTCAAAAAACTCTTGTCCTGAATGTGGTCCATCTTTGCGATACCGTGCTCCAGGAGAATCCGAGAACTCTGCTCGGATTATTATGGATATATTATTCATATTAAATTATTTGTTAGTTCCCAATACAAAAGTGTCCCAAAAAAATTGTTACTCAGTTTTTCTGCACTCCATGTTTTTAGGTTTATCTTTACATCATTGCTAACGATATATGCTTTAGAAATACTGTTATTCCGACTATTTTTAGCCATCTGAGGGATTCCTTTACCCCTAATTTCATTATCAACAATCTCTCTTGATTTGATACGACCAGAAAGCAAGTCCTCCACTAAATCCACATTGTGTTCCAATCCTACAAGTTTCTTGATTTTCTTAAAGATCTGAACAGGACGACTATCAAAGATACCAACTCCTAAATCGATAAAAGTATAGACAGTACATCCTCTTGGATCATTATAGGTATAAAGCCACCATTTAACCTGTTGGCTCTGGTCATTGCAATTTGCGTGGTTGTTTGTATTAGACATTGCCTCAACAAGCATTTCATATAAATCTGAAATTGGAGCCTTAGATCCAAACACATGATCAGCTCCCAGTAAGCAGGCTTTCTTTGCTACGTCTGATTGAACATGCAAATGACTCTCTTTGTGAAAAATACTTTTATCCTTTCGTTGAGCAGCTTTCATTATTCTCCTACAATTCACATGATTATAGAATCCTGATTCTATAAATCCCCTTAAACAATCCTTGTCTTTTGGAGCATTACCCTTAATTTTTCCTCTCTTACCAAGGAAAATCTTATCATTGGCACATGCTGCAAGCAAGGCAATAGCATCAGAGGAAATGTTCGTAACCAGAGAAAGATCAAATTCTATCTTCTCATGACTCTTTAATCTATTTTTACACGATGTGAAATAACTAAGCACTTCATTCGTGTTGTCGATAAAAGAGAAATTAGAAGGTGCACTCATCCTAATGAATGGTCGGTTATCAAATTCACGCTGAAGAATAATACCTCGACGACGATTTTCTAAGCGTCTACGACGACGTAGTCGGTAGCTTCTACTTCGACGCCTCATAGCTTTCTTGTTGTGCCGAATTTGTTGCTTTTTTCTTCTACAGATTTTAATTCTTCTCATACCCTTATACTCCCTTGGTAGAGTCTACTTGATAGTGTCCAAAATTTGTGTGTAAGCTCCAAAGTTCTTATTTTTTTGTGGTGAACTAAAAAACAATCAAGAACAATGGAGCTTTCGATGCCACAAATATCGGAATTATTTTCCACATATCTCTCCTCTGGAGGTCGTTTTAACACATTAGTTGAATCCTTATTGGATGCCATGAGTCGTCATGAGCGAAGCCTGTCTTTCGACTCTCCTGAAGGGCTTATTATCGTTATTTATAAAGCTCGCCAGCCTTAAGATGCTGTTTCACCTGAAACAAGAAAGATTGCTTATATTCAATATTCCCAAATGGGCTCTTTCTCCCAATCATCGGGAAATCCAAGCTTTGATGCTAATATAGCTGGATATGACTTTATAAAAGCAATTACTTTATGCTTAAACTGACCTCCTTCCCGCAAAGCATTGCACATATAGAGTAGAGAGACAATGATTGCATAAGGCTTCTTGCGGGTGAGTTCATCAATCGGAGTTGTATGCCATAAGCCTCTTGGATTACTTGGAAGCATCGGTTCCTTTACCATTGTACGTCCCAAAAGTCGTGAGTGATGAGCAACGAGGTTTCTTAAATAGGTTATTGCCTCTAACCAACTAGAAAGTTCGCTATGCACATTTAACCCAAAGTCATTAGCAATACGTGCCTTCTCAGGGAGCTGGTGATACAAGTTTTTGTATATCTTTGAAAGTGTACCGAAGCTGGCAAGTTCAAAGATAATCCACGAGTCGGGATCTTCTTTTAAATCAGTACATATTCGACCGTTCCAAACTCCATACTTTGTTTTGAACTCCTTGACGAAAGGCTCATTACTACGTAGAAATTCGGATTTCAAAGTTGCAATTTGCTCTTGAAAGATTGCTTGGTCTTCAAATAGAAAGGGTTGAGTATAGAATTGACCACTATAAGATTGTGAAAGATGATATATCAACTTTGTTCTTAAAGCAACTTCTATAGTCTCTATTGCACCAAAGAGCAAGATTCGTAATTCCTTGTCATATTTATAGCGAGTGATAACTTCCTTAAAGTCCGCATTATTTCTAAAGAGGTGTATCTTTTTATCACTTTGCATGTCCCACCAATATCCTTTTAGGCGATAGTAACTGACATGACTTAGTAGATGATAAGCTTCTAACTCATCATCAATTCTCATACCCCTTCTTTTTAGAAGCGCAATTTGCTCACTAATAGAGCGTGATTCCTTGTTAGACATAAAAAAATGACTCGCTGGCAGTTCTTACGGTATGCCAAGCGAGTACTGTTATCGTTAGATGTAGGCATAACCTACAATCAAGTGTCATTATTATTTCAGTGCAAATATACGGAGTTTTCTTGAACAGACAAAACTTTTTCCCTTTTTTGTGCTTGTGCATTTACCAGCTTTCTCTTCTTTTGAGCATCGCATCCACCTCATCTCGCAAAAAGAGTAGGCGACCATTAGCTTTGAGATAGGGAATCTTTCCTTGCGACACCCAATTATAGATGGTCTTCTGCTCAACTTTGAGGAGCTTGGAAACATCAATGATGTCGAGGTACTCTGGTCTGAGAGGTGGATGAACAGTAGTTGCGTGTTCTTGTGCTTGCAATGAAATCAACTCATCAAGTTTAAGTTCCATCTGCAAGAGCTTCTGAAACAAATTCCGAAATTGTTCTTCGGTATAATGCGGATCTAGATAAGGCATGTTTTTCTTTGTTGATAGTTTCCTTGGCTATCCTGAATGAGGATACCTTGTTCCTTCATATAAGCAATATATTTTTTTGCTGTGCGGTCTTTGATGTCGAGTTCTCGCATCAAAATCTCACAGAGCTGTTGGTAAGAAAGGCGTGTTGCAGAGCGAAAAGCATCACGTACGACAGCATGGAGTTCGTTGCTCTTTCGTTTATCCTTGTCTTCCTTAGACTTCTCTCCACGATAAACGTGCATATCGAGAGCTTTGTCCCAGCCAAATAGCGTCATAGGTACATCTAATGGACTTCCATCACGCACTTTCAAGGCTTTCACTACCGAGAATTCAGGGTTTTCATCTTTCTCAATAGAGAGAATGCCAGCTGCCTTTCGTTGTAGCTCAGAACCGATATGCCCCCTTAGCTTGATACCATTCGGCACAAAGTGAAGCACACAGATAATGCACGTGTTGTAAATACCTGCCAAGCGGTAGAGTTCATCGACAATGGCGATGCTTTCTGTTTCATCGTTTGCTGAACGGATCAAATCGGCTATGCCGTCAATAACTACGAGATGTATTCCCCCATGTTTGTGATGGAACAAGTCCATACTTTCACGGATGAGTTTCAGTCTGTCCTTTCGAGAGAGAGAAGCGAGGTAAAGCGAATGATAAAAATCGGGAACACTCGTGAGAGATGCTCTCCGAAGTGTCTTGCCCAGATTTTTGTGGAGTTGCGCCTCTGATTGCTCGGTATCATAGTGCAGCACTGCTAGCCCTTTAGGATTGGGTGTAACCTCAAGCCCTAGCGTTTGTTCTGCATCCAATCGCTCAGTTCCTAATGTGCCAGCAAGTATAGCTGCGATGTAGTTACTTTTGCCTGTTCCTTCTCCACCAGTGATACAGAAGAGATTGTCTTGTGTACCGAGAGGAACGCCATTAACGGCTATCACTGACTTCGATGCATCAGGTGGATTATCATAGTCTATTTCACATGAACGTAGCATCATCATAGTTTGCGTGTACATTTGAGAGAGCATATCTGCTAGTAAAGCTCTTAGCTCTTCTTCTGTTCTCCCAAGGGCAAAGAAATCAGATATGTCTTTTTCACCCTTAATACCCTGTAAGGGCAAAAGCAATGTGAGTGCATTATATTGTGACAGTTGGTCTACTTGTCGTTGTGCTTCACGAACTCCAGTTTCATCTGTATCGTATAAAATGATGATGTGTCGAAATCGTAACTGAAGACTTTCTATAACATTTTCTGGTATGGTGGCAGTCTCGCTATTGAAGCAGATAGCATGAAAATGATGTGCAGATAACGAAAGAACATCTTTTTCTCCACCTGTTATAAAGAGCATATCTCCTTTATTGGGCAACTGTTCAAAACCGAAAATATAGTCTTCTCGCTTTTCGCCTCCATAAACGAAACGAAGTTTACTAAAGGGACGATACACTTTGACAAAGTCTCCCATCATATAACAGAACATTGGTTCGTCTTGGCTTGAAAGAAGGGTGTACGTCTTACCTTGATTGGAAAGAGCTTCGTAGCGTACAAGAGACTTAACATTGTAGCGTTGTAAAGTCTTAGTTGTGATGCCATACTTCAGCCAATAGGAAAGCTCTGAAGCAGGAAAAACTTGCTCGTAGCACTTATACCACTTCTTATCATTATCTGTTTCTGTAACTCCCTTATTCTTCTTCTTTTCATTGTGCAGATTTTTATACTTACGCATAGGATGAGGTGCTGGAGTTTGTTTATCGTCAATGCTCAAATTGAGTTGCAAATCTCGAATGATACTTGCCAGCACTTTGGGAAACTCAGTTCGAACATCAAGTCCAAGCATCATAGCAGCGAACCAAAAACAATCTCCAGAATAGAAATCATTTCCGAAATCCTTCATACGATAACATTGTTGCTTGGCATCGAAATAGATGTTGCATGATGCTTTGTGGTCATCATACAAGGGATTACGAAAATTTCGTTTGAGGACAAAGTCAATTGGCATGTAAAAGCAGAAGACCTCAAGTCCTCGATTCGTACAATCTAAGATTTCATCTTTCAAACTCATAACTCTTCAATATGTTTCTCTGATTCACCCATATAGCCTTTAAGAAGTCCGTCCTTATAGGCATTTAGCCGTTGCAAGGCTTCAAGCCTTCTAAAACCTTTGAATGTAGCCCTGCCTGTTTTTACGGCAAGATATAGACCTTTAAACGGGTAGACAATATGGTTACTTGATATGTATCGGTAAGGAACAAGGTTAGCATCCCTCCATCGAGCAAGAGAAGCCTTAGAAATGCCTAATAGTCGAAGTATATCCATCGTACTGAGTTCTATTTTATCTTCCAATACTTCATAGTCGTTTTTCAGTTCATGGATGAAACTGGCAACATCGCGTAGTTCCTCATGGATGGAACGTAGTTCATCATAGATAGATGTTGATTCATTGTTGAGATTGTTGTTTTTCATAACGCTGAATGATTTCGGTTAGACTATCGCGTAGGAATCTAGCAAGTAGTATCATCTTTGAAGATAATTCTATTTTTAGCAATACTTGCTTGAAAAGCTGCCAGACTTCTTGAATGATATTCTGTTCCATTTTCTGGAACATGATGTGTAAAAAGTCGGTTCTACTAATTGTATAAACACCCACATTTTCGTTTTTTAGCTGTCGGACCAATGACAAACTATCCAAATGCTCAAGATCTTTTCGTTCAACATGAAGAATGATGGTATCCTTGTCAAATGCAGATGAGCATTCGGCATAGGTACTTAGTCGTACATCTTTTTCTAAGCGACACATCTTATCAAAATTAGAAGCGTCTTTTTGTGCCTTCGCATAAACTTCTTTCGGGTTCTTGCTTTGAAATAAGAAATCTTCGTGTGTTGGTGAAACAATGATGATGCGCCCTGTTTCTAATATTTGCTTCTTGGGGGTTTTTGCCATAAGTGGTATTTTTATGTGCAAAGTTCAGACACGAAATCGTTTTCTAACGAATATAAAAACACCATTTTTCGGTAATATAAAACTAAAAGCGATCTTTCATTCTCTACATCATTTGAGTTGCGGGATGACCATCGGTGCACGGTGCAAGACCCTATATATATAAGGGCTTGCACCGTGCACCGAAAATTGTAGCCAAAACTTGTGTAACAAATTTATCCTGAATAATTTGGAGATGGTTCATTTTGTTTGTACTTTTGAACCTGAATAATGCAGGCGCATTTTTTTATGAGCAGTATCTGTGCATACTCTCAAAATACTCTGTTGTGGCTACAATCTGGCTACAGAAGAATAAACAAAGACGTATAAAACGTTACGATACAGGGAGTTATAAATTTTAGTTCATAATCCCCTCTCTCTCCGCAAAGTGGCTTCAAGATGACTTCAAAATGGTCGTCAAAACAGCCTTCAAAGTAAGAGAAAATCGTTGTAGGATATGGTCTTACAACGATTTTTCTTTGTGTATAAGCTACATAGTGGCAGCTAAACTCTCTTATCAGGCTTGCTACAGCTCTAAGTCAAATATTGCTGTCTGATAAAACTCCTTCAGGCACATTTTCCTCTTCATCAGCTCAGTGGCTATGAGGATATAGATCTTCGCAAGGTAAAGTAAGCTCCCCCTTACTCAAAAAGCAAGTGCTCATACCTCGGATCTCCCCTCTGCTTCTGTGCGCTCATCCAATCCCTCTCTGGATGCTCTAAGAGCGTATAGACATCCGCATAGTACATCAAACAAATACGCACAATCGTCGCCAACCCCGAGAAACTCCATGTACGCTTCAGACGTGCCTTGAGCACCATAAACAGGAGATTAGCTGATAGCGTTACTCAAATCTGAATCTTGATGGCATTGGCACTTTCTCCATAGAAGTAGCGCAAGGGAAAGTTCTGCTTCAGCTGCTTGAATAGTAGCTCTATTTCCCAGCGAGTGCGGTACACTTGGGTGAGCTTGTAGGGATCTGTCTCTAAGTCATTGGTGAGCAGAGTCGTTAGTTTCCCCTTCTTCTCCTCTGGATAAGTGATCAGTTGTGCTTGATGTTGAAGCATCGTCCCATCAGGCATCGCCTTGCTGAAGACTACCTCCTGCAAGCGTAGCTCCATCAAGCCTTCGGCACCCTGCACCATGGTGTCGGAAATCAGGCTATAGCGAAGGTTCTTCTTCATCTTCGTCACATGAATGGCTCCGCTCTGAGTGAGCTTTTCAAACTTTTCATAGTCGATGTAAGCTCGGTCAAAGGCAAGGATATCTCCTTAGGCAAACCGCTCTGGTTGAAGCATGAAGCTGTCGTGGGTTGCCGCCGAGGTGAACTGTATATCGCAAGGGACTCGCTCATTGGCATGGATAATCGAATGCACTTTGATGCCCCCTTTCTTTTTGCCCAGCTTGGGGTGCCGTCCCACGCCTTTGAATATCAGGTTGGAGAACAGCGTTATCGTAGTCGAGTCGATAATTTGAAGGCGATTTAACCACTGAGGTTGCTTTCGGCTGTCCGAGGAAATGGCTACTTTGCCCATAGAGTTACATGTTTGATGTTCACCTACAAATGTAGTGCTAATAGGGGCGAGGTCAGTGATGATCTCGCCCCTATCTCTTTTATCCTATGAGGAAAGGTTTATCGGACAGCAATAATAGCGAATAATAAGCGTGTTAGCGGGTGGAAGGGAATATCTACTGGCATATCAACAGCGTTAAATGATCAAGGCTGTTCTGCTGTAGTAATCGATTTAGATGCTAATCTTGGTAGCCTGAACCAAAATGAAGTATCAAAACGTATTGAGTGGCGTAAGAAAGACTTTGAAGAGAAGATATTGCAGGTGCACATTCCACCGTTAAGTGCATACACACGCCCTAGCACATCCGAGCGATGGAGCTTCACTCTAAGGGAGCGTTGCACGGGCTCCACAATAACAAGCCGTGATTGTCATTGTACTGGACTTTGCAGCATGCGGTCATCGCAAGGCGTTAAGACGGAGGGCGCAGGGAGTGCCTCCTGTAAATGACACGCCCCCGAAGGTCGCAAACAACGAAGCGAGTGCCGTATGATGCAATAGTCTCCCTAAGTGGAGCGAGGGGAAGCATGCAGACTGAGTCAAGAGCAGAGACGGGACGTCCGCTACAATGATTCACCACATACACCATAATAATATACGTGTGAAGATAGCCCCACCATCAGAGAAACAGAAGGCGCGTGACCCAATGACCGAAGCCATCCGAGTCACACGCCTAAAGTAGGCTCTCGGTGATCACACCTCGCTATACTACGAACACCAAACGCAATCTTCCCGTAACCCAGCTGGTATGATTCCTAAGAGACCTGATGGCCGTCTCACGACGCCCATGGCAATGAGTCTACAGCTCTGAGGCGACCATCTCAAGGAGCGCATCCGCCTCAGATGCGTCACAAAAGTAAATATTTTTATTTGACTGCATCCTTCTCCCTGCGATGTGCCTGCTGGATGGCTGCGCTCAGCGTAGCATATAGCTCTGCTAAGTCACTCGCTCCATGCGTATAAAGATAGGTACGATGGCGTAGCATCGTCTCTTCATCTCCACGCTGTGCAGGGCCAGTCTGTGCCTCCAAGGCAGGCATCTGGTGGAGCTTATCGTTCATCTCATCCAGCAGTGGCAGGAGGGCCTTTGGAGGGAGTCCCTGCTGCTCCAGCAGTCGCTCAGCAGCCCCGATGAGGTAGTTGGAGAAGTTGCACGCTACGACAGCCGCCAGATGCAGCACCTGACGCTGCTCGGTCGTCGCCCAGAAGATGGTGCTACTAAGCTGACGAGCCAAGGACTCAACAGCCCTCTGTGCCGTGGGGGTACTTCCCTCGAGGTAAAGGGGTATCTGGCGAAAGTCCTGCTGTCGCTCGGCAGAGAAGGTCTGGAGCGGATAGAGGACAGCAGCCTCGCTATGGTACTGCGTGAGGCGCTCCAGTGGAGTTGCCCCCGAGACATGCACCCACAGCGCATCTACCTCCGAGCCTACACCGTGCTCCGCGAGGGCTTGCGCCAGAGGAGCGATGGCCTGGTCAGGGACAGCAAAGAGGTAGCAATCTGCAGTCTTATCCAGCTCATCAAGCGAAGAGACAGCCTGCACGCCACCAGCTAATTGGGCGACCAGACGGCTCGCCGAGCGCCCCTGTGGGCTATAGATTTGGGTGAGTCGTCCCCCCGAAGGATCGGCAGTAAGGGCACGTGCTATCTGGGTAGCCACACGCCCTGCCCCCAAGAGGACGATACGCGCTGCGTGCATTAGGCTTCTTCCTGCTCCGCTTCGGGCACCTGATAGCGACCGATATGTATCTTCTCCCACTTCAGGGTCTCGGTGGGGCGTGGCGCAGCTTCCCCTGCCTTATGCCCAATAGCCAGGATGCAGAGCACCTCGAGCTGGTAGGGAATATCGAGGACGTTACGCACATATTCGGCGGACTCCTGTCCAGCCTCCGTATAGCATCCATAGGCATCGGCCCAGCAGGAGCCTAAGCCCAGAGCCTCTGCCTGCAGCTGGATATAGCCGGCAGCGAGCGACGCATCAGCTATCCAGCGCTCACACTCCATGGGAGAGCCTAAGACTACAATTCCCAAGGGCACCTGCTGGAGGAAGAGTGCTCCACTCGGGCGCATCCCACTCAGTCGATCTAAGGTAGGACGGTCTTCGACGAGGACGAACTGGGTCGTATGCTTGTTCTTGGACGAAGGAGCACGCAGCCCAGCCTCGAGGAGGATCTGCACTTCATCGCCTGTCAGTGGGGTATCGACGAACTTACGGATGGAGCGCCGTGTATAGATCGAGGGGAGGAGAGCCGGTTCATTACTTTCGTTGAGGAGTTCGTGCCCGAGGCTTTTGATCTCGTCTAAGAGGTGTTCGCCTTCGTGGCGCAAGGATTGGTCGTTGGTCATATAAGTTATCTTAATGTTGTGCGACAAAGGTACAAAGACTTAGCGCACCGCAGCGTAGCCTAATAAGCCCGCTCAACGAGCTCCACAAGGACAAGCCCTGTTTGCCCTTGTACTTGACTTGGCAGCATGCGGTCATCGCAAGGCGTTAAGACGGAGCACGAAGGGAGTGCCTCCTGTAAATGACACGTCCGAAGGTCGCAAACGACGAAGCGAGTGCCGTATGATGCAATAGTCTCCTAATGTAGCTGCGAGCAACCCGATGGAAGGAGGGGCTGTCAAGCAGTAGTGGTGAGAGGAGTGACCACTAGTGGTCAAGGGTGGTAAGTAGTAGTGGTCGGGGCATCGACCAGTAGTGGTGCGCCGACGAAGCACTATAGCTCGCTTTGCGACACAATAGGAGACCGCTCAACGGGCTCCCCAAGGACAAGCTGTGCTTGTCGTTTGACTTGACTTTGCAGCATACGGTCATCGCAAGGCATCAAGACGGAGGGCGAAGGGAGTGCCTCCTGTAAACGACACGCCCGAATGTCGCAAACAACGAAGCGAGTGCCGTAGGATGCAATAGCCTCAATAGATACGGCACCCTCGTCCTCTTCTCCTTCGTAGCCTCGGCTCCCCACACAGGCTCGCTCCTCGCCTCGCTCTATGTCGCAAATGAGCAGTATCTTTGGATGACAGAGGACATCTATCACTTTGCCCCCTTCCTCAGATGACTTACACTTCACAAATAGCTCACTTACTCTGCTTCATACTACTCGCTGGCTTTGGTCTATGGAGTCCCCTCCGTGCAGCTACGCCTCAGCAAGAGCACCATATCGATAGCCTCAGCTATACACGCCTGCTGGACTCCTGCTTCACGGCAGGAAATCGGGGAGACTATGCAGCAGCGGAAGCCTTCCTCACCCAAGCCCTGCGACTCCATCCCCCCGTAGCCCTCCAGCCTATGCTCCTCAACAATCTCGGAGGACTACAGCTCCTGCAGGGCAAGGATGATGCCGCCCTACTCTCCTTCTCCTCTGCCCTCAGTCGTGATCCCCACGAGGCAACCGTCCGCTTCAATCGTGCTAAGCTCTTCGTCCAGCGCAAGGAATACAAGGCGGCACTTACCGACTTCGCCCTCCTACTGAGCGACCAGCCGAAGAATGAGCTCTACCTCTACCAGCGTGCTATGGTCTATTTGCTAACCAAAGAATATGACTTAGCGGAAGCCGACCTCAAGACCATCATCGAGGGGAACGAGGCTTCGCTCAAGGCACGCATAGGCTATGCCCTCTTGGAGACCATGCGTGGACGCTATGACGAGGCCGAGCGACTCTATGCCTTCCTCACCGACAAGCTCCCCAACAACGCCGAAGTCCTCGAAGGACGTGCCCGTATGTATCTGGCCAAGGGGATGCGTGGCTTCGCCCAGCGTGACATCAACCAAGCCTTCACTCTCCTCCGGGGGAATGCCCCAGCGACCCTCTATCGTCTGCGCGCCGAGCTCTACAGCAGCTTGGGCAACACCAAGGAAGCCGCCCACGACCTCCAGCGTGCCGAAGCCCTCGAGCACCCCAAGCCTACCCCCCAGCGATGATGAGCCACACCGACCCCTTCCTCCATCAGGTAGCTACCTATTATTACCAGCAGGGAGCTGACCAGCTCGCTAAGTGTCGCTTCATCTTCCCTTCGAAGCGTGCTATCACCTTCTTCCGCCATCACCTTAGCCAGCTCGCCTCCGACCGACCGCTCTTCGCCCCTCGGATGGAGACCGTCAGCGACTTCGTGCGCCAGCTACACCCCGAAGCACAGGTCTTAGACAAGACGGCACTCCTCTTCGAGCTCTACCAGTGCTATCGAGCCGTACGCAGTGAGCGTGGGGAAACGAGCGAGAGCTTCGATGACTTCCTCTACTGGGGCAACATCATCCTCAAGGACTTCGAGACCTGCGACCGCTATCTGGTGCGCACCGACCACCTCTATCACAATCTGCGAGACTTCAAGGAAATAAGTGATGACTTCAGCTACCTCGATGACGAAGCACGTGCTCTGATCCAGCGATTCTGGGGCGAACTACCGAGCCTGCAAAGCCTGAAGGAAGAGGACGATGAGTCACCCAAGAAACGCTTCTTGAGCTTCTGGGAATGCCTTCATCCTCTCTATGACCGCTTCACGGCTCGCCTCCACGAGTTGGGCTATGTCTACGATGGACTCCTATACCGCTGGGCAGCGGAGCACCCCGATCTGGTCCTCGACCAGCTCGAGGAGGGCGAGCAGCTGGTCTTCGTAGGGCTCTTCTACCTCACCCCCTCGGAGCGCAAACTCTTCAAGACACTCAAGACTGCTGGACATGCCGTCTTCTGCTGGGATGCTGCTGTCGAGGTCGTACACGATGCGACCCACCCTGCCAGCAAGTACTTCCAGAAGCTCATCAAGGACTTCGGTCAAGTCAAAGGGGTATGGAAAGAGGGCGCAAAGGGGCAGCACCTTCCCCAAGCCATTCAGGTCATCGAGTGCTCCAGCCTACTGGCTCAGGTCAAGGGCCTGCCCTCCCTGCTGCAGGAGATGAACCTCTCCAGCGAGACCGAATGCCTCGAGGCTGCGATCATCCTGCCTGATGAAGGGCTACTCCTCCCGACAGCCAGCTCCATCCCCGAAGACATCGGGAGCATCAACATCACCCTGGGCTACCCCCTCGACCGCACCTCCATCGCCCTCATGCTCAAGCGGTGGATCGCCCTCATCACCCTTAACCTCAAGCGACGTGAGAGCTCCGTCCGCTACCCTGCCGACCAGCTCCTCAGCCTCTTGGGACAGGAACTGATCACAGCACACAGCCCCGAGGCAAAGCAGCTGATGGAGCGCATACGTAGGAGCAAGCGATTCTTCATTCCCGTCCAAGAGCTATGGAGCAAAGGCAAGGAGAAGGAAGCGGTAGCAGAGTCCGACCTGCTACATCTCCTGCTGGATCCACTCACCGAGAAGTGTGATCCCCTCCAGCGTATCGAAGCTGTGCTAAGACACCTCGTAGAGAGCGCCCAGGAGCGTGCTCGGTCTGTCGCCGCCCCCCTCACCTCGGACTCCGTTCCCGAGGAAGACGAGGAAAACTTCTGCGAAGGACTCTCCCCCTTCGACTTGGAATTCATCCACCACTACCTCCGTCTCATCAACCGACTGCAGGGACTCATCCAGCAGCACCAGATGCAGCTGGGGCACGAAGCGATGATCCACCTCCTCGAGGGCTTAGTGGGCACTGTAACTATACCCTTCGAAGGTAATCCCCTCCAGGGTCTCCAAGTGATGGGACTCTTAGAGACCCGTCTCCTTCACTTCCCCACGATGGTCTACCTCTCGGCACAAGAGGGAGCCCTTCCCCCCAAGCAATACAGCGATACCCTGATCCCCTACACCCTGCGTCAGGGCTTCGGCCTTCCGACAGGGCGCGCAGATGAGGATCCAGGTCAAGACTATACCTTCTTCCAGAGTATCGCACGCGCCGAGCAGCTGACCTTCGTCGTCGCTCCCTCCAGCGATGGCTACAACCTCGGAGAAGAGAGCCGCTACATCAGCCTCCTTCAGTATATATATGGATGCCCTATCAAGCGGCGTCCCCTTCACCTTGAGGCACAGGCCGAAGAGACTAAGCCTGTCATCAAGCAGAAAGAGGGAGCTCTGTGGGATGCCTTCGTGCAGCGCACCACGACCGACCCACGCACGGCCACCGAACAGCAGGACATTAGCCCCCTCTCTCCGAGTAGCCTGGCTAAGTATGTGGCTTGTCCGCTACGCTTCTACTACGAGTACATCTGCCGCTATCGTGAGCCAGAGACACCGAACTTGCTCTTAGCTGCCAATGAGTTCGGCACCATCCTCCACCGTGTGATGGAAGAGTGCTACCGAGATCTCACCCAGCATGCCAAGGCGGATCAAGCAGCCCCCCTCACCTTCACCACCATCACCAAGAAGATGATCGACACGATTCTCAAGAGCGAGGGGGAGCTGAGCCGTCGTGTCAAGTCTGTCTACTGCCAAGCGCTCAAGCTGGATCCGAATCGTCCGCTAAGTAGCCTATCGAGTATCTACTGCCAGACCATCGAACGCTATGCCCGTGAACTCCTCACGTGGGACAGTGCACACACCGACTTCGGCTACGCAGCGAGCGAGAGCAAGGTATATGCAGCCTTCCCCCTCTCCGATACTACGGCCGTTTACTTTGGTGGGACGATTGACCGCATCGACGAAGTGGAGGGTCGCTACCGAGTAGTAGACTACAAGACGGGGGGAGATAAGATCAGCATCTCCAAGTCCAAGGGAGCAGGCTCTGACTTCCGATGGGTCGACAAGCTCTTCGACACCGACTACAAGGCCATCCTTCAGACGCTCATCTACTGCGCAGGCTTAGCACAGACGAAGGGCTTAGATGAGCGCAAGATTTATCCTGCCATCTTCCGCTTCAGGGGAGAGGATGGATTGATGAAGTTGACGAACAAGTACCAGCCACTGATTTCCCTCCCTACAGGAGAGAAGTCCGAAAAGAAGGCCTTCTCCTATCACGAGATGAAGGAGTCCTTCGAGCCCTTCCTTATCGAAGAGATCCTCACCGGCCTATACGACACCGAGGTACCCTTCACCCAGACGGAAAACCTCAAGCGGTGTCTCCACTGCCCCTTCGCCCTGAGCTGCGGGAGGTAATTCGTCAACTAAAAGATCCTCACTCCCCTCCTCCATTTCATTCCCTTTTACCACGTCAACAATGAGGATGTCCCATTGAGACAAATAGACTTCCATAGAAAGAATGAGTATCAACTATCAAGAATTAGTTCCCCTGAAGGCTTTAGGTAAAGAAATAAGCCAACACATCTACCAGACCTATCGAACGAAAGATGGACTACCACAAGAAATAGCTCACAACATCGAGCACATCAAAAGCTCCAATCCCGAATATAACTATCATCTATTCGATGACGAGGATATCAAGACCTTCATCTTGGAATATTATGGGGAAACCATCTGGAGCTATTATCAGCGCATTGCACCTATTTATGGTGCAGCTCGTGCCGACTTCTTCCGCTATCTACTCATCTATCAACGGGGAGGAGTATATATCGATATTAAGTCCTCATTGGACAAGCCATTAAAAGAGGTGCTTCGGAAAGAAGATCTCTTCGTACTAACCCATTGGGATAACAGACCAGGAGAGCAATATGAAGGCATCGGCATCTATTCGGATCTGAGTAACCTGCCACGTGGCGAATATATCCAATGGTGCATTGCCTCCATAGCAGGTCACCCTTTCCTCCGTGCCGTCATCCTCCAAATGCTACGCAATATCGATGAATATAGCCCCTTCCGTCACGGCGCAGGGCTGTGGGGGGTACTACGCACCACTGGCCCGATTATGTACACCAAAGTAATCGAAAGTGTGCGTCCAACTTTAGTTGAAGGGAAAGACTATCGAATGCTTGACAAGCCCCAAGAGATCGGATTACGCTACTCTATCTATGATACAGCAGGTATTTATGGGCACAAGCAAGCTCTCAAGGCCAACTACAATAAAGCCTATACCCCGATTATTACTACAGATAACCCTATATATGCCAAGTGCGCCAAGGCATATCTTTTCATCCGCTTAGCCATTTGTGTCCTCTGCGACAAAGTCCGCCAGCGCTTCCAATAGCTCCCCGAAAAGCATATCACAAGAGACAAGAAAAGCCTGCTCCCGTCCGGGCAACCGCATCAAAATTGTCCTTAGCTTTGCTCTGCTTGTACATTTGATCTATTGTGTACCTTTGCTCACGACTCAGATGCTAGTATCCTTTCATACTTTTATCAAATGGAAGTCTCTTGGATCACTTAGCCAGAGGGCAATAGTGCCTCTGGCTATTTTTTTACCTCGCTGTTGCACTTAATGGTGGAATGTGCAGTATATTCTTTCGTGTTTGCTCGTTACGTGTTTTTTGCGTTACTTTGCATAAGTTAAGTGGATTTTATTCCCTTGTTATGTGAGTCCGCTGTGCCTTATCTTTCGCTATGAAGGTGTGGATACAGTGGTGTTTCTTTATAAATTAATACATTAAGTTTAATGAGTAGTAAACTATCTCGAGTAGTCCTTGCTGCTGGTCTATTGATGGGAGCTTGTAGCTTTAGCTCCTGCTCGCAGCAGGACGGATCTCCTCGCACCGAGGAGACGGATGCAGCTAACTACAGCCGAGTGCCCGTGTCGCTCAGCGTCGAGGCTACCCTGCAGCCCCTGGCTGAGTCTTCAGCACGTGCTATGTCGCTTGAGCTAAGCGATGATGAAGCTAAGAAGAAGTTCCCTAAGCTCAAGGGACTGAAGGAGGGTACTGAAGTCCTCTGTGTTATTCGCTCCTCCAACCCTCGTCAGCCTGTGAACTACCTCAAGGCTACGTGGACGAAGAAGGAGGGGACGGAGCGCTACACCATTTCCTTCGGAGGTAATGTTACGGGGGGATCTGGTTCGGGTGCTTCAGAGACGAACTTTTCCTATGACTCTCGTGTGCCCCTCGGAAATCTGTCGATGATGCTCATCACAGGTGGAGAGTGGGATGAGAATACGAAGCATCTGACGGTGGAGCCTAAGCTTGTTCGAGCCGAAGACTCAAAGATGATGGACTACGAACTGCCCTGTGTCTCTGAGTGGCGTCCGCTGAAGTATGAGTTCAAGGAAGGAACAACACCTTCTTCGCTTCGTCTCCAGCTGAAGGATTATGATTTCGATGCTACTAACCCCGAGCACTATACCCTGAAGCCCGTAGGTATGCTCCTGCGTATGCCTGTCGAGGAAGAAATGGCTGACGATGGTGGTGGTCACTACCAGCTCAATGGGATTACGCTCCGCTCTACAGCCTTTGGCGGTCAGGGTTACTTCGACCTCTCTAAGAATCATATCCAGAGCGTAACTACAGAGACAATCAATGCAAAGGAGCCCTACTATCGTAGCTGGTGGGTCTTCTCGAAGCACGCTGAAGCAGACGAATGGTATAAGGTCGCAAATCCTACTGAGCATAGCTTTGATGCTACTGGTATGACTACATATGGTACGCGTAATCTGAGAAAATTCAAGCCCCGCTACTACCTCTTCCTCTGGGTGATGCCACGTGGTCAGCAAGCTGAGGACGTTACAAGCGGTGATGTCCGTACGCAGATCTATGCTAACGTTGATGTAAAGCCCCAGGATGGTCGTGAGGTCATATACTCTAACTCCAGTAGTGCTGATGACAGGGAGTTCAGTGATAACTACGCTGTCGTGCCACGAATGAAGGCGCTTCCTGTCTATGCGTCTGATCGCTTGGTGCGTAAGGCTAATGGTACAGATGCAGCCTTTGTCGAAGGGACGAGCTACCCGCTGACGCTCAATCTGAACCGTCCTGACCTCCCCCTCGAGCTCCTCTCTGAGTATCCTGTCAATAGCTCCTACACGGGATTTGCTAAGACGGCTGCAGAGGCGGCTTATATAGTGAATGATTTGAATCAATCAAGGACTCAGCTTACTGCAATCAATACAGCTTTCCAGTCTCTCGGTCAGGGTAACTGGACTGTCGCAGAGTTCAAGCGTATCACGATGCTCTTCGGGGCTATTCATGGTAAGGGGACGCTGGATCCATCTGGGACGCGTCTTGATTACAGAGAGGCACCTTATCTCTCTTCTTCAGCCTATGCTGATGCGGGTACCTATGGCGTTAATAAGCTTCATGACGGCTCTCTGGAAGACCAGCGTATGCTTATGGGGCTACAGGCTTCTAAGCAGGGTGATAAAGTCGTTACCTACTCCTTGATCTTCTATCCTTCAATGGTTCGTGGTAGAAACTATATACGTAGAGGAGACCGCATGAGTATAGTGCGAGGTGAATATACGACCAATAAATATGGTGAACCTGTCTACCGCATGAGACTGCGCTATCTCGGTCCCTACTCCAATGATATCGGAGTCTTATCTCCCAATATGCCTGAGGTAGATAGTGAAAATGATCAGAAGCCCTTGGTTGCAGCTGCTTTGCAGAAGATTATTGATAAGGGCGAAGCCTACTGGAATGATCCTCTCCGTAGCCAAGACGATATCACGCGTGACCTTCCTCTCTGGAAGAAGAATCCTACTACGGGCGTGATCTCTAAGGCTGGTGATGCGGGCTATGATCTTGGTGATATGGGATATGTCGTCTTTGATGTGAATAATCCTTCGCCTGTCTACTTCGGGAAATTAGGTATCGGCTATCCTGCCAGCTCCTATAATGGTTATAGCCGCATGACCACCACGCAGGCACCTGTCTTCCTGATGCGTGACCGTCTCACCCACTAATAGCCTAAGCCCAATGAATAAAGAAGTTAAGCGCTTGCGCTACGAAAAGCCCGAAGCTGAATACCTTCAGCTGAGCACGCCTCTTAATGTCCTGGATCTCTTCTCATACATTGAGCTTGAGTACGATCAGCTTGAGGAAGGTGAAGACTTGGATGTTGTCTAAGGCTCCTCTGTAAGATCACGCTACGCTTATAGCACGTCTATAAGCCTCACGATAAGTCATACCTCGCTCCACCAGGGGCGAGGTATGACTCTTTTTATCCCCCTTAGGTAGAGCCGCTCAGTAGGGGCTTTTTATTACCTTTGCACGAGTAAATCACCACCTTGCTCCACCGAGAGCAAGTCCTACGATACATATATATTATGGTAGAAGACGAACTGCTTGGATACGATGATACTGCTTCGGTAGCCTTCATCCGCAACTATATCCCCCAGGAGCTCAAGGAGCTTCTCAGCGATGACGATATTGTCTATATCGTCGACCTTATCTATGACTACTACGAGAGCCGTGGCTATCTCAGCGATGAAGACCAGGACGGCGACGAGCCGATCGACATCGATGAGGACGAGCTATTAGAGTATGTCGTGCGCAACGCTAAGAAGGACGGCGTCGGGAAGTTCGAAACCGACCAAATCCGCTTCGTAGTACAGGGCGAACTCGAGTACTGCGAGAGCATTCACCTCTTTGACTAAGCATCGGTGGGTAAGAACAAGCTGGCGAAGTTCGCCGAGATGGAGACCTTCCCCCACGTGCTCCAATATCCTTTTGCCCGTCTCCAGCAGGAGCCCTTTCCACTGAAGGGTCGCTGGAGAGAGGACTTCTTCCACAATGATCACCCGATCGTCTTGGAGTTAGGCTGTGGTAAGGGGGAGTACACCGTAGGTCTGGGTGAGCTCTACCCCGAGAAGAACTTCATCGGAGTAGATGTCAAGGGGGCGCGTATCTGGACTGGGGCGAAGGCTTCGCACGAAGCTGGGATGACGAATGTTGCCTTTCTGCGTGGGGAGATTGAGTCCTTGACGAGCTTCTTCGCTCCTGGCGAAGTAGATGAGATCTGGATCACTTTCCCCGATCCACAGATGAAGAAGGTGACCAAGCGCCTGACCTCTTCGCGCTTCATCTGCCGCTACCTCGAGGTGCTTCGCTCTGGTGGCTCGATCCACCTCAAGACCGATAGCCCCTTCCTCTATACCTATACGAAGGCGTTTGTTGAGCTGAACACCCAAGAAGTCATCACCGACAAGGAAGACCTCTATGACGGTGCCTTCGAGGACAAGATCCTCGGGATAAAGACCTATTATGAGCGCCAATGGCTGAGCCGTGGCCTCACCATCAAATATCTTCACTTCATCCCTCGGGAGCCAGAGGGTGGCTATATCGAGCCCGATATAGAGATCGAGCCCGATAGCTATCGTAGCTTCAGTCGCTCCCGAAGAGTCCAATAGTCGCGATGTCTATCACGCTTTATCCTAACCTGATCCTCGACGCTCTGCGCAAGGTGCGCTACCCAGGGACGGGGCAAGACCTCGTCACCTCGGGCATGGTCGAGGATGATATTCGTATCGAGGGGATGAAGGTGAGCTTCTCCCTCCTCTTCGATAAGCCCAATTCCCCCTTCGTCAAGTCCGTAGTGAAGGCTGCCGAAAAGGCGATCCTTACCTACGTCAGCCCTGAGGTCGAGATCGAGGGGAATATACGAGTGAAGCTCCCCGAGGTCGTACCGCAGGAGAGCCTTCCGCTCTTGCCGCAGGTGAAGAACACCCTGGCGATCTTCTCCGGCAAAGGAGGGGTGGGGAAGAGCACCGTCTCTGCCAACCTCGCTGTGGCCTTGGCGCAAGAAGGCTATAAGGTGGGGCTGCTTGATGCCGATATCTTTGGCCCCTCGCAGCCGAAGATGTTTGGCTGCGAAGAGGCACGCCCCATCCTCGAGGAGGTCGATGGACGCGAGCTCATCGCTCCCGTCGAGCGCTACGGCGTACGCATGCTCTCCATCGGCTTCTTCGTCAACAAGGAGAGCCCCGTCCTGTGGCGTGGTAGCATGGCGAGCAATGCCCTCAAGCAGCTCCTTACTGAGGCCAACTGGGGGGAGCTGGATTATCTGCTCATTGACCTCCCTCCTGGGACGAGCGATATTCACCTGACGTTGGTACAGACTCTTGGACTGACCGGGGCACTCATCGTCACCACGCCGCAGCAAGTCGCTTTGGCCGATGCCATCAAGGGCGTGGGTATGTTCCTCGACGAGCACGTACAAGTCCCTGTCTTAGGGCTGGTCGAGAATATGGCTTGGTTCACTCCAGCCGAGCTTCCACAGAACAAGTACTATATCTTCGGGCGTGATGGAGGCAAGGAGTTAGCTGAGGAATTAGACGTCCCCCTATTGGGACAGATCCCCCTCATCCAGAGTATCTGCGAGTGCGGTGACGGCGGCGAGCCCATCGCTACCCAGCGCGATAGCTTGATGGGGATTTACTTCCGCACCTTAGCACGCAATGTCGCCGAGCAAATCGATCGACGCAATGCCGAGCAAGCACCGACACAGCGCGTAGAAATACATAAATAATAAGAAGACGCTATAGAGCAGTGGGGCGGTCTGTCGCGCACACCTCGGTCTTAGGACTAAGCGTGTGTGAGGAACGTCCGGGCAACGCAGAGCACCATATTTCCTAACGGGAAGCTATCCGTGAGGGTAGGTAGATGTAACAGAGAAGGACAGCCACGAGGGACTTGCTCCCCCGTGGTGATGGTGAAAAGGTGAGGTAAGAGCTCACCGGAGCGTGTAGCAATGCACGCTGCCGTACATCCTATGGGTTGCAAGGTCATGTAAACCGACGCTATGAGGGTTGCTCGCCCCAGTCGGAGGGTAGACCGCACGAGATGATAGGTGACTATCATCCCAGATAAATGACAGGCACTCGCCAGAGGGCGACTTCTGACGAGGACAGAACTCGGCTTATAGCCCCACTGTTCCTATGGCGCACTTCTTCTTTTCCTAATTATCCTGGGCCTCGCTAAGTAGAGGCGTTGATCACGGTTACTATCCCTCACCTGCCTTATAGGTTATGGCGACCTTCCTACGACATATAGAGGCGCAGGCTTTCGTGGCTTGGCGCTTCGTGAAGCTCGATATGTGGCGTCTGACGCGTGACGCACTCTCCGCTCCAGCACGTCTCGGAGTGGCGACCCTACGCGTACTCTATATGACGGTGCAGGCATACGTTGAGGAGGGTATTGGCTCACTGGCAGGCTCACTGACTTATAGTACTGCCCTGTCACTCGTGCCTATCTTAGCCGTCATCGTCGGGATCGCTAAGGGCTTCGGTCTGCAGGAGACGGTGCGTGATGCCCTGATGCGTGCGCTCCCAGGGCACGAGATGGAGTTTGAGAAGGCCTTCGGCTATGTCGAGAACTATCTGGCGCAGGTGCAGGGAGGGCTCTTCATCGGGGTGGGGCTTGCCGCCCTCTTCTACACGGTACTCCTATTGATCTCTACGATCGAGGATGCCTTCAACCGCCTCTGGCAAGCGCCGTACGCTCGTCCTTGGTCACGCCGTGTCATCAACTACCTCGGGGCGTTCATCCTCTTCCCCCTGCTGCTGACGATCTCGAGCGGTACGACGCTCTTCCTCTCGACCCTGAGCCATACCTACCTCGGTCAGCTGGGGATCATCTCAGCAGTCACGACTCAGGTGCTCGGTCTCGTGCCTTACATAGTCGTGATGCTTGGCTTTATATGCCTCTATCTCTTCCTGCCGAATGTGCGGGTGCACTTTGTCCCTGCCCTCATCGCAGGATTGATCACGGGGGTAGTCTTTCAGATCTTCCAAGCACTATATATCAATGGGGTGCTGTGGATCTCGCGCTACAATGCCATCTACGGGAGCTTTGCGGCTGTTCCCTTAGCACTTTTGTGGATACAGCTTTCGTGGATCATCATCCTCTTAGGGGCACAGATCTCCTATTCGATACAGCATGTCTGGCACTTCACCACACCTCCGAATAGTCGCCCCCTGTCGCGTCGCTATGCCGACACGATCTTTATCACGCTGACGGCGCATATCGCAGCACGTTATACCTCAGACAATCCTACACCGTATCGTGCGGAGACCTTGGCTGAGGACTGTGATTTGCCACTTAGACAGACTCAGGAAGCTCTGAGCCAACTGACTCGTATGGGGGTACTCATCGAGGTCAAGTACGGCAAGGATGAAGTCATCGGTGGCTATTACTGCCCCAATATCTCCCCCGAGCGCCTCACCTTGGGGCTGCTCTTAGAGCAAATTGATCGCTATGGAGGGGAGCTTCTCTCGCTCAAGCTCCACGGCATCCACGCCCGGGCCTGGGAGGCACGCACTCAGAGCTACGCTCTTTTGCGCGAGCGTATGGATGTGCTCCTGCGTGATCTCGTATGATAATAGTATGGCTCATCGCTACGTCCTTCTCAGAGCGTAGCGCATTATGATCGCTTATGCAGACACTTATCAAGATATTCTTCATCTTCCTCTTCTATTGGATAGGTGACTACCTGTCCTACCTGATGGGGGGATTTGTCCCGGGGAGTGTCCTTGGGATGCTCCTGCTTTTCTTAGCTCTTCAGACGAAGATCATCAAGGTACAGCAGATCGATGCTCCAGCCCGTGCTCTGACGGACAATATGGGGCTCTTCTTTATCCCTGCTGGGGTGGGGCTGATGGCACAGCTTGATACGGTGATGGCCAATTGGTGGGTCATCCTCGTGGCTGTCATCGTCAGCTCCGTGCTGGTCATCGCTTCGGTGGCCTACGTGCAGGATCAGATGGAAAGGAGGCGTAAATAGCTATGGTCGGACACTTCTTCCACAGCGAGGTCTTCACGATCATGTTCGTTATCGGCCTCTATCTGGTCAATATAAAGATCCACCGCTGGGTGCGTGTGCCTGTGCTTCACTCGCTCATGCATCCCGTGCTGGTGACCATCATCGAGCTGATCATCCTCCTGATGGCACTGGATGTGCCGTACGATACCTTCCGTGAGGGAAGCCGTATGATTCACTTTATGCTGGGGCCTTCGGTAGTCTCGCTAGGCTACATCCTCTACGAGCAGGTAGCGCATCTCAAGAAGAACGCCATCTCCATCATCGTGGCCATCACCGTCGGAGCGATGGTCGGTATTGCCTCGATCCTAGGTATCGGGCATCTCCTCGGGGTGCAGCAGACGCTCATTGCTTCGCTGGCTCCGAAGTCCGTCACGACACCTATCGCGATGGAGCTGGCAGGCCACAATGGCGGGATCCCAGGGCTGACGGCGGTCATCGTCGTCTGCGCAGGGATCTTAGGCAGTATCATTGGTCCTCCTATAATGAAGGTGATGCGCATCAAGAGCCCAGTCGCGAAGGGCTTGGCTATGGGAGCTTCCTCGCACGGTATCGGTACCGCCGCCGCCATCCAGATGGGGGCTATCGAAGGAGCACTCAGTGGGCTGGCCATCGGGATCATGGGGCTGATGACCTCGATCCTCTTGCCGCTCTTCGCTCGCTGGTTCGGCTAAATTCCCCATCTTATTCGCTATCATAAGCCCCGAAGACTTAGGTCTTCGGGGCTTTTTTTATCAAGTCGTAGCTGTGCGCCAGCCCGATTTTGAGTAGGAATTGCTACTATCTACTGCACTGTATCATAGAGGTCTGTGTGTGGTTTTCGCCAATTATGTGCTGCTTTTGATTGGAAATAACCAGATATGTTCTATATTTGAAATGATTCTATTCGGATATGATAGAAGTGTGTAAAAATGGTTTAACTATAAACGTAATTCTTCTCTCAGTAACTATGACACCAAGGAAACTATGGTATGCACTGGCGACAGTCATCTTGCTGTCGTTCGGTGTACTTGGCTTCTTCGGGCTGGAGATCTTTCGTACGATGCCACCCTTCCCTACGAAGGTGGTGACGACAGATGGAGTAACGCTCTTTGAAGGTCAAGATATCAAGGATGGTCAAAATGTATGGCAATCCATCGGCGGACAGACTGTAGGTAGTATATGGGGACACGGAGCATATATCGCTCCCGACTGGTCTGCAGACTATCTACATCGTGAAGCCGAACTTCTACTCAAGAAGCTCGCTGAGCGTGATGGTAAGGACTATACTTCTCTTCCCGCCTCAGAGCAAGCTAAGTATCAGGTCCTGCTACGTGAGGAGGTTCGTAAGAATACCTTCGATGAGACGACGGGTATCATTACGTACTCTCCGCTCCGTGCTGAGGTCGCTCACGAACTCGGAGCCTACTATGCTAAGCTCTTCCTCGGCGACTCTTCGCCCGAGTTTGTCAAGCTCCGTTCTGCCTATGCTTTGCGTGCTAAGAGTATCGAAGATCCTCGGAAGATGGAGCAGATGAGTGCCTTCTTTGCTTGGGCTTCGTGGGTCTGTGTCACCAATAGACCAGGTACAGATGTTAGCTATACGAACAACTGGCCTCACGACCCAACGATAGGCAATATTGCTCCTACATCACTGCATCTGTGGTCAGGCTTCAGCGTACTGATGCTGCTGACTTGTGTGGGTATTCTCATCTACTACTATGCCCAGTCAAAGGAGGAAGAGGCGGGTATCCTGCCTCTCTCTGATCCTCTGCGTGGTATGAAGCCTACGCCCTCGATGCGCGCCACGACGAAGTATATTTGGATCGTCTCCATTCTCATACTCGTACAGATGGTGCTTGGGGCGATCACGGCGCACTATGGAGTCGAGGGGGATGCTCTCTTTGGGTTGCCTATTCAGGACTTCCTTCCTCAAGCAGTATCACGTAGTTGGCACGTCCAGCTGGCTATTCTCTGGATTGCTACTTCGTGGCTGGCTACGGGACTGTATATAGCACCAGCTGTGTCGGGTGTTGAGCCGAAGTACCAGCGTCTTGGTGTGAATGTGCTCTTTGGAGCCCTTCTCTTTGTCGTCGTCGGATCACTTGTCGGTCAGTGGTTCGGGGTGATGCAGAAGCTCGGTCTCATAGAGAACTTCTGGTTGGGACACCAGGGCTATGAATACGTAGAGCTTGGTCGTCTATGGCAGATCCTTCTGTTAGTTGGGCTTGTGTTGTGGCTCTTCCTTATGATCAGAGCCCTGATCCCTGCACTCAAGCGTAAGGATGAGAATCGTCATCTTCTGACACTCTTTATCATTGCTTCACTGGCCATTGCCTTCTTCTATGCTGCTGGATTGATGTATGGTCGTCAGACACATATGGCGATCGCTGAGTACTGGCGCTGGTGGGTCGTCCATCTTTGGGTAGAAGGCTTCTTCGAGGTCTTTGCTACCGTGGTTGCCGCCTTCCTCTTCTGTCGTCTTGGCTTGCTACGTATCCAGTCGGCTACGCTTTCGGTGCTCTTCTCGACGATCATCTTCCTCTCAGGGGGGATTCTCGGTACATTCCATCATCTGTACTTCAGTGCTACACCGACAGCTGTGCTGGCGCTTGGTGCTACCTTCAGTGCGCTGGAGATCGTACCATTGGTACTCATAGGTATGGAGGCTTATCACAACTATAAGCTGTCGAAGGCTACAGACTGGATCGAGGCCTATAAGTGGCCGATCTACTGCTTCATCGCGATGTGCTTCTGGAACTTCCTTGGGGCTGGTATCTTCGGGTTTGCGATCAATCCTCCTATTGCGCTGTACTATCTTCAGGGGTTGAATACAACGGCAGTACATGGTCACGCAGCACTCTTCGGGGTCTATGGTATCCTCGGGATAGGGCTGATGCTCTTCTGCCTACGAGGTCTTTATCCCGAATATAAGTGGAACGATAAGCTTATCGGGACGGCCTTCTGGATGATTAATATCGGGCTCTTCTTGATGGTGACGGTGAGTGTTCTGCCGATCGGTATCCTTCAGGCACACGAGTCGATTACTAATGCGTACTGGTCGGCACGATCGGCTGAGTTTATGCAGCAGGATCATATGCAGCTCATTCGCTGGATGCGTATGCCTGGTGACCTCATACTTGGTATTGGAGAGCTCCTACTGGTGGTCTTCATCTTTGGCCTTCAGTTCGGTTGGTCGCGTAAGGGGACACGTTAGTACTTCATTCTCTTAGACGTCAAAGCCTATCACTGCTCCTCTGAGGAGTGGTGATAGGCTTTGGTGTTATTGAGCTGATAGCCGCTGCGAATATCCTTGGGGTTTGAAGCAGATGATCTGTTAGATCGCCGAGAGTGATTATCTTTACATACGTAGATACATTTTTTAATCAACTATAAAGACAATAATATGGCACTATTAGATGACCTCGTGTGGCGCCACGCCACCAAGGCTTATGACCCTACAAAGAAGCTCCGTGAAGAGGATCTGATGAAGATCGTCGAAGCGGCACGCTTGGCACCAACCTCCTCTGGGCTGCAGCAGTTCCGACTCATCGTCGTCGGGAACCAAGAGCTCAAGGAGAAGATGGTCGCAGGCGCACTGAACCCCGACTGTATGCGCGAATGCTCTCACGTCATCGTCTTCGCTGCGTGGGACGAATATACCCCTGAGCGCATCGATGCGATCTACGACCTGACGACCGATGAGCGTGGTCTGGTACGTGGTCGCTTCAAGCGCTATACGGATATGCTCAAGGAGAAGTTCGGCGAGATGACGAAGGAAGAGCAGTTCCAGCATGCTGCTGATCAGAGCTTCATCGCCTTAGGTATGGCACTGGCGCAGGCTGCAGAGCTGAAGATCGACAGCACGCCCATCGGTGGCTTCGATCCCGAGCTCGTCGATGAGCTCCTTGGACTGCGTGAGAAGGGGCTGCGTAGCGTGTCGCTCCTCTACCTTGGCTACGCTGATCCCGAGCGTGACTGGCTGGGTAAGATGAAGAAGGTGCGTAACTCGATGGAAGAGTTTGCTACCTTCATCTAATAGCCGCCCTGCGATAACTATAGCTGATGCACCAAGTGCATCTACCTCTCTTGATGGTAGGTGTGCTTGGTGCATTGTCTTATCCCCTCACGAGGCTATCTCAGCCTATGAAGATCCAGCAAAATACATCGGTAGCATCCCCTTCTGTAGGTATTCTGCTCGGAGATAGAACCAGATAGCTTCTCAGCCGTTATCTTTGTGATGACCGAAATGGAGTCAGATTCCTTTTGATTTAAGGAATACTTACCGAGGTGTTGACCAGTCTCTCCCCAGTATGCATCCCTTTATATCCTCACTTGATGGGGAAGTTACAGGGAGGAGCTACATCTGATTCTGTGGTCGGTTTCGCACATTCATATTCTAATATCTCATCATTATGAAGAGTATCTTTTGTCGTATGGCTCTGCTCTTGACGCTCCTCTTTGGAGCCCTCGGACAAGCCACTGCGCAGCACTCCTCGACAAAGGGAAGTATCGTGGGCACCGTCGTAGACGCTTCGACACACGAAGCCCTCCCCAATGTCCAAGTCCTCGTCAAGGGGACGACCATCGGTACTACGACCGACGTTCACGGAGCCTTCACGCTCCCCGACATGGCACTTGGTACCTACACGATCCAAGCTCGTCTCGTGGGCTATGGTGTCGAAGAAAGCCGTGTCGGCCTTGAAGCTGGGCGTAGCCGTCACCTCGACTTTTACCTGCATCAGCAGAGCATCGACCTCGATGGAGTCGTCGTCTCGGCCAACCGTCAGGAAACCCTTCGCCGTCACGCACCAAGTCTCGTGACGGTACTTTCGCAGGAGATCTTCAAGAAGACCAACTCGGAGAACCTCAGCCAAGGCCTTCGCTTCCAGCCCGGTCTGCGTATCGAAGATAACTGCCAGAACTGCGGCTTCAACCAAGTGCGTATCAACGGGCTCGAAGGAGCTTACTCGCAGATCCTCATCGATAGCCGTCCTGTCTTCAGCTCGCTGGCTGGTGTCTATGGGCTGGAGCAAATCCCAGCATCGATGATCGAGCGTGTCGAAGTCGTACGTGGTGGGGGCTCGGCGCTCTTCGGTGCTAACGCTGTCGGCGGTGTCATCAACGTCATCACGCGCGAACCTCTACGCAATAGCGCAAGCCTCCGTCAGAGCTACACCTCCTACCAGCAGCATAAGGGCTATACTTCACTGATGCCTACGACCTCCTTCAACGGGTCGCTGGTTACCGAAGACCGCCGTGCTGCAGCTATGATCTTCGGTCAGCACTCCTCCCGTGGGATGGTGGACATCGATGGAGATGACTTCACCGAAATCCCTGAGCTGAAGAATAGAGCCCTCGGCTTCCGTGCCTACTATAAGACAGGTATCTACGGCAAACTGACAGCTGAATACCGCTCGATGCACGAGTATCGTCGTGGCGGTGACCGCCTGAGTGAAGCCCCCTTCCAAGCACGTATCGCTGAATACCTCCAGCACTTCGTCAACGGCGGAAGCCTCCGCTTCGACCAAGGTACAGCCGAAGGGAACGACAACTTCAGCCTCTATGCTTCGGGACAGAAGGTACTGCGTAAGAGCTACTATGGTGGCGGTGACTATGCAGGCGAACTGCTGAAGCCCCTGACCGAACTACCTCGTGGCAATGCTAACGGAACAGAAGAAGAAAAGGCACAAGCTACGGCTTACTCTGAAGCCTATGATGGTGCGCTGAAGGCCCTGACCTCCTATGGGGAAACGAAGGGCTTCGACTTCCAGGGCGGTGGTACGTACATTCACAAGTTCCCCAAGTCGCTTACCCTCACGATGGGTGCCGAAGGTGCTTACTCGACGCTCAATGATAAGAGCGGCTACCGTGCACACGGTATCGATCAGGTGACGACTACGTGGTCTCAGTATGACCAGCTGGAGTATTCGACTGACCGCTGGAACTTCCTCGTCGGTGGTCGCCTTGACTATGTGCTCCTGACGCAGGGCGGTCAGAAGAGCATTGATCCGCTCCTCATCTTCAGCCCTCGTGCTAACCTGCGCTTCAATCCTACCCGCGACCTGAGCCTGCGCCTCTCGTATAGCGAAGGCTTCCGTGCGCCTCAGTTCTTCGACGAAGAGATGCACGTGACCCTCGCTGGGGGCGAACCTAAGGAACGTGTCCTGGCTAAGGACCTGAAGGAAGAACGCTCACGCAGCGTCAGTGCTTCCTTTGACTGGTACACGACGCTCGGCGAAGGCTGGCAGCTCAATGTGATGGGTGAAGGCTTTGCTACGTGGATCCGTAACAAGTTCACTCCCGACAACGAAGATGGTGTCCTCGATGAGAAGACGGGACGCAAGATCATCACCATCATCAATGCCCACGAAGGTCTGAGCAAGGTCTACGGTGTGAATATGGAAGCTCGCTTAGCCTATCAGCGTCTGCTCGACCTGCAGGGCGGTATTACCCTCCAGCGTAGCCTCTACGGTCAGGAAAAGGTGCTCTTCGATGCCGATGCCGATCATCCTAATCAGGCTAAGGTCACTACTCGTGCCTACGAACGTACGCCTAACCTCTACGGCTATCTGACGGCTACCGTGCGTCCTACCTCTGCGCTGAGCTTCGTCCTCTCGGGTACCTACACGGGCTCTATGGATGTACCTCATACTGCTTACGAAGGTCTGAAGGATATTAACCTGACGTCTACAGAAATAGATGCTAAGGGACACTTCGATGTCGTCCGTGATGGTGTCCACTACCGTGGTCAGAACGCTAGTGCCGCTTACCTCTACAAGGCGAAGCCCTTCCTGGATCTTGACTTCCGTGTCAGCTACGGCTTCAACCTCACTTCGCTGGTCAAGCTGACGCTGGATGCTGGTATCCAGAACTTCCTCAACTCCTACCAGAAGGATACCGATATGGGTCCTGGTCGTGCTTCTGACTATATCTACGGTCCGAACCGCCCTCGCCGCCTCTACCTCTCGGCTACCTTCGATCTCTAAGCCCTCGGTAAGGCTAAGCCTAATAAAAGCGTCACGGCCTTCATCCCCATAGCTGGGATGAAGGCCGTGACCTTTTTGTAGGGGAGTGCTCCTTAGCTTAGGGAGCAGAAGAAAGATCTACTTGAGACTATTGCATCATACGGCACTCGCTTCGTTGTTTGCGACATTCGGGCTTGGTCATTTACAGAAGTAAACTCCCTTCGCCCTCAGTCTTAACGCCTTGCGATTACCGCATGCTGCAAAGTCAAGTAAAATGACAAGCACAGCTTGTCATTTTGGAGCCCGTGCAACGGTCTCCTACTTGCGGAAGAGGTGCTTGAACTCATCGGCATAGAGGCGAGAGAGTCCCTTGCGGTTGTCGATGGCTTCGCCGACGACGATCATCGTTGTCAGAGTGAGCTTGTGCTCGTGTACCATCTTCGCTAAGTCACGCAGCACGCCTCGGTAGATACGTTGGTCGGGCCACGTGAGGTGATAGCACGCTGCTACGGGCGTGTCCTCGGGGTAGTGCTCGAGGAGCTGACGCTGGACATCATCGACGATGCCGGCGCTGAGGAAGATGCACATCGTACTCTGCGAGCGTGCTAAGAGGTGCAGTTGCTCAAGCTCGGGCATAGGGGTGCGCCCTTCTCCGCGCGTCAAGATGATGGTCTGCGTCTTCTCGGGGATGGTGAACTGCGAGCGTAGCTCCGCTGCTGCGGCCTGGAAGGAGGAGATCCCTGGGGTGATGTGATAGCTCATCCCATAGGCATCGAAAAAGGCCATCTGCTCCTGAATCGCACCATAGATGCAGGGATCACCTGTGTGCAGGCGTGCCACGAGCAGCCCTTTGTCGTAGAACTCCTTCATCAGTGCGAACTGCTCCTCGAGGTTCATATCCGCCGAGCTGCGCACCGTGGCTCCTGGCTTTGCGCAGAGCGTCAAGGCACGAGGCACGAGGCTACCAGCGTAGAGGATGAGGTCGGCGATCTCCAGCCACTGACGACCACGGATGGAGATGAGGTCGGGGTCACCAGGACCAGCTCCGATGATCTCTATGTGCCCACGACGCTCCGCACTGCGCTCCACGGCGAGGGCGAAGGTGAAGTCATTGCCATTATGGAGCATACCCTTTTGCTTCTCGAGGACGAGGCTGCCGAGGGAGGCTGCATAGCGAGCGGTGCTCTCAGCTACGCCCCATACGCCTGTCACTTCGTGTACCTTCTTCGAGGGGTTAGCTACTTCCACATCGGCAAGATCAGCGGCGGTGTAAATCTCTGGGGTGAGGTGAAGGGTAGCGGCCAGCTCGTGCAGGAGTGGCTCATCCTTCTTGAGGTCAATCGTGGCCAAGCGATGGATCGCCTCGGGGAAGAAACCGAAGCGGTGCACTTCACCGAGGATGTAGTCCACGATGTCCTTGGGATCGCACTGGTAGCGACAGCCCAGTCCAAGGCTCAGCACGGGAGGAATGAAGTGGACGGTGGGGAGGAGGTCGGTCTCCAACGCACGGTAGGAGACGACAAGGAGGACGGCGTACTCGGAGAGATGCGCCATAAGCTCCTCACGCGAATAGTAGACATCTACGTGGTCGGCCTTGGTACGCTCCAGCTCGCTTGTCCCACGGTCTTGCACCTCGAGCAGGAGGGCGGTCTTCTCCCTATTGGTGTAGAGGGCGATGGGGCGGTTGAGTCCTTCGCTCCCTGCCTTCGTGACCCAGCCGTAGCGGCGTGAGAAGAGGTCCAGCGCCCAGAGACCAGTGTTGTCGGTCTGCGTGCTGATGACGGGCTCTGCTCCGAGGAGTGCGGCTAAGTCGCGTGTCAGCTCGTTGGCACCGCCTATATGTCCCGAGAGTACGGAGACCACGTGGCGAGCGGTGCTGTCGATATTGATGATGGCTGGATCGGTGTACTTATGTCCGATGAGTGGCCCTATGGAGCGCACGCAGATGCCAAGTGCTCCGATGAAGATCCATGCATCAAATTCGGTGAAGTGCTCTGCTACGAAGGGCTGTATCTGCTCTATTCGTTCTACTCCTTCGGCGGCGTGTATCGAGAAGGTACGTACCTCGGGGTAGGCTTGGCGGATGGTCTCAGCGACAGTGAGCCCTTGGGGAGAGACGGCCACAAGGGCTATGGTCTTGGTCTGCATAGATACTTATTGGGGTGAAGTCTGGGGGACGTGATGGAGAGTTCCTTCGCCTGTATGCTTGTAGACGGTGCGGTGGATCTCACGAGTGATCTGATCGAAGAGCGCAGCGTCAAGGCTCTTCGAGGAGAGAAGAAGGAGGTCTACCCACGGCAGGCCTGCGCCATAAGGAGGCTGGCGATAGGCAAAGGGCTGGGGCAGGAGCCCGAAGCGTGCGTAGAAGGCGAGTCGTCGCTCCGCCATTGGGCTGTAGCCTGCAGGCTCACATTCTAAGACGATGGGCAGCTCATCATCATACTTGTGATGCAGGAGCTCGATGACCTGACTGCCTATGCCTTGGCCACGTAGCTGGGGATCGATGACGAGGTACTCGAAGTAGTGGCACGAAGGGAGCTCCCAGCCGATGACAAGCCCGATGGCTTCATTGCCGAGGGTGACGAGCCACGAGACGTGCTCGCAGTCGCGTGAGGAGAAGATGTCTTCCCATGGACGACGCTCTTCGGGCGGAAACGCAGCTTCGTAGATGGGGCGTAGGTGGGCAGGAGGTTCTTGCCCCCAAGTCAGGATGGAGATCTCCAGTGTAGGCATAGGGGATGCTTAGCGCGAGTAGCAACGTGGATAGCGCAGGAGGATGGATAAGAGGGTGCATCCTCCCATGATGAAGGGATAGTAGAGGTGCGGAATGATATCTATGGGCGATACCCCAGCGAGCTTGGAGGCTAAGAGGAGCTGCGCTCCGTAAGGGATGACGCCCTGGACGAAGCAGGAGAAGGTGTCAAGGATACTGGCAGTCTTGCGTGGGTCGAGGTCATACTTCTTCGTGATCTCGCGCGAGACCTTCCCTGTGGTGAGGATGGCGATGGTATTGTTAGCCGTGCATACGTTCGCCACGGAGACAAGGGTTGCGATGGCGAGTTCGGCACCGCGCTTGCCGTTGATACCCCGAGTGAGGTGACCCAGGAGGTAGTCGATACCACCGTTGTAGCGGATGAGCTCCAGCATACCTCCAGCCATCAGCGTCACGATGATGAGCTCGCCCATACCCGTGATGCCGCTGCCGAGCGCGCCGATCCAGTCCCAGGCTGGTAGCGACCCCGAGCCAAGCCCGACAGCTCCACAGGCGAGGATACCGAGGGTGAGCACGGTGAGTACATTCACCCCAGCGACGGCAGAGATGAGGACGAGGAGGTAGGGGAGGGTGAGGAGGAAGGAGCCTTCGCCTGAAGGGCGTACGGCTGGTAGCTCCAGACCGACGACGAAGTACAAGCCGAGGGCTATGAGGGCGGCAGGGAGGACGATGGCGATGTTGGCACGGAACTTATCCTTCATACTACAGCCCTGCGTGCGCGTGGCTGCGATGGTCGTATCGGAGATGAACGAGAGGTTGTCCCCGAAGAACGCCCCACCCGTGACGACGGCAGCCACGTAGGCATCCGATAGTCCGAGGCTTTCGCCCAGCCCGAGGGCAATAGGAACAAGGGCAATGACCGTGCCGACGCTGGTGCCTATGGAGAGGGAGATGAAGCAGGAGGCGAGGAAAAGCCCTGGGAGTAGGAGGGAGGAGGGTAGGAGTGAGAGGATGAGATTGACGGTGGCATCAATCGCTCCCATACTCTTAGCTCCCGTGGCGAAGGCTCCAGCGAGGACGAAGATCCAGATCATCAAGAGGATGTTGGGGTCGGATGCTCCGTGCGAATACTGGCGGATACGCTCCTCGAGCTTGATGCCTCGTGTGATGGCGACGGCATAGATTGATGCTACGGTGAAGGCCACCGTGATGGGCATCTTGTAGAAATCACCTGCCCAGATCGAGGTAAGCAGATAGACGGCGAGGAAAACTATGAGGGGGCTCAAGCCGAACCAACCCCAGCGCTTGGGTGAAAATGTAGTGTGGTCTTGCTGCATATACTATAGTATAGAGGAATAGGGGGAAGTGTCTGTGCAACTCCCTTGCACAGTGGTGCAAAGGTACGCAATTCTATTCCGACAGCCTTAGGGCTAAGTACCAGCCAAATACAGCATGCCCCGCTCCTCGGTCAGAGAGGCGGGGCATGCTGTGGGGGGGCTCCGTGTAGAGTGCTAATAGTAAGGGCTTATTGTAGGGCTGCGAAGAGCTTATAGAGCACCTTCAGAGAGTTCTCCTGAGAGGCGAGCTTCAGGCTCATCTTGGTTTCCATCTGGCTACCTGTAAATCTAAGTGACTGGAGGACGCGGAAGGACTTAGCCTTCTCTCCTATGAATACCTGAAGCAAATCAGCCGTGGGAGCCGTCGTGAGGAGCTTCTTCAGGTCAATGTAGCAGAAGCTATTGTTCTTCTTGAGCGAGCTGTATTCGCTGTGCTTCGTGAAGTTCTCATCCGAGGTTTTGAAGAGCTGTTCTCTACCCGTACTGCCATAGGCCAAATAGGTTACACCATTTTGGAATCCAAAGAAGAAGGGTTCTTCCGCTAAGCGATAGCGGTGGTCTCCACCCTCCTTGACGTACTTGCCCGGGTGCTCCTTCTCTGCCTGCTGGTAGAGCATATCCACGAGCGTGGCATCCTTTGTTTTGAGGTAGCCTACAAAGCCGAACTCTGACAGGTCACCATTGAAGTGGGGGAAGGTGAAGGCGAATTCTTGCCCGAGGGTAGAAGCGATGGCTTCGATGTCAATGCCGCTCTCCTTGAGCTCCTTGATGACCTTCTGGCTTTCAGGAGATTTGCCGTAGTGCTCGAGGAGCTTCTGTGCGCTGATCGTAGCAGCAGCGGTCATGTAGCTATCCTTGGGGAGGAGCTTTATGAGGTCATCCTGCACGGACTCGGGAGAGACTTCCTCGGAGAGCTTCTTGAGCTTCTTGAGGATTTCCTTGTCTTCGCTACCATAGGTCATCGTACCCACGACTTCGCCCGTCTCGAAGGAGACCGAGTAGAGCATGTAGCACTTCTTCATATCGATACCATCGAAGTTGGTGGCATCCGAAAGGCCTGCAATGCTCGCAGTCATGGATTTGCCATAGCTGGAGTCCAGGAACTTTGTCATCGAGAGGACACCGCAGATATCGCCCTCTTGCTTCTTGAGGTCACGGAAGGCTGGGGTAGCTACATAGCTCTTGTCCTTGGTCTGGCTGAGGTACTGCTTAGCGAGTTGCTTCGTCTCTTCGATGGTCGACTCGCTGGTGTTGAGGGAGATGAAGGCCTTGTCATTGAAGGCGTAGAGCGTGACATTCCCTGAGACGTGGTAGGTAGAGTCCGAGGGCTGGAGGGCTTGGAGGGCTATCGTGTCGCAGATTCCTTCAATGACGTCGTGCTCACTCTCATCGTATTTGACATCTTTGGGCTCGGTGGAGTCTTCGTCGATATCAAAGAAGATACCATTCTCAGCCTTGAGCGCAACATCCTTGTTGTGGAACTTGCGGATCTTGTTGACGCAGGCCTCGAGCTTGTCCTTGTCGTCGACACGGAGGAGGTAGCCTACATCGACCTTTTCGTTAGAGAAGAGGTAGGCGGGGCTTGTGAGGTCGATACCGCTCTTGCTGGGATGATCGATGAGCTCCTTGTAGTAAGCTTCGGCCTCTTCGCTATCGCTGAGCATCCCAGCGAGGCGATTTCGTAGCTCAGCATCCTTATTATCGGTGCCAGCTTTCTTAGCCATGGACTTGATGTCGAAGGAGCATACCGAGAAGGCATCAGCAGGTAGTGCATTCTTGTACGCATCATCTTTGCTACAGCTCGTCAGGGAGAGGAGCAGGACGGACAAGAGGAATAAGCAGTGTTTGATTTGTCTCATAAGCGTGAGGTTTGTTATTTGCTATAATACCACAAATATATATAATCCCAAAATACCTATGCTTCATGGGCGGAATGTGCATTTACTAAGGAGGCACACCCTTCGCCCTCCGTCTTAACGCCTTGCGATTACCGTATGCTGCAACGGTCTCCAGTAGTCTATCTTCCAGAGGAGTAAGAAGGGTGATATCGATCCCTGCGGTAGGGTGATGTCAACCACTATTGGTCGATGCTGCGACCAATAGTGGTCGCGGCGTGGAGCAATAGTGGTCAATGTGCCGACCTATAGTGGTCAGCTCGGTGACCAGTATAGGTTCGTACCGCATAGGTATATCTGTGGGGGGCTTTCTGCTTGCACAGATTCGCTCGTGGTGCGTGTTAAAGCCCTTAGAAACACTACCTTTGTGACATCAACTATTCGTATATCGGGCTGGTATCCCCAGCTCGTCACCGTCCTCAAGCTAATGAATTGGACTCAACTACTCTCTGACCGCCGCTTAGGGGCTACACACACCGAGCGCCCTCAGTCGCGAGGCTGGGCGCGAAGCGACTTCGAGCGAGACTATGACCGCTTGGTCTTCTCGCCAGCCTTCCGCCGCCTGCAGAATAAGACCCAAGTCTTCCCTCTGCCTGGGAATATCTTCGTACACAACCGCCTGACGCATAGCCTCGAGGTGAGTTGCTTGGGACGTTCGCTGGGGAATATCGTCGGGGAAGTACTCTCGGAGCGTTATCCCTCCGACCGTGAGACGCCCTTCCGCTCAGGGATTAGTGCCATCGTCAGCGCAGCGTGTCTGGCGCACGATATGGGTAATCCCCCCTTCGGTCACAGCGGAGAGCGTGCTATCGGTGCCTACTTCAGCGAAGGGGCAGGGAAGCGCTGGGAGTCCTTCGTTCGTGCTGAGGGTGGACGCTGGGAGGACTTCCTCTTCTTTGAGGGGAATGCGAATGCCTTCCGCCTCTTGACGCATCAGTTCCGTGGTCGCCGTCCAGGAGGCTTTGCCCTGACTTATAGCACGGTGGCAAGTATTGTGAAGTATCCGTACAGCAGTTTGCTCTCGGGTGGGAAGAGTAAGTTCGGCTTCTTCGTCACCGAAGAAGAGACGATGCAGGAGGTGGCCGAGGAGCTGGGGCTTATTCGTCGCACAACCTCCGCTCTGAGCTATGCACGTCATCCCTTGGTCTATCTGGTAGAGGCGGCGGATGATATATGCTACCAGATTATGGATATCGAGGACGCTGCGAAGCTACACATCCTCAGTCGTGAGGAGGCGCAAGGCTTGCTCTCGGCGTTCTTCAGTGAGGACGAACTGAGGGAAGTGCAGCAGGGTCTTCGCCTCATCGCCGACCCCAACGAGCAGACGGCTTACCTACGCTCCAAGGTCATCAACCTCTTAGTCGAGGAGGCTGCTGCTATCTTCCTCGATGCGGAGCAGGCTTTGCTCTCGGGGATGTTTGAGGGCAGCCTTATTCATCACCTCTCTCCACGCACTAAGGCCGCCTACGAAGCCTGCAGTCAGACCGCCTATGCGCGTATCTATCGGGCGCGTGAAGTGGTGGATGTCGAGCTGGCAGGGCATCGTATCTTCACCGCCCTCTTAGACCAGCTCCTGGAGGCGCAGCTTCACCCCGACCATCAGTATAGCCGCACGCTACTGAGCCGTGTAAGTAGTCAGTATGAGATGGAGCGTCCTACGATGTATGGCCGTATCCAGAGTGCGCTGGACTATATCTCAGGGATGACCGACATCTACGCCCTCGACCTCTATCGCCGCATCACGGGGATGAACCTCCCTGCCGTGTAGCCCTCCCCCTCCCTTCGCGCGCGCATACCTATATACAGCGTAGAGGGGATAATAACTACCTTTGCACCATCAGCAGACAATCCGCATATATCCCTACGATATCATACATTCATTATGTCTACCAATAAGCTATACCCCCTGACCTTCGAGCCACTCTTGAAGGAAGTCATCTGGGGCGGAAGTGCTATCCGCCCATTCAAAGGTCTTACCCCCGACGACAAGAAGGTCGGTGAGAGCTGGGAAATCTCCCACGTTGACGACAATTATTCCGTTGTCGCAGCTGGCCCTCTGGCTGGTAAGAACCTGGACGAACTCATCAAGACCTACGGCGAAGAGCTGGTAGGGAAGAGCGTCTTAGAGCGTTTTGGTCAGCGCTTCCCCCTGCTCATCAAGTTCATCGATGCCCGTGACTACCTCTCCATCCAGGTGCACCCCGATGACGAACTTGGGCTCAAGCGTCATAATTCCTTCGGGAAGACCGAGATGTGGTACGTCATCAATGCTACCCCTGGAGCTAAGCTCTACAGTGGCTTTGCCGTCCAGTCTTCTCCCGAAGACTACGTCCGTCGCATCGAAGAAGGCACCATCGTCGAAGCCTTAGCCGAGTACGAAGTCCATCCTGGGGATGTCTTCTTCCTCCCTGCAGGCCGTGTCCACGCCATCGGTGCAGGCTGCTTCATCGCCGAGATTCAGCAGACTTCCAACATCACCTACCGCATCTACGACTACGATCGTACCGATGCAGCAGGCAACAAGCGTGAGCTACACACCGAGCTGGCTAAGGATGCCATCGACTACCACCTCGAGGATGACTACCGTACGGCTTATACCCCTCAGACGGATGCGCCTGTTGAGCTGGTATCGTGCCGCTACTTCGAGACCAACCTCTTAGACTTAGATGCTCCGCTCTCTCGTGACTGGTCAGCACTCGATAGCTTCGTCATCTACATCTGTATGGAGGGTGGCGTGCGTCTGACGGATGCGGATGGTACGGTCGTCGAGCTGCATCAGGGTCAGAGCGTCCTCGTCCCTGCGACAAACTCCTCGCTTACGCTTGCCCCTGTGGGTAAGGTCAAGCTCCTCGAGACCTACATCCCAGCAGCAAAGTAATCCGCTAGGTTCGAGCTATGGCACAGCGACTCTTCTACCGCATCAAGGAGGTGGCGCACCGCTTAGGTGAGCCCGTCTCAACGATTCGCTACTGGGAGAGTGTCTTCCCTCAGGTCAAGCCCCATACCACTCCCAAGGGCGTGCGTCAGTACAACGAGCGGAACATAGAGATGCTCCGTAGGATACAGCACCTCTTGCGTGAGAAGGGGATGACCATCGAGGGAGCCAGTGCCGAGCTTCGCCAGCGTGCCACGAGTGTGGAGTCACGTACTGATACACTCCTGCGCTTGCGCCAGATACGCAAGCAGTTGGCGGACCTACGTGACGCCCTCGACTGAGGCTATGCGCCTCACACGCAGTACGCCCTAAAAGATAGGTGCAACCTTTGTTAGATACTCCAGAGGGCGTAAATTCAGATTACAGTACAAAGAATTCATACAGGAAATAGACAACAGTATGAGTGATCATAAAGTAACGGGTGTTCGTCCCGAAAATAACACCAAAGCAGATTTAATTCCGCTCGGGTACTTCCTATACACTATGGAAGAACTCCAAAAGAGTGCAACATCCTTGGAAAACCCTAAGTATGATGATGGCTGTCAGAGCGTATTGATTCACTTAGAGTTTCTGCTAAATATCTGTGACCGTTATCCCAATACAGTCGCAGGAGTTATATATCAGCTTAAGCGCAAAAAGTTACTGGAGACTTGGAATGCTTGGTGGGAGCGAAATGAGAAGAAGATACCAGCCAAGTACCGAGCCGGCATTAAGGAGTCTGCGGATGATCTATTCGCTCGACTAATGGCTGTCAGGAGTAATGTGATCGACTAATGGCTGTCAGGAGTAATGTAATTTCAGAATAAGTAATCTATGAGAGAAGACGGACTAGAACCATTTGAGATGGTTCATCATGAAGACAATAGCTGGAGTCTTATCCTAGAGATGGATGACGATGCTCAGAAGCTATTCTCCGTCAATCCAGACGAGTTGGAGCTAGAGGAAGACTTTGAGCTTGATGGCTATTACTGGGATGCCTTGGTTAAGTGCTACTTGCAGACAGGCCGAGTAACACTTACTGAAGAAGTGCATTTTGATTCGGAGAGCAGTATGTTCTGCATCTACTCCTCGAATGAGTCTGACCTTAGGCTCTTTGCGCAGTCATTCAAGGAGGCTTGTGCAGACCCCCTATGTTTAGAGGAGATGCTACGAGGCTTCGGGGAGTACTTAGATTAGTATTATATAAGCCACAAGTGTACTTAGCGAGCGATTACCCAACTTTGTGTATGCACGAGCTTGTAGAAAAGTCGATTGATCATATTCATCCACTATGATGCTGACCTCCAAAAGGAGGAGTGCAGGGCATAGGAAATCATTATATCCTAAAACAATGAATTATGATGTACTTCGAATTCATCGCAAATAAAGAGGCAGAGCATATTGTTCACTCCATATTCCTATCTCACTGGAAACGCATATATTATAGAGACCTACTCTGTGAAGTAGAAGGGATTATAGAGGGATCTTGGATTATGGAGAGGTCTTCTTTTCCACTTTATATAACTAACTATGAGTATAGGGGGCTTATAGTTGATGATGAGGAGGCTATCATGTATAGAGATAGCCCAGTCATAGACTATGACCCTCCCATAGTGAGTGATGATGGTTTATATGCGCCAGGGAGACTTGCTTATTTTGGAGAGAAAGCCTTTCCTGAATTTAGGAAGGAATATAGTGCTATCATCAGGAAGATAAAGCGGCACTTTTGGTATTGTAAGGCTTGGTCTGTCTGGGTCCCGATCTGCATGGGTGAGGTTGTTCATGCTTATATCCCTAATAGAATGGTGGTGCTGAGGAAAGGGTAAGGCTGAGTGTCTACTTCCCAACATAGAGATATGCATAAGGCTTTAGCTGATAATGGAATTCCTCTACAACCTAACCGTATGAATTATTCAGGAACGCTTGATAATGCTTTAGACTCAATGGAAAAAGCATATTCTCAGTTTGATAAGCTTGAGATACTAAAGATTAGAAATGCAAGAGGCTTTGTTCTGAAGAGCTTCAGCTATCTTGGTATCCTTGATGTGTACGATCCTGGGACTTCAATGTATAAAGAGTTATTCCAGATAATTGAATCTACTCAGGATGTCCTCTATGCCACTCCTGTTTCTCAAGACGAGAGCAAAGTACTGCGAGCGTATTTTGATATAATAAGTTCACGTATTATGAAATCTAGTCAGTTTATATATATTGCAGCTGCGCATTGTGGGATATATTTTTGGATGAAAGTGGAGAAAACATCCCTAGAGAGAAACTTAAATAGAGTTAGGGATGTTGGTGCTCGATGTTTTATTTCTGACCAAGATGAGGCATTTCATATTCATACCGGGGAATATATGATTGAGCTGTTGAGTAATGTCCCTAGGTAGCCGACTGCATCGGTACGCCTACGGCTGCCTATGATGAAGCAGGTAATCGGGTTTGGCAACGAGAACTCGACATCAGAAGCATTTAAATATTACGAACTAAAATATTACGCACTAATGTCACAGAAAATGAAGATGACACACGTTGAAGCGATGGGCTATGGATTGGCGATTGTCTCTGTATTAGGGTTCGAAGAAATGAGAAAATCTCTCAAAATAAGAAGCAAGAAGATGCTCTCACGCTTTGATAAGAATCCAACGATATTCTATGAGTTCACTCACAAGGGCTTTTTTATTCCAATCCCACATATTGGTATGTATGATTATAACATTGATATTCTCATGGATGGGAATGAAGAGTGTTTAGCCGATTGGGAGATTCTCGGAGAATGGGGAGAATTCTACATAGATGTTTTGAAAGGCGATGTTTGGGTATTGAGCTTTGAAGCCATGCAAGAATGGAATTACTCTTTGTATGCAAATCAAGACACATTGCCATCATCTTATTTTCTGCATGACCAATTGATCGAATCCAGTAAAGGTATTCGTCTTAACCTTGAGAGAGGACTTTATGCTCTCAAGATAATTGGAGCAAAAAATCGAGATCAAAGTCGTTATGTAGGGAGGTATGGCTTCTTTCTTCACCTAACTCCAGTTAGAGAGATACCATCTTCTTATGTTAGAGACTTATCTGAGATTGATTATAGTGGTATGTATAAGAGATAAAAAGGACTAGTTAGTCAGGCTGCTGTTTTTGTACATTAAGTGAGAGATCGGGTGTTCTCCGGTATGAAGTCTATTCTTAAGAGATGCAAATAATAAGACAGTTGTTCAAAACATTCTCAAGCAAAGAGAAGGAGAGTCTTTGGGCGATAAAGCTTTATAAGAAGCTTTGGAAAACGATGTTATCTGATGTGTCTGTCGGCGATTTAGTTGCGAGACTTGTATCATTGTTCTTCAAAGACGGCGAACCATTTGATTGCATAGAGATAAACTATGGGGAAAAGGAGTATTACTCGATACAGTCACTCCTTCAAGACGAAAAAAGATTGAGCAGTAGGAAAGTGAATCACATAAGTTGTCTAAACTCTCGGTCAGGAGAAGAGATAGTGATTTCATTCTACAAGAAAGGAGAGGAGTATGGTTCGGTCTTGCTTGAGGTTATTCTTGTTTCATCCTCATTGAATTTAATAGAAGTTTCTGGCTCCATTAGAATAGCTAAGGATTTGGTCTCTGTAGCTTCATGGGACTATGCTTATGGCTTTATGGTATCTAAGAGAGTGGATGTGCACACTGAGAGTAAGATAAGAAAAGGTCTTTTTTCCACTACTGTTTCTGTATCTAAGACCTACATTGAAAGGATGAAGAAGTTGCACAGCATTCACTTAGGGTATGTTCCTCAGCTTTATCCGTTTAATATGCTGAACAAAAAACAGATGGAGAATATGCCTTCAGAATCAAAACTATATAGTCAGTATTGCCTTGATAGCAGATTGTATGTTTTACTTTGTAATCGATGCTTATGATGAGATTTGGGATGAAACTTCCTGGTAATAAGTGTCCCCACTAATTGTAATGTAAGCGAATATGAGTAAGATAACGGTAGTATCAGATACGCCTGGTTTCTTGATGGTTTGGGAAATAGGTGAGGAGATTGAGACTTTCTCTAAGATACTCAATGTCAAGTACCCACATCTGGATTTTTACTTTTGCTTCTGCTTTAGGGCACTATATACTTTGATAGGAATTAGATCAAAGGTTCGGTTTGATAAAGAAGATAATTGCCTAGGATTTGATTTAATTATGCCAGAAGAAGAATTTCTTCCATACAAGCGTAATAAATCTATGCAACGACTGATTATGGGACGATACTTCTTCCCGTTCTTCTGTGATAAACTCAGGAGATACAAGAAAAAGCTATCGACCTTGGAGCCAGTCTTGGAAGACTTGATTGAAGATATGCGTCTCTTCCTCATAGAGCATCTTTGGTTACCTGATGAGGATGGTTGCTTGAGGCTATCAGTTATTGAAAACTACACCTACGAGCAAACGATGGCACAATTTGGTCCACCGAACTTAAAGACTTTTACTGATGTTGATAGCGTCAAGGAGCAAGACTTGCGGTGGGATATTGATGAGAACATTTCCTTATCTGCTCAGTATAAACTCATCGACCGAGCTTGGCGACTGGAATGGTGGAAAGTCTCTAATCCAACTCAAGAGGCTTCCTGTAAATAAGTTTGATGCAATCTCGTGAAAGATTGGTCCATATCTATGAAGCTAAAATGAAATCCTATATGTAGGGATGGAGGAAAAAGCCAAAGGGGAAAACTCAAACCCATTGATATTAGTATGATAGAACTATCGTTGTCATCCAAGAAGTTGTCCAATATAGATTTGGATAATGTCGAAAAGCATATTGGTGGCAAGCTCTGCAAGGAGTTTCGAGATCTGTACCTCTGTTATAATGGAGGAGTTCCGAATAAGCCTTCTTTTGATTTTGAGGAAACTTACATTGAGGTTAGTTTGTTCTTGCCTTTACTGTATCCATCTTCAGAGTTAGGAGATGATGAGATAGAAGAAACCTTAGCTGTCTTGAGAGAAATAGGACTTCCCATGCACTATCTGCCCTTCGCTACGGATTGGGGGGGGAATTACTTGTTCTTAGATTTGCATACTTCAGAGGTCGCATTTTGGATTCATGAGAGTTCATTCTCATCTCCAAATGCTATTCAAGTAATAGCTCCTAGTCTATCAGATTTCTTAAACGGACTGGATGATTTAGAGGAAGAAGACTTGTAATAACCACTAGCACTAATAAGATGACAGCCTCTAGGAATAATATAATTAAAGTCCACGACCTTAAACTCATCGGGGAGGAGATGGAGCAAGCAGGCATTCCTTGTAAGTCGATAGTGCTTGACGTGACTCGTCAAAACTATGACGACATTACCAAAGCACTGAAGTCCTTACTCCGTTATCCAGCTCTTGAGGGTATCATGATCACTGGCTATGCTACGAAGTTTGCTCAAGCTATTGACTTGACCATCCTATCCGAACTCCCCAATCTCCATAGTCTGAGTGTGAATATCCATGAGGGTAGGGATTATTTGATTGACTTTTCCAAGTTTCGGCTGAAGGAATTCAGTGGTGCTTGGTTCAACCATTATCAAGGTTTAGAGTCATTGATAGAGCTGGAGGTATTAAGACTTTCGGCTTATAAGGCGGCAAACTTAGAGGCTCTGTCTCATATGTCCCTCCTGCATACGCTTGTCCTTTGGGATAGTCATGTGCCGAGTTTAGCTGGCATTGAGCGGTGTACAAGATTAAAGAAGGTGGATCTCTTTCGGATCAAGGGTCTAACAGACTTATCTCCTCTGGCGCAACATCCATCATTGGAGCGCTTATACCTCTTATCCAATAGATACCTTACCCAGGTGCAAGCTCTAAGTACCTGCCCAAAGCTTCGCAAGCTTTGGATTGAGAAGTGCAAGTACATTGCCGATATAGCGACTCTGAAGGGAGCAACGGAGATTGCTCGTATTACTTTGGATCAGGTGCAAAGTATCTCCTTTTTACCAGAACTGCCTAAGTTGGAGTTTGTCTACTTGGAGGACGTCTTTGACTGTGATATACGCCCCCTGCTTCAATGTAACTCTGCAAAGTATGTCTGGTTCCCAAATAAGAAGAAGTACAATCTAACGAGAGAAGAATTCGTTAAAGAGGTCGGTGCTTCATTCGATGAGTATGGAGGTATTACAAGAGGAGAACTTGACAAAAGCATTGCTTCTTGGGAAGCACTCGGCATGCCTTAGAAATCTATGCAACGACTGATTATGGGACGATACTTTTTTCCGTTCTTCTGTGATAAACTCAGGAGATACAAGAAAAAACTATCGACCTTGGAGCCAGTCTTGGAAGACTTGATTGAAGATATGCGTCTCTTCCTCATAGAGCATCTTTGGTTACCTGATGAGGATGGTTGCTTGAGGCTATCAGTTATTGAAAACTACACCTACGAGCAAACGATGGCACAATTTGGTCCACCGAACTTAAAGACTTTTACTGATGTTGATAGCGTCAAGGAGCAAGACTTGCGGTGGGATATTGATGAGAACATTTCCTTATCTGCTCAGTATAAACTCATCGACCGAGCTTGGCGACTGGAATGGTGGAAAGTCTCTAATCCAACTCAAGAGGCTTCCTGTAAATAAGTTTGATGCAATCTCGTGAAAGATTGGTCCATATCTATGAAGCTAAAATGAAATCCTATATGTAGGGATGGAGGAAAAAGCCAAAGGGGAAAACTCAAACCCATTGATATTAGTATGATAGAACTATCGTTGTCATCCAAGAAGTTGTCCAATATAGAATAGATTAAATATGAATGCAGTAGCTTTGTATAAGCATAGAGAGTTGGTATGGTTTCAAGAGCAGGCGAGTGAATTCATTCGGAAAGTGGAAAATTTCCCCTCCTTGGACGATACGGAAGAAATAGAGCTTTTTGTTCATTTCTCATTCTGTGCCTACTTGCTTGATAGTCCAGTCTTATGGCAGTTCTTAGAAAAACCTATTGAATCACTTCCCTTTATAGACTTCAATTCTTGGGAGTTTATAGAGCCTTTATTGTTGCTCAAGGTAAGGTGTGGTAAGTGTACAAGAACCAAGGGGAAAGAACGTGTTGAAGAAGCACTCAATTCAGGAGACGAACTTTCACAAAAGGTAAATCGGTCTGTTTTTCTTCGTACTCTAAAAGGAGAGCATTTAGATTTGGACACCTTGAATTCGATATTCAATGCTAAAACTAAATGGTCTAATGTTTTTCATTTGGTGATACTTGCAATGGACATAGTCCGAATTGCTGAACTGGGAGGAAGCGAAGCTTTCCCTGTTGCTCGAGCTCACGAACTATTAGAGGAATGCAAGATTAAGTTTCAAGCATCCTTTGGGATAGTGTAGCTGTATTTTCCACTACAAAGTGTTGCACTTTGTAGTGGAAAATACAGGCTTGCGCAATGGTCTCATCCTATGAATAGGAACATTCAATATGACATCTCGAATGTGCAAACAGTTCGAATCGACGTAGATTTAGACAATGATAACACTCGATAAAATTATAAAAGGCATAAAAATATGGTAGATATTGCAGCTGTAAAGGAATTCATTCAGCATCCAGTGTATGTGTGCTTTATTGAAAGACTACAAAAAGAGGGGGAATTGTCTATGAATGAGAATCTCCCATCGTTTACTATATTGAACTATAGTGCAAATACTATAAACAAGTCGAAGGTTAGTATAAAAGAATTACTTAACCTCCTGAGTACAGAGGACGAATCTTTGTATAGATATGTTCTTGCATTCGTAGATAGAGTCTCAAAAGGTGATGATCTTGGGGAAGAGTATCCAGAAGGAGAAGAGCCAGACCCATCTGAAGATCCCGATGATGGCGTACTTCTCCCATACGAAAGAGATTTTGCCATATTTCCGGTGGTGTTATTCTATATAATCAAGAAGCAGCCCAATGAGGTTTTACCTTTTCTAATGGCTTTGCGCTGGCCACATGTAAAGGCTAATGCAAAGAAAGAGCTCCTATTCTACAAGGAGGTTCTTGGGGTGTGAGTCAGAGCTTTGCCTATGACAACATCAATAGTTAGAAAAATCAACCTCGTAGTACCTCGAGGACGGTGATCCCCTTTGCGGTTTTGAGGCGGTTGTTGTATTTTCCACTACGAAGGCCATAATTATGATTGTAAAGAGACTTCACATTAAACTGGAAGTTGAGTACAGTAAAATTCCCTCTCAAAACTTTCTGTACCAGTTTTATCTAAGGAGTAGGCATATATTTAACTTCATAGAAAGAGAATGTCTTAAGAAGCTCAAAAGAGAAGCTGATTATGATACAATTTCGATTGAAGTGCGATACGGATTTGAGCCCCTTTATATGCATCCTACAGCAGAAGTTATTTACCATAATGTCCTGAGGATTGTTCTACCTTTCGACCTGGAGGAGTATAGGCAATTATCAACGCTGAATGAGTACTATACATTTATAGAAAAAATACTTGTGGACGCGCTTGGGGTCGTTGGAGATTGCTTTAGTTTCCCAGGTAATGAGATCCTTGAATCATATCATAATTTCCTCCAGCAAGGGTGTAAGAATACATGGATTCTACAGAGTAAGATTCTGGATAAAGAGCGTAAACTTAAAGTTCAATTGAAAGGACAATTAACTGATAGCAAGTTTATACTTGAGTATTTGCTCTATGCTGGTAAGACTCTTGTAGCTTCGCAAGCTATATTTACTGGAGATCCAGATGAACTCATCTTTTCCAATATAGTTAAGGAGGTTTATTGGGATGGCCGGTATATCGTAATTTCAGGGAAGAATGGTATTATAAAGCGATTGCCACTGGAGTATTGACCCTAAGTGTATTCGTTGAGGAGCGTTATGATGAATATCTCATCAAACGCAGTTACGACAAGCTCGGACTCATTTGCTCTCTTCAGAGTAGCCTACGAGCACAGCTGAGCTATGAGCGCAATGAGTATGGTGAGCTTATCTGTTCCCCTTCCTACCTCTCGTTGCTTTTGAGAAAAGATCGCTACCTTTATCCTCAGATGATAGGTTGCTTCTCGAGCTGGAAAGTGCTATGAGATCACCCGCTGGAAGGGCTACGAGAAGCAAGCATCGTCGAGAGTTAACACGTCTTCTTAACACCCAATCTCAAAGGTGCCTGCCTGATTGGGACCGTCAAAGCCCGGTGATCTCATCATCAATACGCGCACTAATCATACATGAAATCCAAGAAATTGGTAGGAGCTCTGCTCGCTATTGGTATAGCTACTGTTAGCTCCGCTCAAGCACAAGAAGCACACAAGTTTGCTCTTACGACCGAGCTTGGTCTCTCTACGATGTGGAACGCTGGGATGAATGTCTCTCCCTTTGGCTTAAAGTACCAATCCGAATACTTTGGCCTCCAACCCTCCCTACATGCACAAGTCCTCCTACAGTACAAGCCAGGGGAAGCCATTGGCTTAGAAACTCAGGGCTGGCAGTGGCGCAAGTCACTCCCTGAGTTGTCCGCTGAGACGCGTATCCTTCAGGATTACGTAGGGCTGGCTTGGGCGAAGGTAAGTCCACTCCGTGAGACGCACTTCTTCCTGCGAAATAGTATCAGCTTGGGTGCTGTCTACACGCAAGGCTTGGCTCAGGCGTGGGGAACGCGCGCTGAGGCAAAGGCCAATGCTTGGGGGATGGGGCTCACCTACCGCTTCACGCTGGGCTATCGACTCTCTCAGCGTCACGCCATCGGCTTGCAGGTTGGGTTGAGTACGTATAGCTCCTTCGGCTGGCAAGGGAAATTCAGCCCTGATGCCTATACCGGTAGCTTCCTTGGAAAGGATACGAATATCGGAGTATATCCCAGCGTCGGTATCGTCTTCACCAACCCATTAGGCCGATAGGGCGAGACCCATCGGGACTCTGACCCCTTCCCACTTCATAGCACAGGGGGTACATCATAGCCGTTGACTATGATGTACCCCCTGTGAACGTTTTGACTTTGGGTGCTGCTCTCCGAGATGTCGGCAGCAAATAGAGCCGTAGGGAGTACGGTCTTTCTCGTTTGCTGTGGAGGGCTAAGGGCGAGCGAAGAGGCGCAGACTACGCACCTTGTGTCCGATGGAGAGGGTGTTGATGAGGGCGGTGACGAGGAAGATACCCAGCCCGATGAGGATGGTCATCCCCATCCCTGAGTCGACTTCATCGGATAGGAGACGCTGAGCTGCCTCGATGTAGTAGTCACGTGCGTAGGAGACCGCTACGAGGCTGAGGACAAGGACAGCACTCTGCACGAGGAGTGTCAGCGTGACATAGGGACGAATGACCGCACTGCGTGTATAGCCCAAGAGCAGGAGGTCTTCGATCTGTCGTGTATTCTTCTGCAGGAGGAGATAGATAGAGAGCAGGAGGAGATAGACCGAGAGCGCAGAGATCAGCACTCCAATAGCTAAGACCAGACCAGCCAAGAGACGCAGGAGATACATGGATTCACTCGATGCCAGTCGCTCGCCTTCGCTCTCATAATGGTGGTCACGGAGGTAGAGCGCAATAGCTGGATCGGAAGGGTTCTTCACCTCGACGATGAGGCGTGTCGAGGGGGTAGCTTCGCCAGGGGCTAAGCGTTCGTTCATCGCCTTGAGGAAGGGCAGGGGGACGAGGAGCGTATTGAGACGGTTGGAGAAGCCTACGATGCGCCCACGAAGCTGGAGCTCTTCGCCACCGCCTGTGAGGTGGAGCTGGAGGGGAAGACTGCTCATCGTGGTCTCGGAGAGTAAGGGCAGGCCTTGACTTTGGGCGAAGGCAGAGTTGTACAGACCGAGGTAGTTACGTGGTATAATGATGGGGACTTCATCGCTCTCAGGATTATAGCTCCAGTCTTCTGCCTTCACATCAAGGAAGGCATCGGGCACGGACTCGAAGAACATATAGGTCGAGACACCCATCCCTAAGGTGAGCCCAGCTGAGACCTGGAACTTCGATGGGATGAAGCGTCCGACTTTTAGGGCAAAGTCCTGCTGCTTGAGTGCTTGGATCTCGGCAGTGGTGAAGCTATTATCCTTCTTCCCCGAGAGAAGCCCCCCACGTACCTGCTTACTGAGGATGATGTAGTCGCCCTTCATAAAGCGGTCTTTCGCTCCGAGGACACTGGTGGCATCCTGGTAGAATTGGCAACCTAAGAGGATAATCGCCATCCCGATGAGGTTGGCAACGAAGAAGCCGAAGAGCTGTAGCGGGCTGATGTGTCGGCTCAGCAGGCGTATGACAAGTCTATTCATAGGGTCAGAGCTGGTAGGTGTGGTGATAGTCCAGCGGTAGGTGCTTGCCTACGGAGGTGACGATGACGGAGGCACCTTGGGCAGAGGCTTCGGCGGTGATGAGCGTAGCTAAGGTGCGACTATTCGCCTCATCGAGGTGGCTGATGGGCTCATCGAGAAGGAGGAAGTCGAAGGGCTGGCAGAGCGCGCGGATAGCAGCTAGACGCTGCTGCTGCCCGAGGGAAAGAAGGCGCGCTGGACTCTGGAGCTTGTCGGCAATGCCTAAGGCTTCGAAGTAGCCTTCGATGGTCTTACGCTCTTTGTGCCCCGTGAGTTGGTTCTTAATCCACACGTTGTCCCAAGCCGAAAGCTCGCCGAAGAGGCGCATATCCTGAAAGAGGAAGCTGAGTGACTCGCGGCGTATGCGCCCCCAGTCTGAAGCGGAGAGGGCGCGTATATCCTCGTTGTCGAAGGCGATGCGCCCTGAATAGTCGCCTCTCCATCCGTAGACGAAGCTACAGAAAGACGACTTGCCAGCCCCCGAAGAGGCTTCTATAAGGTAGTGTTTGCCACGCTCGAGGCTTAGCGTCTGCTGCCAGACTTCGGAGGTCAGGTCGGTGCGCTCACGGAAGACCTCAGGAAGGACGTGGGCGAGAGTAATGTGCTGCATAGGAAGAAGGTGGGTACTGCGTCACTCGTATCGTAGGGGAGGGGAGTACGGCCTTGCACGCCCGCATCCTCATGATTTTCAGTGCGCAAGATATGGATTATCGCCGTAGGATACAAGACTGCTGCCTTACGATGATGAATATGGACTCAACAAGGAGGAGACTATTGCATCATACGGCACTCGCTTCGTCGTTTGCGACATTCGGGTTTGGTCATTTACAGGAGTAAACTCCCTTCACCCTCAGTCTTAATGCCTTGCGATTACCGCATGCTGCAAAGTCCAGCCAAATAACAAGCTGTGCTTGTCATTTGGGAGACCGTGCAACGGTCTCAAGGAGAGACAAAAGAAGCCCTGCCCGAGCCTATTCGCTGGCTGGGGCAGGGCTAATGGTGTGGAGGTATCTTTCGCTTGGTTCGTATCCCGAGGGTAGAAGATACGGATGCATACTGCAGACTGCTTACAGGATGTTGAGCACTTGCTCCTTAATCTGCTCCAGTTCGTCCTTCATCTTGACGACGAGCTGCTGCATCTCGGCTTGGTTGCTCTTCGAGCCCATCGTATTGATTTCGCGGCCGATCTCCTGGGCGATGAAGCCTAAGGTCTTACCCTGTCCAGGCTCGTTGGCGTCGAGGACTTCGGTGAAGTAGCTGAGGTGATGCGCCAGACGTGCCTTCTCTTCGTTGATGTCGAGCTTCTCGATGTAGTAAATCATCTCCTGCTCGAGACGTGAAGTGTCGTACCCACCTTGGGGAGCGATCTTCGCTAAGCCCTCTTCGAGTCGCTGGCGGATGGCAGCGATGCGCTCCCCTTCAGGGAAGGTAATCTCTTGGAGTAGGGCGCCAATCTTAGCGATGCGTGAGGCGCAGACCTCATGGAGCATCGCACCTTCCTGCTGGCGGAAGGCTTGGAGCTCTTCGACAGCCTGCAGGGTCGTCGCACGGACAACCGCCCATTCCTCCTTGCTGATCACTTCGGTGGTGCGGTTGCTTTCGCTCTCCATCACGCCTGGCAGGCGAAGAAGAGCCACGGGGTCAATGGGGAAATCCAGCCCTGATTCGGAGCGTAGGGCTTGGAGCTGGTGGATATAGCCGAGGAGTGCTTCTTTATTGATGGGGGTGGTGTTGCCTTCGAGGGCATCATCTTCCATCGTGATGGTCAGGTCGATCTTACCACGCTGGAGGCGGTCGGTGATGAGTGAACGTAGCTCCAACTCCCCTTCGCGGTAGGCCGAAGCGATACGTGCCGATAGGTCGGCTTGCTTGCTATTGAGCGACTTGATGGCGACGGTGATGGTGCGGCTTCCGAAGCGAGCCGAGGCCTTCCCGAAGCCAGTCATTGAGTGTATCATATCGATGCTTGTATTGATTTGCGAGCAAACATACGAAATAATTGCGAGTTAGCCCGTTCCGTAGCAGGATGAATTGCCACATGCACTTGATGGTGAAATGTGCAGATGCAGCGGAGAGAAGTGTAGCCGAGGGGATTGTTGTACTTTTGGGGACTGCTTTGCTCGTGCCGAGCAGGACTAATCACCTTCATTCCAGCCGAAATCCGATGGCAAAACAACATAAGTGGTACGTCGTCTGGACAGGACACGAGCCCGGAGTCTATGAGACTTGGGCGGAATGTCAGCGTCAGACACAGAACTATCCTAAGGCTCTGTTTAAGGCCTTTGAGAGTCGCAGCGAAGCGATGAGAGCCTACGAAGAAGGCGCTCAAGGCTTCTCGCGCCGACATCGTGCCCCGTCTGGGATGGAGAGTGGTACGGAGGCTCCCATTGCGGAAGCCTTGGCAGTCGATGCTGCTTGCTCGGGCAATCCTGGGGTGATGGAGTACCGTGGCGTCTACCTTCCTTCACGGCGTGTCATCTTCGAGATGGGACCTTTCCCCAAGGGTACGAACAACATCGGGGAGTTCTTAGCTATCGTACATGCCTTAGCTCTCATAGAGAAGCAGGGACTCACGAACCTCGTCATCTATTCGGACAGTATGATTGCCCTCGGATGGATACGCAAGAAGCGGTGCAAGACTCTGATGGAGCGCACGGCCGAGACCGCTCCGCTCTTTGACCTCATCGAGCGTGCTGAGCGTTGGCTACAGACGCACACCTACACGACGCCTATATATAAGTGGGATACCGTCCGATGGGGCGAGATCCCAGCTGACTACGGACGTAAGGCCTGACGGCAAGGGCGCTTCTCTTGTAGTCCCCAAAAACGAGCGAGCGGGCACTCCACAGATCGTGGGGTGCCCGCTCGCTGTTTGTCGTCTGAGTTAGACGAGGAGCTGGCGGAGGCAAGCTGCACAGAGACGGACGTCACGCAGACCCTTCTGGCGGAAGCGCACGTGGACCTCGGGCTGATGCAGGTAGAGGTAGCCGAAGAGTTCGCTGAGCTTGGGGTAAGTCGCTTCGCCCGAGGCACTGCGCTTGAAGCCCAAGATGCGCCCTCGCTCCATGGTGCAGAGGGCACGAAGAGCTTCTAATCTATCCTTTGGGAGCCCCACGGCATCCAGCTCAGAGAAGAGTAGGCTGCGGTGGAAGCGTAGGTGATGCGCCACTAAGACCTGACACGTTGCTGCCACTTCGAGGAAGCGAAGGAGTACGGAGCGTAGTTCTTCACCTTCCTGCTCCATCTGTTCGGTGGTGATGTGATGTAGGGCAGTCGCTTCGGGCGTGATGGGGCAGGAGCATCGGATAAGGTGCGTTTCCTCCGTGAGACAAGAGCCTGCTTCGTCTAACACTTGCCACGAGAGCAGGATGAGTGGGCTGGGAGCAAGCTCTTGATCTTCGTGGGGCTGCCCTTCCTCTTCTTCGTGCAGGACATCCTGCGTCTCGGTGTCGAAGACCAAGTAATAGGGGGGTGCTTCGGCGGGGGCTGTGGCGACGAAGAGTGGCGAAGAATCAACATCGACCTCTACGGCGATAGGAGGCTCCTGTCGCTGTAGAGGTCGATGGGCAGTGCGTGCCGAGCGGAGTAGCTCCGAGCGGCGCTGAAGTCCCCACCTCAAGAGCAACTGCAGGAGTACCAGCCCGAGGGGTAGCAGAAGCAGAAGGAGTGGGGCGAGGCGCATAGTGTGGTTACTTCTTGTGGAAGAGGAAGGCGCGGCTGCGCTCGGCAGCAGTCTTCGCCCAGTCCTCTGGAAGGAAGCGCCAGTTCTTCGGGTCAGTAGGGCGGACGACCTTGTGACGGCGGAAGAACTCCGCTAAGTAATAGGATTGGTCATGCGACGTAGCTCCGACGATGCGCTTGGGGAGATCTTCCTTGGCGATACCAGAGCCTGTGGTGAGCATCCCGCCTGCACCGCCAGCGCGATAGGAGTTGACAGCGACACGGTAGGTGCGATCGAGGTCGAAGGGTTCGCTATGCCCAGTGAGACGTAGGATGGTCACACGCTCGCCAGCAGGCTTGGAGAGGTCGACGGTGTAGTCAATGCCCTGTGCTGCGCTGTAGTTGTATGGAGGAACGAAGGTCTTGTACTTGTCGGTGACCTTAGCCCCAGGGCGCAGACGAATGAGTCCACCATCCTCCGTCATCGAGTCCGTAGCCCAGCCAGCGTAGGAGTGCTCGAGGTAGCCACGAATCTCACGCCCTGTGAGCTGCATTGCGTAGAGGAAGTTAGAGAAGGGGCAGAACTTGAAGAGGTCACGCACATAGATCTTCCCAGCAGGAAGGATGGCGGAGGTCTTCAGCGGTGCAGCGAAGGAAATCTCTGCGCCTACCGACTCGAGCTGCATGCGATGGATGATGTCCATATAGGGAGTGCTGCCGAAGAGCGCATCTTCACCACGCACCTCGGAGGCAAGCTCTCCGACCTCGGTCGAGAGGTAGGTGTTCACTGCCGCATATTCTTTGGCGAAGTGACGCAGGAAGGCGGAGTCGGGCTCTACGCCTTCGAGCGAGATGAAGGAAGGGGTAAGCTGCTTGGAGATGATACGACGCCCTTCCTTGCACACGGTGATCTGGATGTCCGCCACGCGGTCGAGGTGGTTCGCTGGATTGATGAGGAGCACCGAATCCGTAGCACTCCCTTCGGGACGCACCCATTCTAATTCCTGACGATGGTCGTGACCGATGAGTAAGAGGTCGATGCCCATCCCCTTCTTGGCAAGAGCACGCCCTGCGTTCTCAAGGTAGTCGGGGTTGTCATTCTCCAGCCCTGAGTGCATCAGTACCACGAGGAGGTCGGGCTTCTCACGCTGCTGGATGAGGGGGACCCAGTGCGCTGCCGAGGTGAGAATGTCGTCAAAGTGGAGTCCTTTCCAGAGGTGAGCAGGCACCCACTGTGGAATGGCAGGCGTGGTGAAGCCTAAGACGGCGACACGCAGCCCCCCTCGATGGAAGACGTGGTAGGGCTTGAAGTAGGGCTTACCCGTCTTGTCGGAGATGATGTTGGCTGCGATGAGGGGGAACTTACACTCGCGTGTCCACTTGTCGAAGACGCTGTGTCCGGGCTCGATGTCGTGGTTGCCCATAGCGACCGCATCGTAGCCGAGGTAGTTCATCGCTGAGGAGACGATGTGCGTCGAGAGGGTGTCGACGTAGTCGTAGTAGTACGTCGGAGGCTCACCCTGCAGGAGGTCGCCAGCATCGAGTAGCAGGGTCTCTGGGTCGGTGCGACGCACTTCGCGCAGCACAGTCGAGAGGCGGGACATACTCCCCGAGCCAGGGCGGTCATTGAGGAAGTCGTAGGGGAAGATATTTCCGTGAACATCGGTAGTGTGTAAGATGCGGAGCTTGTGCTGCGTCACACGTGGTGTCTTCTGCGCCCAGACCGATGAGCTGAGGGTAAATAGGAGAACGAGTACCCCTGCCCACCGCAGTGGACGCAGGATACTCGTCTTGAGAGAGCTATTCATATAAGCTGTGTTTGTATCTGAATAATCCCGTAGGAAGAAGTGCCTTACTTGACTTCGCTACCAGGAGTGATCGGACCTTGTGGGCTGATGACTCGGAGCTGACCTGTCGTGCGGTCGGCAGCTGAGAGGATCATCCCCTGTGACTCGATGCCACGGAGCTTGCGTGCTGGGAGGTTAGCGATGAAGCACACCTGCTTGCCTACCAGTTCCTCAGGGGCATAGTGCTCAGCGATGCCTGAGACGATGGTGCGACCGCCCAGCCCGTCATCGATCCGGAACTGAAGGAGCTTGTCCGCCTTGGGTACCTTCGAGCATTCGGTGACTGTCCCCACACGGATGTCGAGCTTGAGGAAGTCGTCAAAGGCGATGTCCTCGGCGATGGGAGCTGCGTGGTCTTCAGCAGCTGCATTGGCTTCCTTAGTCGCTTGGAGCTTCTGGATCTGTGCTTCGATGACTTCGTCCTCGATCTTCTCGAAGAGGAGGCTGGCTTCACCGAGGGTATGCCCTGCTTCGATGAGGTCGCTGCGGCCGAGATCGCTCCACTGAGGGAGTGCGATGGCGAGCATCTTACAGAGCTTCTCACTGCTCATCGGCAGGAAGGGGGCGAAGGCGATGGCGAGGTTGGCCGTGATCTGTAGGGAGATATTGAGGATGGTGGCGACACGCTCCATGTCGGTCTTCGCGAGCTTCCAAGGCTCGGTGTCGGCAAGGTACTTATTCCCTAAGCGCGCCAGATTCATTGCCTCCTTGAGGGCTTCACGGAAGTGGAAGTTGTCCAGCTCACGCTCGATGGCTTCGCGCACTGTAGATAGCTCGGCAAGGGTCTCGCGGTCGAAGTCGGTCAGCGCACCGAGGGCTGGCACCTTCCCTTCGAAGTACTTCGAGGTGAGGACGAGGGCACGGTTGACGAAGTTGCCGAAGACGGCGACCAGTTCATTATTGTTGCGTGCCTGGAAGTCACGCCAGGTGAAGTCGTTGTCCTTGGTCTCGGGGGCGTTGGCGGTGAGTACGTAGCGCAGTACATCCTGCTTGCCTGGGAGATCGACGAGGTACTCATTGAGCCAGACAGCCCAGTTGCGGCTCGTGGAGATCTTGTCGCCTTCGAGGTTGAGGAACTCATTGGCAGGGACGTTCTCGGGAAGGATGTACGACCCTTCGGCACGGAGCATCGCTGGGAAGACGATGCAGTGGAAGACGATGTTGTCCTTACCGATGAAGTGCAGGAGGCGTGTATCTTCGCTCTTCCACCACTTCTCCCAGCTGTCGGGCAGCAGTTCCTTGGTGTTGGAGATATAGCCGATGGGCGCATCGAACCATACGTAGAGCACCTTGCCCTCAGCCCCTTCGACAGGGACAGGAATGCCCCAGTCGAGGTCACGACTCACGGCACGAGGCTGGAGACCACCATCGAGCCAGCTCTTACACTGCCCGTAGACATTGCTCTTCCACTCCTTGTGCTCCTCGAGGATCCATTGCTTGAGGAAGGGCTCGTGCTTGTCGAGGGGCAGATACCAGTGCTTCGTCTTGCGTAGCTCTGGGGTAGCTCCCGAGATGGCACTCTTGGGGTGGATGAGGTCGGTGGGGTTCAAAGTCGAGCCGCAGGACTCACACTGGTCACCATAGGCACGCTCGTTATGACAGCGTGGGCAGGTGCCGGTGATATAGCGGTCAGCGAGGAACTGCTTCGCTTCGGGGTCGTAGTACTGTTCACTCTCTTCTTCGATAAAGCCTCCCTTGTCGTAGATGGTGCGGAAGATCGAGGCTGCCAGCTCTCGGTGCGTGGGGCTGGTCGTACGGCCGTAGATGTCGAAGGTGATACCGAAGTCGGCGAACGACTGGCGGATGATGCCGTCATAGCGGTCGACGATATCCTGTGGCGTGACGCCCTCCTTCTTAGCTTTGATGGCGATGGGCACACCGTGCTCGTCACTACCGCAGACGAAGAGCACCTCCTCTCCACGGAGGCGCAGGTAGCGGGCATAGATATCTGAGGGGATGTACACACCAGCTAAGTGGCCGATGTGCACGGGGCCGTTGGCATAAGGCAGAGCGGCAGTGATAAGGGTACGCTTAAAGTTCTTCTCCATCTATATTCTTTCTATCTAAGCACTACACGAAGGGGTAGAACGCATTAGTCCTACCCCCTCGTGCGGTGCGGTATATTACTTGTTCTTCTCGATGAGACGCTCCTGCCAAGCCCAAGCCGAGCGGAGCGTGTCAGGCAGGGATTCCTTTGCTTCCCAGCCGAGGATGGTATTGGCCTTCGTTGGGTCGGCCCACACCTTTTCGATGTCGCCTTCACGACGACCGACGATCTTATGAGGTACCTTCACCCCAGTGGCAGCCTCGAAGGTGCGGATGAGCTCGAGGACGCTCACGCCACGGCCTGTACCGATGTTGAAGGTCTCCAGCGGCTCGCTCTTCTTCGAGTCATCCAGCATACGCTCGACAGCGATGACGTGTGCCTTGGCCAGGTCGACGACATTGATGTAGTCACGGATGCAGGAGCCGTCGGGGGTGTTGTAGTCATCACCGAAGACGCTGAGTTGCTGGCGGATACCAGCGGCGGTCTGCGTCAGGTAGGGGATGAGGTTCTGAGGTACACCATTGGGGAGCTCGCCGATGAGGGCGGAGGGATGTGCCCCGATGGGGTTGAAGTAGCGCAGGCGGATGACCTTGTAGGGAGCACCTGCATAGACCACATCATTGAGGATCTCCTCATTGATCTGCTTCGTGTTGCCGTAGGGCGAGAGGGCTACCTGAATCGGAGCTTCTTCGGTGACAGGCAGGATCTCGGGCTGACCATAGACGGTGCAGGATGAGGAGAAGACGATCCCCTTGGTGCCGTGACGCTGCATGGCCTCGAGGAGGACAATCAGCGAAAGGAGGTTATTCTTGTAGTACAGAAGAGGCTTCTGCACGGATTCGCCGACGGCCTTGCTGGCAGCGAAGTGAATCACGCCCTGGATCGAAGGATGAGCAGCGAAGACGCGCTCGATAGCAGCCTCGTCATTGCAGTCTATTTCGTAGAAGGTGGGGCGGATGCCCGTGATGGCTTCGATACCATCGAGTACCTCAATGTTGGAGTTCGACAGGTTGTCGATACTGATGACTTGATAGCCTGCTTGGATGAGCTCAACGGTCGTGTGCGAACCGATGTAGCCGGTACCGCCAGTGACGAGAATAGTTCCTTTCATTGTCTTACTTGGTGGGGTCTATTATAATGTAGTGTTGATTTCTTCGATGTAGCCTAAGAGTTCATCGCGCCCTATACGTTCCTCCGAAGAAGTGACGAAGATCGGAGGAAGCTCCTCCCACTCTTCGTGGAGCTTGGTCGTGTAAGCCTCGATGTTGGCAGCCAAGCGTCCTTTGCTCAGCTTGTCGGCCTTGGTGAAGACCAGGGAGAAGGGTACGCCTTCTTCGCCCAGCCATTGGATGAACTCTAAGTCAATCTTCTGTGGCTCGTGGCGGCAGTCAATGAGAACAAAGAGCAGGACGAGCTCCTTACGCTCCAGCACATAGTCCTCGATCATTCGCCTCAGGCTGTCACGGCTGTCCTTCCCGAGGCGTGCATAGCCGTATCCTGGGAGGTCAACGAGGTACCACGAGTCATTGATGATGAAGTGGTTGATGAGCTGCGTCTTCCCTGGCTTCTGCGAAGTCATCGCCAGCCCCTTGCGTGCGGTGAGCATATTGATGAGCGACGACTTCCCCACATTGGATCGCCCGATGAAGGCGTATTCGGGGAGGCCTGTCGTCGGGCATTTCTCCACGCGACTATTGCTGATGACGAACTCTGCAGACTTAATGACCATAGGCTGTTGTTATGCTTATCTAAGTGGCTACAAAGATACGGCTAATGACGCAAATAGCCCACCAGGGCAACCGCATCAAAAATCTTGCACATTCCAGTATTAAGTTGTTGATTCTAGGTTGATATGATCTCAATATACTCTTTGTACTCTAAGGGGATAGGTAGATTAAACACCAAATCCTTTAGAGGGTCTACATTTCTCCCCATTTTGTAACACAAATATAGCCGTTCATTAAGCTCAGCATAGATTCGTACATTCCTCAATTCATAGCTATTAATCGTTTCTAAATCGTCTCTATTTATTGACGCAATGATATCTCGTTCATTGTATTTCCCCGAGGAAGTATCTACTTCAAAGAGTCTGCCCCCACCATCTCCTATGATAAGAATTTTCTTTTCGTTTGGTGTTCCTTCCCAGAGCGTAATCCATCTACTTCCCATACCTAAGGGGTCTATCTTACGCTTTGGAGAGATATAGTCAATCCCCTTAATACTCTGCTTGAAGATATTGCTGCTTTTAATGAATTGACGAGCAACAGTGGCGCAGAAAAGAATAGGAACTTGGGTTAAGTCTACATCACCCCAATTGTTATCAGTGTTAAATAGATCGAAAAACAGGAGTTCAGCCTTCCCTATCATCTGAGCGAGCACATACACCCTAGTTTCTCTTGATTCATCCTTTCGTTTAGTCTCAATGCTGATAACTTGATTATTCCTCCACCTTACTTTTGTCATATTTCTCATCCTAGTGAATTCTTTTGGTTTTCAGATGTTCATCAGCTGCAGCTAAGTATGTTCTGTATGGGAGGTTGCATACAGCCGTCCTTTGGCTCCTCGTTGTAGCGAGCAGCCGCCAGCGTACCTACGACATCGTAGTCGAACTCTGCCGTATAGCTTCCTGCCGTGAGCTTGCGTAGCTTCCCCGACAAATCCCAGTCATAAGAGCGGTGGCTGACCTCATAGCCCACACCTTGGGTTCCTTGGACGGTAACATGCCCCGAGCGGTCATACCGTGTACGGCTCTCAACACCACCCAAGAGACGGCGCAGACTTTCTCGCCCCATCACATCGTATTCGAAGCGGACAGTCCACATCGACGAGGAGCCGACGCCTGCCTGCACCTCTGAGATGTTGCAAAGTTCAAGAGCCAATAGTAGTATTCTAACAAAGAGTGCTTGCACAATCTAGTTGGCGAATCTTATATATCTAAGTCTAAGAGAGGTCGTCTTGTGTAATTGTTCTATTACAAGAAAACCTAGAGATTCGTACATCGATATCAGGAGACAAATAGAGATTATACTTCTTAATATGAAAGAACCTTCTCTTCAGTCTAGCCATGAAGGCTGATACTTTCTTGAGAAATTCTTTATCCTTTGCTCGAGTGTAAAAACGCCCTTGAAGATAATATCCCTCTGTTGCATTAATGCCTGCAGGCGAGTATTCTAATATGGGGCTGTTTACCGTATCTAAAGCACTTATTATCTCACCAGTGTAATAAGTGTGTGCATAGTATACAAGATCTTCCTTCCGGCTCCTTTCTACGAGGAAAAAAGAACTAGAGTAGTATAAAACGGGCGGAAATGGATCTAGTGGCCCTTGGGGAGATGGGACATCTAACATTTCACCAAACACTTCCTTCAATAGTTGTTCCAGGAACTTCTTATCGGCCTCTGTGGCATAGAAATTAATCTGCTTACTCATTAATGTATATTTTTCACCTTGCGATGCTTGTCTGATGGGGATTTCCAATCAGGGGACTTATCAGGATTGATCAATGTTACCCGACGTTTCTTATCATGGAATACAATTCTTGCATCAGGAGACAAATCAGGAGACTGTCTGATATCCATAATAGCCCCTCGTTCTCTTGAGGATGGTCTAAAGCCACCCCGTGAACGCATATCCCCGACTTGATGAACTTCGATAATCTTACCCGTACTGGGATCTCTAACGACAATATCCCCATAACGAGAAGTGCTATTTCCTAGATTAATTTGTCCCTCAATCTGAACGTTGCTCCTTTTATATACTTGTTTTAAATCCTCAAATACTTGATTTTGTATATCCTGATGGATAGCTCCTCCCCTTCCACTCAGCCCCCATGGGTCCACCCAGGCATTCACGTCGTGGACGTATGCATACAGGTTTGTCAGCCCCGCTTCCAGACGAATGGGGTCTTGACTGATGTATGCTCCTGTTTCGGGAGAGTAGTAGCGGAAGCGGTTGTAAGCCAGCCCCGTCTCCCCATCAAGGTACTGCCCTTGAAAAAGGAAGGGGATAAAGTCGACAGATGTTTATCTGATGGAGATCTTCAACCTAGCTAATGTTTATTAAAATCTACTATCATGCAAAAAACGAAATTACTCTATTAAGAAATCAGTCAATCAGTAGGCATGTCCCAATTTGGGTAGCACCATCCCAAAAAGGGAAAGTATCTCCCTCTTTCAACTCGACTGGAGCATCTGTAATTAGCAAGTGACAAACTCCAATAGACAAGAATCCTTGCTCCTTGGGAGAAGTCTCAAAATCAATAACAAGAGTCCAAACCTCACCATTCGCATACAACTGAGTGTGTAGTCGAGTTGTATCTGGTAATTCTTTTGACTCTCTAATGAAATATTCTTTCATCCATTCTATGAGAACTGCTTTTTTCATTAGTGAGAATCTATTTTTACTCGTTGACTATTGATAGAAGTCACAATGGGGCTAGAGTTGTTGAGCTGATCTATATCTATTGCTAGAGCATCTCCAATTGCATCTAGGTTTTTGACCTTATACGCCCCAGATAAGATCTCATCATCTATCTCAAATCCGACTACATAGAACTTCGTATCTGTTCCATGCCCTAACCTATGTCCAAATGTGACGGCATCATCATAGCTATTCGCAAACCATTTACTTTCCATTTGTCCATAACTATTCCACCCATTATGTTTGATATCAAAATATTCAGCTCTTGACATTGAGCGAAACACTTTGGCTAGACCGAGCGGATCCACCCAGGCATTCACATCATGTACATACGCATACAGATTTGTCAGCCCCGCTTCGAGGCGAATGGGGTCTTGACTGATGTATGCTCCTGTTTCGGGAGAGTCTTAAGTAGCACGGCACGAGCAAGACCTGCTTGAAGAGACTCCAGCTGCGCCTTCTTCTCCTCAAATAGCTCACCAAAGCTCTTACTCGGCTTGTGGGTCGCCAATGAACCTACTGTATAATGCGCAATACTGCCTATGCACTTGCCCATAATTATACTATATTGCCCATAGTTTCCATAGAATATGTTAGTAATAGTAGTTGTTATAGATACCAATCTAAGAAAAGATCAAATGTATCCCATTTTGCAATAGTAGTTAGTTGTGTGGTATTTTCAGTTGATCTATTCAATGAAAACTGAAAGACTTCTTCTGTCTTTTTATTGTAAAAAAAACCGACCTCACCCTCAAAACTATCAAGAGGAATGAATTCTTTGGATAATCCCAATCCATCAGAGGTTCGAAGAATATCTAGTTCATATGTTGAGAATAGCAAAAACCAACAGATGTGGTATAAAACGACTCCTTTGCTGATGAATGTGGGGCCATCCTCTGCATGAATATAAAATTGCCCTATTGTAGTATTAGGATCAATGCCTAAATCTTTGATAGCACTGATATACTCTTCTGAGGGCGTATCATACCACCACCCATTCTTTTTTATTTTGTTTATATTCTCTAATGATATCATAATATGTTTCTAATGAACAGTTTGAGATCCTATGTTCGATGCACGCCTTCTCTGTATCTCAGCTTCTGCTCGTTCTTTCCTGTAGGTCTCTCAGTCTACATTAAAAGAACTTCGATTTACCGGATTGTCTGGATGTGAATTAGGTAAGTATGGATGAATTGCCTTAGATGAATAGTACTTTTGATGAGTTGATGCTGATAATTCAAACAGAGAACCTTTTGCATTCTGTCTTGAATGATGTAGTTGAATTTGCTGATATTTTCCGTCTTTTATTATAAATCGGGAGCATAAGATTCCGTCAATAGTTCATTCCTTAAATTAATTCCTTAATTAATCCTTCCACTCCGGTTGGAGTAAATACTATCCATTCTCTGTAGCTCTCACAATCATAGACAGTTGTTCTTTTGTACTCTCCCCCAACCCAAAGGGCAGGCATCTCTGGGGTTCCCATAAGGAATGTAATTTCTTGATAATTAGAATCCCTTATCTTGTCATAGTTTGGGTCTTCAAATATAAATCTCCACCTTTTCTTTTTGAACCCCAAACTTATATGTAAAGGCTTAAACATAAGCCCAGAATTTACTATCCCCATCGGAGAACTCGGTATTGCTCCTACATAGTTGAAAATTTCTACCAAATCTCCACCAGATTTGTCAACTTCTATCAACCGACCGAAAGCATAGCGTTCTGTGGGGGGAAAGTCAACAGAAGCATAGCTTTTGATGTTATCAGTATATTCACTAGGCAAGAATAGTGGCACAATGAATATACTCCCTACTCGTTTCTGAAAAAACTTCATCAATGAAATTTATTTGGGGCTATTTGTTTATTATGATTAGCTACAATATTTACGTGACAAATCAGACCCTATAGATGAGGGACATCCTCTAATAGTATATCAAGGGGGACTAGTTCGACAGTAGAATGTGTCACTTTGTAGATAGATTGTTTTGTATCTATAGCGACAAAGTCTCCATCACCAAGATCTCTCAGATGAAGGAGATGGACCCCTTGGATTTCGATTTCATATAAGTCGTTAGGACTAAATATCTTTGCTTCTGATGGGGAGATAAAGGAGTTTTCCAACGAATCAAAATAGGTAATCCTCAGAGACAAGAGAATTACTCTTGGTTGATTTTGATGCTTAAAGATGACACTACGATCTGATAGTTCTATGCCGAGAACTAACCCATACCCAATACGAATAGCAAAACAAGTCCTGCTACCATCATCCCATTCAAGCTGAAATCCAGAAATTGAATAGTAGTGACCCATAGGGTCTTCAAAGCGACTAATAACGGAAGAATCTAGCTTAAATTTAACATATGCATCTTCCTCTATGAAGAAACCTATAACGATGCCTTCCTCTATTTGTTTTATGATAGAATCATACTTGCTTGGTAGAGTTTTTGCCAACTCTTTAATAACATTGGAAATATCCAACTTTGGTTTCTTCTTGAGAAAACTAAACATGCTATCAGTTTGATTACTAATGTACTTTATTTATGGAATTACTTTTGCCTGCCTCAAAATTGGAGAACATATTATATTTCTTGAACCTCTTTAGATGCTTTCTTTTGCTCATTGGGAAGAAAGCGAACCCCATTTTCCTTAAAGATATTTACCATTGCTACATTAGTTGATGATATGACTTTGCTACTTCTTTTATCTTTTCTCATAGGTCTTCAGTGATGGTTTCGATCGAGTTATAGTCCTACTCCAGACCATCGATAATCTTTTGAATATGTGGAGAAACCTTATACTCTGCCTGCTGCAGGTATGGAGCATAATGTGCTAGCATGGCGTCTGAGAATTGTAGATTAGCAATGTCAAGTTTCCGTTTGATGAGCCAATATCTGTAGAGAGCAAATGCCTCCACAGGGAATAAGCTCCATATGGGAGCTGTGAAAGGGTTGGCTATGAAAGAATCCATATGATAAGTCTTGAGGTGATATGTCATCAGGTCGTCTAGCAAATCCTCCACCTCTTCTGCAGAGCAGGTAGCAGCATTCGCAAGCACCTTGTCGTAGGGTGCTATGGGTACGTCTTCCTTCTTCCCCCAGATGATGCCTTTCCTTGTGAGAATATCTTGATAAAGAAACGTCGCAAGGGGAAGGGTGGTAACGTGTAGCTTAAACTGGTTGCGCGTTTTATAGTTCAAAGCCTCTGTGGTAACGTCTACGATCCGTTCTTTAAGCATGTCATCTGCAAACATCGCCATAGCAAGCAGAAAGCCCGGCAAAGTAGTAAGTTCCGATGATAACGTGAGTTTCTTTTCTGCTCTCAGCTCTTCATCCTTTTTCCACATAGACCAATATGCAATGTACTGGATATGGAGAGCATCTACCATTCTTTGGAAAAGCTCAGGACTAGGATTGTGCCAAAATTGCAGTTGACACACGTAAGACTCCATGCGGGCAACAATATCTAACTGGATAAAATTCCATTTCTCCAAAGATGGATTTGCTAAACGCTCCAAATACTCCGCCCCGTGAGTGTAGCCCTTCCTGTTTGAGAAGACTTTGTCAATGCGTTTTGTGTACTCTGCTCTCGTTCGCTTTTTCATATACTAATGCCATTTATGTTCTGTATGGGAGGCTGCATACAGCCGTCCTTTTGCGCTTCGTTGTATCGTTACGTGCATTACCTTGAAATCTCCAAGATTTGCAAGAATATCCTCCAATTGGGTTGATGTTTTTTCCTCAAAAGTTACTCAAGGATTGTTAGTATTTTTTTATATCTATCTTTTAGATATTCACTTTTTGTTTCACTATATTTTAGACTAAAGTATTGAATCAATTCTGACTTATACATCATAGGCACAAAGCAAATGTATTCTTCGACCAAATTAGTAAAGTATTCTGCAGAAGTCTTTTTAGGAGAGAGTTTAGGTATACTCATAAAATAGGCCCATTTATCCGGGAATTCCTCAAACATTTTCATCTTAGGGAGATGAAATGCTACAAAAAGAGCTACTCCCTTTCTTTGAATATTCGCTAACATAAGGCGATATATTTCCTCACTCTCAGGAAGCTTATACCTCCACATCATCATTCCAAGAGCAGATACTATACAGCGATTGATTTTACTGTTTTCCGCATACTTATTTGCTATTTGCACCAAAACACCCGCAAATTGAACATCTCTAAAAAGCTCCGTATAATAAGAAGACATTTCTTGCCTAGGCTGTTTCTCAAAATCAACAAGAAGCTTTTCGATCTCTTCGCTTGTTTGAGTTTCCCAATTCTCAATATGATGCTTCAGTTCAATTATTTTATTAACTCGAAGCTTAGTTTTGCTGTTCATATTCTAGTGAGTATTATTTATCATATGTCCTCTGGGAGCAACTTCTGCTGTTTTTCCCTGACTCATTTTTAACTCAATATCATCTCTAGATATAAAAGTTCTTCCATCTTTGACATTGTTGGGGTCATATGAATGATAGAAGCCACCATCATTTCTTCTCTTATTCAACTGACTCTTATTCAGTTGATTGTGATACAAAGAAGACCCCTCCATATCTCGAGCTGCAATATGATTTTCTAGGTCATCTACATATCTAACGCTCGTGAAACTCTTTCCGTCATAAGCATGTTCTATCAATCGTTCTTGTACAGGCCTCTTCGTAATCCCCTCATAAACAAGAGTATCGCCATTGAATAACTGATAAAATGTATCTAATCCCCAAGGATCCGCCCAGGCATTCACGTCGTGTACATACGCATACAGGTTTGTCAGCCCCGCTTCGAGACGAATAGGGGCTTGGCTGATGTATGCTCCTGTTTCGGGAGAGTAGTATGTTTTTAGCCACTATGCCTTTCTCGAAATTCCTTGAGCTTTTTCTCTATGAAAGAGAAATCTCCAATCGCTTTATCTTTGTCTTTAGCTCGGTCATATTTAGCAATCCATTTAAGAATACCAAAAGCATAAAACTTGAAGCCTTGTTCTGTTAAATCTCCAATTGTTATCTGGGATTCGTCGGTAGCTTTTTCTCCCTTTCTTAGGATTTCCCTTGTGGTAAACCCGTTGTCTTGCAAAAAGTGAACATAATTTTCAAAGAAACGATATATTCGTTCTTTATATTCCTGAGTTACAGGCTGTGGAGCTAATTTAGATTGAGTTATCCAGCTCAACTTCTCCAGTACTTTGTTTTCCTCCATTGATTTTTCGTTTTAGTGAGAGCTAACTTTATGTGACTCTAAATCAACATCCAGTCTTTGAGTATCAACATCTGAAATGTCATATCGCTTTTGCGACATCTTGTCATCCTTGTTTAAGTAACAAATCAGACCCTATATGCTATCAAAATTATTTTATTCTCAGATTAATGGAACTAGATCTAAAGACAAACCATACATTTCTTTTTGCAACCTAGAAGACACAACAAATAATGAAGGGTAGTAGCAATCTCTTGCGAGTGTGTACTCTAAATCTTGCGAGGTAAATTTATAAGGGTATGTGGGAATTTTTTTTCCATCAGATAAGGTATGAAATGGACTATTCTCCACATCTAATATTGGAAGCTTTCGAAAGATCTTAGCCAGGTAAAATTGCAATAACTCTCCTCTAAGATTAATTTTACAAGGATAGAAGATAACATCGTCTTCTACAATTTGCTCGATTCTCATTCTTGCTCGTTCTGAGAAAATCGGAGCAGGCAAGAAACTTTCAAGATAGTCCAACTTTTGGATGGACTCCAGTGTCAATCTATTATCGGCGATCAGAACTGGAGAATACTGAAGAAGTCCTTCCTTATCATCTACCAAAAAATCATATAACTCTTCTTGCCTTTGGCGATTCCTGATGTGACATGGTACAAAATCTATGTCACTTTGTTGCTGAAGACTATACATTTCTATCAGTGTATTTTATATTTTCCAGAATCCAATCTTTGTCTAACTTCGGTTTGCAAATCTACGACTTCTTTTTGAATCCTTCGTTGATCCTACCCTTCAATTTTGGAAATATCATAAAGCTCATCCATTCGCTGTTTCATCATTTGATTATATTCTCTATGCACATCATTCCATCCTAAATGAATAGCTTTATTAGGATTAGAATCTATTCCTTCTGCAATAGGCAAGTACTTCATATTACTAGCACCATCTATATTCATTCCTGATGACACGAAGAGAGGATGAGCTTTCAAAGACACAAAGTTGAACAAAGAGCACACGAGAAACAGGAGCAATAACCTTAGTCTTGTTTCACAGCGATTGACAAAGCTCTTACTCGGGCTATGTGTCAGTTGGTCGCCTAAAGAGTCCTTTATTATATGACCTATGCTGTCGCTCATAAATGCAACTCTGCTATGATTTACTCTATTAGAGAAGATACGAGGTATTCTCGGGGGTAGTTACCATTCACCTTTTTTCACTGGAAGAACCTTGAGGATAAAAGATCTATATTCTTTATTGGAGAATTCTATTCTTTGCAGAATATAAATAGGTAATTGATAGTGTTTGCAGAAGTATATATTCACATCCGTATCCAGGAAAAAGACTCGATGCTCATCGTCCCCATACTCTCTGTAATGTATACCACATAGTCTTAAGATTGCAGACACATTCTTTTTCCCTATGCCAAGACGTCTTATTGCTCTCTTCTTTTTTAGCAGCAATTGCTGAGAATACCTCAAGTAAATAGCTGTAGTTTGATGGATCTTGGGATCAATCGTTCGTTCTAGGACGAGATGCTTATATAGCTTCACGAACTCAACTATACACTCTCCTTCGGAAATAAATTCCCACTTCATCCTTTCTATGAGTTGAGGATTTTTTTTATAATCCTCAATATAACGGATAATATTAGTGAACGTCCAATGCTTTTGCGACATCTTGCAATCCTTGTTTACGTGACAAATCAGACCCTATAGATGAGGGACATCTTCTAATAGTATATCAAGGGGGACTAGTTCGACAGGAGAATGTGTCACTTTGTAGATAGATTGTTTTGTATCTATAGCGACAAAGTCTCCATCACCAAGATCTCTCAGATGAAGGAGATGGACCCCTTGGATTTCGATTTCATATAAGTCGTTAGGACTAAATATCTTTGCTTCTGATGGGGAGATAAAGGAGTTTTCCAACGAATCAAAATAGGTAATCCTCAGAGACAAGAGAATTACTCTTGGTTGATTTTGATGCTTAAAGATGACACTACGATCTGATAGTTCTATGCCGAGAACTAACCCATACCCAATACGAATAGCAAAACAAGTCCTGCTACCATCATCCCATTCAAGCTGAAATCCAGAAATTGAATAGTAGTGACCCATAGGGTCTTCAAAGCGACTAATAACGGAAGAATCTAGCTTAAATTTAACATATGCATCTTCCTCTATGAAGAAACCTATAACGATGCCTTCCTCTATTTGTTTTATGATAGAATCATACTTGCTTGGTAGAGTTTTTGCCAACTCTTTAATAACATTGGAAATATCCAACTTTGGTTTCTTCTTGAGAAAACTAAACATGCTATCAGTTTGATTACTAATCTCCTGTTTCGGGCGAGTAGTAGCGAAAGCGGTTGTAGGCGAGCCCCGCTCTGTGTCGAGGTACTAAAACCATTGAAATGGGGTGGGCAAATTATTGTTTCGTATATAATTGCTATACCAAGCATCATAGTCAATAGGGACTTGGGAACTCACTCCTTTTAACCAATAAAGTTCGCCATAAGCTCCCAGCATAGCCCAATGGTACTCCGTTTCATGGCTCAGGTAGAGTACTTCATAATAGCTTTCAGGTTTTTTGTAATAGTGTTTCTTTAGAACTTCATTTGCCTCCTCAGCCGTTTTATCCGCATATTCTATCAAAATACATTTGATTATAAGCAACCATGTATTGTAATACATCCCAACGCTATCTCCAGTCTGATTGTCTATGAAGATCAGTAACTCATCCATAAAAGTATAATTCTAATGACTATATATTTTCCACTACGAAGTGCAACACTTTGGTTGCAAATTTAGATAGAAACCCTCGTGTGGCGTGCGGTACCCCAACTTCTTTCTCGGTCGGTTATTGAGACTCCACTCAATCTCCTTAATCTCCTTCGCCGTCAAACCCGCAAACGAGCTGTGCTTGGGAAGGTATTGACGGATCAGAGTATTGGCGTGCTCGATGTGTGGCTTGTCCATCGAGCGGTAGGGGCGCGCAAAGTAAACAGACACCCCTAAACTGCGCTTATCCTCGAGAAGCCACTTGTACGAAGTGGTCTTCCCAACCATCGCAATACCCTCCTGGCGAAGGCGACCTGAGATCTGTTCGGGAGACTACTGACAGCTACGCAATAGCTCCTCAGCACGATTGCGGAGTGACTCGGTAAAGCGCTTAATTCGGGTTGAATACGAGGTGTCGAAGCCCAATATACAGCCAAAGAAAGAGGCACGTTACTACATCTCCAGCCTAGACTTCAATGACCTGTCTGCCTGGGAAGTAGCCTATTATATCAGGGAGCATTGGGGGATAGAAAACCGTCTTCATTGGCAATTGGATGTGACTTTTAGAGAAGATGCCTGTCGTGCACGTAAGAACTATTCTGCACGCAATCTAAACCTTCTTCGCAAGTTCACTTTAGCCATCCTTCGCCAACAGAACGGCAAGATCTCACTCAAGGCACGACGCTGGAAATGTAGCCTGCAGCCCAACTAGCTCAAGAAAGTTTTCGGATTTGGATACGGAAGCCCTGTATAGCGCATATAGGAGATTAGCCATATCTATATAATTAATAGATTTTTCAAATCAATCTCCCTCAACCCCTGGGCATCAATAAGTCTACATCTTTCAATTATTAGGTTTTCAAGTCCCTCTAACTTAAGAATATCACCTTTTGTTAGAGATAGCGCTGGGCAATTTTGAATAAATAAGGTATGTAGCTTTCTACAGCCGTCAAGACCTCCTATTGAGGTTAGCTTTCCATTGAGAAGCCGCAGGGTTTCCAGGCTTTCTAATTTACCTAGAAAAGACAGTTCGTCTTCATTTACAGAGCTCAACATTAAAGACTGCAGTGAGGTAAGATATTCCCAGCCAATAATTTTGCTACTATAGTGAGTGTTGAGTTTCTTAAGCCTGCGGAAAGATGATAAATCAATAGGCACATTGTTACCTGCCACCCAGCGCAATTCCTCCAGGTTCTGTAGCGCTCTTATACCTTCTGTGTTTGATCTTCGATCTAATGGGACCAGCCAATGAAGAACCCTTATAAAATCCCTTCCCTTCAGAAAATCAAAGTTGACTCTTTGCTTACGGTACTCATTAAAATGACACGCTATACAGACACAGTCTATCCCTTTCTCCTGAGCATAATCCAGCCCTTTCTCTATAGAATCACACATAATAGTAATTCCCCTAAAGCCAGAGTCGTTGTTTAAGTTAACAGTGTACCCTTTCATTAGTGTTTGTTATTAGCTCGTAATCTCACATCAGCTTCATAGTCATATGTCCAGCTCACGCTTCCAGACACGCTTATCCACCTCGTCATACGCCTCCACGGGTGTGCCGAGGTAATCCGAGATGATGGAGTATCGTCTCTCACCCACGATCTTCGCCGAAGGAACATGTCCCCCTACAATCCTATTCTTCATCTTCGAGCGTTGCAAGAAAAAAATCGTGCAACATTCCACTTATGACTTGTTCCCCTGATGTCAACTTAAAATCCTCACTCTCCTCCTGTGTGGCAAAAGTAGAACTTCCGTCTAGGTATGATAGTACACTCGAAAGTGTATCCTCCATTATTAGTCTAGCAAAAAATCTTAACTGCTCTCTCCCCTTATGGTCTAGTTTGTCATATAAAGAAGCCGTTGCTTTCCAATACATATGGGTTATACTATCCCTGTCAATAGTGCGCAGTATCTCAAAATAGCGGTGGAGACTCTTATCAAAAATCTCATCCTTAATAGATTTCACAAATTCTCTATCTGTCATCTAGGTAGGTGTATTATTAATGCTTTCCTCTAGGAGGCTTATTCATTCCGGTTTAAGTGGCTTTATTCTATAATTCGAGCTTCAACAATAGTCCCCTTACATGGAGAAGTCTAAACAGATCGTAGTCAAATCCTTCAGCATATTTTCCCAGCTTGGGTATTCTCGTTTTATCAGTGGAGACTCCCAGTTATAATCATATACCACAAAGATAGTTAATACAGAATTATAATACCCCACATCAATTAATATATTGCCATTTTTCAATTGTAGAATATCCTCTATCTGAAATTCTTTGGAAGGCTCTAAGAATGGATGTGCTGAAGATGAGGTTATAAGAGAGAACTTGTACAGGTTGATTACTTCCTCCATGTCCTAATGTACTTTAGTGAGTTTTTTATATTCGGCTTCTGTTATTGGGTGTCCATGTATAACATTCACACTCTCGCTCTTGGAGATACGATCCGTGAGGAAGCCCTCGCCATCGAAGTGATAAGTCCACTCCTTATCCTCCTTGCGTCGTCCACCACGCTCATACCTAGCTTCCTTGGTGAAGCGGTCGGGGTAGATGTTTCCGATGCGGTCGGGGAGTTTGTAGCGGATGTCTGTCTCGTTGTAGCGAGCGGCGGCCAAAGTACCCACGACATCGTAGTCAAACTCTGCCGTGTATGTCCCTGCTATCAATCCTTGATGAGCTTTCAAAGACACAAAGTTGGACAAGGAGCACACAAGAAATAGGCGCAATAACCTTAGTCTTGTTTCACAGCGATTGACAAAGCTCTTACTCGGGCTATGTGTCAGTTGGTCGCCTAAAGAGTCCTTTATTATATGACCTATGCTGTCGCTCATAAATGCAACTCTGCTATGATTTACTCTATTAGAGAAGATACGAGGTATTCTCGGGGGTAGTTACCATTCACCTTTTTTCACTGGAAGAACCTTGAGGATAAAAGATCTATATTCTTTATTGGAGAATTCTATTCTTTGCAGAATATAAATAGGTAATTGATAGTGTTTGCAGAAGTATATATTCACATCCGTATCCAGGAAAAAGACTCGATGCTCATCGTCCCCATACTCTCTGTAATGTATACCACATAGTCTTAAGATTGCAGACACATTCTTTTTCCCTATGCCAAGACGTCTTATTGCTCTCTTCTTTTTTAGCAGCAATTGCTGAGAATACCTCAAGTAAATAGCTGTAGTTTGATGGATCTTGGGATCAATCGTTCGTTCTAGGACGAGATGCTTATATAGCTTCACGAACTCAACTATACACTCTCCTTCGGAAATAAATTCCCACTTCATCCTTTCTATGAGTTGAGGATTTTTTTTATAATCCTCAATATAACGGATAATATTAGTGAACGTCCAATGCTTTTGCGACATCTTGCAATCCTTGTTTACGTGACAAATCAGACCCTGTAAATGCCTCTGCTGCCATTCGTGCAATATTAGAGAGTTTAGATTTATTTTTTTCCATATAGTCCCGTATGGCTTCTTCTACTTTTTTAGAAATACCTATCTTCCTAGCTTGGGGATCTGCAGGTACCAATTTAATACCCTTGGGAATCTCTCCATCCATAATTGCTTCGAGTGCAACATGGAAACTTTTTTTACCTTCTATCACATTAACATGAAGACCACGATTCATAACATCCTGTAGTGCGACTGTTGTACTAACCTTTATCAGCCCCCATGGATCAATCCAAGCGTTTACGTCGTGGACGTATGCATACAGGTTTGTCAGCCCCGCTTCGAGATGAATAGGGTCTTGACTGACGTATGCTCCTGTTTCGGGCGAGTAGTAGCGGAAGCGGTTGTAGGCGAGCCCCGTCTCTGTGTCGAGGTACTGCCCTTGGTAGAGGAAAGGTATGAAACCAACTTCTCCCTCCTCTGAGCGTGTCCACCCATAGATGTCCAGTTCTCTCGCCCACACACGCTTCCCTTCCTCATCATACGCCTCTATGGGTGTACCGAGGTAGTCAGAAATGATGGAGTAGCGTCTCTCGCCCACGAGTTTTGCTGAGGGTACAAATGTCCCCTCATCGAATATCCAAGTCGTGAGTTCTGTCTGTGGCTCTGGGCTGGCGTAGCTTCGTCTGCCATCACTATCATCTATAGTCTCGGGACGATCACTGAGCGAATACGACCATTCCATTCGTGTAAGGGGATATTGCCATCCCACAAGAATTTCCAGACAGCCCCACGGTTTATATTCTTTCCGAAATAGACCTTTCTTGAGGAGTTATGTCTATACTATCACTAAACTGCAACCCCTTTAAGCCTGCGTCAAATAACGCTTTCTTAATTTTCTCATTCACAACAATACAACGATGCATTTCTCGACAACGAACGATATCTATATCGAGCCCCTTAAAAAGATTTTCTTTTAGCCTCATGTAGTAAAACATATATTCAGGCTCTTGCGGGTTGAAATTTGTTAGGCGAAATTCACTGCGCTCTATATCAACACAATTAATCTTATAAAGTAAATTCGCTGCATAGAACCCTTCTATCTTTTCACCTTCACAAAATAGCTCAACATCAAAAAATTGAATACTTTTTGATGTTGCTTCCAAGGCCTCTTTCAAGCGTCTACTTACTAGTTCTGGTCCTGATGACTCTAAGAGTATGGCTTTTTCAACCTTTTTCATATATGCTTTTTTTGAAACGCGATAAAAAAGAGTGGGGGGAGGGGCAATAAAATCTCCCTGGAAAAAAAATTGATAGTCTGTTGATATATCATTCTCATAAACTACCCAGCCATGCGTATTTTGGATCGTCGTTAAAATGTATCCATTCATAATTTAGTGATTATTTAGTCTAATCCTATTGTTTCTTAAATCATCTCCTGTATTCTCCATTAAATCATTTACATGCATTCGTTTTATGATATCATCTGCATCTAAAGCCTCAATTTCATCAAGCCTGCTTAATATCATCTTGTTATAGTTTGAGGTATGTCTCCCTGTGTGAACTATTCTTGTGGGATCAATAGAACTACTTGTTGGCAAGTGAATAATATTTTTATGTTGGTGAACATCAAAGCCTAACCTATCTAATAAAGGATGCTTTGTTGATTTCGGTATGATGTGATGTTTTTGATAGCCTAGTATTCTAGGAATTTGAATATAATCACTTTTCAACCCCCAAGGATCCACCCAGGCATTTACGTCGTGGACGTATGCATACAGGTTTGTCAGCCCCGCTTCGAGGCGAATGGGGTCTTGGCTGATGTATGCTCCTGTTTCGGGAGAGTAGTAGCGGAAGCGGTTGTAGGCGAGCCCCGTCTCTGTGTCGAGGTACTGCCCTTGGTACAAGAAAGGCACCAGCCCCACTTCGCCTTGCTCTATACGCACACGACCATAGATGTCCACCTCAAATCGTTATTTCCAGAAAATCTCCATGCTCTGTTTCACAAATCAACTTCTTCAAGTCCATAGAAACAACATAGTACTCAAAAAACGAGCATTCTCCAATTATGAATACCACATCTGCGACCCTTGCCTTGAATATGTGTGTGGCATCCAATTCAGCAATAAAATAGCAGAAGTCTTCATTGTTCAAGAAGCAAGATATCCGTTTGTATTGATAATCATCATCATAATGATGCTCCTTCGGGGGAAAACGAAAAGATAGCCACCAAACTCTAGGATTACCTAGTACAAATCGATTTTTGATTCTATTCAAGACATCACCTCCGAGCTCCTGCATTCTCTCTCTTGCATCAAGGCTCTCTATGCATCTCAATAGCTCTTGATATTGTTCATCCATTTGCAATTACATACATAGTTAATGTCCATCTATCACACCCTCACCCTTCTTGGGGGATCTATGAGGGTGGGTGTTACCATCATAGGTAAGATTAAACCTCTTACTTCCACCATCAGAACGCTTCCCTTGAGTTTGAAGTCCAATATGCGGTTTATCATGCCCCTGTATTTTCCACTACGAAGAGCAACACTTTGGTTGCAAATTTAGATAGAAAACCTCATGTGGCGTGCGGTACCCCAACTTTTTTCTCGGTCAGTTATTGAGACTCCACTCAATCTCCTTGACCTCCTTCGCCGTCAAACCCGCAAACGAGCTGTGCTTGGGACGGTATTGACGGATCAGAGCATTGGCGTGCTCGATGTGTGGCTTGTCCATCGAGTGGTAGGGGCGCGCAAAGTAAACAGGCACCCCTAAACAGCGCTCAATGCTCCTATAAGCACTAAATTTCATCCCTCTTCCTCCCCGAAGCACAGTACTTGACTCGCATTGAGAAGCCGCATCCCGAAGTAGGGGACAGCCCTCGCTGTGGATGGGGAGTGTGAAGCAGTATAGGTCGGTGAGCGAACCAATACTGCTCCACTCTTCGAGCTATACTGCTCCGCATGATGACCAATATTGGTCAGCCCGACGACCTATAGTGGTCTTATCGTCTGTCTCAATAGTGTCGGGGAGCATCGGGTTAGAGCAAGGGGCACGACCCAATAAGGATCGAGCCCCTTGCTTAGGTACTCTTTGCTGCGTAGGGGGGAGGGGGAGCTGCAGGCTCTTAGCTTTTCTTCGTCACTTCAAGGCGGTCACCAGCGCGCATCAGAGGAAGGTGGAGATGACCTTCGCGAAGGAGGCTCTTCACCTTCAGGGGGCGGCCATTGAGCCGTAGGGTGTAGCCTTGTCCTTCGCTGGGGAGGAGGAGTGTATGTTGATAAGGGTGGTGCGCCTCGAGGACGAAGCGATCTAGTTGCCCTGCCGACCAGCTGAGGGAGCAAGTGGCATTGCCTACGACACGCAGGCCTTGGATGCTCCCCGACTTCCACTCCTTGGGGAGGGCAGGAAGCGGGATGATGTAGCCGGTCTCGCTACTGAGGAGCATCTCCATAATGCCCGAAGCACCACCGAAGTTCCCATCAATCTGGAAGGGAGGATGCGAGCTGAAGAGATTGGGATTGCTCCCACTGCCATAGGGCTTCCCCGTATTTGGATCGAGGGCTTCTACAGGACGAAGGAGCATATTCAGTACTTCGTAGGCTCCAGCAGCGTCGCCGAGGCGTGCGTGGAAGTTCACCTTCCAGCCCATCGACCAGCTGGTGCTACTTGAGCCACGAGCAATGAGGGTCTTTTTCGCCCCCTCGGCTAAGTCGGGGGTGCTCTGTGGCGTGATCTCACTACCAGGGAAGAGCCCGTAGAGGTGCGAGACGTGACGGTGGTGGGGATCTACTTCCTTGAAGTCCTCCATCCACTCCATAATGCGTCCGTCAGGGCCGAGGGTCGTGGGCTTGAGTCGGCTCAGGGCGGTGGAGAGGCTGTCGACGAAGGAGCGGTCTTGCCCAAGGGTCAGCGCAGCTTCGCGTGTTGTGGAGAAGAGCTCGCGCAGGATCTGGTTGTCCATTGTCGAGCCAGCTGCGACAGCAACCTCCTTGCCATCGGCGGTGTAGTAGCTGTTTTCGGGCGAAGTCGTCGGTACATTGACTAGGTACTTGGTCTTAGGGTCTTCGGTGAGCGTGGTGAGGAAGAAGCGGGCTGCTCCCTGCATTACGGGATAGATGCGCTGCAGGTACGCGCGGTCTTGACTGTAGCGGTAGTGGTTGTAGAGATGCTCGCAGAGCCAAGCTGCGGAGGTATTGGTCGCTCCCCAGCTGGGATGCTCCCCAGGGGCGGTGAACTGCCAGACGTTTCCTAAGACGTGTGTGACCCAGCCCTTGGCTCGGTAGAAGGTCTGTGCCGTGCGTTCGCCCGAAGGGACGATGCTCTCGATCCAGTCGGTGAGTGGGCTGACGGTCTCGGGCAGCGCACCCTTCTCGGCAGGCCAATAGTTCATCTGCAGGTTGATATTCAGGTGGTAGTCCCCATTCCACGGAGCTTGGATGGTCTCCGTCCACAGCCCTTGCAGGTTTGGGGGGAGTGCTCCAGGGCGTGTGCTGGAGAGAAGGAGGTAGCGTCCGAACTGCATATAGAGCGTCGCCAGAGCAGGGTCCAGCTCGGGGTGCTCGTGGTAGGCACGTAGACGTTGGCCAATAGGAAGGCTTGTGCGTGCGACTTCTGAGCCAGCTAAGTGCGCTTGCACTTGATTCATCTGAGCGGAGAAGCGCTGGACGTGCTCGGCGAAGAGTTGCCCTTCTCCTGTGGCTTGAGCTTGTAGCGTCTGCTCGATGCCACGCCCTACGAGTGGGGTGCGCTTGTCGTAGTAATTGGTGTTGTGCGCGATGTATAGGTCGATGCTTGGCGCATTTACGATGAGAAGCTCGTCACCCTGGGTAATTAGTTCGCCACCTTCGGGTAAGGATGGGCGAACAACAATAGCATAGCCCAAGCCCTTCCCGCCTTTGCCGTCGGGGAGTGCGCCCGAGAGGGTTAGGAAGCCTGAGGCGGCCGAGGTGCGTCCGTTTTCGGGGCGTGACAGAGAGAGGCGAAGCGTGTCGCTACGTGATTCGGTCGTGTGGTTCGTGAGGTGTACGACTTGCACCTCACCCCCGAAGACGCTGTACAGGCGCTTGGAGCGGTAGGCGGCACCTCCGACTTCGAGGAGCTCTTGGCTGCAGCCTTCGGTGAGGCTTAGACCACGGTAATAGCGACTTGTCTCAGGTGATTTCGCCCAGTCGAGATGAAGGAAGCCTCCGACTTGGTAGCTGCCGTAGGGGGTGTTTGCCCCTTGTCCGCGTCCACTGCCTACGCCACCGCAGACGAAGGTGCGGTAGATGAGCTCTTCGGCTTCCTTCGGACGACCCGAGAGCAGGAGCTGGCGGATAGCAGGAAGTTGGTCAGAGGCGGCTTCGTTCCAAGCGGTGGAGTCTACAGAACCACTCCACATAGAGCTTTCGCACAGGGTGATGGTCTGTCGCTGTACGCCGCCATCGGAGAGCATCCCCATACGGCCGTTGCCCAAGGGCAGTGCCTCCATCATACTGCGCGCAGGGCGATCGAAGAAGTACGTGAGGCTCTGACGATAAGCCGTATCGGTGAGGTGGGTGGTCTTTGTCCGTGAAGGGGTGACCTTAGCTCTGGCAAAGGCATTGCCTGTGCAGAGTAGGGCTGCGATGACGACGCAGCGAAGAGGAGTCATATATGCCATAAGACTGGTGTAAGCTGTGTGGAAGAGACTCTTCCGTTTGTCCGCAAAGATAAGCCATTCTCCTGTGTGGTGTGGTATGCGGTAGGCTCTCTGGAGAGTGTGGCTCTGCGATTCGTCGCTCCTTCGCTCGAAGATAAAAGGACAGCCCGCATCCCCCGAGAGTGGGGAATGCGGGCTGCATTCGTGTGCGGCTTGTGGCCGAGTGAGGGGCTCCTTAGAGGACGCCCTGCTCGAGCATAGCCTGAGCTACCTTGAGGAAGCCTGCGATGTTAGCACCCTTGACGTAGTTGATGTAGTCACCTTCACGACCATGAGCTACGCACTGTTCGTGGATGTCGCTCATGATCTGGTGGAGCTTAGCATCGACTTCTTCGTTGGTCCAGTAGAGGTGCATAGCGTTCTGAGTCATTTCCAGACCCGAGGTAGCTACACCACCAGCGTTGACAGCCTTACCTGGAGCGAAGAGCATCTTCTTTTCTACGAAGTACTCAGCAGCTTCGGCCGTACAGCCCATGTTGGACGTTTCGGCTACGATGGTGACGCCATTAGCGTGGAGCTTCTTGGCATCTTCTTCGTTCAGTTCGTTCTGCGTAGCACAAGGCATAGCGATGTCGACCTTCTGTTCCCAAGGCTTCTTGCCAGCGAAGAACTGTGCATTGGGGAACTTCTTAGCGTAGTCAGAGACGACGTCGTTGCCACTGGAGCGGAGGTCGAGCAGTGCCTGGAACTTCTCGGGCGTGTTGATACCGTCTGGGTCATAGACGTATCCGTCAGGACCAGAGATGGTGACGACCTTAGCACCGAGCTCGGTAGCCTTCTGAGCGACACCCCAAGCTACGTTACCGAAGCCAGAGATAGCGACGGTCTTGCCCTTGATGTCAATACCATGCTGCTTGCAGATGTGCTGTACGAAGTAGACAGCACCGAAGCCCGTAGACTCAGGACGCAGACGAGAGCCACCGAAGGTAAAGCCCTTACCAGTCATCGTACCTGTGTGCTCGTTAGCCAGACGCTTGTACTGACCGTACATGTAGGCGACTTCGCGACCACCTACGCCGATATCCCCAGCGGGTACGTCGGTGTCAGGACCGATGTGGCGCCATAGTTCGCGCATGAAGCTCTGGCAGAAGGTCATGATTTCGCGGTCGCTCTTCCCCTTAGGAGAGAAGTCAGCACCGCCCTTACCGCCACCCATAGGCAGCGTGGTGAGTGCGTTCTTGAAGGTCTGTTCGAAGCCGAGGAACTTCAGGATCGAGAGGTTCACGGTTGGGTGGAAGCGGATACCCCCCTTGTACGGGCCGATAGCGTTGTTGAACTGTACGCGGTAGCCGATGTTTACATGGACTTTACCTGCATCATCGATCCAAGGTACACGGAAGGTGATGATACGGTCGGGCTCTACGAGGCGCTCGATGATAGCTGCTTCTTCGAACTCAGGGTGCTGGTTGTAGACTTCTTCTACAGAGAGAAGAACTTCCTTCACAGCCTGGAGGAATTCCTTCTCTCCAGGGTGCTTTGCCTCGAGGGAGGCCAGAATCTCAGCGGATTTCATAACTGATTGATCTAATAGTTTTGCGTGTACAGCTCGTGTGAGAGCCTTGATTACACAGCAAATATAGACAATGATTTTTACCTTGACAAATGCACGAACTTCTTTTATTTTCTTAGGAAATGCGTGCTTGTCGGTGCTTTTCCTTCAGGAGAAGAATAGAAGGTAAGAAGGAGGGGAAAAGCAGGAAAAAACGCTATTTATTTAGCTAAATCAATGCGATTCTTTTGCATTTCTACCGGCGACATCGCAGAGGGATATAGCCCTCTTTGTACACTTACTATATAATAATGTAGTATGTGTATCTTAAAGTCGATGCCTCTGGGCGGCTCTATCCACGGCGGAAGAAGCGGGTGGGGTAGAGTGAAATAAGGTAGGAGAGTGCCGTCACAGAGATGAAGATGACGAGCATATCTAAGGGGCGCACATCTACGGGTAGGGCGATGGCATCCATTCCGCTGCCCGAGCGGATGAGGGAGAAGTGCGCCTGCAGAAGGCAGATACCCCAGCCTAAGAGCATGCCGATGCTTGTTCCCGTGAGAGAAATCAAGAGCCCGACACGGCGGAAGACTTGCTGTGTGAAGCGTGGTGGTGCTCCCAGAGCGGTGAAGATACGGCTGTCTTCCTCCTTTTCGATGAGGAGCATTGCCAGCGAACTGGCGACATTGAAGGCGGCTAAGAGCAGGATGAAGAGGAGGATCAGGTACGTCATCACCTTCTCCATCCTGATGAGGTAGGAGAGGTCGGGGTGCTGCTCTTCTCGGTCAAGAGCCTTGAGCTTGTCGCCATAGAGCCTTTCTATCTGCTTCTTGAAGTCCGAGGTAGAGATGCCTTGTCTGAGGTGTATGCCGATGGTGGATACTTGGCTCGCTCCGTAGTCTAACGCTTCCTGCAGCCTCTCTAAAGGAAGGTAGACAGCTGCATCCGTCTCTTGGCTCGCTGGCGCATACTGCCCGATGACCTGCGCTTCGATGCTCTGGAAGGAGGATGCGGGGGCTAAGGGATTGGTGAAGCCTAAGCGCTTGGGGAAAAGTACTTCGGCTGTCACTCCGTCACGCCCTCCTCGTGATGAGTCTGGGGGGAGCTGGATGGATGCCCCTACCTGGATAGGTGTGAGGGGAAGCCCTTCGCTGTCGGTGAAGGTCGTCGGGGTGTGTAGCTCGGGTAGCTCGGCAGTGCGTGCCATCGGGTAGACGGAGGCAAAGGCTGAGTCCACCCCGATGGCATCGACGACCCATTGCTGTTCGCCCACACGCAGCAGTCCCTTGCTCTCGAGGCGCAGGGTGATTGCTTCTGCACCAGCCTGGATCAGCTCTCTGCGGTAGTCGGGTAGGTCGTGGAGGTCAAAGACTGCACCCGAAGCATCCTGGAGCACAATGTCGGCATCGACCTGTGCCGTAGCATCTAATATCATCGCCACATAGCCGTTGTAGACACCCACGACGACCACCAAGGCCATAGCGACGACGGCAATGGCGATGGCCGAAAGAGCCGTCACGTAGTTGACTGCGTGCAGACGAGTACGGCTGAAGAGGTAGCGGAGGGCAATACTGAGGCTAAGCACAGACAGGCGAGAAGTAGAGGGAGAGGCTTACTTATTGTTCAGACCCAAGAGGCTATCGATACGCTCCAGATAGTCAAGCGAATCGTCGATGAAGAAGGTAAGCTCGGGGAGCTTGCGTAGTTGCTTGCCGATGCGCAGGCCCAAGTCGTAGCGGATGGTCTTGGCACTGGAGCGAATTGACTCTAAGAGTTCCTCGCTCTTCTCGGAGGGGAAGATGCTGAGGCGTACGCGAGCAATGCTGAGGTCGGGGCTGACCGTCACCGAAGTCACGGTAATGAGCGTGCCAGGTACGCTCTGAGTCTGTATGCGGAAGAGGTCGCTGACCTCCTTTTGGATGAGTCGGTTGATGCGACTCATTCGGGTATTGTCCATTCTGTTAGTATGTCTTGTTGAATAATTCCTTACAAAGTTAGTCAAAGCTCGCCTCATCGCTTGTCTGAAGTGAGCATTGCCTGAGTCTATGCATTTCCCCTCGCGCGCGTACCATATATATACGGAGGGCATCAGTCCTGCGAAGGAGGTCCTTCCTCTTGTGCTCCGTCTGCTTATTCGTGAAGGAAGAGCTGTGTCTGGGATGCAAAGGCGTGTAACGAGGAACGCTATCGCCCCTACTCCTTGTGCTATGGATGCACCTGGGAGCAGGGGCGGTAGGAGAGAGCGAGCAGGGGATGCTTAGTCTTCGTCGAGATCGAGGGGAGCTTCGGAGAGCAGTTGCTCGATGATCGGAGCGAGCTTCTCGGGCTTAGTCATTGGGGAGAAGCGCAGGACACGACTACCATCACGCGAGATGAGGAACTTGGTGAAGTTCCACTTGATGCACGACATCAGTGTGCCAGGCGCAGCGTGCTTGAGGTAGGTGAAGATAGGGTCTTCGTAACGCCCATTGACACGGGTCTTCTTCATCATAGGGAAGGAAACCCCATAATTGAGCTGGCAGAAAGAGGCCGCATCCTCACCCGAGCGTAGCTCTTGACCTAAGAACTGCCCACAAGGGAAGCCTAAGATAACTAAGCCTTGATCACGATAGCGCTGGTATAGCTCTTCGAGTCCAGCAAACTGAGGGGTAAAGCCACACTTACTGGCTGTATTGACGATCAGAAGCACCTTGCCTGCGAACTGAGAGAGGCGTACTAATTCGCCCGAGGGACGCTGGGCGATGAAGTCATAAATCTTTTGTTGCATAGTAATTGGGTGGTGGGAGGTGCTTAGCGTTTCATCGCACGGTCCATCTCTCGTCGGTCATCACGCTCGCGCATGGTGGCACGCTTGTCGTAGACCTTCTTGCCTCGTGCTGGAGCGATGACGACCTTAGCGAGTCCTCGATCAGAGATGAAGATTTTCACGGGGACGATGGTCACACCAGGGCTTTGTACATAGGCCTCGAGCTTGCGCAGCTCCTTGCGGTTCAGCAGGAGCTTGCGGTCACGTCGGGCTGCGTGGTTATTGTATGAGCCGTAGAAATACTCGCTGATATTTGCCCCCTTGAGCCATAGTTCGCCATTATGGAAGTAGCAGAAGGCATCGACCAGGCTGGCCTTGCCTAGGCGAAGGGACTTGATCTCCGTACCCACGAGCACCATACCAGCGGTGTAGGTGTCGAGTAGTTCGTAGTCGAAGCGTGCACGGCGATTCTGGATATTGACGGTGCGCTGTATCTTTTCTTTCATATATGAGCTGTTATTGTGGAGCCTTTCGCCACAGGAAGAGGGCGATGATGACGAAGGCTGCATTGGGGATCCACGCTGCTATCCACGGGGCTAATAGCCCGACGTTGGAGATCTGCGAGGTGAGCGAAGTCGCTAAGATGTATGCCAGACACAGACTGAAGCCAATGACGAGGTTGATCCCCAAGCCGTTCTTCATCTTCTTGGCCGAAAGTACCGCCCCGATGAAGGTGAGTATGAAGGCCGAGAAGATAGCAGCATATCTATTATGTAGCTCAGTCTGGAAGAGGCGGGTGTTGCTCGCCCCACGCTCCTTCTGTCGGTCGATGTAGCGTGTGAGCTGGTCGTTGCGCATCTTCACGGCATCCTTCTCGTTGATGAGAAAGTCAGCGGGGCTGATGTGCAGGTTGGTGTCTAAGCCATAGCCCACGGTATCGGTAGCCGTGAGTCCCTTGAAGCGGCGGATGTGGAAGTCGCTAAGAGTCCAGTGATCAAGCGTGTCGTAGGTCGCTTCGTCAGCTGTCAAGCGCGAGATGAGCTTTTGTCCCTTGAACTGATCCACGGCAAGCGACGTGGCACGCTTCGACAGGCTCTCGTAGTCTCGGATGTAGAGATACGTATCCTTGGCGATGGCGATCTGGATGTTGCTCGTATAGACTTCACGACGAGACCTGAGGTACGTCTGCTCGAAGTTGAGGCGTACTCGATTGCCCGAAGGAATGATGAAGCCGTTGAGCCCATAGGTCGCAGCTGCGATGAGTGTCGCTGCGACCATATATGGGCGCAGTAGACGGCGGAAGCTCATCCCACTGGCCAGCATCGCTATGATCTCCGAGTTCGCCGCCAGCTTCGAGGTGAAGAAGATCACCGAGATGAAGACGAAGAGCGGACTGAAGAGGTTAGCGTAGTAGGGGATGAAGTTGAGGTAATAGTGGAAGAGAATCCCCGAGAGGGGTACTTCGGGCTTGAGGAAGTCCGTAATCTTGTCGTTGACATCGAAGACGACAGCTACCGCTAAGATTAAGCCAATGGCGAAGAGGAATGTGGTGATAAAGGTGCGGATGATGTACCGATCCACTCGTCCCAGCCAAGGACGATAGGGCTTCTTTGCTGGTGGGGGTGGGGGGCAATCGATCGGCTCCTCAAGCTCTTCTGGCTCGAGCTCTTCAGCAATGTCGTGGGGTGTCGTGCTCATAGCGTCTGGGGAAGAAGGGGCTTAGAGGCGATTGTTGAGCTGACGCACCATCTTATCCTTCCACTCGGAGAAGTCTCCAGCGAGGATGTGTTCGCGCGCTTCACGTACCAAGCGCAGGTAGAAGGCGAGGTTGTGAATGGAAGCTATTTGTAGCCCCAGAATCTCGTCCGCACGAATGAGGTGGTGTAGGTAAGCCAAGCTGTACTGCTTGTCTACGAAGGACGTCCCTTCGGGATCGATGGGGCTGAACTCTTGCGCCCACTTGGCATTGCGTATATTGATCGTGCCGTAGCTGGTGAAGAGCTGCCCATTGCGCCCATTACGAGTGGGCATGATGCAGTCAAACATATCTACACCACGAGCTATGTTCTCAAGTAGGTTGATAGGCGTTCCCACCCCCATGAGGTAGCGAGGCTTGTCCTTTGGTAGGATGCTGTTGGTTAGCTCGACCATCTCGTACATCTTCTCCGTAGGCTCTCCGACGGCAAGACCACCGATGGCATTCCCTTCAGCCCCGAGCGAAGCAACGAACTCCGCTGCTCGAGTGCGCAGCTCGGGATAGACACAGCCCTGCACGATGGGGAAGAGGCTCTGATGGTAGCCGTAGTGTGGGTCTGTCTCCTGCACACGCTGGACGCAGCGACGCAGCCATCCTTCGGTCAGGGCAAGAGATTTCTTCGCATAGTGGAAGTCGGCATCCCCGGGGCAACATTCATCAAAAGCCATGATGATGTCCGCACCGATGATACGCTCAATATCCATCACGCGCTCAGGAGTGAAGAGGTGCTTCGAGCCATCGATATGCGAGCGGAAGGTGACTCCTTCCTCGGTGATCTTACGGCGATGGGCCAAGCTGAAGACCTGATAGCCACCACTGTCTGTCAGGATCGAGCCCGACCAGCTATTGAATTTATGTAGCCCTCCTGCCTTGTAGAGCGTGTCGAGCCCTGGACGCAAGTAGAGATGGTAGGTATTTCCGAGGATAATCTGAGCATGGATGTCGTCACTCAGCTCTGGCATATGCACAGCCTTGACTGAGCCTACCGTCCCGACGGGCATGAAGATTGGGGTGAGGATCTCTCCATGATCCGTCTCTATGCGACCAGCACGTGCAGCTGTCTTAGTACAAGTCTTGTGGATATCGAATTTGAGCATCGTAGTCTTCTATTGTTGCCCTTGTGATTGCTCCTCTATGATGTGGACTGTCTGTCTGTAGAAGCTGTGGGGCATGATTGGACTGCAAAGATACGGCATAAGAGCCATATACTCTGTAGATAGCTTGTAGAGTAGTATGGAGACACCTTGTGAACATGCTACCACTTTTACCAGGAAGCTCCCTCCCACCTTGTGCTCCAAGCTATATCCTACACTACGACTTCGGGGGAACGACCTATACTGATCGACACGCTGAGCAGTACTGCTCAGCGTGTCGATCAGTATAGGTACATAGCATGCACCACTACTGGTCGAGCTGGCGACCAATAGTGGTGCATGTCACCACCACTTAGGGCGGTCTGTCGGAGCGTGCGGAGATGTGAGCTTGCCCCTGCGTAGTGAGCCATCGCAGAGGAAGAGCTTAGCGCACGCCAGCCTGCTTATAGCTGGGGGCAAGGGTCGAGGTGAGACGCAGAAGCAGGTCAAAGAAGACCATCTTTGCCTGCACATTCTGTGCTAAGTGTCGCATCGCTTCATCGATCTCCCCTTCCACTTGACGGACGTTGCGTCCAGTGATGCAGGAGCGTAGGTAGCGGGCGATGCCCTCCTCACGTGTCGTAAGGTAGTTGATGTCGGGCAGAGAGAGGTTGTAGAGATAAAACTCTCTGAACATACGAGCTAAGTACTCCAAGAGGCTCGCTTGCTCCTCTTTAGATAGTGCAGCCAAGTCCTCAGCCAAGAGCTTCATCTCACGAGGTTGGGCATTGACCGTGGCACGCAGGATGCGCTGCAAGAGGGCATATTCTTCCCCCAGCTCCGCAGCTTTCCCTTCATAGAGATCAAGGGCTCGGCGGTAGTTTCCTTCGGAGAGGTGGGCAGCATAGAGCGCATCACCATTGGGTGGAGTCGTAGGGGACTGCCGTAGGGCGGTCTCGATCTCCCCTTCGGTAAGCGGACGAAGGCGGAGCGTCTGCATGCGACTACGGAGCGTCTGCAGTACGGCTGGCTCGTCCATCGTTACCATGAGGATGATGGTGCGTTCGGGGGGCTCTTCGACCAACTTAAGGAGCTTGTTCCCTAGGGCTTCCTGCATGCGCTCTGGAAGCCAGATGAGGAGGATGCGATAGCCTTTCCCCGAAGTCTGGTAGCCCATCTTGCGCTGCAGAGGCTCCCCCTCACGAGCGAAGATTGATGCCTTCTTCCCATCTCCTCCGAGGAGACTGAGCCATTCATCATAGTAGGTATAAGCACCCTGCAGGATGAAGCTACGCCACTCAGAGATGTGATCTTCGCAGAGGTTCTTCCCTGCAGCATTGATGATAGGGTAGAGGAAGGATAGGTCGGGGTCGCCTACTTCGTCATAGCGACGACACGAAGGGCAATGGCCGCAGGCATCGTCCTCCCCTCGGTCGGTGCAGTTGAGGTAGCGCGCATAAGCATAGGCCAGGGCTAAGGCTCCCTCACCATCGCGCCCAGTGAAGAGCTGAGCATGCGGAATGACTCCCGCACGAGCTGTGGCGAGAAGCTGTGCCTTGAGGTGGGCGTGACCGACTATATCATGGAAGTACATGAGCTTAGGGTGTAAATAATCGTAGGGAAAAAGCTATAGATGATGCTGGCGTATAGCCTCAATAAAGGCTACGAGATAAGCACGTCCGTGCTGGCTAATCATACTCTCAGGATGAAACTGCACCGACCAAATGGGGGCTGTGCGGTGGCGCATGGCCATCAATATGCGCCCTTCCCCAGCCTCAGAGCAGTACGCTGTCGGGATAAGGCAGTCGGGCAATGTCCCCTCGTCTACGACCCAGCTGTGGTAGCGTCCGACATAACTTCCAGAGGGGATGACACCGACAAGGGCATCCGAAGGATCTATAATATCAAGTGCGGAGGCGTGACCGTGGCGAGGCGTAGGGAGCTGCCTGAGATGTGCACCATAGTACTCGGCCAGGGCTTGATGTCCGAGGCAGATCCCTAAGATAGGGATGCATCCAGCCTCTTTCTTCAGAAGCTCCTGCATCCGTGGATACTCGTTGGGGGTACCAGGTCCAGGCGAGAGAATGACCCCATCGTGCTGGGGGAGGGTAGAAAGCTCGAGCTCACTCTCGGGGATAACCTCGAAGGTGAGCTCGGGTATAGAGCGCAAGAGCTCCACGACATTGTAGACGAAGGAGTCGCGATGATCAATGACTAAGAGATGCACCTGTGGAGCCATCGTGCACTATTTGAGGGTGAATAGGATCGGCTTGTGTGGTGCAAATGTAGTGATTATATGCTTACCTCTTTGCCGATGAAGTACTCTCCTATAGGGGGAGAGCGGCTGTGTTTTAGCTGGCTTCCCGATCGATAGGCAGGGCTTTCCTTCCTTGATTATTGCTATATTTGCTATGCCCTTGTGGCAATGAGTATCCGAACTATTCAGCAAGACATATATCCAATAATTATGCTCGATCAACACTATCACGAGGCCGCCAACTACTTGGCCTCACGCCTGCCAAAGGATATCAAGACGGCTATCATCCTCGGTAGCGGTCTGGGTAAGCTCGGCGATATGCTCCAAAACCCCACGATCATCCCCTATACCCAGATTCCTCACTTCCCTCACTCTACGGCCATCGGTCACAAGGGAAACCTGATCGCAGGTACGCTCTCTGGTATCCCTGTGCTTTGCATGCAGGGACGCTTCCACTACTACGAGGGGTATCCTATGGAGCAAGTCACCTTCCCCATCCGTGTGATGAAGCTCCTGGGTATCGAGAACCTCCTCGTCTCCAACGCTGCTGGTGGCATCAACCAGACCTTCCGTGTAGGTGATCTGATGATCATCCGTGACCACATCAACAACCTGCCCAACCCACTCATCGGCCCCAATGTGGAGATGTTTGGGCCTCGCTTCCCCGATATGACGCGCCCCTATGACCGTGAGTTCATCACGAAGGCTAAGGCCATCTCGCAGGAATTAGGTATCCATGTCCATGAAGGTGTGTACGTTGGCCTCACGGGACCTTCGTATGAGACCCCAGCCGAATATACCTATTGGTCTCGCTCGGGTGGGGATGCTATCGGTATGAGCACTGTCCCTGAGGTAATCGTAGCACGCCACGCTGGTATCCGTGTCTTCGGTATGTCGGTCATCACCAATGAAGGCTGGCACTTTGATGACGACTTCGTCAACGATGGGGATGATGTCGTACGTGCTGCCAATGCAGCCTCCGATCGCATGGGACGCATCTTCAGCGAACTCGTTCGTCAGCTGTAGTCTATCTGGATAGGATGTGCCTCACTCCATACAGGAGCGAGGTGCATGCTACTCCCCTTGCCTTCGGGCAGGGCTTCCATATTCTCAGTTTTCCCGAGGGTAAATCACCAAGCCTTCGTACGGAGGTGTCGGGGAAAGTACAGGTCAATCATCCTCTGCGCTCTATAGATTCATGGTGTCGTAGACCTGCTACTGGGACTGTGGAAGTCCTGCCCCTTCGCTTATTCCTCCCGCTATGGATGGGATGAGGCTATTGCACCATATGGCACTCGCTTCGTGTCTGCTTGGTGAGGCCTTCTCTTAGTGAGTCGATAAAGCCTGCGAGTGAAGGAATACACCGCACGCTCTCCCCTGTTTATTATACCATATTAGTTACCGATGAATATATTTAATAGAGTAAGATTTCACTTCGATCTGCGGTCTGACCTCGAGAAGGAACAGGTGATCATCGAGGAAATCACACGCGGAGTATCCTTCCGTGGTGCCAACCTCTGGGTGTTGATCGTGGCGATCTTCATCGCTTCACTCGGACTCAATGTCAATTCGACTGCCGTCATCATTGGTGCGATGCTTATCTCTCCTCTGATGGGGCCTATTATAGGTATGGGCTTGGCTGTGGGCATCAATGACCTGGATCTGCTGAAGCGTGCCCTGAAAAACTTCAGTTTCGCTACGCTAATCAGTGTCTTGACGGCGATGCTTTACTTCCTCATTAGCCCTCTCGAAGAGGCACAGTCAGAGCTATTGGCACGCACGACTCCGACCATCTATGACGTGCTCATCGCTTTCTTTGGTGGAGCTGCGGGGATTATCGCCCTCTCGACGCGTGGCCGTGGAGGTAACGTCATCCCTGGTGTCGCCATCGCCACGGCTTTGATGCCCCCACTCTGCACCGCTGGTTATGGTCTGGCTACTTGGCAACTGTCTTTCTTCTTTGGGGCCTTCTACCTCTTCTTCATCAACACGGTCTTCATCAGCCTCTCGACCTTTGTCGGGGTGCGCTTGATGGGCTTCCGTCACCACGAACTTCCCACTCCGGAGCGAGCACGTAGAGCTCGGCATATCCTGACTATCATCGTCGTAGCTACGATACTTCCAGCCTTGCTGATGACGATCAGCATCATACGCACCAGTATCTTCGAGAACAATCTGCGCCACTTCATAGCGGACGAACTGGCACAGACGGGGACGCAAATCCTCTCATCGGGTACAGATGCAGCCACGAAGGAGCTACGTATTGTGGCCGTGGGGCGTACCATCACGGACGTGCAGCAACGGGCTGCTTCGGCGCACATGGCGCAGTATGGTCTCGGAGGATATAAGCTGTCGGTCATACAGGGCGGAGCTTCGGATAGCTTACTTGCGCTCAGCTCTCAGTTAGCACAGCGTGTCTACAGTCAAGAGACTGAGAAGCAGAAGCTCTTAGAACTCTCGTCCGACAATGCCACACTTACCCAGCGTCTCGCTACCTATACGCACTGCGAAGAGGTGGCTGAAGCGATACGTCCTGAGCTGGCAACCCTCTTCCCAGCAGTACGTGCATTCAGTCTCTCGCGTACAGTCGAGGTGCAGCGTGATACGACTGCGACCTCTCACTTCGTCACGGCTGTCTTTACTGTGGATAAAGGGGCTGCATGGAGTGCTTCGGATGCTCATCGCTTCGAAGCCTGGCTGAAGACACGCCTCTCGGGAGATAGCGTTGTCCTCCTCCCTCGTATGCCGATCGATGCTACGAGAAAGTAGAACGGAGATGTGCTGTGCATCTCGCTCTTCCGATAGAGTAGGGTATGCCTTCACGTACCACCCTCGCTTTTTGTATCTTTGTCTTAAGCGAACTAACACATACGAGTTATGCGGACACTACTATCACTAACACTGCTGCTCTTCGGCTTAGGTGTAAGCCAAGAAGCTCATGCGCAGCAACCCACAAAAACACTCCAAGTCGAGGATGTCACCTCGGGCAAGTTCTATGCCTACACCGCTGGGCGCGGTATGCGCTCCACCAGCGACGGCAAGTACTACACACTGATGGATGACAAGCACACGGCCATCCTACGCTACAGCTTCCACACAGGGCAGCTCATCGACACGCTCTTCAGCGTCGCGAAGGCACGCGAATGTGAGTTCAAGACCTTCGATGACTACATCCTCGAGCCCAAAGGGAACCACATCCTCATCATCACAGATCAAGAAGCCGTCTACCGTCGCTCCACCAAGGGGAATGCCTTCCACTATGACGTGCGACGCAACCGTGTCGAGCCTCTGAGCTCCACCTCGAGCAAGGTGATGATACCGACCTTCAGCCCTGATGGTCGTATGGTCGCCTTCGTGCGCGATGGGAACATCTTCATCAAGAAGTTCGAGTACGACACCGAAGTCCAGGTGACCAGCGATGCCGTGCGTAACAAGGTGATGAATGGCACCACCGACTGGGTCTATGAAGAAGAACACGAAGCTACGCGACTGATGACCTGGAGCGAAGACAATAACTACTTAGCCTTCGTCCGCACCGATGAGAGTGGGGTCGATGAATACAGTATGCCTATCTACGGTACGACCCAGTACCCAGGGGCTTATACCTATAAGTATCCTAAGGCAGGTACCCCGAACTCCAAGGTTTCCGTACACATCTACAACGTCACCGACCGCTCGCAGAAGCCCATCACCTTCAAGAGCGAACCCTACTACATTCCTCGCATCGAGTTCATCGGACGTGACGGCAATCTGGCGGTCTTCTCCCTCAATCGCCAGCAGAACCACCTGACGCTCTACTACGTCAACAATAAGACGCTCCTGCCAAAGGTCATCTTCGAAGACCGTAACAAAGCCTACGTCGATAGCCGCAACATCCCTAAGTGTAAGTTCGTCCCCACGGGCTTCGCTTACCTCGGAGAGCAGGATGGCTACCGCCATATCTATCTCTATTCGGACAAGGGCACGCTACTGCGTAAGATTACCTCAGGGAATTACGACGACACAGACTTCTATGGGATGGATGCTCAGGGGAATGCATATTACCAAGCTGCCGATGAGTCCCCACTCCGCCGATCTATATATAAGGTAGATCCGAAGGGACGTAAGACAGCCCTACATCCAGGGAAGGGCGACAACAGCGCTATTTTCAGTGATGACTTCTCGCACTACATCAGCATGTTCAGCAATAGGGATGTACCTACCATCACCGCCGTCTATGCTACGGGTAGCCTGAAGCCACTGCGCGTCCTCAAGGACAATAAGCAGATCACGGAGCGACTCAAGGACTACCGCCTGCGCCGTGAAGAGTTCATCAAGATCCCTAATGGTAAGGGGCAGGAACTCAATGCCTGGATACTCAAGCCCTACGACTTCGACCCGAACAAGCAGTATCCTGTGCTGATGACTCAGTATAGTGGTCCCGACTCACAGCAGGTACTTGATTCTTTTGGTCTCGGTTGGGAACAGATTCTACCTGGTAAGGGTTATATAGTTGTCTGTGTCGACCCTCGTGGCACTGGAGCGCGTGGTGAAGAGTGGCGTAAGTGTACCTACCTCAACCTCGGTGTCAAGGAGATTGAAGACCAAATCGCTGCTGCAAAGTGGCTCGGTCAGCAGTCTTACGTGGACGCTAAGCGCATCGGTCTCTACGGCTGGAGCTTCGGTGGCTATATGACGCTGATGGGGCTGTGCCACGGACAAGGGGTGTTTAAGACAGGCGTTGCTGTGGCTCCAGTTGCTGACTGGAGCTTCTACGACACCATCTACACCGAGCGGTTTATGCGCACGCCTCAGGAGAACCCCACGGGCTACAAGGCTTCTTCCGTCCTCGAAGTAGCAAAGAACCTCCAGGGGAAGCTCCTCCTGATCCACGGCAGTGCCGACGACAATGTACACGTGCAGAATGCGATGGACTTCACCGACCTACTTGTCAGTGAAGGTATCCCCTTCGATATGGCTATTTACAAAGACCGCAACCACGGTATCTATGGAGGCAATGCGCGCAACCATCTCTACAAGCGCATCATCTCCTTCCTCGAGCAGAACCTGTAGGCTCTCTGCCCCTATTTACTCCTCACAACCCTTAGGCCGAGGGCTCAGCCCCCCAGCCTAAGGGCTATCACTTAGATAATGCAAGAAGAATCAATCACCCAGAAGCCCCGCAACGTTGTCCGCGTCCGCAAGCCCGAATGGCTGAAGATACGTCTCGGGGATAACTCCACCTTCACCGACACCAAGCATACCATTGAGCACCACGGGCTCAATACGATTTGTCACAGCGGTAAGTGCCCGAACCAAGGTGAATGCTGGAGTGCTGGTACGGCGACCTTTATGATCGGAGGTGCCGTCTGCACACGCGCCTGTCGCTTCTGTAATACGCTCTCGGGGAAGTCTCCCGCACCACTCGATCCGCTGGAGCCGATGAAGGTAGCGCAGAGCATCAAGAAGATGAACCTGCGTCACGCCGTCATCACCAGCGTCGACCGCGATGACCTCGAGGACTACGGCGCACAGCACTGGGTGCGCACGATTGAGGCCATACGGCGTACCACACCCGAAGTGACCATCGAAGTGCTGATTCCGGACTTCAATGGTCGACTGGATTACGTCGACCAGATTATCGCTTGCCAGCCGAAAATCATCTCACACAACCTCGAGACCATCCGCCGACTGACTCCCACCGTGCGCCACGTAGCCACCTACGAGCAGAGCCTCTCGGTGCTGAAGCGTATCGCTGAGAGTGGCATCCCTGCCAAGACGGGGATTATGCTTGGTCTCGGTGAGACCGAGGAGGAAGTCCTTGAGCTCATCGATGACGCCCACGCTGTAGGGGTGTCGATTATGACTATCGGGCAATACCTGCAGCCGACACGTCGCCACCTTCCCGTCGTTGAATACGTCCATCCCAAGCAGTTCGCACGCCTGCGCACCTTAGGCTTGGAGAAGGGACTTCGTCACATCGAGAGCGGTCCTTTGGTGCGCTCCTCCTACCATGCCGAGCGGCACGTCTTGGACTAAGATTCCTCCGCACATAAAAGCCCCACGCCCCACAGCTCAATCGAGCTGTGGGGCGTGGGGCTTTTACATACTATCGTAAGGGTGAGTAGGATAGCTCGAGTCCTGCTATAGCTCCTCTGTCTTGCGTCTCTTGAGGAACCGCTTGTAGATCTTACGCACCTGAGGAGCTAAGAAGATGAGGGCAATGACGTTCGGGATGACCATCAGACCATTGAAGGTATCGGCCAGCTCCCAAATCAGATTCGCCTGGAAGATAGTTGCACCGAAGACGCAGCAGATGACGATCGCACGGAAGACATAGACCGCCTTCTGGTTAAAGAGATAGCGTATATTCATCTCCCCAAAGACATACCAGCCGATAATCGTGGTGAAAGCAAATACCAAAAGGCTGATCGCTAAGAAGGCTACCCCTGCTTGTCCGAAGGTCACTTCGAAGGCGCGCTGCGTGATTTCTACGGAGATAAGCCCTGGAGTAGCATAAGCTCCGGTTAGGAGGATGATGAGTGCTGTCGCTGAGCAGATAAGCAGGTCGACGAAGACCCCCGACATCGCTACGAAGCCTTGGATAGATGGATCCGCTACGTGAGCCAAAGCGTGGGCGTGCGGTGTCGAGCCCATCCCAGCTTCATTGGAAAAAAGACCACGCGAGATACCGTAGCGGATCGCGTACTTCATCGTAGCACCCGCAGCACCACCCGCAGCAGCTTTTGTTGAGAACGCATCTCCGAAGATTGACTGGAAGACAGGCGAAATTTGGTCGGAATAGATGAAGAGGATGACGATCGCACCGATGATATAAGCCAGAGCCATAAAGGGCACGACCAGCTCTGCGATGGCGGTGACGCGCTGTTGTCCTCCGACAATGACGATAGCCACGAGTACAGCAATCAAGATACCGCTGACCCACTCCTTCATCCCGAAGGCGTTCGCCAAACCTAAGGAAATGGAATTAGCCTGCACCATACAGCCGATGAAGCCCAAGGCAACGATGAGCAGAACCGAGAAGATGATAGCCAGCACGCGACTCTTGAGTCCTCGGCTGATGTAGTAGGCAGGACCACCGACGATCTGACCATCACGCACATCGCGATACTTCTGTGATAGTACAGCTTCGGAGAAAATCGTACTCATTCCCAGGATGGAGGATATCCACATCCAGAAGACGGAGCCCATTCCACCCATGGCTATAGCTGTAGCTACGCCAGCGATATTACCTGTACCTACCTGGGCTGCGACGGCCGTAGCAAGTGCTTGGAAGGAATTTGTTTTACTGTTGCCCGCTTTGTCCGTCTCTTTCTTCTTGAAGATTGAGCCAAAGGTGTATTTTATCGCCAGAGGAAGATGACGAATCTGAGGCACACCAAGGTAGATGGTGTAGAAGATGCCGACCCCGAGGAGTACGTACATGAGGAAGTTGTTCCATAGGATTTCATTGAATCCCTTGACGAGCTGAAGTAGGTCCATAGTAGTTTGTGTTCAGTGTTAGTAGTATAGTGCTGCGTGAACGACAGTCTTCAGATAAGGTGCAGGGGGAGTGGCGACCCATTGCATTGAGGCGCATAAGGGAGTGAGGGCGGAAGGGTAGGGTCTGCTGCTCCATCCTGTGCTTCTTCTTCTGTGGCTGCCTTTAGAGCATCGCTTTGTGTCGGACCGAAAGGCTTCTCAGCGGTGCTTTAATCATGTTCTCTCAGGACAAAAATAAGTAGACTTACTCAAATATACACCAGTCTGACTTAATAATTTTATTAACAAAATCCTTGTCTGTCAAATGCTTACTTGGGGCTTGTGAGCTTCGCCTCTTCCTGTGTATGGGTGTTCTTCTGCGAGTATCGAGGTGCATATAGTGAGACCCTTGCTCGGTCTCCAAAAGGACAAGCAATGCTTATCTTTTTGCTTGACTTTGCAGCATGCGGTCATCGCAAGGCGTTAAGACTGGGGACGACGGGAGTTTACTCCTGTAAATGACACGCCCGAATGTCGCAAGCAACGAAGCGAGTGCCGTATGATGCAATAGCCTCCTAGTTGTAGCTTCTTGGCGGGAAGATATCGTCGATCTCTATCCTATGTGATGGCAGGGGGCGAAGGTTATGGCTCTCACGCGCGCGTACTTTTTTAATGTATAGGGGGAGCTTAGGGAGAGAGAGGGAGGCTATTGGAGCGTTTCTTTATGCATCCTATCTCGCTCGTAGGTGGTGTGAAGGTATAGTGGTAGATACTATGGAGCACTACTGATCCGTGCCTGGATCAGTAGTGGTGGAAGGGTGGATCAGTAGTGCTTCGGGCGCGAACCAATAGAGCTGCGTAACACTTCCCCCGATTAGTTGGTCCCTCATTCAATGGGGTAGGGTGCTTGAATGCTCATAGGAATCTATAGCGAAGAGAGCCTGTTGAGCCTCTTATGATCTGGGTTTTTCGGTTGTGCCAGCGTGATTGAGTTGCTCTTTGCACGTGAAATGGTGACCTTATCGGTGTTTCTTTCAGCTGTACCGAAGGCTTGGAGCAAAAACTCTTACTCACGTATATAGATGTCTTGTGCTTTGGGTGTGAGGTTGTCTCGTGTGTTTATGTGCTTTATTATCAGCGTTGTTAGTGGGCGTTTCCCCTCGGTGAGAGGGGGTGCTTGTACGAACTTTGTAGCATGAATAGCAAGAAATTTTGCTTCGCATTTGGTCAATTCAAAACTTCGTCGTACCTTTGCAGTGCAAAAGGGAATGGGAAACCTCCCAGAGCAAAGCGAAGAAAGTTGAAATGCGGAAGTAGCTCAGTTGGTAGAGCATAACCTTGCCAAGGTTAGGGTCGCGGGTTCGAGTCCCGTCTTCCGCTCCAATAGGTTTCCATAGTTTTGATGTGTATTTGTTTGATGAGGCATTCTAAGATTCACTAAGTGATCTTGGGATGTTTCTCTCTTTTATGCCATTGCATTAGCCACTCCGACCACAAAGCACCCTCTTCCACCCTCGCACGTCTCACCTCTCACGCCTACTATCTTGATTGTCTGCATCGCCGAAAAGCCCAGCGTGGCTCGTGACATCGCCAATATCCTCGGAGCCTCTACCCGCAGGGTTGACAAAGGAATCGGCCACTACGAAGGGAATGGCTATGCCGTGACGTGGACGTTCGGACACCTCTGTACTCTGAAGGAACCTCACGACTATACTCCAGGGTGGAAGGCTTGGAGTCTGACTTCCCTGCCGATGATTCCTGAGCGCTTCGGCATCAAAGCCATACCGATTGAGCACTATGAGCGGCAACTCGCCGTCATCGGTCAGCTCGTCGCTGGTGCTGAAATGGTCATCAACTGCGGTGATGCGGGGCAAGAAGGCGAATTGATTCAACGATGGGTGCTGCAGAAGGTCGGCTGCAAGGTACCTGTGCGCCGCCTGTGGATCTCTTCGCTCACCGACGAGGCTATCCGTGAAGGCTTCGAGAAGCTGCGTGACGGAGCCGATTACCAATCCCTTTATGAAGCAGGCTTGGCGCGTGCCATCGGCGATTGGCTCCTTGGGATGAATGCAACCCGTCTCTACACCCTTCGCTATGGAGGTAGCGACCGCAAGCAACCCCTCTCCATCGGGCGTGTACAGACTCCGACGCTCGCACTTATTGTCGAGCGGCAAGAGGCGATTGAGCACTTTAAGAGTGAGACCTACTGGGAGCTGAAGACACGCTACCGAGAGGTTGTCTTCAGTGCGGACAAGGGCAAGTACAGCGATAAAGCCAAGGCCGAAGCTGCCTTACAGAGCATCACCGGCGAGCCTTTTACCATCACCAGCGTCAAGAAGAAAGATGGCAAAGAGTCCTCACCTAAGCTCTTCGATCTGACGAGCCTGCAAGTGGCGTGTAACCGTAAGTTCGGTATGAGTGCCGAAGAGACGCTCGCTACCGTGCAGTCGCTCTACGAGAAGAAGGTGACGACTTACCCCCGTGTTGACACGACTTACCTCAGCGAAGACCTTTACCCGAAGGTCACAGGCATCCTGCGTGGATTGGTCGTCGATCCATACACGCCCTTGGTCAGTCCGCTGCTCAGCGGTGCTTCCATACGCAAGAGTAAGAAGGTGTTCGATAATAAGAAGGTCACCGACCACCATGCGATCATCCCCACAGGTCAATCACCTTCTGGGCTTTCGGATCGTGAAAAGCAAGTCTTTGACCTTATCGCACGCCACTTCATCGCCGCCTTCTACCCCGACTGCCTCGTTAGTACAACGAGCGTCGAAGGCGTAGCAGGGAAGGTGAAGTTCAAGACTTCGGGGAAGGAAATTCTGGATCCAGGCTGGCGAGTCGTCTTCGAATCAAGTCCATCCATCGAAGTAAATGAGTCCAAAGAAGGCGAGGAAGGTGCAGATACTACCGAAGCTCTGCTCCCCACCTTCACCGAAGGCGAGACCGGCGAGCACATCCCCGAACTACGTGAGAAGCAGACACAGCCTCCGAAGTACTACACCGAAGCTACCCTTCTGCGAGCGATGGAGACCGCAGGTAAGCTCGTCGAGAAGGAGGAGCTACGTGAAGCAATGAAGGAAAATGGTATTGGCCGCCCTTCGACACGTGCCAATATCATCGAGACCCTCTTCAAGCGTGGCTACATCGTCAAGGAGAAGCGCAATCAGATACACGCTACTGAGACGGGCCGTCAGCTCATCAAGCTCATCAACTACGACCTGCTGAAGAGTGCCGCTCTCACGGGCGAATGGGAGTACAAGCTCCGACAAATCGAGCGACGCGAACTGGACACGAAGGTCTTCCTCGACGATCTCAAGGCGATGGTCTATCAGCTTGTACAGTCCGTACTGGCACCTCAGCCCACGCCGACACCAGCTCCGACACCAGCCCAGCCCATAGACACGGGCATCCCCTGTCCTCAGTGCCAGCAAGGTACACTCCTACGTGGTCGTACAGCCTTCGGGTGCTCTGCTTACCGTGAGGGTTGCTCCTTCCGCCTTCCCTATACGGAATGTCCTATAGATAGTTCGCTGGAAGAGCTTCATCGCCACCTTAGTGACGCTACCCCTTTGCTCTTCTAAATCATCGCATCACCCGACAAAAAGGAAGACACCGCAGACTCGTCTGTGGTGTCTTCCTTTTGCTTTTGAGAGGTGGCGGTACTACCAATAAATAGGGATATTTACTGCGTTTGCAACCAGAAGTGCTACTAAGAGCGTTATACTTGTTAGCGATAATAGCCCACGATAATAATGGATCGAATAAGATATACACCGCTAAGCAGTGCTCGAAGAATGGCGTTTAACCTACGAGTACTAAGCCAGCTCTTAGCCTTGCTTCTCTTAGCCTTGCCTGCACGAAGTCAAGAGCGACGAGGGACGCTCCCCAATGGCTTGAGCTACATCCTGCGACACAATGCCCAGCCTCGAGATAAGATGGAGGTGCGCCTCATCATGCGTGTGGGGTCGTGTGTACAGCAGCCAGATGAAGCTGGCTATGCGCACTTTATCGAGCATCTGGCCTTTGGTCGTACTCGTCACTTTGCCTCAGGGGGGATCAAGCGTTATGCCGAGCGATTAGGGACACGCTATGGAGTCGGGCTCAATGCCATGACGGGGCATGACCGCACCGTCTATATGCTTTCCCTTCCCACCGATGAGCCACACGTGCTGGATAGCACCGCACTCATCCTCTGTGATTGGCTGACAGGATTGGCACTGGATAGCCTCGAGGTGGAGCAAGAGCGGCGCATCATCAAGGAGGAGATCCGTGCCTACGAACAGCCCGATCCCTTCTATCAGCTCAAGGTGGGAACAGGCATCCATAGCCGTAGTCTGCCTATAGGTACAGCCCAAGACATTGACCGAACGACCGTGCAAGGTCTTCGCTCCTTCTATCATCGCTGGTATCATCCCTCTTTGGCTACGCTGGTCTTCGTGGGGGATTTTGACTTGGATGCTGCTGAGCAGGCTCTTCGAGCGACCTTCTCCTACGCTTCTGCTTCGCCTCCATACCTTGCCATTGTACCCGAATTACACTATCCTAAGGGGCTTCATATAGAGAGCCGTAGCGACACCTTGCTTCGCCATGCGACCCTCGATCTGATATTTCCTCATAAGACGCTCTCTACTCGGACACTCTCTGAGATCTTTGTTGAGAAGGTGCATCGTATGGCATTAGCGGCTTGGTCGCACCGCCTCGATGGTATTCGAGGAGCGAAGCTCGCCGACAGTTGGTATCTCGGACGAACGAGTCACCTCTCCCTCACGCTCGAGGGTGATCGTACCTCTCGCATCCTATCCGATTTGCAGAATGCTATCTCCGCCCTGAGTGTATTGCGCTATACAACGCTGTCGGAGGGCGAACTCACCCTCTTGAAGGAGCGAGCCAAAGCTGATCTCTTCGTGGTATCCGAAGATACTCCTTCGGGAAGCTGGTGCGACTATTATACCGATGAGGTGCTGCATGGGGATCACTTCCTCACTGCGGAAGCGGAGCGCAGGGAGCTACACAGACGCATTGATGCGCTACGTGCGAAGGATCTGCGTCCTGCCTTCGTTCGTCTTTATCGCTACCTTCTTGCCCCCAGTACCTTAGCCAGCTTTACCTACAATAGTAGCCTCCCAGAGCAGTCGCTTCCACAGCACAACCTCCTCGAGCGCACCATCAAGCGAGGGCTAAGAGCACGGCATACACGCCTTACGTTTACGCCTTCTGTGACCGAGGATAAGGAGGAGAAGGGTAGTCCTATCCCCGAGCTACTCATGCCTCCTTCCACCCTTCCTTCAGCTCAGCTACGCTCGGAGAAAGAGTATCCTTCCCTCGGAGTCAAGGAGGCTTATTTGCCCAATGGTATACGTATCTTACTGCGCTCCTTGCCTGCGGCGGACTCGTTGGTCAAGATTGCGATCAACCATCCTTCGGGGCTACGAGATATACCCTTGGAGCAACAGCCACGTGTAGCTTCGCTCGCAGCGTATATGGAGTTAGGGGGCATAGCCGCTTTGCCACGTGAGCGGCTGGATAGCTTCCTCTTTGACCATGGAGTCGCACTGACCCTCACCGAAGCTATGGACTGGGGAACGCTTCTGGGCACTGCTCCTACGGGGAAGACTTATAGCCTCCTACGTCTGATGAAGGAGAAGATGCTACGCCCCGAAGCTGCTACTGCGGACTTTGAAGAAGCACGTGCATCACTCATCGCTTCGATAGGACAACCGAGTCGTCTGGAGCAAATCTTGGCGCGTGATCCCGAGCGTCATCTGCAGCGTCGTCTGGATAGCATCCTTGGTACGTATGTCCCCCAGCGTGAGCCAGAGACTGAAGCTGAGGCACGCGCCCTGAGCCTTCCCGAGATGATTGCCTTTCATCGTGATCTGTGGACGCGTACAGAGGGGATGACGATCGTCATCGTGGGTCGCTTCGACAGTGCGTCTCTCCTGCGTGAAGTCTCCAGCGTCTTCGGTGACCTTCCTCAGCGACCAGCTAAGCCCTCCCTCCCACCTGCACGTCTCCCAGAGGCTGAGAACTTCACCCTTGAGGATACCGAAGCCGGTGATGAGACGACCCTGCATAATGTGTACTACGGTAGCTATGAGCCTACCCTGCGAGGTAGTCTGCGCCTCAAGCTGATGCGCGAACTCCTGCGGAGTCGACTGATCGAGCGTCTGCGCTCCGAGGCAGGGATTATCTATTCTCCCTATATATATATGGAGTATCGCCCACATCCAGAGCCTTTCGTGTGGTTTCGCTTAGAGACGCTTGTCGAGCAGAGTAATGCCCCCTTAGCCTGCAAGCTCATCGAGGAGCTGGTCGCCGAGCTACAGACAGAGCTCGTCAGTCCCAGCGAACTGGCAGATATTGCTCGCACCTTCCTGATCAACAAGCGTGAAGCTCTTACCGATACAGACCTACCTCCCTGGCAAGATGCCCTCCTTGGCCTTGTCCGCAATGGCGAGCATATAGAGGACTTTGCTCACTACGAGCAAATCCTTCGCTCCATCACCCCCGAAGAAGTCCGCTCGGCCTTCCGCTCTACGCTCAGCCCTCAGCGCCATCTCATCTATTCGATAGTACCTAAGCAATGAACTCACTTCGTACTCTTGCCCTGCTCTTTGTAGGGCTATTCCTGTCTCTTTTCACTTCCCACATAGCCTCGTCTTCCGAGCCTGTTACTTCTCCGCTGGCTTACCGACTGGTCGACTCTGCTGGTCGATCGGTGCCCTTTGATCGACTTATTTCGCAGGCCGCTACAGCTGATGTAGTCTTCTTCGGTGAACTGCACAACAACCCCATCAGCCACTGGATGCAGCTCCGACTGCTCGAAGCACTGCAGCAGCGTAAAGGGAAGCACCTCACCCTCGGTCTCGAGATGCTCGAAGCTGATGTGCAGCTCATCCTGGACGAATATCTCACGAAGACCATTAGCCCTAAGAGCTACGGAGACGAAGCCCGCTTGTGGCCGAACTATGAGACCGACTACGATCCTGTGGTCTACTTTGCCAAGGACCATGGCTTGAAAGTCGTAGCTACGAACATCCCCCGACGCTATGCAGATTTGGTCAACCGCAAGGGGCTTGCTGCTCTGGACTCGCTCAGTGCCGAAGCTAAACGCTATCTGCCACCCCTCCCCATTGCCTTTCAGTCGACTGAGGAGTCTGCTGGTATGTTTGCTGCTATGGGGGCTCTTGTGCACGGCGATGCAAAGACTTCGGAGAAGCGTCACCTGGAGGAAGCGCAGGCGAGTAAGGATGCTACGATGGCCTATCATATCAGTCAGCACCTTCGTCCGCAGTACACGTTCCTTCATCTCAATGGGGCTTACCATTCGCTGCAGGATGGGGGGATCATCCCTTACCTTCGGCAGTATGCTCCTAAGGTGCGTGTCGTGACGGTGACGACTGTCCTGCAGGAGGATCTCAGTGGGCTGGATGATGCTTATCGTGGTATGGCGGACTTCATCCTCATAGTCCCCGAAGATATGACCCGAACGCACTAAGCTCATCCTTCGCTCAACTACGACCATGGAGCCTTTCCGAGAGGGGAGGCTCCATGGTCGTATTGGTGTGAACCACTACTGCTCTGCGCTGTCACCACTATAGGTGAGTGGTGTCGACCTATACTGGTCGACGTGCGAAGCAGTATAGGTCGATACCGCATACCACTATTGCTTCATGGCTTACAATCTTTGGGGGGCTGCTCATGGCCTATCGTCATGAGGGTAACGTAGGTCTTTGCCCCCAAGCTAACCCTTGTTTGAGCCTCAGAGACCATTACAAAAGGGATGGGCGGAGAGGGTGGGGGATGTGCGCATCTAATACCTTGCTCATGTATAAAACATGGTTTATATTTGTGCATTGAAGTCCCTCTGCTGGGATCATCCCTCAAAAGAGAAGGATAAAAACATCGCCTCCCATCATTTCACCACCTACACAGCCCCTTTTCCTTATGGCCACCACTCCCGAAGCCTACGTACACCTCAGTACAGACAAAACAACCCTCACCTTCTATTACGATACCCTCCGTGCCGATCGCAAGGGCATAAAGTGTGGAATAAGGAATAGGAAAGACTATCGCTATCCTTCCCCCCTCGAATGGAGTGATGACGATTATGATTGGCGTGGCGCTCCCCATATCTACGCTCGCACTGCTGTCTTTGATGCTTCGTTCCGTGATTTTCGCCCCACCACCACGGCAGGATGGTTTTACAAGCTCTACTCACTTGAAAGGATAGAAGGATTAGAACACCTCAATACCTCGCAGGTGACGGATATGTGGAGTATGTTCTATGGTTGCGGATCTTTGACTTCGCTTGACCTCACCAGCTTTGATACTTCTCTGGTGACGGATATGAGACGTATGTTCTGTGATTGCGCATCTTTGACCACGATTTATTGCAACACATCATGGAGTGCCAGACACTCAGATGATATGTTCTCAGGCTGCAATTCTCTTAGAGCTGTGGCGCCTAATGTTGGAAAGGGTTACGATGCAAGTATGGCAAATCCCGAAACGGGATATTTTACCAAGAACGTGTTGCCGCAAGAGGATGGGGCTTATGTACAAGTCAGCGCTGATAAGAAAACACTAACGTTCTATTTTGGTAGGGAGCGAAATGTACGGAGATGTTGTGAATGCCTCCCAAGCGAGGTGGCATCGAAGGAAGAGATTACCCAAATAGTCATTGACGAATCGTACCGAAACGTTGTGCCTAAGACCACAGCGACTTGGTTTGAGGGCTTCTCAGCAGTAACAGAAATACGAGGGTTAGAGAATCTCAACACTTCGGAAGTGACCGACATGAGTCGTATGTTTGCGGGATGTAGTGCGCTGCGCTCGCTTGATCTCTCCAGCTTTGACACTTCAAAGGTGACGAGGATGAGAGAAATGTTCGAATATTGCGAATCTTTGATTTCGCTTGACCTCTCCAGCTTTGACACTTCGCAGGTGACGAGCATGAAAAGTATGTTCTCTGGATGCGCATCTTTGACTTCGCTTGATCTCACCAGCTTCGACACTTCGCAGGTGAGGAATATGGAGGAGATGTTCGAATATTGCGAATCTTTGACTTCGCTTGACCTCTTCAGCTTTGACACTTCAAAGGTGAGGTACATGGGGTGGATGTTCTTCGGTTGCGTATCTTTGATAGCTCTTGACCTTTCCAACTTTTATACTTCTCAGGTGACGGATATGGAGAGAATGTTCTTAGGATGCAAATCATTGACAGCTCTCGATCTCTCCAGCTTTGACACTTCAAAGGTGACGAAGATGGTGGAGATGTTCTTAATTTGCGAATCTTTGACCACGATTTATTGCAACACATCATGGAGTGCCAGCCACTCAGATGATATGTTCTCAGGCTGCAATTCTCTTAGAGGTGCGGCGACTAATGTCGGAAATCGTTACGACGTAAGCATGGCAAATCCGGAAACGGGATATTTCACCAAGAAAGTATTATCGTAAGAGGATGAGGCTTATGTACACCTCAGCGCTGATAAGAAAACACTAACGTTCTATTTCGATAGGGAGCGATATGTACGGAGATGTTGTGCATGGGGCATAGAAACAACAATCAGATAAAACCACTAAAGGACTCCTGCATGGCTATTGAGCGAGGTGGTATCGAAGGAAGAGATTACCCCAATAGTCATTGACGAATCGTTCCAATGCAGAGCCAAAGGGCTGTCTTTGACTCCTATCAACGTCTGCTGTGATTATTCTCAGACGCTGTCAACACCATCCCGAGCTAACACGATGATATCATGTAAACCTCTACTTGAGCTTACCTCGCCTACGGTCAGCTTTTTTCCGTACCCTACAGTCTTCGGATATAATATATTCGTTGTACCTTTGTAGGAGATAGAAAATTCTATACAAATAGATTTGCTAATTCGGATTAGTTTTATGGAAATTATCAAGATCGTCGGGCGTGAAATCCTCGACTCGCGTGGGAACCCCACAGTAGAAGTAGACGTACACCTCGCGTGTGGTATCATCGGCCGTGCAGCTGTCCCCAGTGGTGCATCCACGGGTGAAAACGAAGCTCTTGAGCTCCGTGACGGCGACAAGAGCCGCTACCTCGGTAAGGGTGTCCTCAAGGCAGTCGAGAACATCAACAACGTCATCGCACCTGAGCTCTATGGTATGAGCGCACTCAATCAGCGTGAGATCGACCTGAAGATGATCGCACTCGATGGTACCAAGACCAAGAGCAACCTCGGTGCTAATGCTATCCTCGGTGTCTCGCTTGCCGTCGCTAAGGCTGCTGCTCAGTACCTCGACATCCCCCTCTATCGCTACATCGGTGGCACGAACACCTATGTACTGCCTGTCCCCATGATGAACATCATCAACGGTGGCTCGCACTCGGATGCTCCTATCGCCTTCCAGGAATTCATGATTCGCCCTGTCGGTGCTACTTCCTTCCGCGAAGGTCTTCGTATGGGTGCTGAGGTCTTCCACAGCCTCAAGAAGGTGCTTCACGACCGTGGTCTCAGCACGGCTGTCGGTGACGAAGGTGGTTTTGCTCCTGCCCTCCACGGCACGGAAGACGCTATCGAGTCCATCCTCAAGGCTGTCGAAAAGGCTGGCTACACGCCTGGTAAGGACATCACCATCGCTATGGACTGCGCTTCTTCGGAGTTCTTCAAGGATGGTATCTATGACTACACCAAGTTTGAAGGCGAAAACGGTAAGAAGCGTACCATCGACGAACAGGTGGCTTTCCTCACCGAACTCGTAGAGAAGTATCCTATTGATTCGATCGAAGACGGTATGGCTGAAAACGACTGGGAAGGCTGGAAGAAGCTCACCGACAAGCTCGGTAAGAAGATTCAGCTCGTTGGTGACGACCTCTTCGTAACGAATGTAGAGTACCTCCGTCGTGGTATCGCTGAAGGCTGTGGTAACTCCATCCTGATCAAGGTCAACCAGATCGGTACGCTCACCGAAACGCTTGACGCGATCGATATGGCTCACCGTCACGGCTTCACCTCCGTTACTTCGCACCGCTCGGGCGAAACGGAAGATGCTACCATCGCTGACATCGCTGTGGCTACGAACTCTGGTCAGATCAAGACCGGTTCGCTCAGCCGTACCGACCGTATGGCTAAGTACAACCAGCTCCTCCGCATCGAAGAAGAGCTCGGTGACCTGGCTGTCTACGGCTACAAGCGCATCAAGTAGTCCCCGACTACTGCGAAAGCTCACAGAGTGCATCTCTGAAGAGCTGTCTTCGTAGCGCATACCAAAGAGCCCCGCAGGATAAAGTCCTGTGGGGCTCTTTTTGCTTCCTCTGTAGCACCTGCGAAGCGAGGAAGAATAGTTATCTTTGTGAGACGAGGCTGCTCGGGAGCGTATATGTCCGAGGGCTTCACTATATGTAATTGTATCATCATCCCCTCGTCGGCGCCGTATGTCAACGTCTTCCTCCGCTTGGACTCGCTGGGCTCCTCCAGTGACTCGTAACCTCATCGTCATCAACTTCATTATCTACTTGGCCTCTTCGGTATTCCTCCGTCGGGGCTTTGATTTAGCGGAGGTAGCTGGGTTGCATTACTTCGGCTCGTCGTCTTTTGGGCTGTGGCAACTCCTGACCTATCAGTTCCTCCACAGCACCTCTTCCATCGACCATGTGCTGTCGAATATGTTTGCGCTCTTTATGTTTGGCTCAAGTATCGAAGCCTATTGGGGGAGCAAGCGTTTCCTCCTCTATTATATATTGTGTGGGATAAGTGCTGGGCTGGTGCAGGAGCTAAGCTGGTACTACGAATTGCGCGAGGTGGTGCAGTATGCGAGCGTACAGCTCCCCACGGGTATCATCCCGATTGATGGCTTCCTCAGTATGCTCAATACCGTGGGAGCTTCGGGTGCAGTCTTCGGCATCCTACTTGCTTCGGGCGTGCTCTTCCCGAACTCTTATATCCTGGTCGGCTTCGTCTTCCCCCTGAAGATGAAGTATTTCGTCTTCCTCTACGGAGCCTTCGAGCTCTTCGCTGGGGTGTACAATACCTGGGGGGATGTGGCGCACTTCGCACACTTAGGTGGGATGCTCGGCGGTGCACTGCTCATCTATCTCTGGCGTAAGAAGGGCGTCATCCAGTAGTCGCTTGATGGATAGTAAGCAGCTATATACATCCTATTGGCAGCGAGGGAGTATCGCGATGCGCTTGCTCATAGTGCACACGCTGGCCTATCTGCTCATCGGTCTTCTCTCGTGGTGTTGCACGCTCATCGCTCCTCTGAGGTGGTGGGACTTGGGGCTTTATCTCTCCTTCTATCCCGAGTGGGACAAGCTCCTGGTGCAGCCGTGGAGCCTCGTGACTTATGCCTTACCTCACCTCAACCTCTTCCACTTCTTAGGGAATATGTGTCTACTCTACGTGCTCCTTCCTGCGATGGAGCAGCGTCTGGGTGCGCGTTACTTCCTCACAGCTTATGTGGGCGGTATCATCGCTGGGAGCTTGGCTTACCTGCTCGCCTATCAAATAGTCGGGGCAAGTCTGCTCCCACCGCTCTCCCTGCAAGGAGCTTCTGCAGCTCTGCTCAGTGCTCTTGTTGCAGGCATCGTGTACGACCGTAGGGCGCTCTCTTCCTTTGCGCTTCGCTTCTTTGGCCAACACCTCTCGCCACTCCTCCTGGGGGTGCTTCTTCTCTTGATCTTCCTCAGTGCAAGTCGGGGGAACGCAGGGGGGCATGTGGCGCATCTCGGAGGTCTTCTCTTCGGTCTCGCTTACGGCTATTATTGTCGTCGGCAGAAGGGACGACCTGATGCGGACGGCAAGCGGCGTCTTCAGCTCTTGGAGCGGGCACGCCACTCGGGCTTTGCGAGCTTGAGCCCAGCCGAACGGCGCTACTTGATGCAGCACACACGCTTGCCTCAGGGCGAGCATAATCAACCTCACGACTAACGAACTATGCAGTTACGTGCCTTCTTCCATTTCAGTTCGCGCCTTGCACGAATCCTCCTCCTCGTGGGGACGCTCCTCATCTCGGGGCTGTATCTGCTCGGTGCTTACTCGGGATATATCGCACCGAAGACGTGGATACTGCCGAGCTTCTTGGGGCTTTTCTTCCCTGCGCTCCTCGTGACGTACGTCCTCGTGACGCTCTTCTGGCTTGTCGCGTGGGACAAGCGGAGGCTACTTCTTGTGGGGATTGTGTGGCTAATCTCCTTGCCTCAGCTCCTCATTTACTTCCCGATCAGCCGCGAAGAGAAGGTGCTGGGTAGTGAAGACGAGTCGCTACGCATCCTCTCCTACAACGTCTGCGCCTTCGGCTTCAAGCCACATACGAAGACCAGTCCCAATGCCATCCTCCAGTACATCAAAAGTAGTGGAGCCGACATCGTCTGCCTGCAGGAGGCGATGCTCAACCAAAATCCATGGGCTGGTGTCGTGTCTAAGACACTGCGTAGTTACCTGAGTCAAGACTATCCTTATATAGAGGTTCATCGGGTCAATCGAGGAGGAAGTACCTTAGCACTACTCTCTAAGTACCCCGTCACCGAGGCGAAGGAGATCCCCCTTCCCTCGTGGGTCAATGGGGCTGTCGCCTATAAGATTCTCATACGAGGTGAGGAAGTACTCCTCATCAACGTCCACTTAGAGTCCTTCCATCTAAAGCGAGTCGATGGCGAAGACTACCTGCGCCTGGCCTCGCGTGGACAGGCTCTTCGTCTGAAGGATGCCTTGGATGCGAAGCTCGCTCCTACCTTCCAAGCCCACGGTGTACAAGCCAATATCATCCATCAGCTCATACAGAGCTATGGCACCGAGCGTGTCATCGTCTGCGGAGACTTCAATGATACCCCCCTGTCCTATACCCGGCGGAAGATCGGTGAAGGGCTGCAAGATGCCTTCGTTGAGCGAGGCAATGGCTTCGGCTTCACCTTCAATACCCGTCCTTTTGTCGTGCGTATTGACCACATCCTCTATGGCTCGGCCTTCCGTGCCCTGAGCTGTGAGGTCGACAAGACTGCCAGTGAGTCGGACCATCATCCCATCGAAGCGGTACTCAGTCTGCCGAGTAGCACGCCCGAATAACCCCCGATAGCTATGCTTAGCAAGAAGATACGCCAGTACCTCATTGACTTTTTAGTGGGCTCGCTCTGGGTGCAGAGTGAGGGCGAAGACCGCTACCAGCGCCGCTTTGAGGCCATAGGTTACACCGACGACCCCGAGGAGATGAAGCTCTATCCCATCGTCATCATCCCTTCGGGCTTCTTTAAGCTGGATGTCTACGGGACGGAGCAAGCGATGCCGACGCTACCGCTAAGCACGTGGCGAGGTATTCCGTTGCTCTTCGGTGAGCCACGCGAGGAGTGGAGTGCCGATGGATCTCAGCTCATCATCCACGCCGACCTCTTGGCATCGACTTACTTCCTCATCTCACGCTACGAAGAGATGTATCGCCGCAACGAGCGAGATACCTATGGTCGCTTCCCAGGGAAGAGTTCGCTCCCTTACAGGGCGGGCTTCCTGCATCGTCCTATTGTCGATGAGTATGGAGAGGCACTGCGACAGATTATTCTCGAGGAGGGGATAGCGATGCGCTACAATCTACGTCTCGAAGAGCGTCCGCAGACCTTCAGCCGTGTCAACCTGACGCACGACCTCTCTCGGCCGTACAACTACCGTGGCTGGAGGAGCTTCCTGCGTGCTTGGCTCAAGGAGAAGAAGTCCCCTTGGGAAGCCGCTCGGCTGAGCTTCTCTTCGGATGTCGAAGATGACTACTACACCTTCCCGAAGTTCCTGAAGTGGGACCGTGCTACCTGCGACAGCTTGGGGAAGGAGCGTGCAGATATCTTCTTCTTCATCCGCATGCCCTCGCGTCATCCGCTGGATAAGCCCTACTACAGCTTGCACTCACATTACTTGCGTAGCATCCTTGCGGTAGGGGAGAAGTATAAGGTCCTCCTATCGCTGCAGTGTAGCTACGCCGCTGGACATCAGTCGGAGCTCATCAGTCGAGAGCGTCATCTCTTCGAGCGCACCTTCCGTCGTCGTCCACGTGGACTGCGACACAATAAGCTCACCTCCTGCGAGCCCGAGGACTTACTGCAGGCCTATGCCTCGGGCTTCCGCAATGATTACTCGATGGGCTATGCCGATGTGGCGGGCTTCCGCCTCGGTACGTGCCGTGCGGTGAAGTTCATCAACCCCAATACGCGCCTCTTGACGGAGCTCATCCTCCATCCACTGGTGCTACGTGACCTGACGCTCAGTGATCCACGTTATATGGCACTCGAGGCGGAGGAAGCGGAGCGGATTGCTCACGAGCTCATTCGTGTGACGGCTCGATACAATGGCGAACTCACCCTCCTTTGGCACAACGATCTGCTCTCTCAGAAGACGCATCCGTGGCACTCGGTGCTGTATCGCTCGATGCTCCGCCTCATCGAGGAGTTAGGCACTGTGCCCCAAGAATAGCCTGCGCGTCTCCTTCTTCATCTGCTCTCTTGCCTATGCCTGCCTCTCCTTTTCGTCCGCTTGCACTGCGCTATCCCTCTCCCTATCCTTATATTGTCTTCGCTGGGCCTTGTAGCGCCGAGACGGAGGAGCAGACCTTTGCCACGGCAGCCGCTCTTTGCGCTCGGGGCATCCGTCTCTTTCGTGCCAGCTTGTGGAAGCCCCGCACGCGCCCGGGGTCGTTCGAGGGGGTGGGCAGTGAAGGACTCCCTTGGCTGAAGCGTGTCGAGCGTGAGTTAGGGATGCAGGCAGCGACCGAAGTGGCCTCTGCCAGCCACGTCGAGGAGGCCCTGGCCGCAGGACTTGACACCTTCTGGATAGGAGCTCGTACGACGACCAGCCCCTTTGCGATGGCGGAATTGGCGGAAGCCCTCAGCGGACAACACGTCACCGTGCTGGTGAAGAACCCCCTGAACCCCGACATTGAGCTATGGGAAGGTGCACTCCTTCGCCTCTACCAAGCTGGCATCTCTCAGATAGGAGCTATCCATCGAGGCTTTAGCACCTACGCCAAAGGACTCTATCGCAATGCGCCCCTGTGGCAAATCCCGATTGAGCTGAGGCGTCGCCATCCCGAGCTGACCATCCTCGTAGACCCCAGCCATATCGCAGGTCGCCGTGACCTTGTGCCTCTGGTTAGTCGTATGGGGCTGGAGATGAACTTCTCCGGTCTTATGGTCGAGACGCATCCCACTCCTGCTGAAGCGTGGAGCGATGCGGCGCAGCAGCTGACCCCTACGGCTCTGATCGAGTCGCTTGCTCAGCTGGATATCCATCCCTCAAGCTCTGTAGACGAAGGGATGCTCCGTGGTATGCGCACACAAATTGATCAGATTGATAGTGAGCTCCTCGGCTTGCTCGCCAAGAGAATGGCCGTGGCGAAGGAGATCGGGGAGGTCAAGGCGAAGGCCCATCTGCCCATTGTGCAGCCCGATCGCTATCGTGCTTTGCTCGATGATCGGCTGAGGCAGGGGAGCGCTTTGGGGCTGGATGAAGGCTTCCTGCGCGAACTCTTTAGCTCCATCCACGAAGCCTCGGTACATACCCAGCACACAGACTCAAAGTGACCTATGAAGCTCCATCGCTTTGTCTTGACCTTAGGTTCGAATAGCGAACCCGATAAACACCTTTCGCTTGCTCAAGCTGGCCTCCGTGCCCTTGCTGTGGAGCGCCTCGTCTTTTCCCCAGCACGGCAGTCCGCTCCTATTAGCTTCGGGCTCTCCGATGCGCTCTTCACTGACCAAGTCGCCGTAGGGGAGACGTCTATGGATTTAGATACGTTCGCCACCGAACTCAAGGCGTTGGAATGCCGTACAGGACGTACGCCCGAGCAGCGCAAGGCGCATCCCGAAGCCATCCCCGTAGATATTGACCTCATCGCCTGGGATCGGGAGATCCTCAAGCCACGGGATGTCACACGTCCCTACCTCATCGAGGGCTTACGAGAGCTGAAAGAACCGCTCACACTTGAGGGATAAGTTCCCTATTTTATCATACCGTATGGGGCAGAGGTGGTGCACATCTCTGCCCCTTCGTTATAGGTAGCTGTGGTGTAGCTGTATTGCTTTGCTGGGTGGTTCGCTCGTGTACGTTGTGTGCTATACGGCTGGATGACGGCTGAAGCTATATAGCTCGATGTGCCAACCTATATTGCTCCACTCGAGAAGCAATATAGCTTTGCACTCCGACCTATATTGCTCCGCCCAGCGGCCAGTATAGGTTCATAGCGCCCACCTCCACGTCACTCACTATCTGCTCTGTGAGCACTCCCTGAGATTTGGGGGATACATATCCGAGTAATCTACTAACTTAGAGGTGCCATAAGGCACAAGATCAATACCTCACAGATTATGGTCAAGAGACTCCTTCTTCTCGTGTCGCTCCTCGGAGCTTTGCCTCTGCTGGCACAGCAGCCTGATAAGCCTGACCCCACACAGCTTTACTCGCTGGTCGATGGTAAGACCATCGTCAAGACAAACCCCTTTAGTGACCTCTTTGGGAATCTGAATCTCAAGGTTGAGCGTATCCTGACCAATGGTCTTAGCGCACAGCTCGGTGTCTTCACCGCACCCCAGACGAGTGGAGGACAACAGTACGGAGCCTTCAGCGAGGCTACCTCTGTTATGCATAACATCGTCCTCGATTTCTACCAGCCTAAATATGTTGCTGTCGTCCCACAGGTACGATGGTATCTCAATGAGGGCTTGGGCTATGGCTTCTATATGCAGGCGTATTACCACTACCAGCACAGCCAGTTCACAGACCAAAAGATTACCACCAGCAGGTGTATAATTGGCAGCGATGTACCTCAAACCATAGTATATGACGGCCAATCCACCAAGCATGGTTTCGGCTTGGGCATCGGAGCGCAGTGGCTCTTTGGGTAGAGAAAGAATGTTGTCTTAGACTGGTACATCGCTGGGATTGGCCGGGGCTTCGTCCGAGGTCAGCTCACGGGAAGCTATACCACGACCTTCGACCGCCAGACGTTCACGGAGCACATCCGTCGTCACCTTCCCAACGAAGGAGAAGGTACTGAGTTCACCTTTGATGCCACGCAGCCGAAGGTCACGATATCGAAGATTAAGTACCAGTCCTATATCTTTGATACGGGGTTCTCCATCGGCTTCCGTTTCTAACGATTCATTATCCAGGTGAGGGCACAAAGCTCCTGCCATCTCTACATATTTATGCGAAAGACACTCTCCGCCTTGGTGCTTGTCCTCAGCACACTACCCGTGCAGGCACAAGACTCATCCAAGCCCGACCCTACTCAGCTCTATGCGCTCCTTGATGGGAAAACCATCGTCAAGACCGATCCCTTGAGCGTGTCCGTAGGGAAGCTCAACCTCCAGGTCGAGCGCCTCCTTGTCAGTGGAATCAGTGCCCAGTTGGGCCTCTATTTTACCCCTCTGGGTGCTACAGGAACGCAGTCAGGAGCCTTCCACTACCAACGCTCTCTGCTCAGCAACTCTGTCATCATTTCGCCCGAGCAACCGAGATATATAGCCTTTGCACCTCAGGTGAGATGGTATCTCAATGGAGGATTAGGACATGGCTTCTACATGCAGGTGCACTACAGACTCCAGCATAGTGAGTTTACACACCAACATCTATATGCTCCTTATAAGCCAGTAGACAACAAACTCCAATATGCCAGTGTTGACTATGATGGGCAGGCTACGACACATAGCTACGGCCTCAGTATCGGGGCTCAGTGGCTCTTCGGACGACGGAAGAACATCGTCTTAGACTGGCACATCCTTGGCACTGGACGTGGCTACATACGAGGGAGCTTCACTGGATCATATACCCCTGCTATTAGCCCTGCGGAGGTCGAGAAAGCCGTTCGAGAGGCCCTTCCCCAAAGAGCCAATGACGCTGTGTTTAGATTCGATGAGACGCAGTCTAAGGTGCAGGTCTCAAACATTAAATATGTAGCTGACATCTTTGATACGGGGGTATCCATTGGCTTCCGCTTCTAAGGCGGAGGGCAAAGTGGGTAAAAAGCGTATCTTTGCAGGGTAACTTGGGTGGAGTACTTATCAGCTCATCCCTCCCCTGCAAAGCAAGGGGGCGTGTGGTCCTAGCTGGAGTACGCTTCATCCCATATATAATAGCTCATAGTGGAAACAAAGTACATCTTCGTCACAGGGGGCGTGGTCTCTTCCTTGGGTAAAGGAATCGTAGCCGCCTCTCTCGGTAAGCTCCTACAAGCACGTGGCTACAGCGTCACCATCCAGAAATTTGACCCCTACATCAATATCGACCCAGGGACGCTCAACCCCTACGAACACGGCGAATGCTATGTCACTGACGATGGTCACGAAGCAGACCTCGACCTCGGACACTATGAGCGTTTCCTTGATATAGCTACTTCACGAGCCAACAATATTACCACGGGTCGCATCTACCAAAACGTCATCCGCAAGGAGCGTAAGGGTGATTACCTCGGTAAGACCGTGCAGGTCATCCCCCACATCACCGATGAAATCAAGCGCAATGTCAAGCTCCTTGGGCTGAAGAAGCAGTACGACTTCGTCATCACCGAAATAGGTGGTACGGTCGGGGATATTGAGTCCTTGCCCTTCCTTGAGAGTGTCCGACAGCTCAAGTGGGAATTAGGGCAGAACTGCCTCTGTGTCCACTTGACCTATGTGCCCTATATCGCTGCCGCTGGAGAGGTGAAGACCAAGCCTACCCAGCACTCCGTTAAGCAGTTGCAGGAAGTGGGTATCCAGCCCGATATCCTCGTACTGCGTACCGAGCACGCCCTGAGCAGTGATATCCTGCGCAAGGTAGCTCTCTTCTGCAACGTCTCGGCTGAGTCGGTCGTGCAGAGTGTGGACGTCCCTACGATTTATCAAGTGCCCCTCGCCCTCGGTGATCAGCACTTGGATGAGATTGTGCTCAAGAAGTCGGGCGTGACACCAGCAGAGAAGCCCGAGCTCAAGGACTGGAAAAAGTTCCTTGCGCTGCGCGAAGAAGCTAAGGACGAGGTGACCATCGCACTGGTAGGTAAGTACGTAGAGCTACAAGATGCCTATAAGTCGATTGATGAAGCCTTGCTCCAGTCTGCTACTTACAGCGGACGTAAGCTCCGTCTGATCTCCATCCACAGTGAGAAGGTCACAGAGGATAATGTCGCCGAACTCTTGGGCGGTGTCGATGGAGTCGTTGTGGCTCCAGGCTTCGGCTCCCGTGGGGTCGATGGGAAGTTTGTCGCCCTGCGCTATACGCGTGAGCATGGTATCCCCACCCTCGGTATCTGCCTCGGTATGCAGTGTATGGTCATTGAATTTGCTCGCAATGTCCTGGGCTGGAGCGATGCGCACACTACGGAGATCGATCCCTCGACGACGCACAAGGTCGTCGACCTGATGGAGGAGCAAAAGAGTGTCTCCGATCTCGGCGGATCGATGCGTCTCGGTGGCTACGACTGTGTCTTGCGCCCTGGGTCAAAGATCGCAGCCGCCTACGGCTCTGACTTCATCCGTGAGCGTCATCGTCACCGCTTCGAGTTCAATAGCCAGTATCGTGAGGCTTATGAAGCCGCCGGGATGCTTTGTGCAGGCTCCAATCCCGATACGGGACTGGTCGAGACTGTCGAGCTGAGCGATCACCGCTGGTATGTAGGGGTGCAGTATCACCCCGAGTACCGCAGTACGGTGCTTCATCCCAGTCCGCTCTTTGTGGCCTTCGTGAAGGAGGCTATTGCCTACGGTAGCGAGGTTCATCACGCCTAAGTCATGTAGCCCTCACTCACGACTTTATCACGCGCTTCTGCCAGCCTGATATGTGGCTTAGGCGGAGGTATAGTATAGATTAATGGATAAGAATACACTCATCGGAGCCCTGCTCATCGGGGCCGTCCTCGTGGGGTTCACTTGGTTCAGCAAGCCCGATCCCACCCAGCAAACACCGCCACCAGCAGATACGACGCAGGTGGTCGCTCAGCAAACCGCCACAGCGCAGACGACTACGGCAGATAGTGCCGCTCTTGATAGTACGGGTGTTCCCGTCCTTCCTCCCTATCAGCAGGCTAAGGAAGAGCAGGTCATCGTGCTGAAGAATGATAAGGTAGCCCTCTCCATCTCTACGCGTGGTGGGGCTCCAGTGCAGGCTGTCTTGGCTGGCTACCTCGACCAGGCAAAGGCTCCCGTCCACCTCTTCCGTAAGGGGGATACGCGCCTCAACCTCCCTCTGCGTACGCTCGACAATCGTCTGGTGAATACAGCGGATGCCAACTTCGACCTGATCGAAGCTACCGACTCCACGGCTACCCTGCGTATGCAGCTGGACTCTACGGCTTACCTCGACTATGTCTATAAGCTCCGTCCTTCGGACTATCGTGTGGACTTCACGCTTCGTGGACACGAACTGCGACGCTTCCTGCCCATCAATGTAGCCTTGCAGGACATTGAGTGGCGTCAGCGACTCCCCCAGCAGGAGCAGTCGTGGAAGTTCGAAGGCCAGTACAGCGGGATCTACTACCACTATCCTCAGGGCGATGTAGACCGCTTAGAGACGACCAAGGAGGCGAACGAAGACGTGCAAGAAACGCTGCGTTGGGTCGCCTTCAAGGATAAGTACTTCAGCTCGGTACTCGTCTCCTCCGCTACGGGCTTCAAGGATAATAAGCTCGCCCTCCAAGCCGAAGAGGAGGGGAGTGGCTATGTACGCTCCTGTGACTTCAAGGGGACGTTCCCCATCTCGGTAAAGGAGACAGAGACGGTCGTACCGTTTATGTTCTTCTTCGGGCCGAATGACTACGACCTCCTGCAGAGCTATGATGCAGGTGTAGACAAGGCGGATGCCCTGCATCTTGACCATCTGGTCTACCTCGGTATGAGTGTCTTCCGCTGGCTCAACCAGTATCTGATCATCCCTGTAGTGACCTTCCTCTCTGGCTTCTTGTCGAACTGGGGGATCATCATCCTCTTGATGACGCTCTTCATCAAGCTCCTCCTCTGGCCCTTCACCTACAAGAGCTACATGTCTCAGGCGAAGATGCGCGTCCTTCGCCCGCAGATCGAGGCCATCAACGAGAAGTACCCTGGCAAGGAACAAGATCAGATGATGAAGCGTCAGACTGAGACGATGAACCTCTATCGCTCAGCCGGTGCCAGCCCGATGAGTGGCTGTCTGCCTATGCTCCTGCAGATGCCCTTCCTCATCGCGCTGTATATGTACTTCCCTACCTCCATCCTACTGCGTGGGCAGGGCTTCCTCTGGGCGGATGACCTCTCTACTTATGATGCTGTCCTCTCGTGGAATGCGAACATCCCCCTTATCTCCTCCTTCTTAGGCAACCATCTGAGTCTCTTCTGCGTGCTGATGACGGCGACGAACATCCTCTACACGCGCTATACGATGAATCAGAGTCCTACGGGTGAGGGTATGGCTGGCATGAAGATGATGCCTTACATCATGGCGATCATGTTCTTCTTTATGTTCAACCAGAACGCCTCGGGTCTGAGCTACTACTACTTCATCTCTACGCTCATCACCATCCTGCAGTACTTTGCCTTCCGCTGGACGCTCAACGAGGATAAGCTCCTTCGCCAGCTCGAAGAGAATAAGAAGAAGCCCCGCAAGAAGTCTAAGTGGATGCAGCGCCTCGAAGAGGCACAGCGTCTGCAGCAGGAGCAGCAGCGTAAGTCTCAGAAGCAAGGCAAGCGCTAATCTCTCCCGGCAAGCTCCTATGCACAAACCTCGATAGCGAAGATGCGCATACTCCCACCCGAAGAGTGAGGTATGCGCATCTTTGCTTCTTTCCTCCCATCGACTCCATAGATTTATCCTTCTTTCACCTTCATATAATGGAACCCCTCAAGCACGAATGTGGTGTGGCGATGATTCGCCTTCGTAAGCCCCTTGCCTACTATCAAGAGAAGTACGGCACCTGGATGTATGGCCTCAATAAGCTCTATCTCCTGATGGAGAAGCAGCACAACCGTGGCCAAGAAGGTGCCGGTCTGGCTGTCGTAAAGCTCCACGCCGCACCAGGTGATGAATTCCTCTTCCGTACACGTGCCGAGGGTGCTTCGGCCATTCAGGAAATCTTCAATACCGTCCACGCTGCCTATGCCGACCTCCCTGCGGAGAAGCTCGCTGATGCTGCTTATGCTGAGCGTTGCCTCCCCTTCGCAGGCTCCTGCTTGATGGGACACCTGCGCTATAGCACGACAGGAAAGAGTGGGCTGACCTACGTGCATCCGATGATTCGCCGTAGCAACTGGAGAGCCAAGTGCCTCTCTATATGCGGTAACTTCAACCTCACCAACGTGACGAATGTCTTCGAGGCTATCACCTCTGTCGGACAACATCCTCGTCACGTCTCCGATATGCACATTCTCCTTGAGCAACTCGGACACCGCTTGGATCGCGAGGTCGAGCGACTTTATAATGAGAGCCGCACGCACGGTCTTCAGGGGATGGATATCACGCACTACATCGAGGAGCGTATTGATCTGGCGAATGTCCTGCGCCAGTGTGCCCCCCTGTGGGATGGTGGCTTCGTGATGTGCGGTGAGACGGGGAGTGGAGAGACCTATGCAATGCGTGACCCACACGGCATCCGTCCTGCCTACTATTATATAGATGATGAGGTCGTCGTCTTAGCTTCTGAACGCCCCGTCATCCAGACGGTGATGAACGTCCCAGCTGACGAGGTCACGGAGCTTCATCCAGGGCAAGCCCTCTTAGTCAATCGTGCGGCTGAAGTACGTCTGGAGCAGATTGCCCAGCCAAAGAAGCCTGCAGCCTGTAGCTTTGAGCGTATCTACTTCTCTCGTGGAAGTGATGCGGATATCTATCGGGAGCGCAAGGCACTTGGGGAGCAACTTACCCCTGCTATCCTCCGTGCTGTCGGAGGTGATCTGCGTCATACGGTCTTCTCCTTCATCCCCAATACGGCAGAAGTCGCCTACTACGGGATGCTCGAGGGTATGGATAAGCACTTGACCGAAGAGAAGCTCCACCAAATCAAGAGCGCACCATCCCTCACGGACGAAGCTCTATACGATATTCTCTCTGCACACGTACGTACGGAGAAGGTCGCCATCAAGGATATTAAGCTCCGTACTTTCATCTCCGAGGGGAAGAGCCGTAATGAGCTTGCTGCCCACGTCTACGATATCACCTACGGCACGGTAGAGCGTGGCGTAGACAACCTCGTCGTCATCGATGACAGCATTGTGCGTGGTACGACCCTTCGCCAGAGTATCATCGGTATCCTGGATCGTCTGGGGCCGAAGAAGATCGTCATCGTATCGAGTTGCCCGCAGGTACGCTACCCAGACTACTACGGCATCGATATGAGTAAGATGAAGGAGTTCATAGCCTTCCGCGCTGCCATCGCCCTCATCGAAGAGCGAGGAATGCAGTCCCTGCTCGAGGAGCAATATCAGCGAGCTCGCGCCTTGGAAGCGGTCTCGCATAACGAGCACGTGGAGAATGTGGTCAAAGCCATCTACGCGCCTTTCTCTCCCGAGGAGATCTCGCGCAAGATGGTCGAGCTACTGCGTCCTGTTGACACGAATGCCGAGGTAGAGTTGGTCTTCCAGAGTATGGAGGGGCTGCACACGGCTATTCCTAATCACCCTGGTGACTGGTACTTCAGTGGTGATTATCCTACGCCTGGAGGCTCGCATCTGGTGAATAAGGCCTTCATCGACTACATCGAGCAGGACTACCGCAAGTAACTCTGCTTGCCCTTCCGAGGGGGGGAGCATAGCTTCGCCCTCCACTGCATCGTTTTCGATGCGGTGGAGGGCGGTGTGCTTAGGGGCGGTTGCTACTACCTATATATAGGTGAATGCTACATAAGCAAATCCCTATTCATAGGTATTTACTCACCTTTTTGTAGCATATACCTTTGCCGAGTAATTTCCGTCCTTGTATCTATTAGGGACGGAGATACAGCCGATGTGCTATTTATTAAGGTATAAAACATATGAGTGACACGAACTCGGTATCCCGTAGCAAGCGCATTCGCCGCTTGGTCTTCGCTGGGATCACCCTTGTCTTGGTTGCCCTCGCTTCCTACTTCCTTTGGGGGCATTATGGAGCGACTACACGTATTGCCCTGGTGAACTTTCCTGGTTACCAGTCGTCAGGTATGATCCTCTCTAACGACAGCCGACATATCCGCTATGATGAGCTGGAGCAGGAAGAGATTGATAAGTTCGACGACTACGACTGTGTCTTGGTCTTTGGTATGGGACTGAAGTGGACGGACGAGCAACGCAAGCAAATCAAGCAGCTCGGTGATAAGGGACTCCCTATTAAGGTTGTCTACGCCACTACCAAGGAGAACGAACTGACGAATCTTGAGACGGGAAAAGATCAGCGCATCAGCGAATATCTGGACAACGGGAATAAGAAGAACTACCGCTCGATGTCACGCTATATCCGCCGTTATGTGGACGAGAAGGCGTGGTTTGCTCCCGAGCCTGATCCCGTAGTCGCCAGCTCTGTCGATGTCTACTATCATCTGGATGAGAATGTGGCCTTCGATAAGCTCGCTGACTACGAAGCCTATATCAAGAAGAAGGGTTTCTATCACGAAGGCGCGAAGAAGGTGCTCCTCATCGGTGGACTTAATGATCCCTTCAGCGGTAATAAGCAGAATCTTGATAGCCTCATCTCCAGCCTCAATCGTGCTGGGCTGAATGTCTATCCCGTGGCTTCCTTCGCCCAGCGTCTGCGCTTTATCAAGGAGGTCTCTCCTGACTTAATCGTTCACTTCCCCCACGGCCGTATCTCGATGATGGCAGGCGACAGTGTCGTCAGCTATCTGCGTGAGCGCAACATCCCCGTTATAGCTCCGCTGACGCTGATGACGACACGTGAGGAGTGGGAGGCTGATCCGCAGGGAATGATGGGGGGCTTCCTCTCGCAGACCCTCGCTATGCCTGAGTTGGATGGTGCTATTTACCCCTATGTGCTCACGACTCAGGAGAAGAACGAAGACGGACTCTACGTCCTCAAGACTGTCCCAGAGCGTCTGAAGAAGCTCACCGAGCTAGTGCAGCGCTTCCTTACCCTGCAGACCAAGCCGAATAGTGAGAAGAAGCTTGCTATCTACTACTTCAAGGGTCCTGGGCAGGAAACGCTTGCAGCGCAAGGGCTCGAAGTGGTGCCTTCGCTCTACAACCTGCTCCTCCGTCTCAAGGCTGAAGGGTACAATCTCTCAGGCTTACCTTCTGATGTACACGCCTTCGAAGCGCAGCTGATGCGCGAAGGCCCCGTTATCCAATCCATCGCTGGAGGTCAGATGGCACAGTACCTCAAGACGGGCAATCCAGCTTGGGTCGATAAGGCGGACTTCGATAAATGGATCGCCGAAGACTTGACTCCTCAGCAACTCAAGGAGCTGGAGGAAAAATATGGTCCTACCCCGGGGGCTTATATGACGCGCACCTCTTCTAATGGTTCTCCCCAGCTGGCTGCGACGCGCATCCAGTATGGCAATATCGTTCTACTTCCTCAGCCCGTAGCTGCTATCGGGGATGATAACTTCAAGATCGTCCACGGTGTACCATCGCCTCCTCCTTATCCTTATATCAATGTCTACCTGTGGGCGCGCCACGTCTTTGGGGCTGATGCCTTGATGCACTTCGGTACGCACGGGAGCTTGGAGTTCACGCCACGTAAGCAAGTAGCCCTCAGCGCGAGTGATTGGGGGGAAGCACTTATCGCACCGTATCCACATTTCTATTATTATACAATAGGTAATGTCGGGGAGAGTATGATGGCTAAGCGTCGCTCGTATGGGAGCCTGATTTCTTACCTCACTCCTCCCTTCGATGAGAGCAAGACACGTCACATCTTCACTGATCTCCAGCAGGCGATAGAGAAATATTATGATCTGAAGGACAGTCGAGCGAAGGAACAACAGAGCCTCGTGGTTAAGAAGCTCGCTGTCGGTCTCGGGATTCATCGTGACCTGCGCTTAGACTCCCTTCTGACCAAGCCCTACACCTCTAAGGAGGTTGAGCGCATTGATAACTTCGCAGAAGAAATAGCTTCGGAGAAAGTCAATGGCCAGCTCTACGTCACAGGTGTCCCCTACACACCTGCAAAGATTACCTCGACTGTGCTGGCTATGACCGCTGATCCCATAGCTTATGCCAAGGCTCGTCTTGATCGCTTGCACGCTCCTCAGCCCCTCGATAACACGAGCAATAAGCATCGCTTCTACAAGGAATATCTCCAGCCTGCACAGCAGCTCGTACGTGGTATCCTCACCTCTGGCTCTGTTAGCGAAGCTACCGTGCTCTCCTACGGTGGACTCACGAAGGCACAACTGGAGCATGCCCATGCCCTCGCAGCTCCCAAGCATCATGGTGGTATGAGAGCAGCTATGGCAGCAGCCAAGGGGGATAGTGGCAAGTCTGGTGGTAAGCCAACGCGCCTTGATCAAATGCGTGGAGGAACCCCCAGCACTAAGGGGCATGGTCATGGTCACCCAGCCAATATGCCTGAGCCTACCAAGAAAGAACGCGATGAGATCGAGGCAATCACAGAGCTGGAGCGTGCTATCCTCAACGTCATCACCTATCGAGATGCACTGAAGAATAGCCCTCAGCTGGAGCTGGATGCTACGATCAACGCTCTCAACGGTGGCTTCACCGCTCCCTCGCCTGGTGGAGATGCCGTAGCCAACCCTCAGGCCGTACCTACAGGTCGCAACCTCTATGCCGTCCGAGCCGAGAGCACACCTTCGCAGCGTGCGTGGAGTCAAGGGGTACAGCTTGCCCAGTCGACGCTGAAGGCCTACAAGGAGCAGCACGGTAAGTATCCGACTAAGGTCAGCTACACCTTCTGGAGTAGTGAGTTTGTTGAGACCGAGGGGGTGACGATCGCTCAGGTACTCTATATGCTCGGTGTCGAGCCCGTCCGTTCGCAGTTTGGCACGGTCGAGGATGTGCGTTTGATCCCGACGGCTGAGTTAGGCCGCCCTCGTATTGACGTGGTCATCCAGACCTCGGGACAGTTCCGTGACCTCGCTGCTTCTCGCTTGGCACTCATTAGCAAGGCAATTGACTTAGTCGCTTCGCTCGGCAAGGAAGATCAAGAGAACTATGTCGCTGCTGGCTCTGTCGCCACAGAGAAGGAGCTTGTCGAGCAGGGAATTTCTCCGAAGGAAGCTCGTGAGCTGGCCAATGTCCGCATCTTCGGTGGCATCAACGGGATGTACGGCACGGGCATCCAGGAGATGGTGACCGCTGGTGATAAGTGGGAGCAGGAGAAGGAGATTGCTGACGTCTATATTAATAATATGGGCGCAGCCTACACTGGAAAGAAGGAAGACTGGGGACGCTTCGTCAAGCCCCTCTTCCGTGCTGCACTCAAGAATACCGATGTCGTCATCCAGCCCCGACAGAATAACACCTGGGGGGCACTCAGTCTCGACCACGTCTATGAGTTTATGGGTGGGCTGACACTCTCGGTGCGCAATGTCACGGGCAAGGATCCTGATACCTACCTGGCCGACTACCGCAATCACAGCAATATGCATATGCAGGACCTCAAGGAAGCTATCGGTGTAGAGAGCCGTGCTACCGTCCTCAATCCTGCCTACGTCAAGGAAGCCCTGTCCGGTGGTGCGAATAGTGTCGCTAATATTACCGAGGTCGTCACGAATACCTATGGGTGGAATGTGATGAAGCCTGAGGTTATTGATAAAGAACTCTGGGATCAGCTCTACGATATGTACATCCGTGACGTGAATAACCTTGGGGTCGCTAAGGCCTTTGAAGGGAAGAGCCCCGCTGCCCTCGAGGAGATCACGGCGGTGATGCTTGAGACCGCACGCAAGGGGATGTGGAAGGCTTCGCCCGAACAGCTCTCAACGCTGGCGCAGCGTCATTCGGAGCTCGTCGCTAAGTACGGCGCTTCGGGTGGTGGCATGTCTGCGGACAACAAGAAGCTCCGTAGCTTCATCTCCAAGCAACTCTCTCCCGAAGCAGCCAAGGAGTATCAGTCGAAGATGAAGCAGCTTGATGAGGCTACTTCATCAGATACTCCTAATAATAATGGGATGGTGATGAAAAAGGAGACCGTAGCTGACCAAGCTGGTGCGGTGACACGTAGCTTCAACGGACTGTGGGTCGTCGCTGGAGTTGCCGTCCTCTTCCTCGCTCTGCTTGTTCTGCTTCGCCTCAAGCGTCGCCGTGATGCAGAGTAGACCACTGCTGTCTTCTACTCCGCTTGACTGATGGAACTTCTTGTTCAGATCCTCCTGCTCTTCGTCATCGTGGCCTCTGTGCTACGCCTATCCTTTGAGCGGGGCTGGCTCGTCCCTTCGCTCTTTGCCGTCGTGGCTGCCGTCTTCGTCTACTTGACCTATCCTTATGCGATCGAGCAGACGAAGACGGGGTTGGCGGCCTATATCGCTAATCGCTCGCTACGTGAGTATGCTGCCATCTTCATCTCTTTGGATGTAGCCCTCATCGTAGCCTATACCTTCTCTCGCCTCCATCGCACGAAGGGATGGAGGGGGAGGGTGGTGGCCTTCCTACTGCGCCTCTATCCAGGAGTACTCATCTTCCCTGTACTCTTCTATCTTCAGTCGACACTCATCTTCGCCCTCCCAGGAGTGGACTTTAGTGTCGTGTCGCTACTGCTGGCTTTCGGTACAGTGGTGCTCTTGTTGGGCTTGACGATCCTCTTGCGCTTCCTCCTGCCCGAGGAGGAGCTGCGTCTGGAGATCCTTTTCTTGGTGGAGCTTTTCGTCTTCATCCTGGGTATCATCGCTTCGGTAGATGAGACCATCCGTATGGCTCCGACAGAGCGTCCCATCGAGTGGCGAGGGCTGGTGCTCACGCTCTCCATTGGTCTCTTCTGCTTTGTCATCGGCTATTTCGCTCCTCGTATTCGCCGTCGTCTCACACACAAATAATATACCTCTCTACTTATGGATCAGATATCCAAGGTGCTTTTCGTCATCTCGAATAGCCTGCTTATCCCAGACATTCTCTTCCTTATTCTTCTCTTCATCCGTTCGCTCATCCTCGTCGGTGGCTTCTATAATAGCTTTATGCAGCGTCGTCGACTGACTGCGCTCTTGGGCGATGTGCGTAGCTTGAATGCTGAGAACCTCTCTGAAATAGCCGGTCGTATGCCGAAGTCCAACCGCTCGCCCTTTGTCGATCACCTCGATGAACTCCTCACACGTGAAGGGCTTACCGAAGACTATGCTAACTACCTCATCAGTAGCTACGAGAACGTCTGCGAGAAGGATCTTTCCCTCTCCAAGCTCCTGACGAAGGTCGGTCCCGCTCTCGGTCTTGTAGGTACACTCATCGCGATGAGTCCTGCTCTTGTCGGACTGTCCTCTGGAGATATTGGTGCAATGGCGTATAATATGCAGGTGGTCTTTGCCACCACTGTGGTTGGTCTGGTGATTAGCCTTGCTGGTCTGGTGACGCTTCAGTACAAGCAGCGTTGGTACACCAAGGATGTCGCGCTCTTGGACTATATCTCTTCTCTCCTCCTTGCACGCCAATCGAAGTAACCTATGGGACGCAAACCACGCCGCCCGAGCAAGCTCATGCAGGGCGAAGATACCGATCCGCTGACCGTAGTTGTCAACCTCTTCGATGTATCGATGGTCTTCGCCGTCTCGCTGATGGTCGCGATGGTGATGAATATGAATATGACCGAGGTCTTCACGCAGGAAGACTTCTCCGTGGTGAAGAATCCAGGTAAGGAGAATATGGAGATCATCACGAAGAAGGGTGGGAAGATCGAGCGTTATACCCCCTCTGATGAGAAGACGGATAAGTCTTCTTCGCGCGGTCGCCGTGTGGGGGTCGCCTACGAGATGGAGGATGGCCAGGTCTACTATGTCCCTGAAGATGCCGTGCCTCCTACAGCACAATAGTACTGGTCTATCCTGATTTATGGCGCAGTCCAAAGCACTCCTCCTTCTCCTCACAGGGCTGACACTTAGCTCTTCCTGCATTTGTATCCCGAGCATATCGGCACAGACGACACAGCAGACGGGCTTCTCGATCACGGGCGTTGTCGTTGAGCGTGATGGGACTCCTCTCTATGGAGTCATTGTCAGAGCAGGGAATGCTAAGACGATGACCAATTCGGCTGGTCGCTTTGTGCTCCCCTTGCCTACGCCTCCCGAAGGCGGACGACAGAAGCTCACCTTCACCGCAGTCGGTAAGAAGGCGCAGCAGGTGACCTTCGTCGAAGGGCATCCGCTCCGTGTCGTCCTCGAGGATGCCGTGGGAGAAATCAAGGAAGTTGTCGTCCGTGCGCATCCCAATATCAATGCACTGGATTTGAGAGCTCGCTCTGGGGTCGTGGCGCAGGTCGATATGAAGCTCTTAGCGCAGAAGCCGATGATTGACCTCTCGCTAGCCCTACAAGGGGCTGTCCCGGGGCTTACTGTCGTCAATCGTGGGGAGCTGGGGGTGAAGCCCGAGATTCGTATCCGTGGTAATAACTCCTTCACCAAAGGAGATGCTGCCAATGAGCCACTCTATGTACTCGATGGAAAGGTCATATCAGCGCAGGCCTTCATGACACTCAATCCCCTCGATATACGTGAGATCAAGGTGCTCAAGGATGCCGTAGCTACGGCCCTCTATGGAGTAAAGGCAGCCAATGGGGTACTGGAGATCTCACTACGCCGAGGGGTTTCAGGTCCGATGACGATTAGTCTTAGTACGCAGGCAGGTATAACCCTGAGAGGTAGGCAGACCACGACCATGATGGATACAGAGGAGAAGCTCGAGCTGGAGCGCCTGATGAAGGTCACTACCGCACCAGGCTACCTCTTTTCTCCCGACTTCATCTCCTCGGCGACGATGAATGACCTGCGTCAGAGCTACCAAGCTACCCTCGGTATTGCTCCTACGTGGACGCGTGAGGAATACCTGGCCTATGGGCGTAGACAGCTGGACTCTCTGCGTCAGGTGCATACCGATTGGTGGCATGACCTCATTCGTCCTAATACCTACCAGAGCCACAATCTCAGCATCCGTGGGGGAAGTCAAGATGTGACCTACTATGTCTCGGGCAACTTCTCACGCCAAGGTGGACAGCTCGAAGGCAATGACACCAAGCGCTTTACCCTCACTAATAGCTTGGACTGGCAGAGCCGCTTGGGCTTTGTCTCCCTCGGTCTCTCGGGAGGCTATGCCAAGACCAATAGCCCCAATAGCAGTGACTACAGCCCCGAGCAGCTTGTCTATGACCTCAATCCCTACGAGTCCAAGAACTCCCCCCGACTTTTCTCCCACCCAGGACGTACCTACAGCGACCTTACGGGGCAGTTTCGTCGCTGGACGAAGGAAGCTCGTCTGGGGGCAAACCTCAGTGCGAACCTCCGCCCATGGGAGGGTCTACAGCTGGATGCTGTCTTAGGTCTCGACTATGTGCTCAGTGAGAGCGAGCAGGTCACTCCTGCTACAGCGTATAGCGAGGTGACTCGTCGTCGTCCCATCGAGCGAGGAGTGATATCGGTAGGCAAGAATACCGACTTCAACTATTCGGCCAACCTACGTGCGACCTACCAGCGACTCTTCGCCGACAAGCATGACTTCAGCCTCTCAGTAAATAGTGACTATTACTACAACCAAGGGCGTTTGCTTTCGGTGACAGGGCATGGTATTGGTCTGCAAGAGTATTTAGCTGGGGTGAATAAGGGGCTTACGGCAGCGGATCTGCGTCCCGACTTCACTGGGTCAAATGCTACCTCTGCTCAGCTGGGGTGGGGAACTGCTCTGGGATATACGTACGACAAGATGCTCGATCTCTTCGCGGCTTATAAGGCGGATGCGTCAAGCCTTCTGCCACGTGGTAAACGCTGGAATACGGCTTGGGCTCTGGGCGGAGGAGTGCATCTGACGGAGCTTCTTCCCTTCCTGCGCTCTGGTCGTGTGCTCACAGCCCTTGGTGTGAAGGCCTCATGGGGACTCATAGCGAGCTTAGGGGGAATTACCTCGGCATCAGCTGTCCCCATCTTCTCCTATCAGCAGGGCTCTTTTTATGCAGACCAATACCGACTCATTCGCCTCTCTTCCTTGTACAATGACCGTCTCAAGCCCGAGCAACTTGAGAGCATCGACTTGGGACTCTCCCTCCAGTTGGCTCATGCGTATACGCTTGATATCAATCTCTATCGGCGTGATACGCAGGATGCTCTCATCATGACGGATATTCCGCAGAGCAATGGATTCACCTCGATGCTGGACAATGTGGGTAGCCTGCGCAATGAAGGTGTGGAGCTGTCTGCTGCTACACGCCTGCTCTATACGGATGATTGGCGACTTTCGCTCCGAGGATCGCTGGCATACAACTGCAGTAAGGTACTCGATCTCTATGGTAAGAGTGCCATCTATTCGGGGGATAATGTTTATCCTGATTATGAGGTCGGTCGCTCCTATGACTATGTCTATGGGCTGGATGCTTTGGGGGTAAACCCTCTCTCGGGCGAACTGATATTCCGTGACCGACAGGGGGGAGAGCAGAGCTTTGGCAAGACGATCGTGCGCGAAGATCTTGTGGGTATAGGCTTTCGCACTCCGCCCTATACAGGCTCTTTCTCTCTGACCTTCGAGTACAAAGCTCTGGAGCTGGATGCTCAGCTGTACTATGTCTTTGGGGGCTTCAAGCCTTATTCAATGACCTATGTGCGTGGGGTCTCAGATATACACCGTAATGCCATCGCTGGACAAGTATCACGTACGTGGTTTGCTCTCGGGGATGAGAACCGCTTGTATCCCAATCCTCGAGCTGGTACGCAGACCTTCAATAACCTTGCCCACTATCCCAATACACGGATGATCTCACGCAGTGACTACCTGCGTCTCTCGATGCTGAGCCTGCGCTATCGCCTCCCCTCATCCCTCTTGCAGCAGATGGGTAATGTGGTCAAGTACGCTACGATCGCCCTACAGGGCTCCAATCTCTTCACCCTCACCCCCTACAAAGGTGGAAGCCCTGAGTCTGGGACGTATGACCTCGGGGTGCAACCAGTCCTGACGCTTCACCTCAATCTCAACTTCTGATGTCCCCTCTGCTACATCGCTCTGTGGTGCGCTTGCTTTTCATTGCCCTGGTCTCAGTGCTCGGTCTCTCTGCCTGCTCGCTGGATATCCCCGTAGAGAATGAGCTGACCGATCCGAAGGCCATCTCTTCGGTGCAGACGGCCTACGAAGCCCTCGCCTCGGCATATACCTCCTATCCCAAGATGGAGCTGGAGCTGAGTCTCCTCTCGGACGAACTCGTGCCTACCTATCGTGCCAGTCAAAATCCTCAGCTTGCACAGCTCTATGCCTATACTGACTATGCGCTACAAAGCTTAGCGAAAGACCTTTGGGGAAGCTACTATGAGACGGTGAAGGATGTCAATGCGGTGCTCGTTCGTCTCCCTGATCTTCGCTCGCACCTCTCTGAGGTAGACCAGCTCCAGCTGGACTATCTCGCTGGAGAAGCTAAGGCTCTGAAGGCACTTTCTTACCTGCAGCTACTGCAGCTCTTTGCTACTCCATATACAGATACGGCGCATCCAGCTGGTATCGTCCTCAAGGATCGTGTCGAGCGTGAGGAGCTCCCTCGTAGTTCGAAGAGCGAGACCGTCAAGGCTATAGAACGACTACTCCAAGAGGCTCTGACGGCTCTGGAGGTGAAGACTCGTCCTCACTATGGTGCTGCCTCAGGCTTCATCAATGCTGCTACAGTACGGACGCTCTTAGCTCGCCTCTATCTTTATACCGGAGAGTGGGCTAAGGTCGAAGCTATCACTCGTTCGCTTGTTAGGCAGCCTCTTTCGCCAGCGATGATCCCAGCGACTCCTCAGGCATGGACTCAGGGAGCACCGTCAGTAGCTCTCTTTGCCACTGCGGTGACGGAGAGCTACTACAATGCGATCTATGCTCCAGTGCGAGGCTTGGGCTATGCCACCTACCAGCTGCCTCGAAGTCGTCACTTCGCAGAGACTGACCAGCGTCATCGGAGCTATGCCCTTGATAGCACCCTGCAAGTGGATGCTACGACGATGCTTCCGCTACAGGTCGTCGGGAAGTATCCTGCCCTGATCTTCTCGGGTGGCTTGCCTGCGTTTACCTGTGTGGTACGCACGACAGAGCCACTTTTCTTGCGTGCCGAGGCATTGGCTCGTATGGGGCAGGATAAGGCTGCTCGAGATCTGATCAATAGCTATCTGCGCTTGGTCGGGGCAGATGAATTGCCTGCTACGCTGACTGAGGCCACCTTAGCAGATGCGATCATTGAGGAGAAGGCGAGGGAGTTCGCTGGCGAAGGTCTTCGCTTCTTTGACCTTAAGCGTCTGGGACTACCTATTGTACACTATACCCCCAATGAGGAGCGTGTCGCCCTCACGCTACCAGCAGAGAGCTATCGCCGTACCTTACCCATACCTGCTACCGAGCGTGTCAATCGGAGCATCGGTGCCCAAAATCCTGGTTGGCCGGAGCTACTCCACTGACCATTATGTTTCACATTACTCACGTTCATGATGACCAATTCTCTCTATCATCGCTGTCGGCGTATAGGAGCCATGGGGCTTTTCGCCGTGCTTTTCCTCTCGCTTCTATCTGCTTGTCGGCAGGATAATCCAGATAATAAGTTCCGAGGCACGAACAAAGTGCAGCTGAGCTTCTCTGATGGATCTCGCACGAAGCTCATTGATGCGACTTCTACTGCTCCTCTTAAAGTGACTGTTCGCCTGACTTCTCGCCGCTCAGATGCGGTGCAGCTGCAGGTGCGACTGACCGGAGAAGGTGCTTCGGCTCTTGCTCTCTCGACGGAGACCCTCACGATCCCAGCGGGGCAACTTGAAGGGACTTTTGAGCTGACTTCTTCGGGGAAAGAAGTGAAGACCCAGCAGCAAGCGCAGGTCTCTCTTACCCCGATCAGCTCTGGACTTACAGTCGATAATACTCTGACTATCACGCTCTCGCCCTTCCCCGTGTGGACACCTACGGCGGCGCAACAGGCTCTTATCGATGGCTATCGTGCCAAGGGTATTGACCTCTCCACGATCCTCGGATACCATACGGTAGAGGGTAGCGTCGACTGGGCTGGCTTCTCCGAATATGAGTATGGAGAAGGGATTCGTGCACACCAGACTTGGGGGATTGATAAAGCTACGATGCTCGTCACGCTGAGTGATCGAGCTACGGCCGACCAACCCGTACTGAAGTTCGCCTATAATGCCTTTGGTCTGAATGATATCTACAAGAGGATCTGGGATGGATATACGATAAACAATCTCGTGTACTTCTATGCCGAAGGTACTTCCAGCCTGGAAGTGATGAAGGCGATCAACTGGACTCAGTCTTCGGCCGAGACTTTCAATGTCGTGCTGGATAATATCCGTGTGGATGCCTCAAGCGGTACGCTTGCCTTCACGGGTAAGCGTGTCACGGGGATGCCAGCTACCTATCCGCTCCGTGAAGAAGAGTCGGATAGCCCCATTGTGGTACCGTTCACCTATGAGTCTTCTGTATGGAAGCGTGTGATGGCAAAGATTGATGCTGATCCCACCTTCAAGGAGAAGGTTGAGATGGCAGGCGAAAATATGGAGCTGTATAAAGTTCTCTCTAATACAGGTATTGACGAGGATCGCAGCTCGGATATTGGGGCTTCCGTAGGGCATTATGTGAAGCCTGAAGGGAAGATTGACTTAAAGAAGGGTACGCTTTCCTTCACGTTCCCCTTCCATGGCTCCAACTCGGATTACTATTCGGTCGTGAAGGTAACTTCGCAGCATCGCAAGTAGCATTTACTTTGCTCGTTCAAGTGGTCTACCCTCGAGGCCGGCTGGTTGCTTTGCAGTCAGTGGCTTCGGGGGTAGTTTTTTGGGGTAGGGGAGGTGACTTGCTTGTAGGTGGTGCTCTCGATGTATAGTGGTCAGCGCAGGGAGCAGTATAGCTCGTTGCGCTGACCACTACTGCTACGAGGGGTGCAGCAGTACTGCTCTGACGGCGAAGCACTATAGGTCGAGATACCGAGGAGTATAGCTCGGTGTCATGTAGGCTATGAGGACGCCATGCGGTCTTGCCCTCCGTGATGGTTCCCTTGAGCAATGCTCTCGTGTCTGGGAACTGAGTCAATGAGTACTCTTGCAGTATCAAAAGTTCTTTCTATCTTTGCGACAAGAAAACCCCTTGAGGGGTCTTAACCCTGCGGTAGTAGCTCAGTTGGTAGAGCATCAGCTTCCCAAGCTGAGGGTCACGAGTTCGAGCCTCGCCTACCGCTCACCAGTGTGAGGGGGTATCCTTCTCTCGTAAGAGAAGGATACCCCTCGCTACTTAAATACTACACTACGCACTCAATTCATTCACGCAATGATGCCCACACCACTTCTCGGAATTGACCTCGGTCAGATCGCTTCTACCATAGGTCGAGAGTTCTCACTCTTCAGTCTCAATCAGCTCTACAAATCGTTCTTTACCCTCTTTGTCACGATCGATATTATTGGAGCTATCCCGATTATCCTATCGCTTAAGTCCAAGGGTAAGACCTATCAATCAATGCAAGTGGGGGTCTATTCGGGGATTATCCTGCTGGCTTTCTTGCTGGTGGGTGAGCCGCTTTTAGGTTCATTCGGAGCCGATATATCGACCTTCGGTGTTGCTGGGGGGATTGTCCTCTTTGTGATGGCCGTGGAAATGATCTTCGGGATTGAGATCTTTAAGTCCGAAGATGACTCAGGGGACAATACCACCTTCGTGCCCTTGGTCTTCCCACTCTTTGCTGGGGCGGCCTCCTTCACGACGCTCTTGACCCTACGCTCGGCAGGGATGGCGATGATCAATCTTGCACTGAGCATCTTCTTGAATATGGTACTCGTCTACTTAGTCCTTCGCTATGTGTCGATCTTAGACCGTATCCTTGGCAAGAATGGCGTGTATATACTTCGTAAGTTCTTCGGTGTAGTCCTTCTGGCTATCTCGGTGAAGTTCATCGCAAAGAATCTGATTGAGGTCATCGCTATGGTGCAGCACGGCGTGGCCGCCCTCGGACAATAGTATGTACCCCCCTCCTCCGTCTGAGACGGAGATCCTATAGACGATAGATGCGTGCAACTCGCTGGGGCTGCACGCATATCGTCTTTATATAATGAATGTGATATGAAGTATGGATTTGTCAAGGTAGCAGCTGCCGTCCCCTTCGTGCGGGTCGCAGACTGTGAGTATAATGTCGAGCGCATCGAAGCTCAAGTCTTAGAAGCGGATGCCAAAGGGGTAGAGATCATTACCTTCCCCGAGCTCTCCATCACGGGCTATACGTGTGGAGACCTTTTCCTTCGTCCCTTCCTCAATGATGCAGCCGAAGCTGCGCTCCTTCGTCTGGCTGAGCGCACGGCGCACACCTCGGTGCTAATTATCGTAGGGATGCCCATACGGGTGCAGTCCCACCTCTTCAATGCTGCTGTCGTCCTGCAGGGAGGGGAGATACTCGGGGCTATTCCGAAGACCTATTTACCGAACTACCGCGAGTTCCAAGAGGCTCGCTGGTTCGCTGCTGCGCGTGACCTCAAGCTGGCACACGTCCAGATAGGTCGTTTCCGTGTACCTATTGGCCATAACCTACTCTTCTGCTCGGGGAAGTTGTCCATCGGGATCGAGATCTGCGAAGATATGTGGACGCCCTACACACCTGGGACTCGCCTCTCGCTCTATGGCGCGCAGATCATCTTCAATCTCTCGGCAAGTAATGAGCTGGCAGGTAAGAACACCTACTTGCGCAACCTGATCAGCGGGCTTTCCTCGCAGAACCTTTGTGGCTATGTCTATGCCTCAGCGGGGTATGGAGAAAGCTCTACCGACACTGTCTTTACAGGGAAAGCCTTTATCGCTGAGGTGGGGAAGCTCCTTGTGGAGACTGCTCGCTTCACCTACGAAGAACGCCTGATCATAAGCGATATCGATGTGATGCGCATTGACAACGATCGTATGATCACCAATAGTTTCAATGATTCGGTCGTTGATCATACCGAGCGTGGACTGCTGACAGAAATTCCTTTCCGTCTGCGTACCCATGAAGAGTCGCTTGATGTGAACCGACAAATTGAGCAAAACCCCTTCTTGCCTGAAAGCCGTAAGCGCAATGAGCGTGCCGAAGAAATGTTTGACATTCAGGTGTGTGGGCTCTCGCAGCGTCTTCGCTTTGTGGGAGCTCGCCACGCTGTCCTCGGTATATCGGGGGGGCTGGACTCAACGCTTGCCCTCTTAGTGACGGTGGCGGCCTTCGATGTCTTGGGTCTTCCACGCGAAGGGATTATTGCAGTGACGATGCCTGGGCTTGGTACGAGTGATCACACGAAAAACAATGCGCTACTGCTGATGCAGCTACTCGGTGTAACTGCACTAACCATAGATATAAAGGACGCTTGTATGCAGCACTTCGCGGCTATCGGTCACAATCCTGCTGTTCAAGATGTCGTCTACGAGAATACGCAAGCACGTGAGCGAACCCAGATCCTGATGGATTTGGCGAATAAGTATAATGCTCCTGTCATCGGTACGGGGGACTTGTCGGAGTTAGCCTTGGGATGGTGTACATTCAACGGCGACCATATGTCGATGTATTCTGTGAATGCGGGTATTCCTAAGACGGCGATTCAGATCATCGTCTCTCGCCTGGCAGAGATTGAGAAGTTCGGAGCTGAACTCTCTGAAGTCCTGCGATCCATCGTTGCTACTCCTATTTCTCCCGAGCTTAAACCAACGGATGCAGCTGGGGTGATCGATCAGAAGACGGAGGACTTAGTCGGACCTTATGAGCTGCATGACTTCTTCCTTTACCACTTCTTGGGCTATGGCTATCCCCCTCAGAAGATATTCTATTTGGCTAAGCTCGCCTTTGGAGAGAAGTACACACCAGGCGTCATCAAGCACTGGCTTCGAGTGTTCTATCGCCGTTTCTTTGCCCAGCAATACAAGCGTAATTGCATGCCTGATGGACCGAAGGTGACGGCTGTTAGTCTCTCACCACGTGGCTATTGGCGTATGCCCAGTGATGTCTCTTCGACGGCGTGGCTTGCGGAGGTAGATGCCCTTTCTGAGGACTGATTTGCTACGTTGCTACATTGCATTGCAATTTTTTGTACGTTTGTAGCGAGTTCGAGCTCCTCTTAAGTCAGTATGCCACTGGCTGGGGTTCGTCCCAATCAACACACATACGATTATGAAGAAAGTATTTGTTTCATTTGCAGTGTTGGCAATGGCTCTGGCCTCTTGCCAAGGTAACACGGAGGCTTCACAGAATGATAGCCTCCCTCAGGACTCTGTAGTAGCTGTAGACTCTACCGCTATGGTAGCTAACGAAGCTGTGCTGGGTACTTACGAAGGTACGATCCCAGGTGCAGACGGCTCAGTGAAGACGACCATCGTCCTCAACGCTGACGGCACGTACAGCAAGCATGAAGAGTTCACCAAGGCTGGTGTTGAGCCCGTTGATGAGAATGGTACCTACAAGCTCGATGCTGATGGTCTCCTGACGCTCATCACGCCTTCGTCGAACCTCGAAACCTACTACAAGGTAGCTGAAGGTAAGATCACGCTGCTTGACCAGCAGACGAAGCTGCTCCCCACGGGTGAGCTTGCTGCTCAGTACGACCTGGCGAAGAAGTAAGTAATCATCCCGTATAATCTCGCTTCTTCGTTTTTGGAGCGAGTGTCTTCCTCAAGGGCTATGTCCACAGTGTGAACTGTGTGGCGTAGCCCTTGTGATGTAATAGTCTCTACGTTGTGTCCGTGTGTCGATACCTTATATCTTGGTAGGTTGTTTGGGCAAAATGTAGTATCTTAGAGCCTTGGTAGTAGAGGGCTTTTCAGCTCGTCGCTATCAAGGCTAAACTTACTTTTCAAATAAGAATGCTGGATCGAGAAGACAGAATTATAGACATCAACATCGAGGATGAGATGAAGACTGCCTACATAGACTATTCTATGTCGGTCATTGTCTCTCGTGCTCTCCCTGATGTGCGTGATGGCTTCAAGCCCGTCCACCGCCGTGTGCTCTACGCGATGAACGAGGATGGAAATACCTATGATAAGCCCACCCGTAAGTGCGCCAGCGCTGTCGGGCAGGTGATGAAGTACTATCACCCCCACGGGGACTCCTCCATCTATGGGACGCTGGTACGTCTTGCCCAGCCTTGGAACCTCCGCTATCCGCTCGTCCAGGGGCAGGGGAACTTTGGGTCGATCGATGGTGACTCTCCCGCTGCGATGCGTTATACGGAGTCTCGCCTGAATCGCTTGGCCAGTGAGATGCTCCGTGATATCGATAAGGATACGGTAGACTTCCAGAATAATTTCGATGACTCCACCGTCGAGCCTACGGTCCTTCCAGCTCGCTTCCCGAACCTCTTGGTCAACGGATCTGCGGGTATTGCTGTCGGGATGGCTACGAATATGGCTCCGCACAACCTCTCTGAGTCAATTGATGCCTGCGTGGCATACATCGACCATAAGGGGGATATCGATGCCTCGGGGCTGATCAACTATATCAAAGCTCCAGACTTCCCGACGGGCGGTATCATCTACGGTTACGCTGGGGTGCGTGAAGCCTTCGAGACGGGGCGTGGTCGTGTCGTCATTCGTAGTCGTTGCGAAATTGAGACGCACAATAATCACGAGCGCATTATTGTCACTGAGATTCCTTATCAGGTCAATAAGAGTGAGCTTGTCAAGGGTATCGCCGACCTGATCAACGACAAGAAGATCGATGGAATCTCTGGCATCGCAGACGAATCGAACCGTAAGGGTATCCGTATCGTCATCGACATCAAGCGTGATGCGAACTCTGGTGTCGTGCTGAACAAGCTCTACAAGATGACGGCACTGCAAAGCTCCTTCAGCATCAATAATATTGCACTGGTCAAGGGACGTCCGCAGCTACTGAACCTTCGTGATCTTATTGAGCTCTTCATTGAGCACCGCCACGATGTGGTCTATCGCCGTACGCAGTATGAGCTGCGCAAGGCTGAGGAGCGTGTACACATCCTCGAAGGCTTGATCATCGCTGTCGACAATATCGATGAGGTGATCCGCATTATCCGTGCTGCCAGCGAGCCTCAGGAAGCTATTGAGAAGCTGATGGAGCGCTTCGCTCTCTCGCTTATCCAGGCACGTGCTATCGTAGATATGCGTCTGCGTGCGCTCACTGGTCTGGAGCGTGAGAAGCTGAAGGAAGAGTATGCTGCTCTGATGAAGGAAATTGAGCACCTCAAGGCACTCCTTGCAGACAAGGAGCTGCGTGCTCAGCTCATCCGTGAGGAGCTCCTTGAGATCAAGGAGAAGTACGGTGACGAGCGTCGTAGCGAAATTGTCTACTCCGCTGAGGAATTTAATCCCGAAGACTTCTACGCCGATGACGATATGGTCATCACAATCTCTCACCACGGGTATATCAAGCGTACTCCGCTCACTGAATTCCGCTCACAGGCACGTGGCGGTGTCGGAGCCAAGGGGAGTGATACGCGCGATGAAGACTTCATCGAGTACATCTACTCGGCTTCGATGCATGAGACGATGCTTCTCTTCACCCAGATGGGGCGCTGCTATTGGCTCAAGGTCTACGAGATCCCCGAAGGTGCAAAGAATGCCAAGGGGCGTGCCCTGCAGAACTTGCTGAACATCGAAGCTGGAGACCGTGTCAATGCCTTCATCCGTGTGAAGAACTTGACGCGCGATGAAGAGTTCGTGAACTCCCATTACCTTATCTTCTGTACCAAGCGTGGTACGATCAAGAAGACCCTACTCGAGGCGTATTCTCGTCCTCGTGCCAATGGGGTCATCGCTATCAACCTCGTCGATGATGACCAGCTGGTCGGTGTCGGTCTGACCGATGGCAACAGCGAAGTCCTCATCGCCAACCGCAATGGTCGCGCTGTCCGCTTCAATGAATCTACCGTCCGTGCAATGGGCCGTAATGCCACGGGTGTCCGTGGTATGACGCTCGATGCTGATGGTCGTGATGAGGTCATCGGTATGATTACTGTCCCTCAGGATACCGAAGAAACCATCTTGGTAATAAGCGAAAAGGGCTATGGTAAGCGTTCTCTTGTAGAAGACTACCGCATCACCAATCGTGGTACGAAGGGGGTCAAGACCCTCAACATCACCGATAAGACCGGCGAGCTCGTAGCTATCCGTCCTGTCACCGATGAGCACGACCTGATGATCATCAATAAGAGTGGTATCACCATCCGCGTCCATGCTCGTGACATCTCTGTCCAGGGGCGTGCTACGCAGGGCGTGCGTATCATCGATCTGAAGAAGCGTGGCGATGAGATTGCTTCCGTCTGTCAGGTACTCACCGAAGAGGACTCTGACGAAGAAGTCGCCTTCGATGCTGAAGGCCTTCCCACGAATGAAATCGCTACTCCTATCTCAGGAGAAGAGAGCCCTAAAGATGAGCTCCCCCAAGAGCTGATCGATAGAGCCCTCTCCGAAGAAAATCAATAACAAGACACACTAACAACCTAAACGAAGATGAAGAAATTAGTTTGTGCCCTCGCCGTAGGTCTCATGACCTCCGCTGGAGCTTTCGCCCAGGTCGCTAACGTCAAGTCCGCTGAGAAGATCGCTAACTCTGACAAGCCTGACTTCGCCGAAGCTCGTCGTCTCATCACTGAAGCACTCGCCAACGATGAAACGAAGAATGACCCTTACACGTGGTATGTAGCTGGTCTGATCGAAAACAAGGCCTACACCGAAGGCTTCAAGAAGGCTGCGATTGACCAGAACGCCGATCGTACGGAGATGTACACCGCACTTACGGCCTCTGTTCCCTCTTGGCTCAAGGTCTACGAGATCGAAAGCCAGCCCAATGAGAAGGGAAAGGTCAACCTCAAGTACACGAAGAAGCTTCGAGAAGTGCTACACAATGACTACCTCCAGCTCTTCAATGGGGGGGCGTGGTTCCTGCAGAGCAATAAGTACGCCGAAGGGGTCAATGCTCTGGAGAAGTTCCTCGATGTGAAGAAGGCTCCTCTCTTCGCTGACGACAAGGATGTCGCTGCGATTGACTCCAATGCGATGAACGCAGCTTACTATGCCATCGGAGCTGCCAGCTCGCTGAAGGACTACGACCGCGTCATCTCGCTCTTCAATCGCTTTGGCTCCTTCGCCCTTAACACTAAGGATGTCCATCAGTGGGCTGTCTCAGCTTACTTCGCAAAGAAAGACTCTGTCGGGGCTATCCCAGTGCTCGTCGAAGCTGTCAAGGCTTCGCCTGAAGAGCCTTACTTCCTCGTGAACCTCGTGACTACTTATCAGAAGGCTGGTAAGGAAGCTGAGGCAAACAAGCTCCTCGATGATCGTATTGCTGCTAATCCTAACGATGCCACGGCACTCCTCGTTAAGGGCTCAATCATAGAAGATAAGAATCTCAAGGAAGCTCTGCAGTGGTACTACAAGGCTGCTAAGGCGGATGCTAAGAATGTCAATGCTTTCATCTATCTTGGTGCTGGCCTCTACAACGCTGCAGCTAAGATCTATGAAAATACGAACGTCACGCAGGCCATGGCTAAGACGGCTGATGACCTCCTCCGTGCTTCGATCCCTGTCCTCGAGATCGCTTACAAGACTCGCCCTGACAACATCAAGGGGATGCTCGGTAGCATCTACTACCAGCTCAAGATGACGGATAAGCGTGATGCGCTTGATGCTGGTACGCTCAACGTAGATGGTGCTACCCTGCCTGAGATTACCGACCTGCTCCAGAATCTTGACCTGACCGTCACGAAGGCTGCTCCTGCAGTCGAAGCACAGGCTGCGCAGCCTGCCCAGAAGGCTACGGCAAAGAAGGCTCCTGCTAAGCGCCGCAAGTAAGCCCTCTCCTCCTTTAATAAAGAGTCAGCCCCCACATCCTCTCAAGAGGATGTGGGGGCTGACTTTTTGTGCTCTACACCCGAGGGGTGAGGCGTGCTCGGCTTGTTTCTTTGAGGGAGTTAGCTTCTCCGCCCTGAGCGAGCTATAGCTACCAGCCATACGCCACTGAAGATGAGGGCGACAGCCAGAGCGTGCGTGAGGGTGAAGACCGCCAGACCTAAGGTGATGCTTACCACGACTGCGACCAGGGGCTGCATATAGTTGTACATACTTACCACGGTAGGGCGGAGGGTGCGCTGCCCATTGATCATCAGCAGGTAGCTGACGAAGGTGCCAAAGAAGACCACATAGCCGACTTCTAAGAGGGTGCGCGTTTCGAGGGAAGCAATATCCGTTTGTAGGGCTTCGCTGGCGGTGAAGGGGAGAAGAAGGAGCGTTGCCCAGAGGAACATCCACTTATTCACTGTGAAGACCGAGTACTTCTTCGCTAATTTCCCGAAGATGGTCAGGTAGAGGGCGTAGGAGACTTGCCCCCCGACACAGAGCAGGTCTCCACGGATGTCTCCGAGTGCACGTGTCGTGCCTGCTCCCTGGGCGCTCGTCCAGATGAGTAGAAGTGCGCCACAGCATCCGAGGGCTACCCCCAGAGCTTTCTTGCGTGTGATGGGTTCTTTGAGAATTAGTGCCGAGAGGATGAGGGCGAAGATGGGCATTGTCGTGGTCACGATACCCGCATTCACTGGGCTGGTCAGGCTGAGTCCGATGGTGAAGCAGCACTGATTGCATACGAGTCCGAAGACAGCAGCCCCGATGAAGAGGAGCTTATCTCGCTTCTCCACTTGCTCCCGTGGTGCGAAGAGTGAGGCGAGCCAGAAGAGGATGGCACCACCTAAGACACGGCAGGAGACAAGGGTAATTCCACTGATGCCGTGCAGTAAGGCATCTTTGCCTAAGGGAGCCATCAGCCCCCAGCATACGGCAGCGCCGAGGAGGCTGAGGTGAGCGGCGAAGGGATGTTGCTTAGAGGCCATTACGGATGGATGAGAAGGATGAGCAGGAAGGCGATGAGCAGTAGGCGCAGCAGAAGCGATAGCCCGAGTGCCAGCCACTCTGTATGCTGGGTAATGCGTATAGCTTTCTTTAGGTCGGCATCACTGAGCTCACGATCGACCTCGCCGATATAAGGCTTGTCGATGACTTCGCCAAAGTAGTCGTGCGGCCCGCCAAAGCGGCAACCAAGGAGGAGCGCCATCGCTGCTTCGGGATAACCTGAGTTAGGACTAAGGTGACGCTTGCCGTGGCAGAAGGTCTTCGGAAGTAGGTCAAGCCGCCCTGCCGAGAGGAGCATCAGTATTGCCGTGATGCGTGAGGGGATGAGGTTGACTAAGTCATCGAGCTTGGCGGAGAAGTACCCATAAGCACGATACCGCTCATTGAGATAGCCAACCATTGAGTCCTGCGTATTGATCATCTTGTAGGTGAGTATGCCCGATAGATCAAAGATTGACCAAGAGAGCATAGGTGCTACGACTCCATCACTGAGGTTCTCTGCCAGCGTCTCCAGTGCTGCGGTACGCACCTCGTGGGCAGAGAGCGCACCCGTATCACGTCCGACGATGCGCCCCACTTGCTTGCGCCCTGCCTCTAAGGAGACGTTGAGCGCAGAGAAGACGGCTTTCACCTCTGTGACTAAGGTCTTGCCCGAGAGCATATAGAAGATGATGATGGCTGAGAGAAAGCCATAGGTGAGGAGTAGCCCATCACCTACGGTATGCGTTCCGATGATGTAGCTACTACCAGCCCCGATGATGAGGACAGCTAAGCTGAGGAAGGGGAGGAGGAAGGTAAGGAGCACTAAGGCACCATTGTACAGGATGCCCTTCAGACGTCTCGCCTCTCCTTTATTAAGTCGCTTCTCACCGAAATGTATAAGCCTGCCGAAGAGGACGATGGGATGCCCGAAGAGCATCGGATCACCCAGCGAACGATCCAGCAGAAAGCCTGCCAGTAGTGGAAGGGTAAAGATGAGGATGGGGTAAAGCATAGGTGAAATTACGGTGGGGAGATCAGGTGCTCAAGGTAGTCGCGTAAGATGAGGGGATGACAGTGCGCCTCATCGTGAGCTGCGTAGACGAGGGTGATGCGCTCCTCATCCTGGAGGCGAGTGACGAACTCTCTCCCTGCTGTCGAAGCCTCTAATTCAGCGCGGTAGTCACGAGCAAACTCTTCCCAGCGACTCGGTGCGTGTCCGAACCACTGACGAAGTTCAGTCGAGGGAGCTAACTCCTTCGCCCATTCATCTATGTGGACACGCTCCTTACTGAGTCCTCTTGGCCAAAGGCGATCGACCAGTACGCGATAGCCATCACTTGCTTCGGCTGGTTCGTAGGCACGCTTGAGACGTAGTTCCATAAGGGGGGCGTAGGCTTAGCGTTGGGCTAAGAAGTCGTGGGGATAAGTGTAGCGTATGTTGCCATCGTCATCGATGAGGAGGATGGAGAGTTTACTCTCGGGGACGAGCTTTGCCGCAGCCTCGTAGCAGGCATCGAGGATGCGGAGCATAAAGTGCTCAAGGTCGTCGGGAGTGAGCCCCGTCCACAGCTCACGCGCTAAGGTAAGGCTATCGATGAGGGTGTGGGTGGCTTCACTACAGCCCGACTCTCGTGCGATGCGGTGCATAAAGTCCTTATTCATCACGACCTTGCGGCTATGTGTGTCGAGGTTGCCCTCAGCGAGCTTCACCGCCTTGCCGAGCATAATCCCCATGTAAATCTTGGGGATGGCAAGCTGGGCGAGCTTATCGAGCGTTTCGCCGATGAAGTTGCCGTACTGGACAAAGGACTGGAAGGGGAGTTCGGGGAAGGCATTCTTGAGGTACTTCTCGCTCTTAGCTCCCGAATTGATGACGATGGTGTCTGCACCCAGAGCCACCGCTACATCGGCTTGGCGGACGATGGAGGCGACGAAGGCCTCGAGGGAGAAGGGCTTGACGACACCCGAAGTACCGACGACGGAGATCCCATCGATGATGCCGAGGCGAGGGTTGAAGGTCTTGCTGGCCAGCTCTCTTCCCGTGGGGATACTGATGGTGATGTCGACACCGCCCTCAGGGTAGTGGCGGCGAACGATCGTCTCCATCATCGCGCGTGGAGTCTTGTTGATCGCTGGTCCGCCTATCTCCAGCCCAAGCCCAGGGAGGGTGACGATGCCTACGCCCTCACCCTGAAGGAAGCGGATGCCTTCGTGCTCTGTGGTGAAGGAGACTTCGGAGCAAATCTCTGCCAGATGTGTGACATCGGGGTCATCGCCTGAATACTTACGTGCGGTGGCTTGGTAGCCTCGATCAGTTTTGACGACTTGCTCCACTGGGAGGCGTACCTCCTCGCCCGAAGGGAGAACAATGGTAGCCTCGGCCAGCACCTCTCCCTCGTGGAGTAGGGCATGGAGTGCTGCTGCGGTAGCGGCGGTGGCGGTGCTTCCCGTGGTGAAGCCCGTCTTTAGGGGAAAGAAATCGGGACAGAGTCGCTCGACAGCTTTACGCAAGCCTACGGGACCGTAGACATATTCGTAGTGGGCAGGGAGTGCCGGGCGAGTGATCATATAGACCGGGATACCAGCTTCGAGTGCTGGGGCTATCTTCTCCTCGAAGAAACCACTCTCTCCACTCTCCTTCGTTATGACGGCATCGGGGCGCACTTGGTCGAAGATGGCTTGATCTTCGCCAGGGCGGAAGTAAAGAATATGGCTGAAGGGGAAGCCTGCCGCCTCAGCCTTCTCCTTCGAATCTTCACGATCGAGGATACGGAAGTAGCTCTCGTGCTTGCTCCAGAAGGGCTTGAGCGCAGCGATGGTATTCACCCCCGTGAGGGCAAGCAGACGGCGACAAGGCTGGGCTTCGAGCTTCTGGATCATCTCTTCGTAGCTTGCGCACTCGATGACTTGCCCCGTACGTTCGCTGTACTTACGCTCATAGCGGATGACAGGGATGGAGAGTTCGGCAGTCACCTCGCCGATGGTCTTATGGAGGACAGCAGCGAAGGGATGGGCGGCATCAATGACGAGGCGGATCTCCTTCTCACGGATGAAGTTCCGCATCACGCTATGGGTCATAGCCCCCGAGATGCGCTCGCCGTGAACCAAGTCTACTTCTTGGAAGGCGCCCTTGGTGGAGTAATAGTATTCTTTGCCCGACTCATCGAGGATGGAGCTGACGATGCGTCCCTCGGTAGTACCTCCGAAGATTAGGATCATAAGTTAAGCTTGGATAAAGTAGTTAGCTCAGGCGACTACGGAGCTCGGTATATAGCTCTGCGATGGTGCGACCTAAGATGGGATGAATAAACTCTGGTGCTATCTCTCTGAGAGGTTCTAATACGAAGAGTCGCTCAGCAAGTAGCGGATGGGGAAGGATCAGACGCTCGCCCGTCAAGATGAGCTGGTCGTAGAAGAGCAGGTCAATATCTATGGGGCGATCGTGGTAGCATCCGCCCACACTCTTGGACTGTCGACCGAGCTGACACTCTATGGACTGGGTACTCTCGAGCACCTCCAGAGGAGAGAGCGATGTGGTGACGGAGAGCGCCGTATTGAGGAAGGGATGGGGACTATCGAAGCCCCAGGGCTCTGTCTCGATGAATGTAGCAATGCCACCGACCTGCCCGATGAGGCGGTCGATGGCATCGATAGCTTGGTGTAGGAGTGCTTCGCGGTTCCCCTCGTTGCTGCCGAGGGAGAGATACAGCTGAGGCATCAGGCTCTACTGTGGGTTAGTCGATGATGAGCATCGCATCGCCATAGGCACCGAAGCGGTACTTCTCCTTGATGGCGATGGAGTAGGCACGCATCGTCTCTTCGTAGCCCCCGAAGGCGGCAGTCATCATCAGCAGGATGGACTTCGACATGTGGAAGTTAGTCACCAGCGCATTGGGGACGTTGAAGTCATAGGGGGGGAAGATGAACTTGCTCGTCCAGCCATCGAAGGCCTTGAGGTGACGCTGTGTACCCGAAGCCGTCTCCATAGCACGGAGCACCGAAGTACCTACGGCACAGATATTTCGTCCTGCTTCGCTGGCAGAGTTGACGATGGAGCAGGCCTCTTCGGGGATGATCATCTGTTCGCTCTCCATCTTGTACTTGGTGAGGTCTTCGACGTCGATGTCACGGTAGTTCCCCTGACCATTGTGTACGGTGATGAAGGCCTTGCGGATATCCTTGATCTCCATACGAAGGAGGAGCTCACGGCTGAAGTGAAAGCTGGCAGCAGGTCCGACGACAGCCCCTTCGTTCTTGGCGAAGAGGGACTGATAGCGCTCGGCATCATCGCTGTTGGGGCTACGGTTCATATACTTGGGGAGTGGTGTCTCGCCCATAGCGTGTAGGAGTTCACGGAACTCTTCCTGCGAGCCATCGAAGAGGAAGCGCAGGGTACGGCCACGTGAGGTGGTGTTGTCGATGACTTCGGCTACGAGCTCATCGTTCTTGCCGAAGTAGAGCTTATTGCCGATACGGATCTTGCGTGCAGGATCGACGACGACGTCCCAGAGCTTGAATGCAGCGTTGAGTTCGCGCAGGAGGAAGACTTCGATCTGTGCGCCGGTCTTCTCCTTGTTGCCATACATACGTGCAGGGAAGACCTTCGTGTCATTGAAGACGAAGACGTCATCCTTGGCGAAGTAGTCCAAGATATCCTTGAAGTGGCGATGCTCAATCTCGCCTGTCGAGCGGTGTAGCACCATCAGGCGAGACTCGTCACGGAAGGTGGCGGGCTTCTTCGCGATGAGTGTTTCGGGAATGTCGATTTCGAAGTGACTTAGCTTAGTATCCTTCATTGTCTATGTCGTAGGGACTATGGGTTGGTGGGTTCTGTTTCTTCTGTGGGGAGGGCGACGTAGGTGCGGAGGAAGGCTTGGATATCCTCGACGCGGTAGCAGTCGTCTATATGGTAGTCACCGACGCGCGTGCGACGGAGGTCGATGAGGTGACCGCCCGAGCCGAGGGCGGTACCTATGTCTCGCGCTAAGGCGCGGATGTAGGTGCCCTTGCTGCAGACCACACGTATCTGTATCTGTGGAAGGGCGTAGTCGAGGAGCTCTATTTCATCGATGACGAGCGTCTTGGCCTTGAGCTCGAAGTCTCGTCCCTTGCGGGCTAAGTCGTAGGCACGACGCCCATCGACCTTGACGGCGGAGAAGGCTGGTGGCACTTGCTCGATGGTGCCGATGAAGCCTTGGAGGGCTGCCTCGACGGCTTCGCGAGTGATGTGCTCGGTGGGGAAGAAGGCATCGGGCTCCGTCTCCATATCGAAGGTGGGCGTGGTCTGTCCCAGGCGGATATCAGCGATGTACTCCTTGCGTCCAGCTTGTAGCTCGTCGATGCGCTTGGTGTGCTTGCCGGTGCAGAGGATCATCACTCCAGTGGCGAGCGGATCAAGCGTACCAGCGTGCCCCACCTTGAGCTTCTTGATACCGAGGTAGCGGCAGGCTTCGCAGCGGAACTTATTGACCAGGCTGAAGGAACTCCACGTCAGCGGCTTGTCGAGGGCGATGGTGGCCCCAGCTATGAGGTCGAGCTTCTCCATTTATTTGAGGGAGATATTGGCACCGCAGAGTAGTGCGATGGCCAGAGTGACGGAGAGGATGATGCGGTAGTAGCCGAAGGCACGGAAGCCGTACTTGGTGACGAAGTCGATGAAGAACTTGATGGCTAAGAGTGCGACGATGAAGGCGACCACATTGCCGATGAGTAGCGTGTGCCAGTTCGCCTCGAAGACGCCACTCATCGCTGGGTCTTTGTAGAGCTTGTAAGCCTTGAGTAGGGTAGCACCAAACATCGTGGGGACAGCGAGGAAGAATGAGTACTCGGCTGCCTGTCGGCGTGTCAGCCCCTGCTGCATCCCTCCGAAGATCGTAGCCATCGAGCGTGAGACACCAGGTACCATCGCCAGGCACTGGAAGAGCCCGATGATGAAGGCATTCTGTGTCGTCACCTTACGCTCGGTCTTGCCCGTGAAGATGCGATCGAAGAAGATCATCAAGATCCCCCCGAGGAAGAGCATCGTGAGTACGACCCAGGTCTTACCGAGAAGGTAATCGATCTTGTCATTGAAGAGGGCTCCGAGGATGGCGGCAGGGATACAGCCAACGATCATCAGGCCGTAGAGACGCCAGCCACCGAGGCTCGTCGTGGGATCGGGCTTCAGCCCCAAGATGGGGAAGGGCAGGAAGCGACGGAAGTAGTAGACAACGACCGAGAGGATCGCGCCAAACTGGATCATCACCGTGAAGGCCTTGAGGTAGTCGGAGTTCTCCATCCCGAGGATCCCCTCGGTGAGGATCATATGCCCTGTGGAGGAGACAGGGAGGAACTCTGTGAGTCCCTCGACCAGTGCTAAGATGATGCTTTGGAGGATGCTCATGCGTCAGCCTCCTCTTCCTGCTTCTCTACGGGACGTGTCGTGGGCTTGACCAAGATGGCATAGACCATCAGGCAGAAGCCAATGAGGCAGACGATGGGGGCGACGACGATGCGGCGGTCGCTGAAGATCTCGGCACTGAAGGCAGTAGGGTCTTCACTCTGACCACCTGACATCAGGACGAAGCCCACGAGGATAAGGAGCGCAGAGAGCGCCATCAGGAGATAATTCTTCTTGCTGTACAGCATACTATATACTTATATCGTATGGGGTGATAGGAGCGAGGTCGATAGTTAGATTAAGTGGATCTTACCCTCCTCCATGTGGATGTAGCGGCGTGTCGCCTGCCAAGAGGAGATGAAGCTGACGCATACCCCTACACAGGGAATGGCGATGATGACTGCAACGAGTAGCGGACTGGGGCAAAGGCTTAGGATGGGATAGCCGAAGGCTTGCTCTGCGCCATAGAGGAGACCTGCCAAGAGCCCCAGAGCCACGAGTGCTCCGACAAAGCCCTCGAGGACGGCTCGGCGTATGAAGGGGCGGCCGATGAAGCTCGCCGTAGCGCCGATGAGCGAGAGCGTGCGGATGCGCATACGCTGTGAATAGATGACCAGCCCTGTGGCGGTATTGATCTGTAGGAAGCTCACCAGTAGGTTGATGCCGAGGAAGACCCAGAGGATGAGTCGGATGGTCTGTAGGTTGCTCGATGCTGAAGCCCACTGTCCTTCTTGTGCATCAAGCCCTTCGGCTGTCTTCAAAAGAGGGTTGGTAGCGATGATTTTCTTGAGGCTGTCGGTCTCGGTGTACTCGCTCTTGAGGTAGACCTTAGCCATAGGAAGGAGGGGATTGTAGCCGAGGATGTTCGTTGGGTCCTCTCCGAGGATGCTGGTCAAGCTCTTGGCTGCACTGTCGGCTGTGATGAGCTCGACGGTGCGGACATAGGGGAGGGCGCGTAGCTCGCGAAGGGTAGTCTCTGTCGTAACTCCTTGTTCTTCGGAGAGCTCGACTGAGAAGGAAATACGTTCGCGAACCTCCTTGCTTAGCCCTTGCTCAAGGACGTAAATAAATCCCAGAGCCCCAAGCATGAAGAGGGTGAAGGTGATGCTGATGAAGCTGAGAAGCCGTGCATAGCGCAGGGTCGAAGACTGTTTTGCTTTAGGCGCACCCATATATTCTGGTCGGTATGTATGCTATTGATAAGCTGTCGAGGTATAGTTCTTGTCTGGATACACCACGGACAATTTGCACGCAAAGATAGACATTCTCTGCATAAGACTCCACTCCTTTATCGAAGACCATACCGAGAAGAAGGGGAGTATCTCTTTGAGACCGTTGCATGGTCGCCGATGAGGGGAGTGTCTACCAGTAGTGGTCAATGGGATGAAGAAGTAGTGGTCGGGGGCTAAACCAGTAGTGGGGGGGGGGGGGGGGGGGGGGGGGGGGGGGCGGGGGTACCGGTTAGGGGGGGGGGGAGCTGGGGGGGGGGTGTGGTGGGGGGGTGGGGTGGG